>CALGIG010000052.1 GCA_937915865.1 uncultured Prolixibacteraceae bacterium | reverse complement strand
TATTGAGCAACATAAACTTCGACGACCGTTCCATGATTTCACGGATGGCCTGAATGTCTTCCTTGGGATTCGGTGTGTTCATATCTTTAAAAGTACTTTGAATTACAAAGTTAGTTTTTGAATTTGAATTTGCAAGAGGAGAGACGAAAAAAATGTAGGATAAATCTATTTTGGTTGGAAGAAATTACCTTTTAATGCAATATCCTATTGAAAATCAATATCTATACCATCGTATCTTTCTAGCATTTCAGGTAAAGTTATTGTGTCAATATTCAGCCCCTTGCAGATTGCAGGTATCTTTTTAAAAAGTTTATTATCGTTGCTACTTTCAGTTTCCTCTGTTACTAAAACCACTTCTTCTCCATCTTTTTGCAAATTCAAGCAAAGTATAATTTGCTTCATATCAGCACTATTAAGGAATGCATTTTTTTGGTTTTCAAATTCAGTGTCTGTAAGTTTCCTCTGTTTCCTAACAATCGAATTTACAAATTGGCTTTCAACCTGTCTTAAAAATTTAGCTGGCGATGGCGCTAATAAAGATTCTGTTTTAAATGGAACTTTTGCTACTTTCAGAAAATCCTTATCATTCAAATAATTCAGTTTTGAAATAACAATACCTTTTGAATTGTAAGTACATTCTTCAAGGACCTTGTCAATAATAATGATTTCACCTTTTTCTATCTTATTTTTAATGAATTGGAAAAGTAACCCTTTCTTGTCGAAAGGTAAGTAGTAGCGAACCAACGACAGAAGCGAATTTGTGTCGATTACTACTTTCATTGTAAATATTTTTCTAGTTTGTCGGGCGAAATATTTAAAGTTTTACAAACGTCATATTCGTTAATAACTCCCTCATAGAATGCCGTTTGGATAGTTGATATTAGCAATGGTGAATTCATAGGCTTAGGAGCTCGTCCCTCGCTTTTTCGCCCAAGAATTTTGTCAAGCTCCTTTTGCTTTTCTAGTTCTTCCTGCCTAATGCGATATTGCTCATCAAAGTCCGCTTTAATATTGTTATAGGCATATTGACTAATTTTCCTTTGATATAGAAGCTTCGTAAATAAAGCAATCTGACTAAGATGTGTCTTTTTTGAAATATTCCCTATTAATTCAAAGTGGTAATCATTATTGCCATCAGCAGTTTCAATATTTTCAAAAGCACCATTAAACTCTCCCGCTAGAAAATAGTAGGCGAAATCGTTACACCATCGTTCGATAGCCGAAAGTTTACTATTGCCAAAATTAAAAATATCTAATTGCTCAATTTCCTCTTCATTAAGTAAGTAGTGGCCCAGTTCATGAATTAAAGTAAAAATTTCCCTCCTAAAAGAGGACTGTTGCCTTTTGAGAACGATAACATTTGGGGTTAGAAAAAATCCATCAATGTTAGCTTTTTCTTTCTTGTTCCACGTCTCAACAAACTCAAATACAAGTATATTGTTTTCAGCAAAAGTTGAAATTAAACCTCTAAGAAATTCTTTTGGATTTGAATTAAATTCAGGATATAAATCTTTTCTTATTTGTTTGGCTACTAATTTCGGGTCATGATTTATTCTAAAAACAGGTAAAGTCCTTTGAATATCCAATTCGGCCAATTTTGAGATTGCAGAAAGAGAAATTTTAAATTCTTCAAACTGATTTACTATTTTCTTGGCGCCAATATTAAGGTCTGTTCCAAATTCGGACTTTCTAAAAAATATACTAGCATCTTGAGATACTTCCGGCGATTTTGGATCCAAATAAAAGTGAAGTCCTTTATTAAAAATCTTGTCGATTCTTTTAAGGATATTTACTTTAATTTCATTAGAAAAAACGTCTTCTTTACTCAATTTTGCTTTAAGTCCTTCATTGACAAGCACAAGCAACTCATCTACTGTCATCTTATACAGTGACAGCAAATATTTGAGTCTTGATATATTTTGCTCTATTTTCAAGAAATCGATCCTTTTTATTTGACAAATTTACTATTTGTCATCCATTTTTTCACAACACCTACCTTTTAATGAATACCGACAGATTACTTCCCAATAACTTCTCTCAAATCTACACCACCCGATCTACAAATCCAATATGTTCAGTTATTATTTTTTTCAAAATCAAGGGGGTTACCTTTGTGCGGCGGAAATTAGTGATCGGATGACTCGAAGTCATCCGATCACTTGGCAAACAGCCAGACTACTAAGACAAACAACCCCTGACCCGCAAACTAGCTTTCGAATCAGGGGTTGCAGTATGGGTGTCGCGATTTTCAATCGCGAAATTTACGGCGATTAAAAATCGCCGCACCCATTACCCGATTTCCCGCGTAATTGCAATGGCTGCAATGGTTCCGTCGGCAATGGCGGTGGTAATCTGGCGGTACTTTTTGCTGGTTACGTCGCCCACGGCAAACACGCCGTCGATGTTGGTGCGCTTGTCTTCGTCGGTTTTAATGTAGCCCCACTGATCGAGTTCCAGCTCATTCCCAAAGATTTCGAGGTTTGGCTTTTGCCCGATAAACACGAAGATTCCGTCGGTAGTTAATGTCTTCTTTTCGTTGGTTTTCAGGTCTTCAACTTCCACTTCCATTTTGTCGCCAGCCTTGCGGAAGGCGCGTGGTTCGTGCGAAAGCAGGAACGAAATTTTTGGGTTGGCAAAGGCTTTTTCCTGCGCCGTTTTGTTAGCCTGCAACTGGTCGAACTGGTGAACGATGGTAATTTTCGAGGCAAACTTCGAGATAAAATCGGCTTCCTCGATGGCCGAATTTCCTCCGCCAATCACCACCACTTCCTTATCCACAAAATACTTGGCATCGCAGGTGGCGCAATACGAAATGCCCTGTCCCTTAAACTCCAGCTCGCCTGGAATACCGATACGGTTGGGCGAAGTCCCAGTAGCAATGACGATTCGTTTGGCGCGAATGGTTTCCTGACCGTCGATCATGATTTCCTTTTTCTGCAAATCGACATGCGTCACGTCAACAGCCACTTTATAAGTCGTTCCGCAGCGTTTGGTTTGCTCCGACATGTTGTGCGAAAGCATGTATCCGGGCTGCGGATCAATAAATCCGGGGTAATTCGACACCACGTGCGTGGTCGAAACATTTCCGCCGGGCAATGCAATATCGATTAAAACTGTATTTATTTTTGCCTGACAGAGGTACAAACCTGCTGTCAACCCGCCCGGTCCGGCGCCTAAAACAGCTACATCCACATCGGTCACAATCGGCTTTTGTTTGGCTACAATCTCGTTCACCTTTTCCTTGCCAATCACGCTTTTCAGGTTGCGGATAATCTCCGAGCGCTTGATTCCTCCTGAAAGGCGGCTGGTCACTTCTTCTCCATCCTGATAAAACAGCAAGGTTGGCGACGATTTTACGCCTAGTTGATCAGCCAGTTCACGGTTTCCCTGCCTGAAAATTTTGATGAACCGGACTTCGCCTTTGAACATCGGATCCAGCGATTCGAGTTTGGGGAAAAGCGCTTCACAAGGCGGGCACTCCGTACTGTAAAAATCCAGCACAACATTTCCACCTTTCAAAACTTCGGGTTCGAATTCAGATGCATTAATTTCTTTCATGGTTAATTGATTTAAAAACACGAAGACACCAAGACACAAAATATAAGAGACTAAAATTTGCTCATTTATAATGCTTTAATTAATTTTTCTTTGTGACTTCGTGACTTTGTGTTTAGTCTTTCTTATTCGTTGAAATAGTGCCCGATACCCAACTCAAGCAATTCGGTAACCGGTCGGCAATCGTGACTTTGCAGCGAGCCGTTGTAGTTTTTGGCCATCGAAGCACAACCTCCGCCGCAAATCAGGCTTAAATTGCAATCGCGGCACTTCGGAATCGACAAAATATCACGCTCCTGCCATTCCTCAACGGCTTCGGCGTATTTCTTCACTTCGGGATAAAACGTGCCCAAACGTTCGCCCTGCTTCCCCACCGTGGCCGTGCAGGCATACACATTTCCGGTGAAATCGAATGCCCACTCTGTTTTGGTTCCGGTGCAAGCATCGAACAATGGCTCAGGCATTTCGCCCTGCTCGAACAAAAATTTCGAGATCGAAAAGGCTGGTCTGTGAAACTCGCTAATGTGTGGATGCGCCTTCAGCAACTCATACAAATCCTCATACAAATTGAGTCTGGAATAAAGCTTTTGCTGATTGGCCTGGCATTCGTGCAACTCGTAATTTCGCCCTAGTTGCGTCTTAAAAATCGGCGAAGCGGTCCAGCCCTTGTCGATGGCAAACTGCGCCAGATCGGGCAAATTCTGAATATTCTGACGATCGACCACCATGCGCAAATTTACCGGGATGTTGTTGGCCAGCAACTCGTCAACTCCGGCCACAATTCGGTCGAACGTGGCGTCACCGCCCTTCAGAAAACGGCGTTGGTTGTGCATGTCGCGCGTTCCGTCTAGCGTCACCTGTATCTCGCGAATCCTGCCATTCTTCAAAATCCCTATGTATTTCTGAAGGTGATAGCCGTTGGTCACCGCGGCAATTTCCAGGTTGAGCGAAGCCGCTTTTCGAATGATGTATTCAATGTTTTCGCGATGTTTGGGAGCATTCAGGAAAGGTTCGCCGCCAAACAGCGTGATGTATTTTCGCCGACCAGCCAATTCTTTCTGAATGTAATCAAAAAAGGCATCAATCACCTGTTTCGATAAAGCCAAAGGTTGCGCTTCATAGCCCGCCTGGTAGCAATACGAACAGTCGAAATTGCACGAGTAATTGGTCACAAAAAAGATTTGAACTTCGTCGTTTTCGCGATTGTCCAGAAATTTCAGATATTTTTCCCTGAAAAGCTTTTTCTCCAGCGCCGGATCGACGAGGTAACCATTTTCAGCAAACTCAGTATTTTCTTCTCCTGAAATCAGGCTCGTGTATGTTTCCTGATCGAGCACATCGGCCTGACCCGACAACGCGTTGACAACAAACCAGTCGTCGGAATCTTTAATTTTTGAAATGATATTGTATTTGGAAAGCTGCATGAGAGGCCCCCTTCTGATTCCCCCGAAGGGGGAAAAGTAAAAAACAATAAAAAACTACAAAATGTGAATTTGAAACACCACCCCACTCCCCTCCTTCGGAGGGGCTGGGGAAGGCTATGCCTTAGTCGTGGCATCCGGCAATAATCTGTGATTGTTTGGCACAGCATTGCGCTTGTTTAACCTGACCCTTTCGGGTTTTCTTTACTAAACTCTTCATTCAGTGAATTTTTGAATTGATTAAACTATAGGTATAAAAGTACAGGTTTTGAACCAAATACTCTCAGACTTTCAATTTTATTAACGGAATCGTTATTCCGTTCGAAATGAGTTTTTCATTCTTACAAACCTTTACTCGCGAACGGATTTTGCTTTTTTCATAATTCCCGGGGCTACGTTCGTTCCTCACTTACCGTTCGGCTGAACTCACGTCGAAGCCTGGGCTATTCATATTTTGCCCCTTCAGGGCAATTAAAATCGTGTTTTCGATAGTCCAAAGTTTTCCGCTTTGGGTAGGCTGGACTCTTTCATTTTCTGCAAATATTTCACCCTCTGAGGTTAGCATTCACGCGTTTCTTTCTGAACTTGGAACCTGAAACTTGAAACTCTTTTTATCCGCAACAGCTAAAATCGTCGCGCTCGGCAGTAATTGTAAAGCTCGAAACCTTGATTTTCCCTTTCGGATACGGCTGACTTTCTTCCAGCACCTGCACGTAACGGAAACCGGCGCCTTTGATGATTTTCATGTACTCATCGCGGGTAATCGAACCGGCCCAGCATTCAGCCACAGCGGCGGGATCGTTGGCATATTCTTCCGGCACAGGCTCGCTCGAATAAATGTCGCTGATCACAAACCGGCCGCCATTTTTCAGGATACGATAAATTTCGTCCCATACTTTACGTTTGTTGGTAACATGGTTTAACGTACAATTCGAAACAATCAGGTTGGCTGTTTCGTCGGGTAACGGAATTTCTTCCAGGTCAGCCTGGACAAATTTCACATTTTCGACACCCATTTTTGCTGCTGTAGATGTTGCTTTGCGAATCATTTCCTCAGTAACATCAATCCCATACACAAAGCCCGTTTCGCCAACCTGCTCAGCCAGGCGCAACACATCGGTTCCGCGACCGCTTCCCAGATCAACACAAACTTCACCGGCTTTTACTTCACTTTTATCCACTGCTCCACCACACGACAAACAGCACGAGTCGTTGGCCAGCGGCGTATATCTTCCTACGATTTCATTCACATCCATAACTTCAAAGTTTTGACATACAAAAATAATATAAAATGCAAATTAAAATACATATATACATATTTTAATGTTTAAATTTTATATTCCGAAAATGTCATGAATCTTTTAGAAAAAATTGCCTGCTATCTCACCTGGAAATAGTAAACTCCGCAACATGCTTCAATGAGGTTTTAACGGATACCATGAGAATTATAACCCTACGTATATCATAAAAGTGTTCGAGTG
This sequence comes from uncultured Prolixibacteraceae bacterium, assembly GCA_937915865.1. Lineage (GTDB taxonomy): Bacteria > Bacteroidota > Bacteroidia > Bacteroidales > Prolixibacteraceae > Aquipluma. The sequence goes on along the minus strand of CALGIG010000052.1, from coordinate 140,221 downwards.
ACGCTAATGACAATACTAAAATATTATATGCCAGGCATTTTTATTTTAAGGTTTGTTTTGATAAAATTGCAACGCCTATACAAACCCGATTGAATGAATATTAACATGGAAACTAATCAATACCTAAGCTCGGAATCAGAATTTGGAGTATTTTTTAGAACTAATTACCATGCCGCCTGCCTGATTGCATTGAGATATGTAAAAGATTATCACGTGGCAGAAGATTTGGTTCAAGATGTTTTTGTTACACTTTGGGAAAAGAGAGCTCAATTCCAGGTTCATGTCAATCTAAAAAATTACTTTTTTATTGCGGTTAAAAATCATACGCTAAACATGGTTATGCGAAACAAAAGCGTAACAGTTTCTCTTTCGGAACTTTTCATCGATCTACCTGAAGAAGATAATTCAAATGTATTTATCCGGGAGGAAATGGCTGCCAAAGTTTATAAAGCCATCCGGGAATTGCCTCAAGGTTGTCAAGCGATATTCAGACTTGCCTACGAACAAAATTATACTTACCAGGAAATTGCCGACGAGCTTAAAATTTCGAAAAATACGGTTAAAACACAAATGGGCATAGCCTACAAACAGCTTCGGGATAAATTAAATTCACTGACTATCAACTTATTGATATTTTTCTTTAAAAATCTGAACTAAATTTTCAGATTCAGTTCACCCTTTTATATCAAAACTGTGTCATTCATATTGACAATGAAAAACGACGAGATACATAAATTTGAACAAATAGCATCGGCACTTCACGGAGAAATAAACGACAAAGAATTTGATCCGGTGAAGTTGGCCAGTGAACACCATGAGTTTACTGATGCAAAAAGAATATTTGATGTAAAGGATTTAGTGACAGAACTTAGCAACCTGGAATCTGAAGAAAAAGCATGGGAACTGGTTCAACAAAGATTAAAACCTAAACGCTTGATTGACTGGAATAAATGGTTGAAGTATGCGGCAATTTTCGTAGGAGCTATTGTCCTGAATTCGATAGTCATGCATTACTATTATCGAATGAGTTCGGTTCAGGGCAGCGAAGTGTATGCAACTGTGACTTCACCCAGGGGACAAGTAACCAGCCTTACATTGTTTGACGGGACAACAGTTTGGTTAAATTCAGGATCGTCGCTAAAATATTCGAACCATTTTGGTATCAGCAAACGCGAAGTGAGACTTGACGGGGAGGCTTTGTTTGAGGTTAAAAAAGATGCTGAGAAAAAGTTTGTCGTTAATCTTGATGGTTCTTCGACTATTGAAGTGCATGGTACTATTTTTAATGTAAAGAACTATCCGGCAGAAAGGGAGGTTGTGCTGCTGGAAGGTAAAATTGACTTCTCGAACCACGAGAAAAAAGTAGAGATGAAACCCAACGACAGGGCTACAATACTTAGCAATACGAACCAGATTAATATTGATCAGGTTAATGCTGCCGACTATAAATCGTGGATTGGAGGAAAAATTAACTTTGATAATGAAACACTTGAAGATTTAGTTCCACGGTTAGAACGGTGGTATGATATTGAATTTGAATTTGAAAAACCCAATATCAAACAATACAAATTCAGTGGTGTGATAAACAAAGACAAGTCGTTGGATTATACGCTAAGAATCATTCAATTAACCAATAAAGTAAAATTCAGGAAAGAAAGCGATAAAATATACATATCAGAATAAACGAAAAACAAAACGGGATTTGCTGGTCACAAATCCCGTAAGTTAAAGTTAATAAAGTGCTTGGCTCTGTTCAGGATAAAAGCACTAATTGTTTAACCCTATAATGCAAATTTATGAAAAAAATGGTTCATCCGCCGATTCGGCTTGGAATTGGTGTATCTAAATTCCTATTTCTTATGCGATTAACTTTGTTTTGCTTTTTGCTTGCAATTTTGGGAGTTCAGGCAAACTCCTATTCACAAAACACACGTTTTAAATTGAATTACAAAAACACTTCAATCAAACAGATTCTTGAAGATATCAAGAGTCAAAGTGAGTTTGAATTTTTTTACAGTAATGATGATTTTGACACCAATGCAAAAATCGACTTAAAAGTAAATAATGCAACGGTTGAAGAAGTCCTTCAGAAAATTGTTGATCCTACCAGCCTGAAGTATAAAGTGATTGACAAAACAATCGTAATTTCCAACATTCACAACAAAGAGGTCAGTGAAGGGCAGCAACAGGAAAAAACGATAAGAGGTTCAATAAAGGATCAAAGCGGAGCTGCAATTCCAGGTGTTTCGGTTGTTGTGAAAGGAACAACCAGAGGCTCACTCTCTGACATAGATGGTAATTACTCCATTACTGGAATTTCCAGTGGGACTGTGCTTCAGTTTTCATTTGTGGGAATGAAAACCAAGGAAATTAGTGTTGGTGGCCAGTCAACAATTAATGTTACGTTGGAAGAAAGCACCATTGGTATTGAAGAAGTAGTAGCTGTAGGTTATGGAGTTCAAAAGAAACGTGATATTTCAACTGCAATTTCCTCAGTATCTTCTGAAGAACTGAAGGATAAACCAGTATCGAATTTCGCCCAAGCCATCTCAGGGAAAATGGCTGGTGTCCGCATCTCTAACACAAATGCTGCTCCCGGAGGTGGAAGCAATATTGTTATTCGCGGAGTAAGCTCGATTAATGCCAGCAATAGTCCGCTGATTGTTATTGATGGATTCCCGATGAAAGACGGGTTCAACAAAAACGAAAACCCGCTCAATGCAATCAATCCGGCTGACATCGAGTCAATAGAAGTTCTAAAAGATGCTTCGTCAAGCGCCATTTATGGTACCCAGGCTGCCAACGGCGTAATTCTGATCACTACGAAGAAAGGAAAAACTGGGAAACCGTCAATCAACATCAATGTGAGCACAGGATTCCAACAAATGATTAATAAGATAGATGTACTGAACCGCGAAGATTTTTTAAAATACCTGGATGATGCCCGAGCTAATGCCTATGTAATTGAAGACCCCAACTTTGGATCTAATAATCCCAGTGCTCCTCTCTGGCAATGGACTGATTCAGACGCCACAAGAATTGCGAACTGGGCAAAATATTCGCAACATGCGTCGGCTATGGCCCAGCCCGGATCAAAGCATTATAGGTGGATCACAGTCTCTGATGCAGTAAAAGCTATGCCATACGATACTGATTGGCAAGATGAAATTACAAGAACTGGAAAAGTTAATGACGTCCAGATTTCGGCATCGGGAGGAACTGACAACGTTTCATATATGGTATCAGCCGGTTATTTTAACCAGGAAGGAATTGTACCAACATCGGGATACGATCGCTTTTCTTTCCGTGCCAATGTTGACCTTAAAGTAAGCGACCAGGTAAAATTTGGGTTATTACTCGCTCCATCCATCGAAAACCTTAGCGTTTTGTCAAATACTGAAGGAGGCTCTACCGCAAATCCGTTTTTCAACGCAATTGCCATGCCCCCAATTTTTAATCCACGAGACGAATCGGGAAAGCCAGTTTATTACGGAACTGTACTTGATGGTCCCTGGGATTGGAATTTTAACACATTTGTTAATCCATTGAGCCAATTTGAAAAACAAGACAAACGCAGAACTGCCAAAAATCTATCAACCATATACGGTGAAATCAATATTCTGAAAGATTTGAAATTCAGATCAGAGTTTCATACTGAGTTCAGGTATTGGGAACGAAACTTCTTTTTGCCTAATTCGGTGCCAACTACAGCTCAAACCTATTCTCGTTCTCAGGGAACCAATGAAACAAGTACACGCTTATACTGGAACTCACAAAACTTCCTGACTTATCAGAAAAATATCGGCAAACATTCTTTAACTGCAATGGCCGGTTATTCAGTGGAAGAATCTAAATATAGAAGCTCTTATATCAATAAATACGACTATCCAACTGATCTTATCTCAACACTAAATCAGGCAACTACAATACTGAATGCACAGACCGATGCTCGTACAAACCGTTCAGGTGAAACCATGATAGGTAGTTTCGCCCGTGTCATGTATAATTATTCAGGAAAATACTACTTCACTGGTAGTGTTCGGCGCGATGGTTCATCACGCTTTGGCCAGAATAAAAAATGGGGTATTTTCCCTTCGTTGTCAGTTGCGTGGAGAGCCTCGGATGAAACATTTTTTGAACCTTTAAAAAAATACATCAATGATTTAAAAATTCGCGGAGGCTGGGGTGTAATCGGAAATGCCGGAATAGATAACTATTTAGCATTGAGCACACTAAATTCAACATCTTATGTTTTAGGACAAGGCTCCACCATTTCAGCGGGTTATCTCGACGGAAAAGTTGCAAACCCTACTCTTGGATGGGAAACCACAACTGACTATAGTATTGGATCCGATATTCAGCTTTTAAACAGCCGGATTACTTTAAACGTAGATTATTTCTATCGTAAAACGACAGACATGTTGTTCAGTATGCCATTGCCAAACATTACTGGTTTTAGCTCATACATGGCCAACATCGGATCAATGCGCAATAAAGGATTTGAATACACTTTGAGTACAAGGAATCTCAATGGCCAGCTAAAATGGACAACTGACTTCAACTTGTCATATTACCGAAATAAAGTTCTGGATATTGGAGCTGATAAACGTCCGATCATCAACAACGATTGTATTACAATGGAAGGGAAACCTCTGGCATCACTTTACGGCTACGTAAATTTGGGACCATACAAAGACTGGGAAGATGTTAAAACTTCGCCTATTTTTAACGCCAACCAAACTTTATGGAGAAACCGATCTAATCCGGGAACATTAAAAGTTGCTGATGTGAACGGTGATGGAATTCTAGATGAAAGCGATAAGACAGTTATTGGTTCTCCTATTCCTGACTTTATATGGGGTATGACGAATAGTTTCGCGTGGAAGGGATTTGACTTGTCAATACAAATCAGCGGTGTACAAGGTGGCGATATTTCGATGCGTGAAATGGAGGGCGTTTTTGGAAGAGGTGCAGGTCTTATGAATACTACTTATGAGTACTTTAACAACTATTGGCGGCCCGACCGTACCGATGGCAAGTATCCTGCCCCAACGCGTAAATCATACGACGGAACTGATCTGAATGGTAGTCTTGTTTACAAAGGAACATACGTCAATGTACAATCTATCGTACTTGGATACCAGATTCCAAAGCACCTGGTACGAAAATACGGCATGTCTCAGATCCGCGTCTATGCGAATATCCAAAATGCTTTGTTCCTGACTAAATACCCAGGATACAATCCTGAAACGAATTACCAGGGAGGCTCTTCTTTGTCTCAGGGAATTGATAGGGGAGCGTATCCTCTCGCCAGGGTAATATCATTTGGAGTTAATGTTGGTTTATAATTTTGATTCAAAAGACTTAGCTATGAAAAAATATTTATTACTAATGGTTATTTCAATCCTAATGGCTGCCTGTTCCGATTCATTTCTGGACAAACAACCAGAGGATGCACTTTCAACCGGAGCATATTACAACAATCCGGCAGAGATAAAAACCGGGCTTGTTGCATGTTACAAGAATTTGCAAAACATATACAACCAAAACGATTTTCCGCTAATTATCGAATTGATGTCCGACGACGGCAAAGACTTTGGCTGGAGTAGTGTATGGCATATTTTTACTAAAACAAACAGTAGTTCACAAAGCAACATTTGGAACAACTGCTATAAAATGATAGTCAATTGCAACACGATTATTGACATTATCGATAAGTATGAAGCAAAAAATACAGCGGAAGAAACACTGGTGAAAGCATACCGGGGAGAGGCTACATTTTTAAGAGCATTAGGATATTTCAATCTCGTTCGCATTTATGGCGATGTACCTAAAGTTGTTGCGCCGTTTGCCGATCCTAATTCGGCCTTCGGAATTGGCCGTACACCTATCAACGAAATTTACAATTCAGTGATTATTCCTGATCTCGAATTCGCTTTTGCAAACTGCTATAAAAAAGGCGATGATGCACTTAAAAATGAAGAAGCCCGCGCAACCAAGGGAGCTGCACTAACTATTTTAGGTAAAGTTTACCTGACGATGAATAATCCAACCAAAGCGGCAGAAGCGCTCAAAAAGCTGATTGTTGATAAAGCAGGCGGAAATTATTCGTTACTTACTAATTACAAAAGCATTTTTCAACCAAATAATAAATTTAATGCTGAATCGATTTTTGAAGTAAACTTTAATGTTGCAGCCGGACAGCCAAGTTATTGGTTTAAATGGATGGGTGTTGATATTGGGAAACGGCTTGGAACGCAATACAGCAATCAGCTCTTGGTAGAACACAACCTGATGCGTGACTTCGTAAACAGCAAAGAGTTAACCCGCTATGTTGCCACCGTCGACTCAGGAAAATGTCCGGGCGACACTCCGCCCATTCAGGCATGGGTGGCAAAACTAAGCCCCAGTGCAAGTACTGTCAAAAACTACGGGAACACCGGAACAGACTACAACTACATGGTTACCCGTTATGCTGACGCGTTGTTAATGTACTCTGAAGCCTTAATGCTCAACGGTCAGAAATCAGAAGCAGTCACCTATTTCAATCAGGTTAGGGCACGTGTCCGCCCGAATGACCTTATTGCCGAGGCTGATTTGAACATCGATCAGATTTTGCACGAACGCCGCATGGAACTGGCCTTCGAAGGTCATCGGTACTTTGACTTGGTGCGTACAGGTAAAGCGATCTCAATAATCTCCAAAGCCTTAATGACAAAAGTTGATTACGACGACAAGATTTACATTACAAGTCCAATTCCAGAATATCAGCTTATTCTGCCTATTCCGGTGGGTGAGATAGAAAAAGACCCAACCTTAACTCAAAACACCGGATATTAATTTGCTAAAAAATGAAAAAAATGAAAAAGCTATTATATTTTATTTCATTGGGAATGATTATTTCTCTTTCTCACAGCTCTTGCCAAAAGGAGGACTCAACTTCGGCTCCAACAATTAGTGAGGTAAAAATGTATATGGCCGGTAAAAGCGGGAAAGACTCACTAATAACTCAGCCAGTAAAGGGCAAGGCGGTTAAATTCGTTGTTATGACCGATGCAGATATTTGTTCGGTTTGGCCAGGCGGGTCCAGAGAAGTTATCAAGAAGAAAGTCAGCCTTGATGGTGGGAAAACGTATGCCGACTCAACCGATATGTTTAACCATCCGGTTCTGAAAGTAAGTGATTGTTATATCGACTATGGCCTTGTTAATGCAAAAGGCTTGAAAACTTCACAGACGGCTAACGGATGGTATTGCTCTTACACGTACAAAACAAGCGGAACATTCAGCTTAACGGTGGTGGCATCCAATCATGGATATGATGGGCCAGAGTTTCATCAGATAGTTGTTGACGCCGGGAGTGTGACAATAAAATAAATGCAATCGCCAGATCCTGTTATATGATAAAAGAAAGGAAGACAATAGTCTTCCTTTCTGATTTATTTTTGAAACTAACTAAAATCAATCCCGATGAAGAAACAAATAATTTTAACATTAGCTATTCTAATACACACATTGTCAGTAAAGTCTCAAAATTCTACATCCGATGTAGTGAAGCAAGTTGCTGACAATGTATTGAAAAACACCTCGTTTAAATTTATTGACAAGCAGACAGGCGAATTATATTCGACAACAAGCAACCTGCCCTATTCCACTTCAGTAAAAACTGAAAGTCCTTATAATACCTGGGAATACTGGAATGGCGTTCTCTCAATCGGGATGATTCAACTGGGTCAAATAATGAATGAGCCAAAATATACTGAATATGCCAAGCACAATTACGACTTTATTTTCAGCAACCTCGATTATTTCAGAAAACAATACGACGAAAAGGTAAAAGGAGCATCATTCGAACAATTTTTCAGGCTCGGAAAATTAGACGATTGCGGCGCTATGGCTGCTGGTTTAGCCGATGTATATCAACTGACCAACAAGAAAGAGTATCGCGATTACCTCGAACGTGTTGGCAACTATATACTAACCAAGCAGGAAAAATTAGACGACCAAACGCTTTGCCGACCCGATCCTCACAAATTCACCATTTGGGCCGACGATCTTTATATGAGTATCCCTTTTTTGGCTCGAATGGGAAAAATTACCGGCGATGCCAAATACTATGATTTTGCCATTAAGCAAGTCGAAAATTTTGCCAGGTACCTCTACAACCCTGCAAATGGCCTGTACTTTCATTGCTATTACAGCGACATTAACATGAACGGCGTTGCTCACTGGGGGCGTTGCAACGGCTGGGTAATGATGGCAACAACCGAGCTACTCAACATTCTTCCTGAAAATCATCCCCGGCGACCAGAAGTTATCAGGCTACTTTTACGGCAAATTGTAGGGGTATCGCGGTATCAGGATATTTCAGGATTGTGGCACCAACTGCTCGACAAACCTGATTCGTACCTCGAATCATCGTGTACCGCCATGTTTGTTTACTCCATTGCCAATGCAGTAAATAGAGGATGGATCGACCAACGATATATGACTATTGCAAAAAACGGGTGGCAGGGATTACTAACAAAGATTCAACCTGACGGGCAAGTTCAGGATATTTGTGTTGGCACAGGCATCAACGAAGACCTGAAATTTTATTATACTCGTCCTGCTAAACTAAACGATATTCATGGACTCGGTGCAATACTCCTGGCCGGAATCGAAATTTTAAAAGCAAAATAAACAAACCCAACAACGATGATGCACAAACTTAGTCTCCTATTATTTTCAGTGCTTGCGCTACCATTCAGCTCAATCGCTCAAACCAAACCGTATTGGAATATCAATATTCCGCTCAATTCCTATCGCTTGCCTCCGGGACCAATCGGAACAGCAGTAAAACTCACCGATTTAGATAAAGATGGCGACCCGGACATGCTCGAAACGCTAACAATTAATAATATTCCCGTTCGCTGGATTGACGACGACGACGATATGAAATGGACTGACACTGAAGGCGACACCGATAGTGACTGTCTGATGATTGACCGCGATAAAAATGGTAAATACGGAAGTTACAACGACCTTGTAATTGACTGGAACGACACCAACAACGACGGGAAAGCCGATATGCAGGTTGTTGCCGACTATGTTGCCAAAGACAAAGCAGCCTGGGGGCCGGGGCACTATATGTGGGTCTTGGACACCGATATGGATAATGTTTTCAATTACATCGACTGGGATACATTCGAGTTGCGCTGCTGGATTCACAATGGGCAGTCAGACTTTTTCGAAGATTACCACGGCAAAAGTGCTTTCCTGAAAATGCACACCACTACCGATAAAATGAACGATGTGCGCCTCAACTGGGAAAACCCGTTCCTTTTTTATGATCCGGATAATGACGGACTAACCGAAATGGCTATCCGACTTTGCGACTCTCCGCCCATTACAAACGACAAATCACTGGCCAATACTCCCGAAAACATAAAGCTTTCAGGAAAAATTGACTGGGCATCCATGTCATTCGACCTCGACAATGATAATGCCCCGCAAAACGAATTCGACCTTGATATGACCATTCATTTCCGTGGCGGGGGTTTCGATTACATGGATCAGGTGCACAAATTCATCAACATGCGCGGGTTACCTGCCGCCGACACCATGTTTATGGATCCGCGCTGGCGACAAATTTCTGAATTGATTTATCCTGATCACGAATCGGCCTGGAACCTGATTCACAACCGTGGAAAATGGAAATCGTGCTACTTTACCTTCGACGAAGACGACGATTGCGCCCGCTGGGAGCGCGTTGAATTATACGAACCTAACAATATTTTTAAAATCGGGGCCCGCAAAGGTGGCTTAGACAATAATCCGCAGGCCGATGCTTCGGGCGACCGCGGCGAGTGGGATATGGATAACTCGGGAAAAGGTAACCTGTATGTAGGAAAATTTGATGGCCGCATTCACTTATTTGGTGCTGAATGGGGTGCCTGGCGAATCGATCAGAATGCGTTCTCGTTTCAGGGATTCGGCGGAATTTACGATGGTTACGGGCCAGGTCGCACGCAAGTTGAGCCTAAAGTCTTTTCGACAATCAAATATACCGACACCAATAAAAACGGGTTTATTGATGAACTCTCATTCGACCTCGATGGCGACACTTTATTTGAACATACGGTTTCGCTCCTGAAATTGGGCATCGACGACAAAGAAGAAATCATAAAAACAGAAGGGTTGAAATACAACGATTTAGTTGCACTCAACAAAACAGTTTCCGAAAAAATGTGGGCCAACGCACTCGAAGCATCCGCAGTCGCCCAAAAAGCAGGCTTAAACCTGAGTTGGTACAGCCTGTTGCAAAGCCCCAAAAGCCTTCAGCAAAAATACAGCAATGGGTACTGGCTCCAATTTTATATTTACCGCGATTTAATGGATTTAGCCTACCGCAAGCAAAATCAGAAATTGATGGAAAGCCTCGATAAAGCATACTTTTCGGGCAACTGGAAACTGACTGGCGAAATTTAGCGGCTAAAAAAGAGTGGATTGCGAATAGCGGTTCACTCTTTTTGTTTCAAATGTAAAAACAACACTTATTCGGCACCTATCCAATTCTAATTCGATTATCTTTGAAACAAGAACTAACCAATTAGAATTTAAACCTATGGAAACTGTTGTTACCAAGCCTTCCGCACGAAATGCCGGTCTCGATATTTTACGTGTTTTAGCCTGTTACATGGTGGTACAAATCCACACCGGCGAATTTTTTTATATTACTCCTGAAGGTGGCGTCCTTAACGGTCCCGGAAGTTTATGGGTTGCCATTTACAATTCGCTTTTCAGATGTGCAGTACTCCTTTTTGTTATGATTTCGGGGTATTTCCTGTTTCCGGTTAAGGATAATTTGCCAGCGTTTTTCCGTAAACGATTTTCAAGGGTTTTAATCCCGTTTGTTATTTGGTGTATCATTTATGCCTTCTATCAATACCTGCGCGGAGGTTCCAATCTCACTGCGACTTTCGTTAACATCCTGCATATTCCTGTAAACTACGGAACACAGGTTGGACATTTGTGGTACGTTTATATGCTTTTGGGAATATATCTGTTTGCTCCAATTATATCGCCGTGGCTGCAATCGGCCCCTAAATCGCAAATTCAGTTTTACCTGGTAATCTGGGCTGTTTCGTTGTGCCTGCCATACATTCATCAAATTTATCCCGAAGTTTGGGGCGAGTGTTTCTGGAATAAAACTCCTATGTTGTATTATTTCTCAGGAATGCTGGGCTTTGCTGTTTTAGGATTCTACATCAAGCGTTTCCATTCATTAAAAGGCAAGAACGACAACCTGTTGGGACTTGCTTTATTGATAGTGGGATATGCTGTTACTGCATATATTTTTGCTTCACGGTTAAATACTGCAAAATCAATTCCAGAGCTTGAACTCTCCTGGGGTTACGATGCTATTAATGTTGCCATACTGGCTTTGGGTTATTTCCTGGTTATAAAAAACCTGAAATACAAAAGGCCAGATTCGTGGTGTGCCCTGCTGACTGAAGATGTTGCTCTTAAAAGTTATGGCATTTACCTTGTTCACATCATTATTTTGAATACGGTTTATGGTTTGCTGCTATCGTGGATTACCGGTCGCGAATACCTGTTTCCGGTCATCAGCATCATTACTTTTGTTGGTTCATATCTGATAATAAAGATAATATCATACATTCCGGGTAGTAAATATGTTATTGGGTAAAAGTAGTATATGATTTCAACGAGTCTTTTTTAACAAAAATTCTGTCGTTTTTTCCTGAATCGTGAAGTATATTTGACACGGTATAAACAAAACTATTTCGACAATTATGAAACGTATTTTTCCAATAATTCTTTTTATTTGGGCCTCAATTTCATCTCAGGCAGCCATTGTTGATACCATCCAGGTATACAGCGCTGCTATGCAAAAAAACATCAAAGTTGTTACAATCACTCCTGATTCGTATGCTTCGGCTAAAGAATTACCGGTTGTTTATTTGTTGCATGGCTATAGTGGCAATCACCTCGACTGGGTTAATAAAGCAAAAGGGGTTGAAAAAGCTGCCGATATTCATAACCTGATTATTGTTTGTCCCGACGGCGGTTTTAGTAGCTGGTACTGGGATAGTCCGGTTGACCCCAAATCGCAATACGAAACCTTTGTTTCGTCGGAACTTGTGAAAGCCATCGACTCGAAATATAAAACCATTAAAGACCGTAAAGGGCGAGGTATCACCGGATTAAGCATGGGAGGACATGGTGGCCTCTATTTAGGCATTAAACACCAAGATATATTTGGAGCTGCCGGAAGCATGAGTGGAGGTGTTGATATTCGCCCATTCCCAAATAACTGGGATATGGCCAAACGATTGGGAACTTATGCAGAACAACCCGAACGATGGGAAAAGAACACTGTAATTAATCTGCTTAATTTACTTACACCAAACTCCCTGGCTATAATTATCGATTGCGGAACCGATGATTTCTTCTTTAAAGTGAATGAGAACCTTCACCAACAGTTATTGTATAGGAATATTCCTCATGACTATATTACGCGCCCCGGAGGGCACACCTGGCCGTATTGGACCAATGCTGTGAAATTCCAGATGCTTTTTATGAGTAACTATTTTAACAGCAATAAATAAATCCATTATGATCAGGAGTTTAATTTTTATTTTCGTCCTGATTCTGACGTTTATTACCGCTAAAAAGGCCGATGCAAAAGGTTATGAACTAAAAGTCAGGATTAATAACCTGGCCAACAAAGATATTATCCTGGGACATCGTTTTGCTGATAAACTTTTCCCTGACGACACATTGAAACTCGATAATTCGGGGTTTGGTGTATTTAAAGGCGACAAACAATTTCCTGAAGGAATTTATTTTATATTCACTCCAGCAAAAAAAATGTTCGATTTCTTTCTGACTGAAAATCAGAATTTTTCAATTGAGACTGATACACTTGAGCTTTTTGATCATCTTAAATTTTCGAATTCACCTGAAAATACAGCGGCGTTGGAATACCGAAGGTTTATTACCCATAAACAAGAAGAGTTGAAGGCTCTGAAAGAAAAGAAAAAGGATACGAAAGAAGAAGAACAACAATTTTCAAAAGAATTAAAATTAGCAATAAATAAGCTGATTGAAGATCAGAAAGGGAACCTAGTAGGTGTATTCTTTAAAGCCCTTCAGGAAATTACTGTACCCGATCCACCTAAAGATGTAAATGGGAAAATACTCGATTCTCTTTTCCAGGCCAGGTATTACCGCTCACATTACTTCGACAACCTGAATTTAAAAGATGTAAGGTTACTTCGAACTCCAATTTACAATGAAAAAATAAAAGCCTATCTCGACAAGGTTATTCCGCAGATTCCTGATACTATAAACATGGAAATTGACAAACTCCTAAACATTGCCGAAAGTGATAAGGAACTTTTCAGGTTCATGTTGGTTACTTTATTTAATTATGCTGCAACAAGCCAAATTATGGGATTTGATGCTGTTTACGTTCATATAGCCGAAAAATGGTACCTGCCCAAGGCCACTTTCGAGGATACAGCATTTATTCGGAAAACCAGAGAAACGGTCGAAAAGCTAAAACCTCTGCTAATTGGGAAAACTGCTCCTGACATTCAGATGCTTTGGGTCCCGTCTGACCATTTTCAGGTAGCAACAACCGACTCAGTTGCCCGAAATAATCCTCATATAGGTAGTTTCATCAAACTATCGCAAATCAATTCAAAATACACTATCCTTGTCTTTTGGGAAAGTGACTGTCACCATTGCCAAAAACAAATCCCTGAACTTTATGATATCTACAAGAAAAATAAAGATATGGATATTAAAGTTTTGGCTGTGCACATGTTAGGTGGTGTGGAAGGCAAAAAGAAATGGATCAGTTTTGTAAACGAGCATGGATTATACGATTGGATGAACGTTTGGAACCCTTACGACTTTACATACAAGAAGATTTATGACATAAAAATCACTCCGGCCATTTTTGTACTTGATAAAGACAAAAAAATTATAGCTAAAAAAATTGAGCCAATGCAAATTGAGAACTTCTTAAAGCACTACGATAAGATGACAAAAAAAAAGCTTTAGCTTAGTTTGGAAAAATAAGGGTTTGATTAAACATTCCAGGAAAAGACAAGCTAAAAGTGTCAAAATGATACTTTTTAGCTTGTCTTTTTATTTCAAGCGTTTAACTTTACCAAACAAATGAAAGAAAACTAAACCGATCTATGCTATTTAAAACTATCACTTTATCTATCCTCACCCTAAGCTTTGTTTCTGTTTTTGCCCAAACAGCAAAGCAATTCTTTCCTGGTGAAATTTGGAACGATAATAATGGGAAACACATTAATGCCCACGGTGGCGGAATTCTTTATTACAAAGGGGTTTACTACTGGTACGGCGAACACAAGATTGCTGGTAAAATTGGAAACTCGGCACAGGTTGGTGTAGGCTGCTATTCGTCGAAAGATTTGTACAACTGGAAAGACGAAGGAATCGCATTAAAGGTTGATGAGGACCCGAACAGCGATATTACAAAAGGTTGTACCCTTGAACGCCCCAAAGTGATTTACAATGTCAAAACCAAAAAATTTGTGATGTGGTTTCACCTTGAATTGAAAGGCAAAGGGTATTATGCTGCCAGAAGTGGTGTAGCTGTTGGCGATAAGCCAACCGGGCCATTTACTTTTCTGAAAAGCTTTCGGCCCAATGCCAGCTATTGGCCTGTAAATGTGCAACCCTGCCACAAAAAACCTGTTTCGCCTGATGTAAAAGACTCGTATTGCGGCGGGAAAGGTTGCTTACCTGCACCAGTTGATTCGGTTAATTTACTTGGTCGCGATTTCAGTGGAGGACAAATGTCACGCGACATGAACTTGTTTGTCGATGACGATGGAACAGCCTACCATATTTATTCTTCCGAAGAAAACAGCACTTTGCATATCTCAAAACTTACCAACGATTATCTCTCCTATTCCGGCAAATATTTCCGGGTATTTATTGGCCGGTATATGGAAGGCGCAACCCTGTTTAAACGCGCCGGAAAATACTACATCATCGCTTCCGACTGCACCGGTTGGAACCCAAATGCTGCCCGTTCTGCCGTTGCCGACCAAATTTTTGGAGAATGGAAAGAACTCGGGAATCCGGCTATAGGTCAGGATTCTGAATTAACCTTTCATTCGCAAAGCACTTATGTTCTGAAAGTTGAAGGCAAAGAAGACAGCTACATCTTCATGGGCGACCGCTGGACTCCGGATAACCCAATTGACGGGCGTTACATTTGGTTGCCCATCAAGTTCGAAAATGATGCCCCAAAATTATACTGGAAGGATAAGTGGAGTCTTTAGAACAGAGTGTTCGGTCTCCAGTGGCAGTTTCATTAAAATAGCAAAAAACTAAAAAACATACTCATGAAAAAAATTCTTCTGACATTGTTAACCCTATTCGCAATCACACCACTTCTTTTTGCGAAAATCATTCTTCCATCGGTATTTTCTGACAATATGGTACTTCAACAAAACTCTGATGTGGCTATCTGGGGCTGGTCAAATCCAGGTGAAAAAGTTAAAATTGTTGCAAGCTGGAGCCCCAAAGACACCGTAAAAGTAAAATCAGACAACACTTCAGCATGGAAAACTTCGATAAAAACCATTGGCGCCGGTGGTCCTTACTCAATAAAAATAATTGGCGACCAAGGTATAATTTTGAACAATGTGATGTTGGGCGAAGTATGGCTGTGCAGTGGTCAGTCGAACATGGAAATGTCGGTAAACTGGAAACTTATTAATGGCGAAGAAGAGGCTGCAAAAGCCAATAATCCGAACATCCGCATTTTCCACATTCAAAAAATTGGCGCTGAATATCCACAGCAAACCTGCAATGCCACATGGACTTTATGTACGCCGGAAACCATGCGTGCAACCAGCGCTGTAGGTTATTTCTTTGCACGCGAAATTCAGCAAAAGCTCAATGTTCTGGTGGGTATCATCGTTTCGGCATGGGGCGGAACACCTGCTGAAGTATGGATTGAAAAAAGCCGTATCGAAAAAAATCCTGAACTCGACAAAGCCAAATACTCCGATAAATTCGACTGGTGGCCAGGCAATCCAGGCATTTTATACAACTCGATGATTTTCCCTGTAGTTCCTTATGGAATTGCTGGTGCTATTTGGTATCAAGGTGAATCCAATGTTGGCAACCACCAGATATACGCCAAACTCATGCAAACATTGATTGAAAACTGGCGCTCCGATTTCAAAAAGGATTTCCCGTTTTACCTGGTTCAGATTGCACCTTACACGTATGGAGACAAAGGAACCTCTGAATACATCCGCGAGCAGGAAGAAATTGTGACAAAAACAGTTCCGAATACCGGAATGGTTGTCATCACAGATTTGGTTGATAACATCAAGGATATTCACCCAAAAGACAAGCTGAATGTGGGTAAACGACTGGCAAATTATGCTTTAGCCGAAACTTACAAACAGAACGTTGGCGCTTACAAATCTCCTTCGTTTAAATCGATGCAGGTTGAAAAAGGCAAAATACGCCTGAGTTTTAACGACGTTTTGACCGGCTTGAAATGCACAGGCAAAACTCCTGAAAAATTCATGATCGCCGCTGATGATCAGAAATTTGTACAAGCTACTGCCAAAATTGAAGGATCAACAGTAGTGCTTTCATCTAAACTGGTTAAGAATCCGGTCGCTGTGCGTTTTTGCTTCGACGATGCCATTATGCCCGATGTTTTCAGTAACGAAGGTTTGCCACTGGCTCCTTTCCGCACTGATAAATGGTAATTTCACCTTAGAAAGAAAACCACATAGACACATAGAACACATAGTTTTTGAATTTTCTATTATGTTCTATGTGTCTATGTGGTTCAATTTGAATTTTATCTGAATAATAATGAAACAACTTTTCTTCATTCTACTGATTTCTTTTTCCGCTACAACAATTTTCGCCGGAAATTCGTTCAGCATAGCTAAGCCCGATTCGGCAACTTCATTATCCGAAGTTAAAGAAAGCTACAAACTCTCCGGACACCACCTTGCTGCTTTAGCTGAAAAAGTGCTGTACAAAAAAACACCACAGGAAAACATGTACCTCTACATTTTACGGCCACAAGTAAAATCAGGAAAAGCATTGCCGGCCATTGTTTATTTTACCGGTGGAGGTTGGGTTAATGGCGATGTTTACGGTCAAATTCCCAATCCAGCCTGGTTTCGCGATCATGGAATTATCGGGATTGAAGCGGATTACCGTGTAAAATCGCGGCACGGAACCACGCCTATCGAATGTATTCAGGATGCCAAATCAGCCATCCGGTACGTTCGCGAACATGCCAAAGAATTGGGCATCGATCCGAATAAAATCATTGCTGCAGGAGGCTCGGCTGGCGGACATTTGGCTGCAACTACCTTTCTCGATGGCGGCGACACTCCAGGCGAAAACCTTAGAATCAGTTCGAAACCCAATGCAATTGTAATGCACAACCCTGTTTTAGGTGAAGGTTTTGGTAAGGAATTCTTCGAGGCTCACCCCGAGTTTTCGCCAATTCTGCATGTCAAAAAAGGATGGCCGCCAACTATTCTATCGAATGGAACTGCAGACAGGACCACGTCTTTTGAGGTAGCTGAAAAGTTTACCCGTTTGATGAAAGAAGCTGGAAACACGTGCGAACTGATTCCGGTGAAAGACGCCGATCATTCGTGCGACTGGCCTGTGAACAATCCCAATTTTTTGCCTACTATTCAGCGAATGACTGATTTTCTAAAAGCTCAGGGGTTTATCAAATAACACCAAACGGAATCTCATGAAACCGCTTTTATTCATCATTGCTTTTCTATTTTTACTGACGAATTGCACCACTCCAATCTCATCGTATTACGTTAATTCGCAATCGGGCAACGATAGTAATCCCGGAACAGCCCAAAAACCTTTTAAAACCATCGATCGGGTTAACCAGCTGAAAATTAAGGCCGGAAACTCAGTTTATTTTGCCGGTGGACAAACATTTTCTGGAAATCTGCATTTCAAAAACATTTCAGGAACCAAGGAAAACCCAATAAAGCTTTCGTCATACGGAAATGGCAGGGCAATTATTGACGCTGAAAACGGAACAGCACTAAAAGCAGACAGCTGCTCCTGGCTTCAGGTTAAAAATTTAAAAGTTGCAGGAACCAGCCGTTTAAAAGGCAATCAAGGAAATGGGATTGAACTCAGAAAAACACAAGATTGTTTGGTTGATAGCATTGAAGCCAGCGGGTTTTTATGGTCGGGAATTAAAGCCGTGGGTGGCAAAAACCTGCGAATAACCAATGTTTATGCTAACGATAACGGTTTTTCAGGGATCAATGTCGAATCCGACGGTCAGGATGCCGGAGGACTTGAAGGCTCCTGGGGAAAATCGTTCCGCAACGTTTACATAGCACATTGTGTGGCCGAAAATAATCCCGGCTGTCCGGTGGTAAAAAATAACCATTCAGGGAACGGAATTTTGATTGGCGGAGTAACCAAAGGCCTGATTGAATATTGCGAGGCCATGAACAATGGCTGGGATATGCCCCGCGAAGGCAACGGGCCGGTTGGCATTTGGGCCTATCAAAGCGATAGTATTACTATTCAATATTGCTACTCGCACAACAACAAAACATCGGCAAAAGGTAAGGATGGCGGGGGATTCGACCTCGATGGCGGAATAACCAACTCAATAGTACAATATAACCTTTCGGCTAACAACGAAGGTGCCGGATATGGTTTATTCCAGTATTATGGCGCCACAATTTGGAAAAATAACGTTGTGAGAAACAACATCAGTTACAACGATGGCAGTAAAAATGGGCAGGCTGGTTTCCTGATGTGGATTTCCAGCGGGAAACCTGAGCCAATTTCCGATTGCCAGATATACGAGAATATAACCGTCAATTGCTACGGACACGCCATCAGTTTTGAACCTGGAGAATATCCGAATTTTGTTTTCAGGAACAATACCTTTATTTTAACAGAGAACCCGAAATCGTATATAAACGGTAAATATTCAGGAGCTACTTTTACCGAAAACCAGGCTTGGGCAACCAACAAAACAGCGCTGCTTTTTCCTGAAGATAAAAGGGCAAAGCTTACTGATCCAGAAATCAAGCTACCCAAAAACGACAACGAACTGCCCCAAAACCTTCAGGAAATGTTTAAAACAAAACTTTTCAAACCAATAAAATGAATCACCTAACTTTATAACTATGAATGCCAAATTATTAACATGTAAAAAGATTTCACTTTGGACCTTTTTAGTGGTTCTTTTATCCGTTTCGTGCGTAAGGCCAAAAGCCGGCTACTTCACTCGCACCCAAAGTTTCGATTCCGGCTGGAAATTTCATTTGGGCAATGTTTCTGAAGCCGAGATGGAATCGTTTGATGACTCGAAATGGAGGACACTCGACCTGCCGCACGATTGGAGCATAGAAGATGTGGCTCTGGTAACCGGCAAGAATCAAATTGGCCCATTCTCTGAAGACAGCCAGGGGAAAGTGGCAACCGGCCACGTAGTTGGTGGAATTGGCTGGTACCGCAAAACCTTTGCTACTGATAAATCGATGGAAGGCAAAAAGGTACAAATTCTGTTCGACGGTGTTTATATGAATTCCGAAGTGTGGATTAATGGCCAGTCGCTTGGAGTTCATCCGTATGGATACACGCCATTTTACTACGACCTTACTTCTCAACTAAATCCCGTTGGCGAAAAAAACACGCTCGCCGTAAAAGTTAGTAACATTGGGAAAAACAGCCGATGGTACAGTGGTTCGGGGATTTACCGGCATGTTGATTTGGTTGTTACGGATAAAGTGTATATTCCAATTTGGGGAATTTCGGTGAGCACTCCCGAAGTGACTAAAGAAAAAGCAAAAGTCAAAATAAAAATTGACCTGGCCAACGAAACCAAAGAACCGGGTAAATTAGTGATTACAACCCATTTGATTGGTCCAAATAATCCTAAGAAAGTTGAAGCGGAAACAACCATCAATCCGTTTTCTGGCGAAAAAGTTGTCGCCGAACAAATTTTCGAGTTAAAAAATCCAACGCTTTGGACACTTGATTCACCAGCTTTGTACCAGGCAATTACCGAGGTTTCGTTTAATGGCAAAATCGTCGATCAACAAACCACCACATTTGGTATTCGATCGATTGCCTACAGCGCCGACAAAGGCTTTTTGCTGAATGGCGAACCGATTGAATTGAAAGGCGGCTGTATGCACCACGACAATGGTCCGCTGGGCTCGGCTACCATCGACCGCGCTGAAGAACGCCGTGTTGAACTGATGAAGAAATTCGGGTTCAATGCCATTCGTACCAGCCACAACCCACCTTCACGACAATTTTTGGATGCCTGCGACCGGCTTGGCATTTTGGTTATTGATGAAGCTTTCGACCAATGGCAACGTCCTAAAAACCCAGACGATTACAACCTGTATTTTGATCAATGGCATCAACGCGATCTGGAAGCCATGATTTTGCGCGACCGTAACCATCCTTCGGTCGTTTTCTGGAGTATTGGGAACGAAATCAACGAGCGGGTCGATCCATCAGGCCTTGAAATCATGAAAAAACTAAGCGCTATCATTAAAAAAATTGACGATACACGTCCGATCACCGAAGCCATTTGCTTCTTCTGGGATCATCCGGGCTACAAATGGGAATCAACAGTTCCTGCGTTCGCCCAACTCGATGTTGGCGGATACAACTACCAATGGCGCGAATACGAAAACGACCACAAAATTGCACCTGAACGCCTTATGATGGGAACCGAATCGTTTCCGCGTGAAGCTTTCGAAAACTGGCAAATGGTTGAAAAACATCCATACATCATTGGCGATTTTGTATGGACAGCCATGGATTACCTGGGCGAATCGGGAATTGGACACTCGTCAGTTAAAAAAGATACGAAAGATACTTTTTCGATGAACTGGCCCTGGTACAATGCCTACTGCGGAGACATCGATATTTGCGGATTCAAAAAACCACAATCGTACTACCGCGATGTAGTATGGAAAGTAAGTAACCTCGAAATGGCCGTACACTCCCCCATTCCTGCCGGAATGAAAGAAGTGGTAAGCATGTGGGGTTGGCCCGACGAACAGCAAAGCTGGAACTGGTCGGGAAGCGAAGGCCAAAAATTACAAGTAAACATCTATTCCAACTATCCTGAAGTGCGCCTCGAACTGAATGGAAAAGTGATTGGCACCAAACAGGTTTCACCTGAGACCAAACTGACCGCCACATTTGAAGTTCCGTTCGAAGCAGGTGAGCTGAAAGCTATTGCGCTGAAAGATGGTAAAGATGTGGAAACAAAAATTCTGAAAACAACTGGCAAACCGGCTAAAATTAAACTTATAGCTGACCGTTCGGAATTGAAAGCCAGCCGTAACGACCTCGTGTATGTAACAGTTGAAGTGGTTGACGAAAACGACAATCTTGTACCAAACGCCAATCTGCCTATTCAGTTTAATGTTGAAGGAACTGGGGAACTGGCTGCTGTTGAAAACGGAAATCCTGCCGACATGAAAAGTTTCCGAACGCCACAAGTAACCAGTTTTAAAGGCCGCGGTTTGGTTATTTTACGTCCAGCAGGAACATCGGGAGAAATAAAATTGAAAGCCGAATCGTCTGGATTAGCCGGAACAGAAATAACCGTTCAAACAAGATAACCCAAGTCAATTTGTCATGAAAAAGTTACTTGCTTTGCTGCCCGTCTTCTTTTACTGTATCCTATCAGCACAAGTTAGATATACAACACTGAATGCCCATTCGCACAATGACTACCAGCAGGAAGTTCCGTTCGAATGGGCATACCAGGCCCACTTTGGATCAATAGAGGCTGATATCTGGGAAGTAAATGGCGAGCTATTTGTAGCGCACAACCGCAATCAGGTTACTCCTGAAAGAACCTTGGATGCCCTTTACATTCAGCCAATTGTTTCTAAATTGAAGGCCAATGCCGGAAAAGCGTGGAATGATAGGGATGGAACATTTCAATTGCTGATTGACCTGAAAACACCTGTTGAGCCAACATTAAGCCTCCTGATAGAACATCTCAAAAAATTCCCCGAAATTTTCAACCCAGCAGTTAATCCGAATGCAGTAAAAATTGTAATTACAGGAAATCGTCCTGTTCCCGATCTGTTTGATAATTATCCTGAATTCATCTATTTCGACGGACTACTCAATTTACGTTACAACGAAAAACAGCTGAAGCGTGTAGCTTTGTTTAGCGATAACCTGGCAAATCATACTTCATGGAAAGGAGAAGGACCTATCCCATTGGCCGATCACCAAAAATTGACGCAAGTAATCGATTCGGTTCATCAGCTAAAAAGACCAATACGTTTCTGGAACGCACCCGATACCCCTGAGGCTTGGCAGCAGTTGATGGATATTCATATTGACATAATTAACACTGATCACATTCAGCAACTGGAAAATTTCCTAAAGAAATGAGAATTTATGAAGTACAGGAAAAGCCCAATATGTATTCTCAAGTTTAAGCAAATCCTTCCTTTTTACGCATATCTTCATTTTAAGATAATCATCCGTTGAATTAAATAAAAATTCATTTTTCTTTGTGTGCTGTGAAAGAAACGCAATTAAATACACGGTTAAAAGAAGGAAATTCTGCTGCATACGAGGAGCTGTTTAAGCAAACATTTCCCCGAATGCTGGGCTATTGCCGTCTCTTCATCCACGATCAGGCGCAGGCTAATGACCTTGTACAGGATTGTTTTTTGCGATTGTGGGAAAAAAGGCAGACTATTGATCCACGGCGATCCGTCGAAAGTCTTCTTTTTGTGATGTTGCGCAATCGTTGTCTCAATCACTTGCGCGACCAGAAAAATGACCTGATTGATAAAAAAATTGGAGGTCTTGAAGAAAATGAACTACAGCACCTTTACCAACTCGACTTTACTGGCCGCGAAGAAAAATCGCTCGAAGAAAAATTGATTGAAGCAATACGTGAATCGGTTGAGAAACTTCCGGAAAAAAGAAAGCTCGTATTCGTCAAGGCAAAAATTGAAGGGAAGAAAAATAAAGAAGTAGCTGAAGAAATGGGAATCTCGGTTAAAGCAGTAGAGAAACACCTTCATTTAGCTAAAGAACAGATCAGGAATGAGATGCTGAATGAATTCCCATTGTTATCTGTTCTTATCGTACTTTTATTAAAATAACGTGAGTTCGACGTAAGAGTAAATTGTATATGACCGAAAAACTTCAAATTAATAAGGTTAAAAATGTTTATGCTTCGAATTTCTACTAAGGTTGAATTCAAAAATAAGGTTTCAAAACCTTACAATATCTTTTTAACCTTAGTAGAAAATACATATTCCCATAACACCAACCCTTATTGCCTTATTTACAGAATATTACAATTAAATTTAGCTCGAACTCACGTTAAAATAACCAGCCGGATTATTCTTGGATTCTTTAAAAAATCCTTATCAAATACAAGCCTGACACTGCTTTAAAAAAATAACAGCAATCTGGCATCCATCCTGAATAAATTTTTTCATAACAACAGGTAGGGGTTTTTTAAAACCTGTGTACTCATTTTGAAATTTATCACCGAATGAAGCAAAACATCAGAAAATATTTACGGGGAGAAAGCGATGCCTCTGAGCAAGACAATTTGCTCCACTGGATAAGAGAAGACGAACATTTAAGCGAATTCCAGCAAATAAAGGAAGAATGGAAAACAGAAGTCGTAAAGGAAGCCGTTCCAACAGAATACGTAAGCAATTGGCAAAGCATTCAAAGCAGTATGATGACCCAATTACAGAACGACATTCAGCGGAAACAGCGCGCCCTTAATTTCTTCAGATATGCAGCCATTTTTATTGTTTTGTTTGCGATTTCGGCCATCGTCTATCTGCAAAAAAATGAACGGGGCAACAGTTTTCTCACCTATACGACAGTGGCAGCCGATTATGGTCAAATTTCCAAAATCTCGTTACCCGACAGTACGGTAGTCTGGGTTAACTCAGGCTCATCAGTTAAATACAATAACCAGTTTTCAGCAACCAATCGTGAAATCGAATTGGTTGGCGAAGCATTTTTTAAAGTGCATAAAAATAAAAATCTGCCATTGGTTGTGGCCAATGGAGATTTAAGGGTTAAAGTTTTGGGAACCGAATTTTTAGTTTCAGCTTATCCTGAAGAATCTAATATTCAGGTAGTATTGGAAAAAGGGAAAGTAGAACTTAATTCGGTTACTGATAAAAACTTACGACAAGAAATAAAACCAGGGGAAATGGCTTCATTCGATAAATCGAATAAAAAATTAAACATTGACAATGTAAATACCAATTTGTATACATCGTGGAAAGATGGAGTAATCAATATATACAACATGCCATTAAACGATCTGGTTATCAGACTTGAGAAACGTTACAACCAAAAATTCAAAGTGGATAGAGAAATAGAAGGTTTACACTACACTTTTACTATTAAGACTGAAAAGTTGAGCAATATTCTGGCATTAATGGAAAGCATTACCCCCATTGAGGCTATACAAGAAGGAGATGTCATTAATTTAAGAAGAAAAAAATAAGAGGAGAAAAATATATAAGAGAACAAAAAGAAAAACATAATTAACGAAAAAACACAATCGGAAAGCGCGGCAACGCTTCCCGATTGTTCAAACCATCGATAACAGACGGCTAATTTTAGTAAAAACAAAATCATTCAAAACTATGAAAAAAAAATCGGGATTCCGAGGTTGGGTACCTCCAATCTGGGCCAAAAAATGTTTTAGGATTATGCGACTAACCATGCTATTTTTTATTCTGGGGTTAATGCAAGTTTCGGCAAGCCTTTACAGCCAAAACACAAAATTCAACCTCGATTTACACAACACCCGCGTTGTTGACGTTTTGGAAGCTATTGAAAGCCAAAGCGAGTTTAGGTTTGCTTACAGCGCCGAATACATCGACATGAACCGAAAGGTTGACATGAAAGTGAACGAGAAAAGTATAGAGCAAACATTATCAGTTCTTTTTAGTGGTACCAATGTAAAATATTCAATTAACGACCGCCACATCATGTTGTTTTTGGATGGACTATCGAATGTACATACACAACAGCAAAAGGCCGTAACAGGTAAGGTTAGTGATTCTGCCGGGAACAGCTTGCCCGGTGTTTCGGTTGCCGTGAAAGGAAAAGCAACAGGAACAATTACTGATGTCGATGGAAATTACAAGCTTGCAAACGTGCCAGAAAATGCCACCTTACAATTTTCATTTGTAGGAATGAAATCTCAAGATATATCAGTAACAGGGAAAACTACAATTAATGTTACCCTTGTAGAGGAATCGGTAGGAATAGATGAAGTTGTGGCCATTGGATACGGAACTGTAAAAAAGTCAAATTTAACAAGTTCTATTTCAAAAGTAACAAACGAGGCCATCAAGGAGCGCCCTATTACCTTATTAAGCGAAGCTTTCCAAGGACAATTATCAGGTGTGCGTTCGCAAGCAACAAACGGGGGCGTACCTGGAGAAGAACTGACAATTCGTATTCGTGGATTAAATACTATTAATGGGGACAGCAGCCCATTGTATGTCATTGACGGAGTACCACGCGATAATATGAGCGATATTAACCCAGCCGATATTTCTTCAGTTCAAATCCTGAAAGATGCTTCAGCAACAGCTATTTATGGGTCGCGTGGGGCAAACGGGGTAGTTTTAATTGATACCAAAAAAGGTACAGGTAAACCCTCTATCTCGTTTGATGCTTATTATGGCTGGCAAACTAAGGAAAAAACACTTAAATTAATGTCTGGTCCTGAATGGATATCATACAATATGTATAGTAGAAATTTAAGTTATCTGCGTGCTGGCGGTTCAATGAGTAATCCAATGTCATCCAGAGCAGCAGCTTACCAGATACCTAGTTTCTGGGCAACAACTACCGATTTTACCGACTGGCAAAATGCTGTTTTGCAAACCGCCCCAATGCAAAATTACCAGTTATCAGCTTCATCCAAAGGAGATATAGGGAACCTCTATTTTTCGGCAGGATACATGGATCAGGACGGGATCATTCTAAACACTTTTTATAAAAGGATGAATGCCCGACTAAACGGGTCGATGAATGTTAACGACAAAATGCGGCTGGGAATCAATATGTCGATGGCACAATCTGATAAAGATGCCCGTAGCACCACGCTTAATGGAGGAAAAGAAAGCCCGATACACCATGCCTTGATGATTACCCCATTGATGAAGCTTACGGAAGGTACCCGAGATTGGGGCACGCCTTCGTCAAACGACGTTGGTTCTACCTATCCTAACCCGGTAGAACAATTGAAATATACAACTGATGACACAAAATATTTACGCGCAATGGTTTCACTCTATGGAGAATATGATATTATCAAAGGGATGACTTTCAAAACGCAATATAGTTATAACTACGATGGATATACTTATGAGTTTTATCAACCAGGAAATGTAACTTACAACAACGGTTATGTAACAATGGGCAACAGTTCGGCCAACACAAAGGCTGATTGGGTTATTCAAAATACGCTGACCTATGATAAATCCTTTGACAGTCACCATCTGAATTTAATGGCAGGACAAAGTGCAGAAAAACTTAAGTATTATGAGATTAATGCAACTGCAACAGGTTGGCCTTACGAGTCAATTGAAACTTTAAACATGGCAACAACCCCCACATTGGCAACGACAAAACGGACAACTTATGCCAATGCATCTTTCTTTGGCCGTTTAAGTTACGACTTTAAAGAAAAATATTTGTTTACCGCAAGCGCCCGTTACGACGGTTCTTCACGTTTTGGATCGAACCAAAAATGGGGACTTTTTCCTTCTTTTTCTGCCGGATGGAAAATAAATGAAGAAAGTTTTTTGAAAATGGTGGATTGGATATCCTTGTTAAAACTTCGTGCTTCCTGGGGTAAATCTGGGAACGACCGTATAGGGGATTATTCGTATATGGCACTTCTGAGCAGCTATAATGCTTCATGGGGAAATAGCCTGGTATCAGGTGTAGCCGCCAGCAACATTGCTAATAACGATTTGCAATGGGAATCAACAAAATCAATGAATTTTGGTCTTGATTTTTCGGCATTTAAGAATCGCATCCAATTGAATGTTGACTACTATGTAAATACTACTGACAATCTGTTATTTAGCGCTCCAATACCGTTTACTACAGGGTTTTCTTCCTATACAACCAATGTAGGGAAAATCCGGAATAAAGGGATAGAATTGGATATTACTTCCAGAAATATTGCTTCGGGCCCATTTAAATGGGAAACAAACCTGAACCTTTCCAGAAATACTAACGAAGTTTTGGAATTAGGTACAAGTAATTATTTCACCCAATCTTCGTATGATGCTATGTTTATTACTAAAGTAGGTGGCCCTATTTCGCAATTTTACTGTTATCGTACCGATGGGTTCCTTTTACCTTCCGATTTCGACTCAAACCATAAAGCATTAGTCCCAATTTTTTCAGGACAAGAAGAAGGTAATTATAAATATGTCGACCAAAATGGTGATAAAGTACTTAACTCAAACGACCTTGTTCCTTATGGGAATAACTTACCCGATGTGATATATGGTATTACTAACCGTTTTTCATGGAAAAGTCTGGAACTTAGCATTTTAATTCAAGGTCAAATTGGCGGTGATGTCTTATACCTTGGACAAAGACATAATGACTCTGGAAGTGCCGGACGAACTATTTTTAGCAGATGGCTAAGGGCTTATAAACCTGATTACGAAAAACTCTATGGCACTGGCGAAAACCCTGTTCCAACAGCCTACAATACTGAACACAACATCGACACTTCGTGGGATGGCAAAACACCAAATCCTTTTGGCACAAATAACAACAATTGTGACAGACGTATTTATGATGCAACATACATGAGGATTAAAAATATTACATTGAGCTATACTTTGCCAAAAAACATCTTACGGACTAAATTATTAAGTAGTGTTAAATTCTATGCTTCGCTAGATAATGTAAAAACATTTACTAATTACCCAGGATTCACCCCTGAAACAAGTAGTTTCGGCAATGGCGGTACCATGTTAGGTGTTGATTACAGTACCTATCCGTTAAGCCGTAAGTGCACATTGGGAGTAAATATTGTCTTTTAACTTAAAATAAAACCAAAATGAAAAATATCACTATACGAGTTAAAATCTCAATTGTATTACTTTTTAGCTTCCTGCTATTAGGTTGTGACGACTTCCTGACAACTGTTCCTGAATCAGCTTACAGTGTTGATGGGTTTTACCAGTCGGAATCTGATTTTAAATATGCTATCGCTTCGGTATATGCTGCCCAGCAGGAAATATTTAACGGAACCAATTTTTTCAGGTTAACCATTGGGCGTAGCGATGACACCAATGTTATAGAGACGAATACATACATGTATGGAGCCGATACCTTTACTGACACTGATGGTTGTTCTGCCCTGCAAACAGCGTGGACCCAGTTATATGTAGTAATTTCGCGTTGTAATGTAATTCTTAGCAGGATTGATAACATCACCTTTACCGACAATAGTTTAAAAAACTACATTAAAGGAGAAGCTTATGCCCTTCGTGCATGGTCTTATTATTCATTAGGAAGTTCTTTTGGCGGAGTTCCACTGATTGATAAAGAATTAAGCGTAGCAGAAACAAAGAAGGTACCTCGTTCAACTCAGGCTGAAACGTTCACCTTTGTTGAGTCTGATTATAAAAATGCAATAGCCTTACTTCCTGCTTCATGGACAGGTACCAATATTGGCCGTGTTACCAAATATGCCGCAGAAGGAGGCCTGGCCAGGTTATACATGTTCCAGTCTAATTTCACATCAGCCAAAACCTACCTCAAAGACATTATTAATTCGGGGTTGTACGGCATGGAAGAAAAATATGAAAATTGCTTTTCTGACGCTTATGATAATACCAAAGAAAGGGTTTGGGAAGTACAATTTAGCGGCGGACTCAAAGGCGAAGGACAAAACTTTTCAGGATCGTGCGTTCCTGAAGGTTATAAAGGAACACTTAGCCCATTTACCGGATCAAGCGCTGCGTTTCATGTTTCATCTAATTTAATTGCCGAATATGAAGCTGGCGATTTAAGAAAAGATCAAACAGTTATAACAGGAATTACTGTGAACGGTGCCAAGGCGGATTATTATTGTTTTGTCAAATACTTGCATTACACTTATGTACCTCAAAGTACTGAAGATTTTGCAGTTAACCTCCCCATTGTACGCTACACCGACGTGCTGATGATGTATGCCGAATGCCTGAACGAAGCAGGTTATGTAGCTGACGGTGAAGCATTCAGTATCATCAATGCAGTCAGAACTCGTGCCGGGCTTAAATCGTTAACTTCGGCTACAGTTGCAAACCAGGATGATTTCCGCAAAGCTTTGAGGCACGAGCGGAGGATTGAGTTTGCTTTTGAACCTTTACGCTGGCCAGATTTGGTACGTTGGGGCATCGCAAAAGATGTAATGACGGCATTTCTAAAAGATGCTGACGAAGGAGCAGGAATATATAAAATGGACGGAGATTATCGTAAGATTTATCCTATTCCGGCAGAAGAAATAACCAGATACAACGACAAAACCATCATGTGGCAAAATCCAGGGTATTAATGTATAACGAAAAATAACTTTTTATATAGATTTAAATAAGAGTTCGTTCTTTGTTAGTATCCATTTCTTATTTTGTAGCACTCAGTGGTAAAACATAATCGCCCCGCTGAGTGCTACACTTTTTCTGTAAGGTACTCTTTACTTTTTTTGACTAATTTCAAAAACCTAACTAAACCAATAACTTATGCGACTATTTTTTACATGCGCCACGATGTTTTTTCTGAGTAATTACTTATTCGGGAATAATAATGCTTTTAACGATGGTTATATCCAATACGGATCAATAAACCTCTCTAAAGCCGATAAACAAATCCTGATCGACAACATAAAATTGATGGATGAGAAATACGACCCATCCATAAAAATGATAACCAAGGAATTATCTGGTTGGAATTACCATACCGACGCCCAATCCGGTACATTTCACGAAGTCAGAGCATCGTTCTATTATGCAGTAGCCCTGCTCGATTGTGGTATTAAAGACTATGAGCAAAAGGCCTTTGATGTTATAGAAAAAACAATAAGCTTGCAGGATACCGATCCAAATTCGCCTTCGTGTGGTGTTTGGCCCTATTACCTTGAAGAGCCCCTTGCAACTAAAAAAGCCCCTATCGACTATAATTGGGCTGATTTTAATGCTGTTTCGTTGCTCGATATTTACATGGGACATAAAGACCAGTTACCTAGATATCTTTTAGATAAGGTTGAAAACGCTCTAATTTTAGCAGCGAATTCAGTGCAAAAACGTAATTGCGCACCTGGATACACCAATATTGCCATTATGGGTACCTACGTTACTTATGTTGTATCCCATTTATTTAACCTGACTGAAATGCAGGAATATGCCACCAACCGCTTGAAAACATTTTACAATTATACACAGGAAAAAGGTAGTTTCACCGAATACAACAGTCCAACTTATTCGATAGTGGCTATTGATGAGCTAAACCGAATGCAACAACACATCGTTGAACCTACCGCCAAAAGAATGATCGATGAACTATATAATAAATGTTGGAAAATTATAGCCAGACATTACCACAAGAAATCGGCTCAATGGGTTGGCCCAAACAGCAGGTCGTACCAAACATTGGTTTCAACAAGTTTTTATGGTATCCTTAAAGAAGCTTCTGAAGGAAAAATTGACCTGGGCAATGAACCCATGCGTTCTGATGTCAAAATTAAACATCATATTCCGGAAGAAATGTTGTCTTATTTTCTGACACCACAATATCCCAGAACAGAGATAGATGTATTCGAGAAAAATGATCCTCAAATTGTTGGTACGGCCTATATGACAACAGATTATGCTATTTCAAGTGTTTCGCGTTCGAGTTTATGGAACCAACGCCGTCCGCTAACTGCATACTGGGGAACACTAAACGATGCCCATTACTTACAAGTTAGGTTGCTGCACGATAATTACGACTTTAGTACTGCATCTATATTTGCACAGCAAAAAAGCAATAAGGTATTAGCGGGTATAAATTTTGGCACTACCGGTGGTGATAAGCACATCAGTATCGACCGGTTAACAGATGGAAAGTTCAGGGCTAAAGACCTTCGGTTGCGGTTCGAACTGGGTAATTGTAAGAATGTTGGGGCAAATCTCCCGACCAAAAAGAACAGGGCTTTTATAATAAGTGCCGATGGCTGTAAAATATCGTTACAACTTCTGGAAAGCAAATTTGATTCATTCACAGGCTATTGGGAGAAAGGACAAGATAGTACAACTCATTGGGTAGATTTTGTTCTATATTCAGGCAATGAGAAGGATTTCGATTTGAACCAGATCGGTCAAGCCGTTCTGTCTTTTGCATTACTATTTGGTAACCAAACTGATGATCTTATTATACGAGAAACATCCTGTAAAATCTATAAAGATAAATTAAAGGCATCATGGAATGATTTAAATATTGAACTGCCGGTAAAACCTGAAAAAAATCCTGCAAACCTTTAACCTGAAAAGAATTATTCCTGATAAAAAGAAAATGATAAGCTTCACAAACAAAAATCGAGAATAATTAGTTGTGAAAGTCCGAATTTTGCGATTATTTGCTAATGCTTTATGCTATTTTTGACGCTGAAAAATTGGAAAACATCTTTTTTAAATAACACAACTTAAATCAATGAAGCGCATTATTAATTCTTTATCGTTGTTCCTGATGATTTTAATTTCAGCAAATCTTCGGGCGCAAAATTTTTCACCTGTCGATCAGGTAAATACGCTGATGGGGACAGACTCAGAGTTTAAACTCTCAACCGGAAATACATATCCGGCCATTGCTTTGCCCTGGGGTATGAATTTCTGGACTCCCCAAACCAATAAAATGGGCGACGGTTGGGTTTATGGTTACAGAGCATACAAAATTCAGGGTTTTAAACAAACTCACCAACCAAGTCCGTGGATTAACGACTATGGCCAGTTTTCGCTTTTCCCCGAAACAGGAGATTTAAAGCTTGAAGGCGAAGAACGCGCAAGCTGGTTCTCGCACAAAGCAGAAGTTGCAAAGCCGCATTATTACAGCGTTTACCTGGCCGACTACGATGTAACGACCGAAATTACACCAACCGAACGCGCAGCAATCCTTCGGTTTACTTTTCCGCGAAACGATAAATCGTGGGTAGTTGTCGACGCATTCGACAAAGGTTCGTACATCAAAATATTACCGTCGGAAGGAAAAGTTATCGGTTACACAACCCGAAACGATGGTGGCGTTCCAAAGAATTTCAAGAACTACTTCGTTATCAAATTCGACAAGCCTTTTGCCGAAAGCCAGGTTTGGAGCGGTAAAGAAGTGGTTGCCGGAAAATCAGAACTTCAGGACGACCATGTTGGTGCAGCTATTCGCTTTGTAACCAAACGCGGAGAACAGGTTAATGCACGTGTGGCTTCGTCGTTCATCAGTTTTGATCAGGCTGAACTGAACCTGAAAGAACTTGGCAACAACTCGTTCGACCAGGTTTGCCAAAAAGGAAAAGAAATCTGGAACAAAGGGCTTTCGCGCATTGCTGTTGATGGCGGAACAACCGACCAGATTCGGACATTCTATTCGTGCCTTTACCGGGCAATGTTATTCCCTCGCAAGTTTTTCGAATTCGATAAAAACGGGAAAATGATGCATTACAGCCCTTACAACGGCGAAGTTCTGCCAGGTGCCATGTTTACCGATAATGGTTTCTGGGATACTTTCCGCGCTGTTTTCCCATTCTTTAACCTGATGTACCCAAGCCTTAATTCACAAATTCAGGAGGGATTGGTAAATGCCTACAAAGAAAGTGGATTTTTGCCTGAATGGGCCAGCCCCGGGCACCGCGATTGCATGATCGGCTCAAACTCGGCTACCATTGTTGCCGACGCTTATTTGAAAGGCTGCCGTGGTTACGACATCAATACGCTTTACGAAGCGGTGATCAAAAATACCAAAACTGAAGGTCCGCTTACATCGGTTGGGCGCAAAGGCTGCGATTATTACAACCGGTTAGGATACATTCCTTACGATGTAAAAATTAAAGAAAACACTGCCCGCACACTCGAATATGCTTTTGCCGACTGGACCATCTGGCGCCTGGCCAAAGAGCTGAAACGTCCGCAGGAAGAAATTGACTTGTTTGCCAAACGTTGTCAAAACTACCGCAATGTGTTCGATCCTGAAACAAAAATGATGCGCGGTCGCAACGAAGACGGAACTTTTCAGAAGCCTTTCAATCCATATAAATGGGGCGATGCCTTTACCGAAGGAAACGCATGGCATTATACATGGTCGGTTTTCCACGACATCCAGGGATTGGTTGACCTTATGGGTGGCAAAAAACAGTTTGTACACATGCTCGACTCTGTTTTCATTGTTCCGCCAATATTTGATGCCTCGTATTACCGCACCGTCATCCACGAAATTCGCGAAATGCAGATCATGAATATGGGTAACTATGCACATGGTAATCAACCCATACAGCACATGATTTACCTGTACAACTACGCCGGAGAACCATGGAAAGCTCAGAAATGGGTACGCGAAGTGATGAATAAGCTCTACGCTCCCACTCCAGATGGCTATTGCGGCGACGAAGACAACGGCCAAACTTCGGCATGGTACGTGTTCTCGGCAATGGGTTTCTACCCGGTTACACCCGGAAGCGGACAATATGTTGTTGGAGCACCGCTGTTTAAAAAAATAACCCTGTCGCTCGAAAATGGCAAGGAAGTAGTTATCAGCGCTCCGGAAAACAGCGCCGACAATAAATACATCCAGACTGCCAAATTCAACGGGAAAGACTATACTAAAAACTGGTTCAGCCACGAAGATTTAATGAAGGGAGCAAAAATCGACTTCACAATGGGGCCAAAACCAAACGAAAAACGCGGAATCAACGACAGCGATTTCCCGTATTCGTTCTCGAATGAACTGAAAAAATAGCAATTGATTTGCACTAAATAAAAACAGGTAAAACGTAATCGAAAGGTCGGGTTTTACCTGTTTTTGTTTTTAATATTATTTCACATTTACCACGGATTGAAATCCGCGGCTACATTATAAAATCATCCCTTCGGGATTATCCTGCTGCATTCGCCACACCTTCCAAAAGCCGTAGGCTCGACCAATTTTGTAACCGTGGATTTTAATCCACTGCCAAACGCAAACACAATAAAAAGAGAGCCGTAGGCTCGGTGCATATTTTAAACATTATACTAATTTACAACATAAAATTAACTCGGTCACTCTATTAAACAACATTTTACCCACACAACAATCACCATCACAATTTCTGGGTTTCCAAAAAAAATCTATCTTTAAACCAAACAACTTAACTAAACTACCATGCCTCTTGTCGTTGTCGGAATCGGAATCGTTATTCTCCTGATCCTCATCAGCAAATTCAAAATCAATGCTTTTCTTTCGTTGCTAATCACCTCGTTTGCTGTGGGTATGTTTAGCAGCATGAACCCACTCGACATTCTCGATTCAGTGTTGAAGGGCGTTGGCGATACGATGGGTAAAATTGTGCTGATTTTGGCATTTGGCGCTATGCTGGGTAAAATACTGGAAGAGAGCGGCGCCGCTCATACCATCACGTTCCGTATGATTGATTTTATGGGATTGAAAAATGTGCAATATGCACTTTTAATTACCGGATTCCTGGTTGGCTTGCCCATGATGTATAACGCCAGTTTCCTGGTGCTGATTCCACTGATTTTCACCTTTGCCTCGACCACCAAATTACCTACGATATGGTTGGCACTTCCGTTGTGTTCGGCGCTTTCGGTGGCGCATTGCTTTTTGCCGCCACACCCTGCCCCTACTTACGTATCGTTTATTTATGAAGCCGATGTAAATAAAGTGTTAATGTACGGGCTTATACCAATGATTCCGGCTTGTTTAATTGGTGGGGTTTGGCTTTCGCGCTTCACAAAAAACATTACTGTAAACCCGCCAGCCGACCTTTTTCAGGAGCGAAAATTTGAAAAAAACGAACTTCCTGGCCTGGGTATTAGTGTACTTTGCGCCATAACACCGATTATTCTTATGCTTTTAGGCGCTTTAACCGACCTCATTTTTGGGCCTCCACCAGCCAAAGCAGAATTGACAAACATGGGAATCGAAAGCATAACAGGATTTTACCGCCACCTCTTTGCTGAAAAGGGTTTTGACGGGGCAATAGCTAACTTATACGCAGGAATACTCACTTTTTTTAAGTTTATGAGCGACGCCAACATCGCCCTGTTTATGGCTGTAGTTATTGCAATTTTTGTACTTGGGCTACGCAAAGGCCACAACATGGACGATGTGATGAATAGCTCGGCTAAATCGATTGGCGCCATTTCGATGATTGTACTTATTATTGCCGGAGGAGGAGCTTTCTCGCAGGTTTTGAAAGACAGTCATGTTATCGAGTATATTCGTTCTATTTCCGACAATATTCAATTGAACCCACTCTTTATGGCTTTCCTCATCGCCTCCATTTTCAGGCTGGCAACAGGTTCGGCCACGGTGTCAACGCTTACCACCGCACCAATTATGCTTCCGCTGGCCCAAAAAGCAGGCGTCTCACCCGAACTCATGGTTTTAGCTACTGGCGCCGGGAGCGTTATGTGGTCGCATTTCAACGACTCGGGTTTCTGGATGTTCAAAGAGTATTTCGGATTGAATATTAAACAAACGTTCCTGTCGTGGACACTGATGGAATCAACGGTTGGTTTGGTTGGTATTGTTACTGTATTGATCATGAGCCTATTTATTTAGAACCAGTTTAACTGCGAGCATTATTTTCAATATTATTTCCTTTCTGAAAATATTTTCATGTCGGTTTTTAGTCAGGTTTCACTCGCTTTGACATCTGGCAAACTATTTAGTGAAGGCTTCGCTTGGAAGTGAAACCCTCACTAGAACCAATTGGTAAACATTTGCTATCGAAACTGGCCTATTGAAATTTAATATAAATTGGCTGTTTTAAACAGTCCTTTTTCATTATAATTTTGAGGCATGATTTTGATTAACATTGATAAAACTAGTAAGCAGCCACTGTTTCAGCAAGTATTTGAGCAACTGAAACAGATGATTGAAACCGGAGTTCTCCAAAGCAACGAGCAATTGCCTTCAACCCGTAAACTAGCCGAATTACTTGGTGTTCATCGAACAACAATTTACCGCGCGTACGAAGAACTTTGGGCAGCCGGCTATATCGAGGCAACAACCGGATCGTATTCGCGTGTACGCCGGCGAAACCTGAGAACAAACCAATCAGGCAATGACGACAATTCGATAATTGACTGGTCTGGTTTAATTTCAGAAACCAGCAAACATTTGCCTGATATTCATGGATTACGAAGAAATATCGATTCAAAAGTCATTGATTTTGCTCCATTAAGTCCCGATTCGGAATTATTGCCCGTAGAAGATTTTCGTCGTTGTATCAACCAGATGTTACTCACCGAGAAGGCCGATTTACTTCAGTATGGAAATCCGTTAGGTTACCATCCTTTGCGAGAATACCTGGCCAACCAAATGCGTCAGCACGGCATATCAACCCAAACCAGCGAGATTATTCTGACCAATGGAATGCAAAATGGCATCGATTTAGTCTTCAAACTCCTAACTAATCCAGGCGATTGCATCATTACCGAAACGCCAACCTACAAATCGGCGCTTTACCTGGCCAAATTTCTTGGTTTAAAAGTTGTCGGGATTCCTATGACCTCCGATGGAATTGACCTTGAAATTCTGGAGTCGGAAATAAAAAAGTACTGTCCAAAGCTGATTTATACCATGCCAACATTCCAGAATCCGACTGGGATAAGCACCTCGCAAACCCATCGTGAACAGTTACTTAGCCTATGCGAACAGTATGGCATTCCACTGGTAGAAGATGGTTTTGAAGAAGAAATGAAATATTTTGGGAAAGCAGTATTACCCGTAAAATCGATAGACAAAAATCAAATGGTTATTTACATGGGCACTTTCTCTAAAGTTCTTTTTCCAGGCGTTAGGGTTGGCTGGATAGTAGCTCCACCCATTTTGATAGAAAAAATGGGTAGCATAAAGTATATTTCCGAACTATCGGGAAGCCCACTTATTCAGGCAGCAGTTTACCAGTTTTGCCACCAGGGATTTTATGAGTTGCATAAAAAACGTCTTCACCGGGTTTACCGCAAACGCATGCAGGCAACGCTTCAAGCCTGCCGCGAGTTTCTTTCTCCAGCACTTGTCCACTGGTCAAAACCCGATGGCGGATACCTTCTTTGGTTTTCCTTAATCAACAGTCAGGAAACCGAAGATGAATTTTTAGACAGACTTTTCAAAGCAGGGGTAAATGTAACTGCGGGAAGTCAGTTTTTCCCTGAAACCACAAAAGGGATTCATTTCAGGTTATCCATCGCCCACCGTAACGAAGAAGAAATCAGGGAAGGAATAAGAAGAATTGGTAAAGTTATTGAAAATGATGGATTTGAGGATTTAGGAATTTGAAAACGAATGTAATGTTACGGGTTTCAAGTTACGTGATAACAAAAACCCGTATCCCGAAACAATTCATAAACTGTTTAAAATTTTTTATTGAAGAATTTTAACCTTAATTCTATCTTTTTTTAACTCACCCCAAGTCCGATAAATCGGACTTTTCCCCTCTCTACACGTAGAGAGAGGCAGAGTCCCGTTTAAAACGGGACGACGGGGTGAGTGTTGAGTTTTAAATTAAATTTAAACAAACTCATATAAAACAAGAAAACAATGATTCAACTGAAAACAGAAAACTATTACAAAGCATTAAAGCAGCTTTCAGAAGTTGCAATTAATCATCTCTTTGCAAAAACTGTTTTGGAACAGAAAATGGATGGTGAAGTGTTTGTTGATAATCCAGAAGAACCATCGACATTCTACATAAAACATTTTTATGGTATGTCGCTTTTGTTTGGACGAACCGACAATGATGAATTCAACAGACAATTAGCCAGCTATTTACTGAATGAGAATAATGTTCGCAAGACAAGTGAGTGGCTCCAGGTTTACCCTTCGGAATGGAACGACAAACTTAATCAACTATTACATGGAAAGATTGCAGTGCCATCGGAAAGCAAGCCTGACAATACGCAGGTTATCAAATGGTCGCGCGTAAATTTCAAATTTCAACCGCTCAAATATTCATCGCGGAAACAGAAAGTCCCAGAAGGTTTTCAACTTGAAAAAACTGATCCGGCACTGTTCGATCTGATTTCGGGTTCGGTGGTTCCTTCCTGCTTCTGGCGAAACCGAAAAGAGTTTGCTGAAAGTGCAATTGGGTATAGCCTGGTTTACAATGGAGAGCCTGTTTCCACCGCCTTCGCGTCGTTTGTTCATGAGCAACAATTGGAAATCGGTATTGAAACTTCTTCAGAGTTTAGAGGAAAAGGGCTTGCACTGATAAGCTGTTCTGCCTTAATTGATTATTGCCTGGCAAACAACATGGAACCTATCTGGTCGTGCAAGCTCGAAAACACCGCTTCGTTTATGCTTGCCCAAAAACTGGGGTTTGAGCCAACGCTGATCCTTCCTTATTACCAACTACCGCACCATGCAATCACCAACCAACCTGATTTTAAAAAACCTGTCGTTTCATCAACCATTTTATACACCAATTTTCTGCATAAAATCTGAAAACAATCATGGAAAATATTATCATTTCAACCGAAAAAGATCAATTGAATGTACCAATGATCCATTCCTTTTTAAGTGAACGATCATACTGGGCAAAAGGGCGAAGTTTGGATTTAGTTAAGCTGTCAATTGAAAATTCGTTGTGTTTCGGGATATATGACCTTGAAGGCAAACAACTCGGATTTGCAAGGTTGGCAACCGATTATGCCTTGTTTGGATGGCTTATGGATGTATTTATTCTGGAAGAATACCGCGGGCAAGGACTTGGTAAACAACTGATTGAATATGTAGTAGACCACCCGGTGGTAAAAAAACTGCGAAGGGTTGGACTGGCAACTTCTGATGCACACGGTTTGTACAGGCAATTTGGTTTTTCACAGGTTTTGGCTCCCGAAAAGATGATGGAATTATTACGCACTTAATTTGATTTGCTTATTTTTATCTGGTATATAAAATTGAATGTCATGATCAAAGATCTTATTTATAAAAATCGCACTTACCGCCGTTTTTACCAATCGGAAAGAATTGAGGAAGAGCAACTTCGTAATTGGGTTGATTTGGCCCGCAACTCAGCTTCGGCACGAAACGCACAATCGCTAAAATACATTCTCAGCACCGACGAATCGTTTAATGCGCAAATTTTTGAATTACTGGGTTGGGCGGGATACCTCGCTACCTGGCCAGGACCGGAGGATGGCGAACGGCCATCGGCTTACATCGTTGTGCTGAATGATACCCTGATTTCGGGCAACTACTTTTGCGACGATGGGATTGCCATGCAAAGCATCCTGCTTGGCGCCACCGAAGCCGGTTATGGAGGCTGCATTATCCATTCGGTTAACCGGAACAAACTTCGCCAATTACTGAATTTATCGGAACAATACGATATTTTGTATGTGGTTGCATTAGGCAAACCTAAAGAAACTGTGGTTTTGGAAGAAATGCAAAACGACGAAATCAAATACTGGCGCGACGAAAATCAGGTGCACCACGTTCCGAAAAGAACGCTCGACGAAATAATCCTGGAAGTGAAATAAGTTAATAATACTATCTCAAATAAAAAATCCT
Source organism: uncultured Prolixibacteraceae bacterium (assembly GCA_937915865.1). Taxonomy (GTDB): domain Bacteria; phylum Bacteroidota; class Bacteroidia; order Bacteroidales; family Prolixibacteraceae; genus Aquipluma. The sequence continues at coordinate 100,358 of CALGIG010000052.1, read as the reverse complement.
GACAAATTTCGGGTTTTGTCAGGATTTTTTATTTTTCACAGTCCTATTTTGCCTCGAAAATCGGACCATTAGTTTTCACTTCCTGTTTGTAAAACTGAATGGCGCTATCGTTCAGTTTCGGGAAATGTTTTTTCAGCATTTCAATTATCTCGGCCCCGGCGAGTAAAACAGGTCCGTAACCATGAGCGGCATAAACATTCACCGGGCGATAGTAATAAAATGCCGGGTCGAAGCCCATTCCGGTTCCTACACAAGTTCCTTCAACCTGTCCTTTTTCGGTTACTTTTGAAGCAACGGCATTCCAGGCCAGAATTACAGTCGGACCGTAGACCTGGTCGTCGATGTAACCACGGTTGATAGCTTTGGCCATTGCATAAGCATAAATGGCAGTAGCCGATGTTTCGAGGTATGAATCGTTTTTATCGATCAGTTGGTGCCAAAAACCCTTAGGCGACTGATAGCTAACCAATCCGCGAATGTGGCGTTTCAGCAAATCAAGTACCTCATCGCGACCGGGATGATCGGTCGGTAAAACTTCGAGTAGTTCAACCATTGCCATCACAGCCCAGCCATTGGCGCGAGCCCAATGGAATTGCGGGTGCTCAGGCATATCCTGGATCCAGCCATGCATAAACAAACCTTTATCGTAGTTGAACATACGTTTGGCAAACTGAAGCACTTGTTTCACGGCATCGTCGTAATATTTGGCCTGACCGGTATATTTGCCCATTTGTGCCAAAGCAGGAACGCTCATAAACAAATCGTCGAGCCAAAGTGAATTTGGAAGTGGCCGGTTACGAGCCAGCGTACCATCATCAAAACGCTGTTGTTTGTTGCTGATATAATCGATAAAGTTGTTGATAATTGGGGCCAGATCAGTAGTAATTCCGGCTCGTTCTGCCTTAATCATAGCAGCACAAATAGCGCCGCAATCGTCGAGCGCATGAGGATGAAGCACCGAAGACATAATGTGTCGGGCATCCGCGGTTTGCTGTTCCACTTTCTGAAAAGCCGGACGAATGTCGGCTAAAAACTTCATGCGGATGAAGGAATAATCGGCGTATTTTTTATTGCCGGTAGTTTCAGTAGCCAGTAACATTCCGGCGTAGGTAACACCCCACTCATAACTGGTCAGTCGAAAATCGGCAGGTTTAAATTTGGTTTGCGCAGTAACTTTTGAAAGATCGGTAATATCGGCACCCGAAGCATCAACCAACTGGGTTGGCGTGATAGCTTCAAGGTAATTGTAAATGCGGTCGAGCACTTTGATAATATCGGCAGCAGTTGGGACTACATAAGGAGTTTCATAATTGGGTTGCATTAAGTGCAATGGCGCGGTTGCGTCGTTTTGTGGTTTGGCAGGCTGCTGTGCAAATACCAGATATGGGAAAAAGCCCAGAATTGTAATAATCTTTTTAATCATGGTGCATAAGGTTTAGTAAACAGACCAAAAAATTAACACAATAAAAGAATAAAATCCGGAACCTTCAACACATACAGAATACAAATTGTATAAAAAGAAAGAGGCTGCTCTTAAAACAGAACAACCTCTTTTAAAACTAATTGTATCTATAAAAATAATTCTACTGAAAAATGGGATTCAATGATGTTTCTCTTTCAGGAATTGCAAAAACAAGGTTTTCATAAGGGTATGAAATATCGGAAACTGTACTGAATGGGTTATCCCCTTTAGGAATGGTCATGTGGGTTGCCAGCTGGAATTCGTAAATTCCATTTTCGCCCAGCATTTCTTTTATATATTCCTGGTAAACGGCCTGATGGTTTGTATTTGATGCAGTATATCTATCCAGATTTGTTGGGTTGGCCCTGTTCCAAATCTTATTTAACTCAACAGCTGCCTGCGCACTTTTTCCATCATGTTGTAAAATCCAGGCTTTAATTAAAATAAGTTCGCCTAAACGAATCATCGGAAATTTAGTCATTGCGGCGCCAGTACTAAGTCCATTATCGGGCCCACGGAAGAATTTATCGACATACACCTGGCGGGTCCCGGCTGTTCTTCGTGGTTCGGCAGCATCGGGCTCGTATTCAAGGTATTCCCGCATTTCTTTATAGAATTGTTCCAGGGTTTTTCCACCTGATAAATCAGGGGCACCACCAGAAAGGATTTTAGGCTTTACAATACTCCGGTTTCGGGGGTCGCCGGCTGGAAAACCATAGCAGGCGCCTTTCGTTACATGGAACAACTGCTGGAAGCGCAAATCGGTTTTAGCATCGGCAGTAAAGGCTGTATCCCGGCTAATTGGGTCACCATTGTAAGGCCTGGCAAAGGTGTGACCTTTATCAGTTTCCATCCATCCAGCCTGGCGAAGAATATAATACGAAATTGAACAAGAGTTCCAATCGAGTGCAGTCATTGTAGTCAATGGAAGTTTTGTAACAGGATCGTAAAGGAAATTCCCAAAATGGTCAGCGCCATTAAAATGACGGTAATTAAACCCAACTCCGTGGTAATTCAGTTGCCGCGACCAATCTCGTTTTCCTGCCGGATCGCCTGTATTAAATTCCCATATACTTTCGGAAGGCTTATAACTACGATCGTTACTAATAAAAGGCTTATATACTTCTTCCAGTTTATAAACTCCCGATGAGATAACATCATCCAGTAATTTTTCGGCATCAGCATATTGCCCCATTACAAAATAGATTTTGGCAAGCAACGATTTTGCAACATACTTGTTAGCCCTGCCGCAATTGTAAATTGTTGTTGCACTCCACCCATTCCCGGTTATATCATTTGGCAAAAGATCAATAGCCTCCTTCAAATCAGCAACTATCTGATTATAAATATCTCCAACCGAGCCCAATTTTAATTCATTTGTCGAGGATTTTGGTTCGGTTGATAGGATAATACCAGTTTTTCCTTTGTTGGCATCGTTATATGGAAAGCACCAAATGCGGGCAAGAAAATAATAAGCATAAGCCCTGATAAAATAAAGTTCGCCAATCTGCCTTTTGTAGTTCTGAATGTAATCGGCGCTTAAAAGGTTAAGATTAAATGGATTTCCACTGTTTTCCTGATCAAATTCTATTCCTGAATTAGTCCCGTAAATAGCAGTATAAAGGGTTGCCCATAAATCGGCCATCTGGCTGGTGGTGTTGTCGGTGAAACGGCGTTCATACCAAATTGTATTACAATCGTCGAAAAGGTCGTTCGAAATAGCGGCCGTCTGGCTACATCCCGACATCATATAATCGAACGAAGCAAAATTGCCACGGGTACGACCTTCCCACAAAACCAATCTGTAACATTCTGTAACCAACTGATCTAAAGTTAATGTCGATGTCCAGGGCTTTTCCTGAGGCCTGGGATTATCAAAAAATTCATTGCTACACGAAAACAATCCCAAACAAAATATTAATGAGGAAAGTATTATTGTTGTTTTATTCATTTTCATTTTTTTCATGTTTAATAGTGAGACATTCATCATACTATTTATTAATCAGTCCATTACAATTTAAAAGAAAAGCCAAAGTTTACTGTTCTCGGAGTAGGAACTGCATTCATCGATTCAGGATCGAATCCTGTATAATCAGTTATTACGAAGAGATTACTTCCACCTACGTAAAACCTCACACTATTTATTTTGGCCCTGGCTGTAAGTTTATTGGGCAGAGTGTAACCAAGTTGCAAGTTTCTTAATCTGATAAAATCGCCACGTTCAAGCACAAAACTTGTATTTTCAATAGTCATTGTGTTTCCTCCGGCTGAAGCATTGCCTTGTAAATCGAATGGTACTTTATCGTTTTGGGCGATACGGCCAAACCTTTTGTTATCACCGGCCTTTTGCCAATAATTTCCAATTAGTTCTCGTCCTATATTTTCAACATCCATCGAAATCTTTCCGGCCAGTTTATCGTCGATAATCCAGTTCCCGCCGGCAAAGTTCAACTGTATATTCAGGTCAAATCCTTTATAGTAAAAATTATTGGAAAAACCACCATACCATTTGGGCTGAGGTGTTTTTCCCGAATGGATAAATTTATTGTTGCCCGGGTTAGTACCAATCATTGGTATTTGCTTCCCGGTTGAAACGGTTACATACTCGTTGTTCCATTTGTCTTTATCCAATTCGTCCTCCATATAAAGGCCATTTTCTGTGTTTATATGCGTATATTTAGGTAAATAATAAGTATTTAATGATTCACCTTCTTTCCTTATATAAATGTTATCCTGAACGGCACCTTTCCCTTTTTCTTCATCATTCAGCCGTTTGATTTCATTTTTATTGGTACTAAAATTAAAGTCAGAAGTCCAGCGAAATCCGCTTTTAGAATTAATATTTACCGATGAGATATTAAATTCAACTCCCTTGTTCTGAAGGTCGCCAACGTTTTTCCAGTTGTAGGCATTGTGATAACCTATTGATGGAGGAACCTGACATTTCATAATCAGGTCTTTAATATCCTGAACATAAACTGCAAACGAACCATTGATTCTGTCTCTGAAAAGACCAAAGTCAAATCCAAAATCATAAGAAGTGGTGGTTTCCCATTTTAAATCGGAACTGCCCGAAGGTCCCCAGTTCTGGCTCGAAGTAATGGTTGAGCCTCCCCAATGGCGGTCGTTAAGAATACTCCAGGTCATGATAAGCATGTCCGAAGTCATATTGGTGTTTCCGGTAGTACCATAGCTTCCCCTGAGTTTTAATGTGCTTAGCCACTTTATTCCTTTCATGAAATTTTCTTCACTGATGGTCCAACCCAAACCGGCTGCGGAAAAGCTAGCCCACCGGTTATCTTTACTAAGCGCTGAGTGCCCGTCGTAACGAATGCTCCCATTGAAAATGTATTTCCCTTTGTACGAATAGTTCCCTCTAAAAAAGAAACCGGCCATTGAAAGATCGTTACCTCGGTGACCATCGGCAGTCATCGCCATCGATTTATCCGGATTAATTAATTCAGGATAACCTGTGGCTACATTTTGTCCGCTTGCCGAACGATAATAACTGTAATTTTTGGTTGCTTCACCTCCTGCGGTAATATTTACACTATGAATATCAGCAAAAGTGCGGTTGTAATTAATAACCCCATTCCATGTAAAAACAGCACGGTTAACTGCCTTTTCCTGAGCTTCGCTTAAGTTAGTTGGAGAAAGTAAACCCGAGCGCCAGTATGAGCTATTGGTATAAGTTACATCAGTACCAGCCTCACCCCTTATCGTTAATCCTTTAACCGGAAGATCAACCTTCATGTATGTATTGGCAAGTGTACGAAATTCGCCGCTATTGTTCCTGATTAATTTGGGGTCGTGATAGGCTGCAGCATTATAACCACTTTCGGGGAACCAGTATCCCGAAGCGCTTGTCGGGTCATATAGTTTAAAAAATGGAGCCATCTGGAACCATTGGTCCCAACCACCGGCTAATTTTCCATAACCTGTTCGAACGCCATTTGTTTCCATATACATGATATTAGCGCTTGCACCTAATTCAAGAAAATCAATAAGTTTAAAATTGGTGCTAAACCTTGCTGTTAGACGTTTTAAGTCGTTATGGCGCAAAACGCCTTCTTCGTCTCTGTAGCTCAGCGAAAAAAGCATGCCTCCTGTATCGAAACCTTTATTGGCAGATAACCCTACCTGGTGAAAATGAGCAGTTTGGGCCATAGCCGACAAGTGGTCGGTATTGGTATTCAACGCCATCTCTCTGGTAAATCCTGGATCATTTGGAAATTGTTGTCCGAAAAACGATGGTTGAAAATCTGTACCTCCTGTATTTTTCATGGCTTCATCGCGAATAGCCATATACTCAATATTATTCGTAAAAACTGAAGTTTGCGTAAATGGTAGTTCAGAAATACCTCCGTCGTAATTTACAGCCACATCTGTTTCTTTCTTTTTACTCGATTTTGTAGTAATTATAATTACACCACCCGAAGCCCTGTTTCCATAAATGGCTGTTGCAGCAGCATCCTTCAATACTTCAATTGACGCAATATCGTTAGGATTTAACATCGATATGGGAGAAGCGGCCCGTACACCATTCACTGCCAAAGCATCAGAGGAAGTGAAAATTGGAACTCCATCGACAATCCAGAGCGGGTCGGAACTCAGGCTTATTGACTTTAACCCCCTGATATTAATTTGGTTTCCGGCGCCCGGAGTTCCACCACCTGTATTGGTAACATTAACACCGGCAGCCATCCCTTGCAATGATTGAGATATTGAAGTCGTTGGCAATTTTGTAATCTCATCTCCTCCAATTTTGGAAATTGCGCCAACAGTTTCCCTCTTTTTGGCTGTTCCGTATCCAATAGCAACGACTTCGTCAATTCCTACCGATTCTTCCTGTAAAACAGCATTGATCGTATTTTTTCCAGATATTTTAACCTCTTCACTCTTCATCCCCACAAAAGTAAATTGGAGTACTGCATCAACAGGTACATTAGCTAATGTGTAATTCCCATTGGCATCGGTTATTGTTCCATTAATTGTCCCCTTAACCACTACGGAAGCACCGGGCAATGGCGCCCCCGACTGATCGGTAACTTTTCCTGAAACTGCTTTCAATTTTTGCTGAACTGCATTATATCCAGTTTCTGAAAGAGACGGAGATAATACAATCTGCCGTTCCTTAACCATAAAATTGATGCTTTGATCAGAAAATAGCTGTGTAAGCACATCCTGAATTTTCTCATTTTTGACTTCAATGTTTACCTTCCGGTCCACATCAATCAGGTCGTTATTATACAAGAAATAAAAATCACTTTTATCTTCAATTTCACGCAAAACTTCTTTAATCGAGACATTGGTCATTTTCAGATTTATTAAAGTTCGCTGTGAATAAGACTTCAGGGCAAAAGCCTGAGTAATAACCAGAAGACAGATGATAACTGTAAGCTTCATAACAGTAAAAATTTTTTCCATTGAATGACGAATCTCATCATCCCATAGGTGATTTCGGTTTTTTTTCATACGTTTGAATAACTTTTTGATTTAATAAATTAAAAATTTAACCGTGATTCAGACGGTTATCGAATTTCAGGGCAGTTGGGGAACTGCCCTGATTCGTTTACGTGCATTTTCAATTCATAGGCTATATTTTTTCCTTTTTGATTAATTTTCGAGTTGGTTTGCACCAAATTTTTATCTCCTGTTTCGAGTATGTTTTATCGCTCAAAATTTCTCGTTTGCTGCTTGTATAAGTAATGGGTGTCGACATGGTTAATAAATCAAGCACCTGATCGAGGCTTTCGCTGGTAAAAGTGCCCGTAAAACGATAATTTGCTATTTCCTTATCGCTAATTTGAATATCGGCATTAAACCACCGGCCCAGTTTGGCAACCACTTCATAAAACGGTGTTTCATTGAAGATTAAAATACCATCACGCCAGGCAATTACATCTTCAACACGAACATTCTCGGTTTTATATGTTTTGTTCGATGTATTGTAGGTTACCTGTTTCCCCGGATTGAGGAAAATAACTTTTGATGCATCAGCCTTGTCGGTAATTTTCACTTTTCCTTCGGCCAATGTAGTTGATAGCTTTAAATCTCCGGAATATGACGACACATTAAACTCAGTACCAACAGCTTCAATATCCATAGCGCTGGTACTAACAATGAATGGTTTTTGCTTATTCTTAAATACTTTAAATATTGCTTCTCCCTGGAGGCTTATCCGGCGCTCGTTACCTCGAAAAACAGAAGGAAAATGTAAAACGCTGGAGGAATTAAGCCATACTTCGGTACTATCGGGTAAAAATAAATGAGATTTAGTGCCAGGTTGCGTAATAACTTCCTGATTTACCGTCAATACGTTTAGTTCTTTGCTTAATTCGTTCTGCTTCAGAAAAAACCATACACCGCTTAATAAAACAGGGATAAAAAGGATTGCTGCCACGCGTTGTATCCATGACAAAACAACTTTTACCCGGTTAGCTTTATATTTATGCAGTACCTGTTGCCTGCCTTTTTGAACATCGAAACGATTGAGCATTCCTAAATCGGAGACCAGACTGTTGATCTGCGTTAATTGCCTGAACAATTCAGCATTTTCAGGATAATCGAGCCACTGTTTAGCGAGCTTTTCCTGTTCGATATCGGCTTGTCCGGAAAGATAAGCCAATAAAAATTCGGGTATGTTTTCGTGTATTTCCATTTTGTTTACTGCTTTTATATGACGGGATAGAGTTCGGCCACCCTAAACCAACAGAAGCTTTTTTTAAAAATTTATTTTTCCAAAAATTAGGAGCACAACCAAGTAGTCGCCAAGCTCCCTGCGGAGTAAAGTAAGCGCTTTACTGATACGGTATTCGATTGTTTTTACCGATACATTTTGCTGAGTGGCAATTTGTTGATAACTCAATCCGTCGAAACGATTCAGGAGAAATGTATCACGAATACTGTCGGGCAAATTTTTAATGGCCTTTTCTATTTGTTGCGTTAGTTCATTGTCTAGAAGTGGGTATTCCTGCCAAACATCATCATTTGCCATTTTGAGGTGAAATTGTTCGTGAGATACTTTCACCTTTCGGTGGTCGAGTATATCGAGGCACCGGTTATGAACAGAACGGATAAAATAGGATTTAACGCTCGAATCGATAAAAATATGTTTCCTATTTTCAAGTATACGAACAAAAAAATCTTGCACCAAATCTTCAGCTTCGGTCTCCGATTTTAATAAACGATAGGCATAAACACAAAGTCCCTGATAATATTTATCAAAAAAATAATCGAAAAAAGCTGAATTACCTTGCTGGAATTCAAGGAAAAGTAACTTTTCTTTTTTTAAAATATCAGATGTTGTTGAGTTCATCAAATAATAGGGCAAGTGAATACAGTCAGGCAAATTAAAGGATTTTTTAGGATAATTATTAGAAATACATTTAATACTATTTTCAACAAACCTGGTGATTTTATTACCTGGCCCCTCACGCCCTTGCCGACATGCGGGGTAAGCTAAAAACGAAGTACTACATTTAATAATTCGCATCACTAAATCGGGAATTCATCGACGGGAATTGATGATTGCAGGGAAGAAATTGATGATTACGGTGAAGAAAAAAAAGTTTAGATCAGGCACAAAATCAGTTGGATATATTTGATTTTTAGAGTGAATATCATAAATTTGATTACGAAGCTTGAGGCTGATTCTCAATTCAAGGCGATTCATTTATAAACTCAACCTAATTACTATCGACAATGAAACACGAATTAGATACATTTCACACAATCAGTGTTTTAACGAATACATCCCACTCGGGGTAATGCGGATATATCCACACTCTGTGGATATACAGTGTTACCTGCAAGGCTAAAATCGCTCACGAACAGAACATTACAGCTTTTAGAATATATTTGTGAAATCTCTTCATTCAGATGACAGTTTTATAATATTTGGATTAATTTTGAACCAAAGATAGTATTGGTTATATGGCAGACAAGGCATACATAACTCCAAAAGTGCTCAAATGGGCAAGGGAATCCGCACGGATATCCTTGGAGGTTGCTGCTGCAAAAGTCCCTGTTGAGCCTGAACGATTGAAAGAATGGGAAGAAGGAGAAGCTCATCCGACGATTAGGCAAGCGGAAACGCTTGCCAAAGCTTATAGAAGACCTTTTGCTCTTTTTTTCTTGCCTGAGGTTCCGCGAGACTTTAAGCCATTGCAAGATTTTCGTAAACCTAATTCAGAGCCATTAAGCACGGCTTCTATATTTATTATTCGTGAAATACAGCAAAAACAAGCATGGATTAGTGATGTCTATCAAGAAAATGAAGAAGAACCGTTGTCATTTGTTGGTAAATACAATGTAAGCTCAAATCCGATCTTGGTTGCAAATGATATATTACAGACGCTTCAAATTTCACCGTTACATTATGTTTCTGACAATCCCATAAAAGAATGGATTAATAAAGCCGAAGCGAAAGGAATTTTCATATCTCGAACAAGCTTTATTCATTCGAGATTGTTGTTGAATAATGAGGAATTACAAGGCTTTTCTGTAGCTGACAAATACGCTCCTTTTATTTTTGTTAATTCTGATGACTGGAATGCTCCTCAACTTTTTACATTAGTTCATGAGCTTGCACATATATGGATTGCTGAATCTGGTATTTCAAATGAGATTGAGTCTGGTTTGAGTAATAAAGAATCATTACATCCAATTGAGTTGTTTTGTAATGAAGTGGCTTCAAATGCTCTTATGCCAGTTTCTATAATGAATGAAATTGATAATAAAACTTTTGATTCATTTGCTAATATATTTAAAACTTCAAAGGCTTTAGGTGTTAGTACTTTTGCATTATTAGTTCGAGCATATAATTTAAACCAGATTTCTTTAAATAAATATCGTCAATTAAAAGCTACGGCTGATATAGAGTTTAAAGCTTTTTTGAAAAGGGAAGAGGAGAAAAAAGCTAAACAAAAAAAACAAAAAGGTGGTCCTGATTATTTTAGACTTCTTGTTAATAAAAATAGTTTTCTTTTTACACAGGTTGTATTAGATGCTTTTCGAGGTGGTAGTATTGAACCTACAACGGCTAGCAGATTATTGAATACTCAGCTAAATAATTTTCCTAAACTTGAAGCCTTTATCAACGCATGAGTAATCAACCGCAAAAATATTGTTTGGATACAAATGTCTTAATACAGGCTTGGCAAAAATATTATTCTCCAAGTATATGTCCATCATATTGGGAATTGTTGAATCAATTAGGTTTAGAAAATAGAATATTTATACCAAAGGAAGTCTTTGTTGAAATTACTCGAACAGAAGATGAGCTTTCAGCTTGGTTGAAAACGAGTAAAATCCCCGTTTACAATCTAAATGAATCAGTTACCAAATGTTTGAGTTCTATTTTTTCAGCAAATCCTTCTCATAGATTTCTTGTTGATAGTGTTAAGCAACGTTCTTTAGCAGACCCTTGGGTAATTGCTTATGCAATGAGTGAAAATGCTTGCGTTGTAACTAAAGAAGAAAAAGTTACTGCCGCAAATTCTGATAAAATTAAGATTCCAAATGTTTGTGAGAACATGAATGTTCGTTGTATCAATGATTTTAAGTTTATACAAGAAGTTAATATTCGCTTTACTTGCCAATTTATTTAAAACAAAAAAATAAAAAGCCCAGCAGGTAATAAATAGGAATATGAGCGACGTGCAGCGCCCAGTCTCGCCTTAGGCGAGATTGAACTATATCCCGGCAAGCTCAATACGCCCGCTTCTCGGGACTGACGCTCTTCGAAATCCGCAACAATAACTTGTAAGTGTCCGTTAACACCAAGCTTGAAAAAACAAACTGACGCAATATCAAAAATCATTATCTTTGTTTTATGAGTAAAAAAGAGCAAATATTACAGATGATAAAAATGGTCGTTGACAAAAACGCACCTGATTCAGAAGTTTATTTGTATGGTTCCCAAGCACGAGGAAATGCAAAAAAACTTTCTGATTGGGATTTGCTGATTCTGCTCAATTCTGCAAATGTGTCGTTTGACTTTGAGACTAAATTTATGGATGAATTCTATGAATTGGAATTAAAAACAGGAGAAATTTTTTCGCCATTAATTTACTCAAAAAATGACTGGAATTCAAACTACTCGATTACCTCATTATACGAAAATATTCAAAGAGAAGGAATTAGGCTAAAATGACCGGAACAAAAAATGATTTGATTAATTATGGAATTGCCAGGGCTAAAGACACCTATGACGATGCATCAATTCTTGCAGAAAGGGAAAAATGGAATTCGACAATTAACAGATTGTATTATTCGGCTTATTATGCAGTAATGGCTCTTCTACTCGACTCTGACTTAAAACCAACAACCCATAACGGGGCAAAATCAAACTTTTCGGAGTATTTCATCAAGACTGGCAAGATTGACTCAAAATACGGTAAAATGTATTCTCAATTGTTCACTTGGAGACAAAAAGGAGATTATGACGATTTATTCGATTTTCACAAAGACAATGTAGAACCTTATTTTGAGCCAGTTGTGTAATTTCATCTCGATGATTGAAAACATGATACAAAAATAATAGCCTGGCTATAATAAATAGGACTCTGAGCGGCGTGCAGCGCCCAGTCTCGCCTAAGGCAAGATTGATCTATATCCCGGCAAGCTTGATACACCGCACCCGACGTGATATGAGTAAGAATGGTAAATGCTAGCGCCAATTTACAATTGGCACTTTTTAGTTCCGGATCACAGATTCACAATTAAGAAGTGCTGATTGCCAAATCAGTACCAGCGGTTGCGAAGGTCGTAACATATCCGGAGGTGCAGGGTTTTCAGTTGTCTGACAGGACTTCGGGTCTCAACATAGCGGAGTTATTTAAGAGGTTTTTAAAAGTGTTTTTAGGCTTTCTGAGTTTGACTGGTTTTCACTTTTTGAAACTTTGCGGTTTGACACAGAATCCACCAATAACACATATCAAAAATATTAAGCCATGAGATTAGCATTAATTATCATTTTAATTTCAGGAAGAGTAATACAAACATATTCGCAAGGAATTGATTTGATTGCTAAACAGACTAATAATGCAAATACGACAGAAAAATATTTTGTTTTAAAGAGTGATGAAAATATAAAGCAAGGATTATATGAAAAACGACGCTATGACAATAGTTTAGCAACTAAAGGATATTATTCAAAAAACAAAAAAGACAGCATCTGGATTTTCTATGCTTACAATGGTATTGATACAACATCGATTGGTTGTTATACGGACGATAAACCAATTAGAATATGGACTATTTTTGAAGACCAGTGTAGGGTAAGGTACAAATTTGATTATTCGAAATATGATGTGGTTGAATATAACTGGTATGAGTTACAAAATAAATTTCCCATTCTGGTTAACTCAGCCTGGACAGTTAGCGATGTTGATAGTCCTCCACTTATTATTGGAATAGATAATCCAGCACAATTAGTTTCTGGTAGTTTGCGATACCCAATTAGAGCACAGGAAAACGGTATTTCAGGACAAGTAATGATTTCATTTATAGTCGACGAGGATGGAAATGCCTGTGATTTTAAAGTATTAAAGGGAGTGGCAAAAGATTTAGATGCAGAGGCGATAAGAGTAACAAAAATGCTTGATAAGAATTGGTTCCCGGCGAAAAAAGATGGACAGGCAATTACTATTGAGTATTTTATTTCGGTTAGTTTTAAACTGATATAACAATTTATTCTCCGCTCATCGGGGTATGAGTAAAGAATGGCGAACGATAGCGCCAATTTGCAATTGGCACTTTTTAGTTCCGGATCACAGATTCACAATTAAGAGGCGCTGATTGCCAAATCAGTACCAGCGACTACGAAGGTCGTAACATATCCGGAGGAGCAGTTTTTTTTACCAGGATACTATTCTTATGGGGTGTAAGCTACCTAGTTAGGCAAGTTTTATTTCTCGCAAAAAGTAGTAACTTTGTAATTACATTATAAAAATTGACACAATGGAAGTTTCAGTAATAAAAATTGGTAATTCAAAGGGAATCCGACTTAGCAAGACTTTGTTGGACAAGTATAATATACAAGACACAGTTGAGGTGATCCTCGAAAAAGGACAAATCGTCATAAAACCATTATCCAAACCGCGAAAAGGTTGGGAAAAAGCTTTCAAAAAAATGGCTGAGAATGGCGATGACAGATTACTGATTAACGATGTTTTTGACGATGAAAACCTTGAAGAATGGAAATAAGTCAATATCAAATCATTCTGGTAAATCTCGACCCGACACTTGGGAGCGAGACTAAAAAAACCAGACCGTGCGTTGTAATTTCACCTAACGAGATGAATAAATTCTTAAATACTGTTGTAATTGCTCCTATGACAACAAGTTCTAAAAATTATCCTACCCGAATTGAAGTTAGACATGACAATAAAATCGGATGGATTGTTTTAGACCAGATTAGGACGATCGACAAACAGAGAATAATTAAGGGCCTTGGCCAATTGACAAAGTCTGAGATAAATGAGCTAAAATCAGTATTAAAAGAGACCTATATTGATTGAAAAACCCGCTCATCCGGATATGAGTAAGAATAGCGAACGCAAGCGCCAATTTGCAATTGGCACTTTTTAGTTCCGGATCACAGAGTCACTATTAAGAGGTGTGAATTGCCGTTAGCACCAGCGGCTGTGTACAAGCACATCATAGTTAATCCGCTAAATTCTTCTACCCGTTGCATGGTCCCTCAATTTGCCGTACAACAGTCTGTAATCCGGTACATCGCTGGGCGATCCGGCTCTGTAATCATATATTACAACTTGAATTTGAATTAGGTAGGTGTTATAAATTTAAGTCGTAGGCAAGGCCGAGGATGTAAAATTTTAGATCGGAAGTGTCGGACAACATTCCGTAAATTTTTAATTCTTGATTTTTAGCCAGTTTGAAGCTTACCCCCAGCGAATACCTGAATTCGTCGAATCCGTTTTCGCTGCCTTTACCAACGAGATAAAACGATTCAACATCGGCAACAGGAACCACTTTCCAGTTACTGTTCCTGTATTCTACTTTAAAGCGGTTTCGCCAATAAGAACAAACTTCTTTAGAGCTTTCCATGGTTTCAGGGTAAAAGGTAACCTGCATCCGTTCGCGCAAGCCAAAAGCCCAGTTCGAAATTCGTTTTTTGTATTCAGCCTGAAGGTAAACCCTGTTTCTTAACTCGGTATAACCAGTTTTATAATAATTCATTAGCAAATACCCTATATTGCAATTCAATGTTTTTGAAAGCGGATATCCGGCCTTTACTCCAACACTAACCCGCTCTACCGATGTGTTTTTGTCTTTGGTATAGAACTCGCCCATTAAACCATAAGCAACATGCCCGGTTTCGTGCATTGCTTCAAAATCAATCCATGTTCCCAGGTCGTATTCCTGAGAAAATCCTTTAGACGGAATTGATATAACAACTTGAAAAACAAAAATGTATACAACACTTCGAATTAAAATATTACTTTTTAAACTCATTATCAGAATCGCAAGATCGTCATACTTAAATAAAGAGACTGTTCCAACAGTTAGTTTATTTTGTTTTAGGGTTGAGTATTTGAAAAGTGCTACAGATACCTACCTGAATGCAAAAACTTTTGGGACATCCTCTTCACAAAATAAATTAAGAATAGCGAGAAAATATCAACCATCTATTGTTTTAGCTTGAAAAAATCATCAGGGAAATTTACAGGAAGTAGGATTTCACCTTTATATGTTCTTATCCAGGTTTTAAATGTTCTCTCATTTTCAAATAATTCAATGATCCTGGCTCCGTTCGGAAGATCTGAATAAGTAGTTTTCCCTCCGCCAAACCGGCCATACGCCAATGCAATTCCATGCAAATAAGCAATATAATCATTCGAGTGGTCATGACCCACAAACGTAGCCATTACATCGCCACATTCAATCATTGCAGAAAACATTCCCGAATTAATCATGGGAGAACATTCTTTTTCCAATCTTAATCCAACCGGGGGGTGCTTCTCGTTCTTGTAAGCCTCAGCATATTCGGGAAAAGGAATATGAAAAAACGCCAATGCAGGAAGTATTTTCCCGTTAGCTTCTTTTTGTTTTTCACTTTCGGAACGATACCAGTTAATTTGCGATGCCTGAAACCATCCGTACCCCTCAATACCTTTAATTGTACTGTATGCATTTGAATCCATGCAATAAAGCAATGCAGAGTTAGATATTCCGACAGATGATTTTATAGGAAGAACATAATTTCCAAAGCCAAAAACTCCTTTAACCTGAGGAACAAAGAGGCATCCATGGATTTTGACTATTAAAGAAGCTATCTGTTCCCTGGTTAATTCACTTTCATCGTCGTGATTTCCAAAAACAACCGCAAATGGAATATTACGCTTTACAATAGGTTCAGTGGCCATCTCCCATCCTTTTGCAACCGGATTATCGGTCACCACATCACCTGTAAAAACAACCAAATCAGGCTTTTCTTCATCCAATACCTTATTAATCATTTGTATGGCAACATTCGATTCCTGATCGTTAGGCTTAATATGCGTATCGGTAAACTGTACAATTTTAAATTTTCTATTGGCATCAAATTTTAAAACAGGGTTACCTGCCATTATTATATTAAAAGACAAGCAACTTAAAATCAATAAAAAAATTACCTTCGATCTCTTCCAAAATATATTTTTCATTATCTCTTCTTTAAACATAAACAATAGCTCAAACACATTTAAAGTGTTTTTAGTATGTATTACATAATTAATTTACAACTTAATTAGTTTGACAATATAGAATACAATCATTGCTTCAGACAAAAGCTTTATTCTCTACCTCGAAGGTATTGTGGAATTTTTTCAGCAGGTGAAACATCTGATAGTAAGTTTTCCAGGAGACCTTTAACCGAACAGAATAAGGCCATGAGTACTTGTTCTCCTAAAATCACATCTCCAGATATTTTCCGTGTCTTTAGTCTGAAAGAGGGGACTATCAACATTTAATTATAAATTAGGTATCCCAGATTTTGTCTGAGACACCTAAAATACTCGAATTCAATATACTTAATTTTTTAAAATCCACATTGTTTCGTTTGCATCATCAGAACTATACTGGCGAGTTATGGCTTCTTTTACGTTTTCGGTATTGTAATCGAGCTCTCCCTGGGGATACATCCAGCGCTTCGGAAGTATATCACTTGGCACATTCTGGTTTGATTCCGGATTTATTGGTAAAACTGGCAAACCACTTCTTCTATTGTTGAAAAAAGCATCAAGAGGTATCTGCAAGTAAGAAGCAATGTATTTTTGATCCATTATTTGCCTCAATTGTTCATCCTTTGTTGCAGCAAATTTGATTGAAGCAGATGAAACGAATGATTGAATGTAATTGTCATCAATTTTCATGTTATGATGATATGATGCATCGTCAACTGTATTGTTGGCTAAAAAATTCAACGCTGCTCTAATACCATCGTAATAGTAAGTTTCTGCACTTGCATTAATCCACCCCCTTGTTGCAGCTTCAGCCAGGTTAAATTTGAGCTGAGAATAACTAACCAGGCTGATTGGTTCTCCAACAGAGGTATAATACCGATCATTTACGGTTGAATAATCTTTTGTTCCAACAATAATCCCAACGTCAGAATATTTTGCCGAAGGGTCTACTCCAACATAGGCATCCCAATCAGACATTTTCAAACCTTTCGCCAATTGCACAGGAGAAGGGGCCGCATAATAAAATAAGCGCCGATCCTGGGTTTGTTTCAATTTATAGATAATAGTATTGCTTACAATAGGATAAATCGAGAACGGATTTGGTTTTGAAAACGGGTAGGTTTGTCCGGATGCATTCGAATAAGCTAATCCAAAGTTATCGCTGTTACTTTCCATCAATGGACGCGATGTTAGTATCTGATTTAGGCGTCCGGCGACATTTAGATCAGTATCAGTACTCTTATTCGATAAATTAATCAAAACATTTACCTGAAAAGTATTAACCAGCTTTCTCCACTTTTGTATATCCCCATTATAAACTGGGTCTCCCGAGAATGTACTTCCTTTGGCGAATAGTTGGTCCGCCTCGTCAAGTTCGCTTAAAATACCGAGAATGACATCTTTCTGCGTATCGTATGCAGGTTTGATGTTATTGTCTGTTTCAGCTTTTAATGCTTCTTTATATGGAATATCTCCAACCTTTAAAGTCATTCTGAAAAATTTCCATGCACGTACAAAATGACCTAAGGCAGTATACGAATTTTTTAATCCGCCCTCGGTTGATGCAGCAATCATTTTGTCAACATTGGTCAGCACAACGAAATAGCCAAAATCAGCTCTGTTTAGTTTATTGTATTGCATATCTTCGGCAAATTCGGTCCAAAGGATATACTTATCAAGCATGAAAGGATACATAAATCCCTTTGTGGTATTTAATTCTGTACGGGTAACATCCAGAATTAAAGTTGTGGCCAGCATATCTGGTGTAACGTTCAACGATAGATCGGGGTTGGTATTCAAATCATCAAATTTCTGACACGCCAAAGTACTTAACATTAATGCCAGAATAAATGAAGCTATTTTTATATGTCGTTTATTCATGAGTCTATATTTCAAGGTTAAATCTTTAATTTTATTATTCAACATGATTGTCAGAATGTAATGTTTAAGTTCATTCCCAAGTAGCGAACAGATGGCGAACTAAGGTCAGAGTCTGTTCCTTTATCCGGATCAGCATATCTGAATTCTTTGGTGCACAGCAGCACATTTTGCCCCGTTAACGATACATATACATTTTGGGCTCCAATTCTTCCGGCAACATTTGAAGGCAAATTATAGCCAATCGAAACATCTCTCAGCTTGAAGAACGTACCTAAAACATTTCCCAATTTCCCATCGCCATAACTTCGTGCATACGACTGATAAGAAATTGGTTTATCATTAGGAGCATAAACTCGGGTATCGTTTACAATACGGCCATAATTGTCGTATTGAACTGTTCCAGATATAATTTTAACACCTTCACCCACATAATTCGTTTTATGGTTGACTACTTCATCGTATCTCCATTGGTTATCCGAATCAGGATGAGATCCTGTATCCCACATTTTATACTCAGTATAGTTATACATTAATCCACCAACACGTCCATCGATGTTGAAACTTAGATTAAACCGTCTCCAGGTAATCGAGTTACCCAATCCCCATATAAAATCAGGATCAGAGTAACCCCAACGTTTTTTGTAGTCGCTTTTCCAGGGCATCCCATTTGACTTATGGATCAGGTCGCCGTCATCGTTAGTTAACCAGTAATAATCGGTATAATTGTCAGTACGCCCTCCAACTTTTGTCCAAAGGTTATCAGAAGAATAAACTGGGTCAAGTTTATGATAATACATGTGCGATGTTGACCAGTTTGCATTGATTGTATAAATGAAGTCTTGTTTTTTAATTACAGTTGCTTCAAGTGAAATTTCGAAACCACGTCGCACTGTTTCTTCTTTTGTATTAATTAATGTACTCGAAAAGCCTGAGGCAGCCGAAATAGTTGCACTTGTTTGCTGGTTGTAGAATAATTTATTGTAATATGTAAAATCAAATTTTACGTTTTTCAATATATGTGCTGAAGTTCCTAACTCAAAAGTTCTGCTTGTCTGTGCAGATACATTTCCGCCTACTAATTTATCCGGATAATCGGCATAAAGCAGACCGTTCCAGTTAGCCTGCCCAGTTGCATAGGCCTGATTGTTATCATAAATTCCCAGAGGCGATTTTGCCAATGTCCATGAAGATCTTACTTTCCACATATCAAGCCAATATGGTTTTCTGAAGAATTCGCTTAAAATTACACTTGACCCAACTGACGGATAAAAGAACGAACGGGTATCTTTCGATTGGGTAGAACTCCAGTCATTTCGGGCTGTTGCATCAACATAAATTGCATCTTTGTACGATAGAGTCAACTTCCCGAATATACTATTTACCTGCCTTCTCCTCACTGTTGAAACCACTGTTGCGGGGTCCCTTGAGTTTTTCAACGAGTAAAATCCTGGTATAACAAGCCCATTTTTTGTCGAGCCATACAAATCTTTGTCAGTATATCGATATATATTTCCACCGGCCAATGCATCAATTCCAAAATCTTTCATGATCTTCTTGTTAAACATGAAGATCAGGTCGCTGTTAATACTAAATCCCGATGCCACTTCATTGTAATAGACACCTTTCTGATCAAATCCACCTCGTCCGCTATTTACGTTAACCGGATTGCGGGTAGTGTATTCATTGCTATACATATCGAATCCATTGCGGAACAAGACTTTAATATCTTTTGAAAAATGATATGTAGCTGTAGTACTAGCATTCATCTTATTCTTCCATTGTCCTTTAAGTTTTTCATAAGCAATCAGATATGGATTATCGTACCATGCATCGTATAACCAGTTCTGACGTTCGTTTTTTACCAGCCAATAATCGCGATACTGTCGTATATCGTAGTCAGGCCCGGTCCACAATAAAATCTGATAGATATATCCCTGATCACCATAGCCCTTTCCGGCTGTTTGAGGAGCCATTTCCCTGTTAAAACCCATCGAAGCATTCATGTCAAATTTTTCACCTAATTTCATTTCACCCCCAACGGCAAAATTGACAGTATTCAATTTCAAATTAGGATATTGACCTTTATTATATATGTGGTTTAACGAAATACGGAAACTTCCGTTTTCTCCTGATTGCGAAATACTTATATTATTATTTGTTATGAGGCCTGGCTCAAGAAAATTTTTAAAATTATTTCTTCCGCTTGAAACCAAAGGCATTTCTTCCATCGTTCTACTTACTGGATTCCATTGTATTGCTGTTTGTCCGATGTCAAGTTTAGGGCCCCATACATAATCGTCAGAGATTGCTCCGTTTATCCCATGACCGTATGATGACTGTACTTCAGGCAGCGCCAGAAAACCTGCTGATACCATGTTGTTACAGTTCATCTGAACAGAAAATCCTTTATTTTCTTTTCCGTTTTTTGTAGTAATAATTATAGCTCCACTACCGCCTCTGTAACCATATAATGCCGATGCAGTTCCTCCTTTAAGTACATCAATTGATTTGATGTTGTCAGCTGCAATATCAGTTAATGTCATATTTGAATAAGGAACGCCATCAATTACCAATAATGGGACTTCTCCGCGCAACGAAATCGTTGGCGCTTCGTTAAACTCAGTACTGTTTTTTACCCATAACCCGGATATTTTACCAGTTAAGGATGTAGCCAAATAAGTACCCTTTGTTTTTTGAAGTTGTTGTCCATCAATCTTCTGTACCGAATACCCAAGAGCTTTTTCCTGACGTTTTATACCTAACGCAGTTACTACAACTTCTCCCACACCAATCGTTTCTTCCTGTAAAACTACATCAATAACTGATTTTCCTACAGCAGATATTTCCTGTGATTTCATGCCCACAAACGAAAATTGTATTATTCCCTTTTCAGGAATATTTGAAATTGAATAATTTCCATTTGCATCGGTGATTGTTCCGTTAGTTGTTCCTTTCAAAACAACAGAAACTCCCGGAAGGATGTCACCCGAAATATCCGTAACTTTCCCGGTAATCTTTTTAGATTGTTCAGCCCCAAGCATATTTAATTCTTCCGAATTTTTGTCTGTTATAATAACGTATCTGTCAACAATTTTATATTGAAGATTCGTTGGCAACAGGATTTTCTCCAAAACATAATCAATGGTTTGATTTTCAACCTTCATTGTAATTTTCTTTGCTACATCCAGTTTCGCACTATTGTAAGCAAATTTAAATTCTGATACCGATTCAATTCGCCTGAAAATGCTTTCAATCGTAGCATCTTTTAACTCAAAAGTCAGTCTGGTAGACTGTGAATAAGTTACTGATGCAAATGACATCAGTCCTAGAAGCAATAAAACAAGTGTTAATTTCATAATACATAAATACTTTCTAATAGGGATAAAATCCTCCCTACCCAAACAGGTTCTGTTTTTTTTCATAAATTTGAAGTGTTACGTGTTAAACTATGTTTGACATCTTTAAGAGCGGTAATTCTTCGACCAATTATCGCTCTTTGTTTTTTCTACATATTCTTAGCTTTTGGCGTTAAAATAATTTCACCTTTTTCATATTTGTAATCCACTGACAAGGTCAGGCTTATAATCTGCATCAACCGTTCAAAGCGCTCTCCTTCAAAAAGTTCAACTGTTAACCGGCGATCATTGAAAAGTTTTTCATCATAAACCACTTTTACGTCATACCATCTTTCAACCTTCTTAACCAGATTGTTGAATGTATCATCCTTAAAAATCAGCCGGTTGTTCTTCCATCCATCAATTTCTTCTTTAGGAAATTTTCCTTCCTGCAATTTGTTTTCGCTTTTATTAAAGACCAATGTTTGCCCCGGAATAAGTTCTTTTTCCTCCTGTATCTTTTTTTTGCCAGTTTCAGGAACAATTAAATTTACCCTACCTTCGAAAAGGGAAGTTTCAATCTGTTCCTCATCCCTGTATGCTTTAACATTGAATTTGGTACCCAAAACTTTCACATCGAGTTTCGAAGTATGCACCACAAAAGGATGGTGCGCATTTTTACTTACTTCAAAAAAAGCTTCTCCTTCAAGATAAACGTCTCTCTGTTTTGTGCTAAATGTGGCAGGGTACTTTATTTTAGTATCAGAATTAAGCCAAACTTTTGTACCGTCAATTAAGGTAATCTGAGATTTTTGACCTCGGGGAGCAAATGTTACGCTAAATAGTTTGTCGGATTGATTTTGAAAAACAAACCAACCCAAAACACCCGAAGCAATGAGAGGTATAAGCAAAAATGCTGCAACTTTCTGATAGATTCTCATGATTCGGGTAACCGACCATTCCGTTCTATAATTACGCTTACCTTCGTATTCTTCAATCTGTCTGAATATGGTTTCAATTAAAGTAAACGATTCTGATTCTTCAGTATTTATCCAGTTTTCAGCCAGCCATTTTTCAACTTCATTTTGAGACGATGTATCTGCCAACCACTTTTTTAACTCGGCCAGCTCTTCAGATGAACATTCTTTCTCCGCAATAAAACGATTAGCAATATCAATGATTTGTTGAGCCATCATTTTTTGATTTATAAGTTATACGACAACATTCTTTATTTCCGTGAAGGTCAAACTTAAAAAAATGATTTTTTTTCGATAGATTAACTGAAACCCTGATATTCAGCATTTAAATTTAACCTCAATTGAAAAGGAAAAGAAATAACAAGATTATCATTTTTCTAAATTCCTTACGAAGGAATGCAAGTGCATTCCTTATCTGACTATCTACCGTATTTTCGGTGATGTTTAATTGTTGGGCAATCTCTTTATAGCTAAGTCCGCTAAACCTACTGAGGCAAAATATTTCGCGACGGCGCTCAGGTATCTGTTCAATAAGGTTAAGCAGTTTTTCCACCACATCATCTGGTATATGGGCATCAGTATAGTAATCAGCAATAATATCCTGTTGAAAATGTTCTCCTACAAAATACAACTTGCGGTTAACTGCTGATTTGAGGTGATCGAGTACCAGATTTTTAGTAATTGAAAACAAGTATGTCTGAAATTCTTTATCCGGATCAATGTATTCCTTTTTCAACCAAACTTTTACAAAAACTTCCTGTACAATTTCTTCCAAATCTATCTGAGATGGAATTATCCTTTTGGCAAATCCCTTCACCTTGCTTCGGTATTTATAAAATAAAACCTCGAAGGCAAATGAGTCTCCATTTTTGAGCTTTACAATCAGCTCCTTTTCGGTATGTAACAGTTTTTCCAAAAGTCAGTGAGAGTATTACGACAAACAACCAACGAAAATAGTTAAAATTCGATGAAACAATTTGGGTATAGTAAATAATGCAAAAAGGGCCACCGATTTCCCGGTAGCCCTTCAATACCAATTAAAATAATTTTTAATAGTATTGTCTCTCGCTATTGCTGCTTTTGTTAAATAAACTCAATGAAAGCACACCTATTCCAACGTTGGATTAAATGTTCCTCCCCAGTTATTGTTTTGTTCAATATTTTTATTTAAGTCGATAACCGATTGCTGAATTGGAAAAAAGTAATATTTTTCAGGAAGTGAAGTTACCTTTACCCCGGTGATCGGAATTTGCAATATGCTGTATTTGAAATCTTTCTCGGTAAGTTCATTGTTGCCCGCTTTGGCTTTTGCTTCCGATATGGCCATTTCCGATCCATCCTTATTGATGGCAATTGCTTCAACTCCATGTTTGGTTTTTCCATCCAGGCGGTCGAGCATTCTTAAGCGGCGTAAATCCCAGAAATAATTGCCTTCAAAACAAAATTCGATGTTTCGTTCGGACAAAATAGCTTCCCTGATTTCGCTTTTTGTTGTTGCAGTTATTCCATATTTTCCATCGGTACCAGCCTCAATGCCTGCACGTTTCCTAATTTCATTTAATATAGAGAGTGCAACATCCGGTTTGCCGGTTTCGTTGGCTGCTTCGGCATAGTTGAGCATTACTTCGGCAAAACGCATGACGATGTAGTCGATGTCGTATTTTTCAACTTCCGACTGCAAAAGAGAGAGGTCGCTTGCTTTACGGATAAAGAAACCACTATACGAATCGAGGTTGGTCGAGTTGGTCATTGCTTTTGGGTTAACCCCAAAGTCGTCCAACACATCGGCTATTCCAAGCGAGGTATATTGGCGGTTTCCTTTTTTATTCGAAACTTCATAAATTGAAGCATTCCAAACAATTGACTTGTCGAAACGAGGATCCCTGTTTTCCCAGTAATCCTGAAGGAAATCGGCATCCGACTTGTAATATTTGCTGGTTGGGTCGTTGTACAATTTCCCATCTTTCATCGGAATTTCCTTAATAAACTCCCAGGTAGGGCATGCCGAAGCGTTACCACGGCTTTCGGAACCGGGGCGAACGCCATAATCCCAGCTTGCAACTTTGTTTGGATAGGTATTAATGACAGAGAAAACTACTTCAGGGCCCCTTTCTACCAGGAAAATATCCTGATAATTTTCGGTTAGGGCATATCCCAGATTTTCCAGTTTGGTGTAAGCGGCTTCGTTGGCAGTATAAGCTTCGGCCCAATAGGAGTTACTCCATGGATTTTGGGGGTTAAACTGTGGTGAAGCTTTGTATAACAACACCTTTGCTTTGAAGGCTGTAGCAAAGCAACCGTCGATTTTCCCGAAATTGCTTGCTGTACTCGAAATATGTTCGGGCAGCAACGAAATGGCATCGTTTAAATCTTTGATCATGTAATCGAAACAGTCTTTGGTCGAGTTCCGTTTTACATACAAATCATCGACATTTTTATCCTGAGGTACAGTGATGTACGGTACTCCACCATGATACATAACCATATTGAAATAAACGTAAGCCCTTAAGAACTTGGACTGGGCTATTACTTCATTTTTAAAATTTTGAGAAAGTGTCCCTTTGTTTACATTGGCAATTGCTTCGTTGATTAACCGAATGGTGGTGTAGTTCCATGACTTGAACTCACTGTTTGTCATGTTTACGCGATTGGGGTAAAAATAAATCCCGGCCAATTGCATATCCAATTGATCGGCTGTTGCCGACCAGTTACCAAATACATTGGCATAAAGGTTAGCTAAATACGCGTTGACCAATGATTCGTCGTTCCATACCAACTCGGCATTGTAATCAGAAATATCCTCGATATCGAGTGTATTGCAACTGTAGGTTATGAGCGAAACAGCCAATAAGATTATATATATTAATTTTTTCATAAATCGATTTGTTTAAAATTTAACATCAATGCCGAAAGTAAACGACTTCATCAACGGATATGAATCGTAGCAGTCTTGTTCAGGATCCTGGAATTCAGTCATTTTGGAGATAACAAACAAGTTTGTTCCATTAAAGAATACTTGAGCAGAAGAAAGTTTGAACAGTCCAATCCATTTTGTTGGGAGGTCGTATCCAATATTAAGGTTCTTGAGACGTAAGTAAGCTCCGTTTCTAATCCAGAATGATTGATTTCCTGTTCCCGATTCGTACCAGCTTTTCCCAATTACGCGGGGATATTTGGCATTGGGGTTTTCGGGTGTCCAAACATCTTTGGTCCATATTGGGTAATACGGTCTAACAGTACTACCATACTGGCGGATACCACCCATGCCTTCGTCGTAACCACCGAGGTTACTGATCATACGGTCGTACATACCAACGCCCTGGAAGTGCAAATTAAGGCTAATGCCTTTCCATTTCAGGTTTGTTCCAAATCCGTAGTTTATACGCGGAGAACCTTTTTTCGACAATAACTGGACATCATTGTCGTCAATTTTTCCATCAGGGCCGGGGGCATAACCATCGCCACGAACATCTTCGAAATATAAACCGCCCAGGTAAGGAGCACGGCCAAACTGAGTGAAGCCTTTCTGGTTCAGTTCGTTTAGCTGTTCCTGTGTACGGATAATTCCTACAGTTTTCAAGCCTGTCAGCATTTTTAACGGATTGCCAATGGCCGTGAACTCTTCGAGATTTCCGCCAGCAGAATACAAAGCGCTTTGGTCGAGCACATCCCACTGGTCTTTCGAATAGCCAATGTTTCCGTAAACCGAATAATCTAAAGCGCCGCCCAGAGCTTTATCTCTCCACATCGCATTAAATTCAAATCCACGCCATGAACGTTTGGCGTAATTTTCAGGAGCCAGGCTCTGTCCGTAAGTATCAGGAATAGTAACAATACGCGATCCGAGAATGTCTTTTTCGGTTTTGTAGAACGCATCGAACGATCCGGTTAATTTGTTGTTGATTACGCCAAAATCAAACCCCATGTTGTAGGTGGTTGAAGTGGCCCAGGTGAGGTTTGGATTTGGGGTAGCGCCAGGCATGATACCGAGATTCAGGTTGTCGCCCCAAATATATGAGCTGCCCGATTGATAAACATTCATGTACGAGAACGGGGTGATTTTTTGGTTATCAACGTTTAAATCGTTCCCGGTAGTTCCATACGAAGCCCTGATTTTGAAGTCATTAAGCCAAGGAGCCGCACTTTTCATAAATGCTTCCTCGCTCATACGCCATGCTCCCGAGAACGATGGGAAAAAGCCCCAGCGTTTTTCTTTTGGAAAAAGCGTATTACCATCGTAGCGGAACGAAAACTCACCAATGTATTTCTTGGAGTAACTATAGTTTAAACGGCCAATCCACGACAAACGGCCACCGGTAACTTCCGAAGCATCGCCATATCGACGTCCTGCATCGGTCGAATAAACAAACATCTGATCGTAGCTTGTTAACGGGGCTTCGCCTTGTGCAAATACTTTTTCGCCTCCGTTTGATGCCTGTTCCCATACAACGGTAGCGGCAATGTCGTGTTTGTTAAACGAACGGTTGTAGTTCAAAAACCAGTTCAGCTGCTCGCTCCAGAGGGTGTGCACCTCATAGTTAAGCGATTCTTGATTTTGCGAAAAGGTAAATGTATTCATGTTGTTGGGATCGGGCGCGGCAGGTATAAACCTGTTGGCATCGGGATTAGCGGCTGCCCACACGTAGTTGTGCTGGTAAGTCAGGTATTTTTTCCGCATATAGTCGTTGCTGATGTAGTTGCCAACCACCTTGGTTGATAAGCCCTTTACATATTTCCCCAGGTCGATATCGAACGAAAGTATCGTGTTAAATTCTCTTTTTCGGGTCTTGATGTAGCGGTTGCCAATAACCTGGTCAACCACGTTCCAGGCTTGCCAGCTACCCATTGGGGTTTGCACCGGATAATCGGTAACAGAGTTGGCAGGGGAACCATCGGCATTCAGATAAAATGGGTAAGTTTTAGGCCAGTTGAATGTACACCGGTATAAGTCGCCAATGGTCTGTTCGTCGTCGCCCGAAAATGGCCAGTAAAAACGTCGTTGATTTTGTTGATTTGCAGCAATATTCAGGTTCATTTTTATCCGGTCCGAAATTTTAGCGGTAATATTCGAGCGTAGATTAAACTTGTCGTTTTCAAGGTTTTTGTACGAACCTTCTTCCCCGATATAGCTTCCCAGCGCGTAGTATTGTATTTTGTCGCTTCCTCCTGATACACTGATCGAATGCTTTTGATTCCAGGGAGTTTGCCAGATGTAATCGTTAACGTTGTAATTCTTGTCTTTAAAGTAATCGAACTCAGTAGTACCATTCGGTTTTGCCAGTCCTTTAAATTCGGCAACGCGGTTTTGGTAGGTCAATTCGTCGATTGCTGTAAACTGATCTGAAAATAATTCCTGGGTGGTTTTCATAAATGAGTATGAAGCCTGGTAATTGAATACCGGTTTTTGCGCTTCACCCGACCGGGTAGTTACCAGAACAACGCCATTACCGGCCTGTGATCCGTAGATAGAAGCAGTTGCAGCATCTTTCAAAAAGCTCAACTGGTCAATTTCATTGGCTTCCAGGGCATCGAAAGCTGTTTTATCGCGTACGATTCCATCGATAACAAACAGAGGTTCGCCAAAGCCACCACGTATCCGTATATCCGAAGTTGCCCCAAGTAATCCTGAATTGCCTGTAATGTTCACCCCCGGCGAACGTCCGGCAAGGGTGTTCGACAAGTTGGGAGTCGTAATACTGCTTAGGTCTTTAATTTTTACAGCAGTAATGGCTCCGGTTAAATTTACTTTTTTCTGAGTTCCGTATCCCACGGCAACAACTTCCTCAATACCAATAGTCTCGTCTTCTAGCTGCACATTAACAGAGGCTTGTGCTCCAACAACAACCTCTTTTTGTTTCATCCCAACAAACGAGAATTGTAAAACCGCATTCTCTGGTAAATTATTAACCACATATTTACCATCAGCATCAGTAATTACTCCCACTGTAGTTCCCTTTACAACTACTGAAACTCCGGGAAGAGGCGCCTCTGAGGTATCAGTTACTTTTCCTGAAATACTTTTTTTCTGTTGATTCAAACCATTTGAACCAGGAATTTCACTATTGGGAGCAATTAAGATTAAATTATCTTGTAATACCTTGTATGAAATACCTTGGTCTTTAAACAATTCGGCCAAAACTACTTCAATGTTTTTTTCGATTACTTTCAAGTCAATCTTCCGGGTAACATCAACCTGTTCCCGCTGATAAAAGAATCGAAATTCACTTTGCTCTTCTATTTCCTTTAAGACTTCCAAAACCTGCTTGTTCTGAAAATTAAAAGAAAACTTTGTTGCCTGAGAATAAACTGTCGCTGAGACTTGCATCAGACAACCCATCATAATAATAAATGTAAGCTTCATCTTTAGTAATAGCTTTTGCCCCAGCCCTTTATGCGGGACAGACACAATTAGTTTTTTTTTCATACATTTGATCGTGTTTAATTAATAACTCCTTTGGTGTGACAGCACCTTTTATTAATGACATTAAGCCGGCTTGATGTGACAGCATCGTCGGCTTATTTGTTTTTACAGACTTACTTCATGTATATAAATTTTTGTTTAACATTTCACAATCTTGTTATCAGCACCTTCATTAAAATAACATATCAACCAATGAAAAATCCGCTAAGCAAATAACCGATTATACATTTTAGGTTTGTCTCACCTTAAGCGGGATTACTATTTCATAGTGCTTTTTTACTATTTTTTTGAATTACTATTTTTTGGTTTACTATATGATATTGAATAGGTAAAGTACATTTTAAGACTTCCAAAACCTCAAGAATTGTTTCATCTTTAAATGTCCCATCGTAATGATAATCAAGAATATCTTTGTCGGCAATTTCAATATCAACGCCATACCTTCGTTCAAGTAAAACTGCAAGCTCTTTCAGGCTCATATTTACAAATTCCAACTTATTACCTTTCCACGATGAATACCATTTAGTATTTACTTCGTGAATCTCTATGTTCCTGGATTCTTTATCATAAACCAATTGTTCGCCAGCTTTCAACAAAATATCTCCGCTCAATTTCAAATTACCAGATGAACGAATTGATATATTCCCTTCTTCAAGAGTTGTTGTAACATCTTTCTCTTCTCGATAGGCTTTTACATTGAACGAAGTACCAGTTACAAATACATCATACATTGCAGTATGTACTAAAAAAGGCTTATCCTTCATTTTTGATACATGAAACCATGCTTCGCCATCCAAAAATATCTCACGCATGTTATTTTTACCTTCAACCGAATATTTAATTTCCGACCCCGAATTCAGATAAATTTGGGTACCATCGGGCAGCAACATTTGTGAAACTGAACCTTTGGGAGTAGTAGAGGTATAAAAAACTGAATCTGTCTCGTATTTGTTTAAGCCAAGATAGGCGCCTACCAATAACCCAATAACTAAAATAGCGGCAATCTGAATAACCCTTACAACCAAACGCCTGGAAATAGTAGAATTGCCAGTTTTGATTTTTCTCTTTCGCCACATTTTTTCAAATATAATATCAAAATACTGCCTACTTTCCGGCGAATCAGTAGTCAAGTCCAATTCTTCAAGAAGATTGTCTTTTAAGGAAAATTCAACTTCTTCCTGATGAAATAATGATAAGAACTCCTGCCTTTGCTCAGGTGTTGAATCTGCTAATTTTGAAGCATGAATTGTATCCTTAACCTTTTTATTCATTTTGCAACTTTTATTTAATACGAATAATTAAATCAATTTACTCACTCAAAACTCAAAAAAAAATTACACCCCTAATATTTATCACTTACGAATAAATAAAATACATGAAATATAATACTACCCCAACAAAAACCAGGGAATAAGAATAATATTAGAAGATATTCCCGCCTCAAGGGGTACAAAAAATATCGGGTCATTTTAAATTGCCACTATTAATTAATGTCAGTTCGAACTAAGAAATTTGTGAAGGCTTAATTAAACGGAAAGAGTTGAAAAAACGGAAAACCACTGAAGAACAATTGCACCCAATTTCATTCTATTGTTTGCAGGGCACGACAAAATTAGCAATTGACCATCAAAATATTAAAAATTAGTTGCAATGAAGAAAGAAAAACAATAACGCGGGAAGGGAACCAGTGTTAATCTTCTCTTTTAGAAAAGAAACAGCACGGTATAGTTGGTTTTCGACAGTTCTTTTTGATAAATTAAGCTTTGCAGCAATTTCTTCATTCGAAAGACCTTCTTCCTTACTCAGTCTAAAAATGCGTTGACGCTGTTCTGGCATCGTAATTATTAATTGTTGCAGTTTATCAAGCATATCGTTATAAATAATTTCATGCCAGGTATTATCCGCAGTTAATATTTCATTCCGGCCCGAATACTCAAGATAAACCTGTTCTAAATTTTTACGGCGGATAAAATCGTAAATAAGATTAATACAAATTTTGTAAAGAAAAGATTTCAGATTTTTGGAACAATCAAGGCTAGAACGTACTTCCCATAGTTTCAGAAAAACTTCCTGAAGTAATTCCTCCGCATCAGATTTATTTTTTAAATATGCCAAAGCGAACGAATAAATTTTAGGACCGAACTTATCAAATAATATATGAAAAGCTTCCTTCGACCCTTCCTTTATTCGTTCAATAACCTCCTGATCCTGTTCTTTTAATACATTTTCCATTCGCCATAGCCAAAATGATTTCATCAAAGATATACTTAAATAGGAAAAAGTCGCTTTTTCGCTGTTTTTTCTTAAATTTATTTATTATGGTTTAATATCATAGATCATAACTTAACGTGAGTTCGACGTAAGAGTAAATTGTATATGACTGAAAAACTTCAAATTAATAAGGTTAAAAATGTTTATGCTTCGAATTTCTACTAAGGTTGAATTCAAAAATAAGGTTTCAAAACCTTACAATACCTTTTTAACCTTAGTAGAAAATACATATCCCCATAACACAAAACCTTATTACCTTATTTACAGAATATTACAATTAAATTTAGCTCGAACTCACATTAACTTAACAATAACAAAATCAAATTCAGCAAAGTACTATCTTTATCGTATTAATTCCTCAAAAAAAAGCCGCTGGTTAATCAACCAGCGACTTCTACAAAATCTTAAAATTAAAACACATCTTATTCAAGGTCGTGCTTTTCACGGCCTGGCATTTCCCGAAAATTACGCATTCCGTTACCTTCTTTCATCTCTTGTTTAAAATGTCCTTTCATAGCATCAAATTTCAAGCGTTGTTCTTCAGTTAACTGGGCCCTCATATCAAGATGATTCTTTGCCCGTATTTTTGCCATTTCAATGCGCAGGCCACCAATTTTTTCGATGTTTTTGTTGATGGCAGCCATATCCGTTTTTTCAGCGCTCATCAATGTTTTCTGATGGGCCTCGGCTTCTCCCAGTTCGTTTTGTATGGGCTGAAGCTGCTTTTGCATTGCCAGCTGGGACTGCTTAAATGCCTCTTTCTGGGCATCGGTAAGCTCAAACGCTTCGGCAGGTCCTCCATTCCGATGTTCCATTCGCATTTCATGTTTTTGAACTGGCATTGCTTTCCCCTGTTCTTTTTCTTTTGGTTGAGCCATTGCTACAGTAGTTATCCCTAGTAACACTGCAATCATTAATACTTTTGTTTTCATAACCTTTTCTTTTTAATTTCTATTTATGAATAATTGAAATTTTCCTCTTAGAATGTTTCAATCAAAAAAGGTTAAATCAAAAACCAGACTTTAAGATAACTTTAACACATTGCCCAACAAATCCTAAAACGATTTAACACTTAAAGTAATAATATCAGTATGGAAACGACTATACCAATGGCAGTTAGAATCATTCCACGCTTAAATGTTTTGGTTTTGGGTTTGAACATCCAAAGCGACGAAATCGCTAAAAACAAAAAAATAGCACCAAATGCCAGATTAAAGAAATATGATGCTTTATTGCTTACAGCTTTGTGGAAATTGATAAACCAACTGAATGGTTTCATGATTTCTTTCGACTTATACTGAACCATTCCTGAAGCCTTGTTATAAATCCCCTCCTGAAAATAAACCAGATCACCTTCTGATTTTATCACCTTGAGCTCACGCATCCGAAGCTCGCGGCTAACATCTTCAACAGCCATGCCTGGTTTTAACTGTCGTTCAATTGCTACTTCCTTTTTTAAAAAATCTGTATTTCGATACAGCAATACAATGCCACTTAAAGCATAAATCAAAACCAGACCGAACGCAAGGTAACCCAAATCTCGGTGCAAACTACGCATGTAGTAATTTATTGATTTTTTCTTCGGTTCCATGAGAAAATTTTAAGGTTTTACACTAAAACTGAACTTAAAGTAATTCGATTAAAGTAATTCGATTAAAGTAATTCGATTAAAGTAATTTTAATTGGTTTAATTTACGAAAAAAATAAAAATCTCCGGCGGACCGCCGGAGATTCAAAAAATTAACCTATAAAAAACACTATTATCTCCAAAATGTTTTTAACCAAATCGTTGTTATCAGATTTTGTAAAGATTTACTTTCTTGTGTTTCGACGGACTTTCCTTGAAATCAGAGAAATAATGACTCAGCAGTTCGTATAAATCCGGATCGTATTTTTTCAGCTCCTCGCGGGTATTTAGCGGATTGTGTTTCCCGTCAGCTTTGGGCACTTCGGCATTCACGTTAAACCAATCCTGTACGCCTTCAGCCCAATATTCCTCGATATTTGTTTTCGCGTAAGTATTTTCGTATTTACCCTTGGCAACAGCCTGATTCAATAGCTTTTCCAATTTCTGATTGAAAGTCGGGTCAACCTGAACAATACCAATAAGGTGAATCGAATGGGCAAACTCGTGGATCAATATATCTTCGGCATGGTATTTATCGATCTGGTAGGCCAGCAGGTTTTCTTCGGCACACGAAGTCAGCGGAAGTTCCAGATCGCCGCCCAGCCCGCGGGCACGTAAATCCCAGTTTAAAGTGGTATCGGCTGCCAGATGTTTGTGCTCAGGCACATCGGTAGTTCCTTCATAACGCGCCATTACTGTTACACGGGTCTTTACTTTCACCATAGCGTTAAGTACCGGCTTGGGAAGATCGCGAGTCATAAAATCGATGATGCGCCAGGCCTGAACCATTGCGGTATCCGGCACACGCCACGACGCGGTAATGGCAATACCATTGGCATTCATGTACTTTTTATAGAATTTGTCCAGTTTCAACGAATCAGGAACGCGGGTAATTGGCGGCACAAGCTTGGTGTTTTGTGCCTGAATGGCAGGTGTCGCAATTGTCAAAAGCAAAAAGGCAAAAGATACAAAGGCAAGTAATCGTTTGATTTTCATATATTCTAAATTAAGCCCCCTCCAAACCTCCCCCACAAAGGGGAGGCTTAAAAAAAGCAGGTTCGATAATCAATATTGATATTCACATTTACCTCATGAGAAAAGAAATAATATTCGCACTGAGTATTATCAAGCCTCCTCTTTCGGAGGGGGCTGGGGGAGGCTCCTATTTTTTATTCCAATCGGGAGTTGCCTGATTGTAGAATGCTTTTACAAAGAAATCACGACGTTTTTGTTCGCCATAATCGCCTCCAAGCGTATGGTTTGTTCCCGGAAGAACCACCAGTTCAAAATCCTTTTTGGCAGTAATCAAGGCATTCACTACCTGCATAGTCGAGGCAGGATCTACATTGTCATCCATTTCGCCAACAATCAGCAATAATTTGCCCTGAAGTTTCGCGGCATTAACCACATTTGAGCATTCGGCATACTCAGGACCAATCGGGAAACCCATCCATTGCTCGTTCCACCAGATTTTGTCCATGCGGTTGTCGTGGCATCCGCACGACGATGAACCAGCTTTGTAAAATTCAGGATGAAACAACAAACCTGCCAGCGTACTTTGTCCTCCGGCTGATCCGCCAAACAGGCCAACCCGCGTAGTGTCCATGTAACTGTATTTTTCGGCGGCGGCCTTCATCCACAGAATGCGGTCGGGAAAACCGGCGTCTTTCAGGTTTTTGTAACACACATCCTGAAAGGCTTTTCCACGGTTAGAAGTCCCCATTCCGTCCATCTGAACAATGATAAAGCCCAGCTCGGCCAGTCCCGACCATGCATAACTACACGGACGGAAGTTCTTCTGCGTGAACGAACTGTGCGGCCCGGCATAAATGTATTCGATGATCGGGTATTTTTTATTCGGATCGAAATTCGTTGGACGATAAATGTTTCCCCAGATGTCGGTTTTTCCGTCGCGGGCTTTGGCCACAAACGGTTCAGGAGCAATCCAGCCTTTGGCCTGCAAATCGGCAATGTCGGTTTTTTCGAGCAGCATCACTACCGAACCATCGGCCGTGCGCCGCAGAACAGTAACAGGCGGCGTTTGCACGGTTGAATAGGTATCAGCGAAATAAGCGTAGTCAGCAGAGAAAGTAGCCTGATGCTCCATTTTTTCAGGAGTCAGATCGACCAGACCGCTGCCGTCGAAATTCACTTTACAGTAATGAATGTAATACGGATCTTCGTCGGTATTTCTTCCTGAAGCCTTGAAAATAATGGTGTTTGTCTTTTCGTCAACCTTTACCACTTCGCGAACCACCCAGTTTCCGGAGGTAATTTGCTTTTTTACTTTGCCGGTTTTTGCATCATATAGATACAAATGGTTCCAGCCGTCGCGTTCCGATGCCCATATTATCTCGTCGCGTTTTTCCATATCGTGGCGGAAATATTTGCCGCTATAATCGATGAAGGTTTTGCTGCGCTCATCAATAATAACCCGCACTGTTCCTGAAGTTCCATCAACTTCAACCACCTGAAAAACCTGGTGACCGCGCTGATTGAAATCGAACGTAAAAGCTGAGCTGTTTTCATTCCATTTCGGAACTGAAAGTTCGTACTGGTTTTCGAACGCCTGCGCGTCAACCGGAATCTGTTTCAGAGTTTCAATATTGAAAAGCGACGGGCGTTTAATTGGCAACGCATCACCAGGTTTCAGGTAATTGCGTTTTTGCAAAATGGGTTGCAACTGCGATTTAGGCGACGACTCGACGAAATAAATAAAATGATCTTCATTTTTGCGCACTTTGTTCACCGCCAGCTTTTTCGAGTCGGGCGACCAACTGAAATACGACGAATAAAAATCGCCTGCCGACCCGTCAAAACTCAACTGTATCTCTTTGTTGTCCTTTTTGTTACGGACATACACATTGTAATTTTTGACGAAAGCCACCCACGCGCTGTCGGGCGATGTAACCGGTTTATTGCTCAACTCATCGAACCCTTCGTTCCAGTAAGGGCGAGGGCCATCATGTTTTGCCACAGAATCTTTCACCAGCGAATAATTTTTCAAGCTACAAGTGAAATACTTTTTATCGAACAAAAACTGGAACCTGTTAGCTTTCAGGTCAAATTTCAGTTTTTGTAGCTGGAGCGATTTTGCGGTTGCCTTAATGCCCTGCTGTTTGTTAAGTTGCTCAACGAGTTTGGCCACATCGAAAGCCGGCTTGCGCGTTGCTTTGGCAGCATCGACCATTGTGTAGGCCATGCCTTGGCGAGTTTTCGCCGAATACCAGAATACAGAAGTGGAATCGATCCAATTCACCGAATTTACCTGGTTATATACCAAATCATTCAGTTTCATAATAGAATCGGCCCGCTGATAATCGGCCATTGTAACCTGCGCCAAAACTTTGAAAGAAGCGCCAGTTACTAAAACTGCCGCAATCAGAAAAAATAAAATTCGTTTTAACATGGTTTATTATTTGGTTTTGATTCTAAGCAAAAAATAGCGTTGCATAATCGATGTTTTCAGCATTCACCGTTTTTTTACGGCCTGAAAGGCCAACATATAATAGCCCAGAGCTTCGGCGTGAGCTCAGCCGAACGGCATAGTTTCGGGAGGAACGAGCCGAAACGACACCCTGGGTAATTGGACACATAACAAAAACCGTCCGCGCAAAAATGTTGAACAGAGCGAATACATTTCTTCGGACGGAATAGAATAGCAACAAATGCCGGGAAAAAAGAAATGATCCATTTCGTCCGAAATAATAAACTCTATTAAACGAGCCTTTTCTCGCGGACGATTTTAAACCCGTTTTCCAACCCAGGGCGACACTTCGTTTGCCCTGGGCTAGAATATGTTGTCCCTTCAGGACGTTTTTGTTTTCTTTTTTCAAAATTACTTATTCTTTCAAAGTCACATCCAGATAAACCGAATAACGGCCGTATGATTCATAAAACGGTTTATAAACCACACCGTCGATGTTAAATTGCAACTTCTCCGGGTCACCTGTTATCGATTTACTTATATCATTTACATTGAATGTTACTTTCCGCCATTCTTTCAACGGCTCCGACTCCTGTGCAGCCAGCAAAATTGGTCCGTAAAATAAACTGGCTACATTTTGCTGATCCATAACCGGCTCCAGATAAAAATGGAAAGGCATGCGCAATTCTACTTTATCGCCATCTTTCCATTTGCGGCTAATTGCCAGGTAATTTCCAGGCTCGGCCTTAACTGCTTCATCCTTGCCATTGATCTTCACAAAAAATCCTTTGGTCGCCCAATGCGGTACACGAACATGAAGGTCAAATTCACCATTTCCTTTTATTGTCAATAGTGTATGATCTTCTTTGGGGAAAGCCGTTGTTTGCGTTACTGTTATGTTTTTTTCGGTCCATTTTAAAGTTGACGGCACAAACAGATTCACATACAACGCCTTATTGTCAGCACTTTTAAAATAAATCGAATTCTGAAGTTTGGTGCTACTTTCGAGCGCCGTACCGTTACAGCAGGTAAAACCGCTCATATCGTCGTTGCTAAACTGTTTCTCGGAACCGGCATTCAGCGGAACGTGATAAGTGTTTGCCGGACTATCTTCGGCAACCGAAGCCAGAATATGGTTGTAAAGCCCGCGTTCGTAATAGTCCATTAACTCGCCACGCTGTTCGAAGAGGAAAAGGTTATCGGTTAATTTAAGCATGTTGTAGGTCGCGCAGGTTTCATTCTGGCCACCAGCGGAGAAACCATTCTCGTAAATGGTGGAAGGCTGTGCGATGAAACATTCCGCGTTATTGGGATTGCGCGCTCCGGCAACTCCACCAATGCTGTACATATAATCGTTAGTGGTCATGTTCCAGAAATTATCTGCGATGTGAAAATATTCAGGAGCTTCCGAGTCGCGGTAGATTTCCAACGCCCCCACAATCTGGGGAATATGCTGGTTGGCGTGCAACCCGCGAAACAAATCGACATTTTTTGCCAGTCCGTGCGAATGTTCTGCATCGCCATAAAATACCTTAATGTTATCGAATAAACGGGCAACTTCCATGTAGCGGGGTTCGTTTGTCAGGCGCGACAAGCGTGCCATCGCCTCATTCATTCCGCCAAACTCCCCGGCGATGTATTTGTTCCACATACTGATGAGTGTCGGTGTTGGTAATTTGCTCAATCGTATATATACCCAATCGCCCATGCCCTTCACAATTTCGAGCGCTTTTTTATTGCCACTCACCTCGTAAATATCCATCAATCCGGCCAGAATTTTGTGCAAAGTATAATATGGCGCCCATATTTTTGTTTTGTCGCCACCATAGCTCGCTCCTTTTTCGAGCATGATAAACTGGTCGGGCGGATAGGCGCTGATAAAGCCCTTTCCCCAGTTCCAGTAATCGGTGCGGATACCGCCCTCACTCAAATCTGAGTCGTAAGTTGATTTTCCAACGCCGATTGGCACAGCCGTTGGATCGGCCACGGCTTCGCCGCCAGCAGTTTTGGGTTGTCCCGATAGTTGGGCTAACTGATACAAAGTGTTCACCATGTAATCCATCTTGGCTGCAAAGTTAGCCTGAAGTGTGGCGTCATACCCGGTGCTGGCATAGGCCTGTGCAATAGCACTCAGGTAATGCCCTGTGGCATGACCGCGCAATTTGGTTTCCTGACTGTCCCATACGCCCAACGGTTTGGCTCCCGTTGGTTGTTCCTGACCAAACGCATTGCGGAACATGTACAGGAAATCATCAGGATTTGTCTTAGCTAAGCCTGTGATAAATTTATCGCGGTTTTCGATGAATTTCGTGTTATGGTTATGATCGTCCATATCCAATGAAACCTGATCGAGTTTAAAAAATTCGAGCGTGCGATTTGGTGTGGCCGCTTTCGCTGCTTTAACAACAACTGTTGCCTTCGGCTGCAGATTGGTTCCGGAAACCTTTCCGGTTAAGGTATACGTTCCTGCTGAAAGTACCTGGCTGTTATCCTTTGGAGCCGGCCAGATAACCCGCACTTCCGGACCTTCAATATTGTTGTTGTAAACACCTTTTACAAACCGTGGCAAACGAGGAAGAATTCCCACTTCCGTTTCAACCTGAATATCAGGAACGCTTTTCAAGTAAGCATTGTATAGCTGCGGTGTTGTTGCCGGAAACTTCTGAAGCTCTCCCTCCGATTCTTCATTGGTTCTCACGGTTGACTCGCCTTCGCTCAGCGCATTACCGTAAATTCGGGCAACCTGCTTGTCATTCAGCGCAACCCGATAGATGCGGAAATCGTGCAATTTGGCATTTAACCCAGTATATTCCGGATTGAGCGATCTCCCGATAAAGAGTTTATTGGTTTCGCCTGAATTACTCTTGAAAAGCTGTCGCAGTTCAACTTCAGCATTTTTCGTTTCGCTGACAAGCGTTCCGTTTACAAACGTGCTGAGAGTTTTATACGGAACGTTTATTACCACAGCCACATGCACCCATTTGTAAACAGGCAAGGCGGCTGAAGCTGCTGTATAAGTTTTTGCATTCGTCAGTATTTGAGCCAAAAATTCTTCCTTGTTGTTCATTCCTAAAGGAGCTGCAAAAAAATGCGACTTGTTGTCTTTCCCGAAATCGAAAAACAACTGACCACTTTTGGCAGAACGAAGGTAAATCCAGCCGGTAATACTCAGGGTTTGTTCGCCAGTCACTGATTCCGCTGGAAGTGAGATATACGTGTCGTTGCTTCCGTTTAATGAAAGCACATTTCCGAAGAGCTCGTCTTTCACAAATTTGAAGTCGGTTCCCTGTATGGCGCCATGCAAATTGTTACGCGACCAGTCTTTTGCATCTTCTTTAAACGTATAGCGGGAAATTAAACCTGTTTCTCCAATTCCGTCAAGAATCTGATCGCCGTTTTGGGCAACTGAAGTGTTGGTTTCCAAGGCAAAAAAGCCTAATAGTATTCCAATGAAAAGCTTATATATTTTCATATCTGTCATTTAATCGTTTTTCTTATTCAATGTCTTTTAATTTCACCCTTTCAGGGCTTCGTTTGTTTTACTTGTTTTTAACCACTGGGCGTTGCCCTGTGCTATCAGATTAAAGGCTTTCAACCTTAACTCAACGCTAATAACTTCATTATTTAACCACCGACAAACGTACAACTAAAACACCGTGCGCAGGAATATCTTTTACCAGTCGTTCGCCGGTTTTGCCAATGTTTTTATGTTCCCATAAGTCGAATACATTGTATACTTTTTTGTGCACACTCACCTCGGTAGCGAAGTACATGGTTTGCTTTTTCCAGTCGTAATCGAGCTTCCAGGGCTGATTGGTGCGGTTCATGAAACATACGGCAATCTCTCCGTTTGACAAAGGTTTTGCCCAGATTTCGTATTCGCCCATATCCATAAATTTAGTGGCTTGCTGCCCCAGTTTATCCTGATTGACGGCAATCACATCGGCATTGGTCAGTATTTCTTTAGTCTGGGCGTCCATGTTGCGAATGTCGTTTCCGGCCATCAGCGGTGCAGCGAGCATGGCCCACATGGTAAAATGGGTTTTGTATTCGTCGAAAGTCATCCCCCCATTGCCCACTTCAAGCATATCGGGGTCGTTCCAATGGCCCGGTCCGGCGTACTGCTGCAAGGCTGCCTGTCTGTCGATAATGTCGAGCACACCCAGTCCGCCCCAGTCGAAAGTGCACTGGTAACAATCACGAATGTCAGCAGTGGTACGCCATAAATGGCCAATGCCTTTACCCCACTCCCACGGTTTGCTTTCGCCCCACTCACAAATCGAGAAAACAATCAGGCGGCCACATTCCTTCAGAGCATCGCTCATTGTTTTGTATGCCGCTTTGGCGTTCTGACCTTCATCGTTGCACCAGTCATATTTCAGGTAATCGACTCCCCATTTGGCATACGTGCGGGCATCCTGAAACTGGTAACCACGGCTTCCTGGACGCCCCTGACAGGTGGCTGAACCGGCGCAGGAATAGATGCCGAATTTCAAACCTTTGCGGTGCACATAGTCGGCCACAGCTTTCATGCCATTCGGGAAACGTTGGGGATCGACAACGATATTACCCAGCGAATCGCGACTAACCTGCCAGCAATCGTCGATCACCAGGTAGTTGTAGCCTGCTTCGAGCATCCCATTGTTTACCATAGCATCGGCCATTTCGCAAATAAGCTTTTCGCTAACGTTGCAGCCAAATTTGTTCCAGCTGTTCCACCCCATAGGCGGTGTTTGCGCCAGTTCTTCAAATTTTTGAGCAAAAGAATTCAGCGCCAAAAGCACAGTCAGCGCAAGTATTCCAATTTTTTTTGAGTTCATTAATGTTATTGGTTTTATTCTTATAATTCTGTTTTTCAGGCCTGAAAGGCCACCATATTATAGCCCGGGGTAAAGTTTCGGGAGGAACGATCCGAAACGCCGCCCTGGGATAACGAAGCGACAGAAAAAACCGTCCGCGGAACCATGCTAATCAAAATGAAAGCCATATTTCGGACGGGATAGAGCCAATTATTTGTCTTAAAACCAGGGAAGCTCCATTTCGTCCGAATAACGGACCACTCATCTTTGAACATTTTGCACGGACGATTTTGTTTCCGTTTCTCCAACCCAGGGCGACACTCCTTCGTCGTTTGCCCTGGGCTAAAATATACTGGCCTTTCAGGCCAATTTTTTTGTGTGACTCCCATTTTTGGAAAAACAATCTTTTATTTCAACCACGCCTCCAGCAAACTTTTCTGTGCCGGAGTGGCATCGGCCATTCTTTCTATTTTATATGTTTTCTCAAGCAAAGGTGCCAGTGTTACTTCTACATTCCTTTTCACATCGCGGGTTTGCACCTCAAGATGAATCACTTCGCCGGCTTTCTTCGTTTTCAGGATGTAATTCATTAATTCTTTACCAGCCTTTTGCCCTTCAATGGATACCAACTGATCGTCGTTACCCAAACCTGCTTTCCAGGCAGGCGAATTGCGCTCCACATTACTCAGTATACAATCGTTTCCCTGTATCTTCAACAAAGCGCCAAAATAAACTCTCGAAGTGGAAACATGGGCTGTGGTATCTATCGACAAACCGGACAACGAAAAGTATTTTGGATAATCGATCGGCTTTGTGGTGCTGGCATATTCGAATATTTCGGGCATTGGTTTTCCGGCGGTTTGTTCGCATATTGTACGGAACTCATCATCGGTAAAACCACGTTTCAATTCTTTGAAATACTTGTTGTACAAGCCGCGCATCACATCGTCGAGCGATTTTTTGTTTTCGGTAGCACTTCTGATTTGCAAATCGAGGAAAAGTCCCATCGCGCAACCTTTGTCGTAATACGAAATGGTGTTGTTTCGGGCATCGCTCGACGGATCGAAAAAGTGAATCCAGGCATCGTAACTCGATAAAGTTGCCGATTCCATAAAATTGCCCGGACGATCTTCGTAACCTTTAATGCTCTCGGTCAGGTATTTCAAACATTCGTCGCGGTTAAGCAAACCGGCTTTGTTCATCACCATATATTCGTAATATACTGTAAATCCTTCGGAAACCCAAAGCATGTTGGTGTAACATTCGTTGTCGTAATCAAACGGGCCCAAGGCAATCGGACGAATAGATTTCACGTTATAATTGTGAAAATACTCGTGCGTAACGAAATTCAACCAGCCTTTGTAACGCTCCATGTTCGAGGTATCGGCAACCGGATTGGTACAACTGAGCGCGCAGGAATTGCTGTGTTCCAGTCCGCCGCCAAAACTGCCAATCGTGATAAAACTGTAATGTTTGTATGGAATATCACCCATCAGGGTTGTTGCAGCCTCAACAACTTTGGTCAAATCGGCAATGAAACGTGACTTATCAAGCGTATCTTTTTGACTAACGGCCAGACTATGCGGAATTCCCTTTACCTTGAAATCGATAATCTGGTGATTTCCCATCAGAATAGGACAGTCGAACAACACATCGAAATTTTCAGCATAAAAAGTATTGGGTTTCTCCTGAACCGGATCGAGCCCCGTTGAAATGCTTTTCCAGTTGCCATAAGGTTTCAGGATTACTACCGACGGCTGTTTTATTTGTCCGGCAGGAAACATAAATACCCCGGTTGGCGAAATAAATGCCTGTGATTCGTCGACATACGATTCGGCTACAAACAAATTATTGGCGTAAACATCGTAGGAAACAACAACAGTTTTTTGACCTTTGGTAGTAACCCGCCAGGTATTTTTCAGCGTTTTAACAAAACTGAGCGGAGCTCCCTTTCCGTTTGCAGCCTTAAAATTGACCACATTTTTTGCCAGACTTTGTACTTTATAATATCCGGGAGTCCAAACAGGCATTTTAAAATCAATAAAATCCGTTTTCTGATCGGAGCAGGTCATTTCAACATGCAAGTAATGCGTTCCCGGATTTTCCATAGAAACAACAAACGAATAGCGTACATTTTCTGCCGCCCGTGCAATTACAGTACCCAAAACCAAAACAACCACCAATCCAAATAGTTTCATAGCTCAGTTTTTTTTGATTTTTAATCTTCTGGAAAACAGGGATTCCGAAATAGGAATCCCTATCTGATCGACAATCTATTGTTTCATTGAAAAATCGGCAAAAGAAAAACTAATCCACAATTTGATTATCATATCCAGAGAGATTAGCATTTATATAGTAATTTCATAGATACACCTTTCATTTCCACGAAGGATTGACGATACTACCCTGGCTTTTACAGGATGGCCCACGACCATAGAGAACATTTTTTCGGCAAAACCTTCGGAACAGTAACACAATATTGAAGAGCGAACGCCTTTTTCTTTGTTCACCATCGGGCAAACGCAATTCGGTTTGTCTTCGTCGGCCACAATAACACCTTTCACCTTGTCATAATTCACTTTCCAACCCCATTCTCCTGAAATAAAGGCATTGAATTTCTCAATATCTCCCTTGTATGGAGCCAGCATGTTGTCCATCTCCAAATAATTGTAATGCGCCATGGCGCATGGTTTCATAATCTTTCGACATTCTTCGTCGCCTGCATTTTCGTCGACCTGCAACAACAAAGTCGAAATCCAATCTTGCATGAATTTCAGCTTTTTATCATCGGGTTGAACTTCCCCGGTAACGGTTTCTGATGCATCTACCTTCATTCCCAATGATGTAAACCCGCAAAAACAAGCGCCTGCGAGGCAAGCTTTTCTGAAAAAATCTTTTCTTGAAATAGTCATGATATTTATGATTTATTCATTTACAATTTTACACGAACCCAATCGTTTACTCCTCTTTTATGGAGCGATACCGAGATGAGGGATCTTTCTATTAAAAAACAACCAATTCAACAAATACACTTACTGTATATTTCCACCTGAATTCCAAATTATTGTTTCAAAACTATAAATAACCCTAACCTAGAATAATGACCTTTGTTTTATTTTCAAGTTTTATTTTATACATATCCCTTTCAGATACAGCATTTCCAAATAATTCATATTTTTTATTCACACCACTCCTGATTTGTTCTACCTTCAAAAAAGCATAAGGTGTAAAACTGTTGGCTGGCTCCAATTCGAGGCATACCTGCTTGTTTTTCACATTGTAAGTAATTGTTTTACACTTACCGGCATCGAGTGTCAGCCACAATCCAATTGGCGCAATAAAAATTCTTGATTTCGAGGCTGTTGTCAAGTCAACTTTTACGACATCGCCTTTTCTGTTTAAATTTCCGCCAAAAGCAAGCCAGCCAAATTCCTTATCCTGAAATAAATACGTTGCTGTATTGATGGCATAACCAAAATATCCTGAACCATAATCACCTGAAATGCCGTCATTTCTCAAATCCGTGGGAAAAGAATGAAAAGCACACGGAGCAAAACCTTCTTCGGTAATATTCGATAAAGTACCCAATACACCACCATAACCAACTCGTAATAAATACAAGTTATCAGGAGTTTGCCTGAACTGGCTCAAAACAGGAATTGCATTCAGGCCCGAGCCATAATGATGGATCATGCGTTCGTACCGCGAAAGCTTTCCGCCATACAAAAAATCCCAATAGCGGCGGGCATTCCCGTTGTAAGCCCAGTGTGGAATGGTTGGCATATAAGCCAGTATCGCGTTTAACGTTACCATAGCTTTCTCATCGAACCCAAAATATTTCGACCACATGTAAACCTCTTCCTGGCCCGTTGAATCCCACGACATTTCGCTACCAAACGGATAGC
This sequence comes from uncultured Prolixibacteraceae bacterium, assembly GCA_937915865.1. Lineage (GTDB taxonomy): Bacteria > Bacteroidota > Bacteroidia > Bacteroidales > Prolixibacteraceae > Aquipluma. The sequence goes on along the minus strand of CALGIG010000052.1, from coordinate 55,563 downwards.
TGAGCGTTTCCCAATGTTCAGCACGCCCCTTCATTACTTTTTCCAGGTTGGCGGCCAAATCAGTGTATCCTTCCCGCTTTAAATCTTCCAAGATGAGAAGGAAAACAGTCCCTTCCATTTGCCCATAAACTGCATAATATGGAGCCTGTTCCATCATAGCAATAGCCGTATGATACGCATTTTCGAGATACCACTGCCAGCTTTGGTGGATTACAAGACCTGTATAATTTCGGGACAAACGATACATAACCCAATGGGCGGCAGCCACATGTGGATAATTGTAGGAACGGTCGGTAATTTCGGCGCCTTTTCGGTTCCATGCTGCCCATGTTTTGAAGTTAATATCGGGGCTGTAAGTTCCGGCAGGCATACTGTCGGGCGAATAAAAGAACATGCTTTTGCGTACACCATATTTCAGCTTTCCTGAGTTGTATTGAATTCCTCCCCAGACAGTCTGATTGACAAATGTCTCCATCTTTTTGATTTCTTCAGGATTGGGTTCAACCAATTGTTTCATGATGGCATTGAGCCAACTTCCGGCTCCACCCTCGTCACTCAAACCGCAAATCCAGGCACGACGATCCTGAGTAACCTGTTGCTTTTTCTCGTTGTCATAAGTAATTACAGATGGGCTTCGGTGAAACAAATCGTTTGGATTTCCATACCACTGATTGGTGGTCAGAAATTTACCGTTATCAGCCACAACCTGCGATTCAGGCTTTATGATTTTATAATTGATCGTTTGCTTTAGCCCATCGGCATACATAATTGTTAACCTAACCCTACCCCACGACTTTCCTTTGATAGAATATTCCACCCATCCGTTTTTGGTTTTCCCAGTTTCGAAAACTTCGAGCGCACCAGCCGGCTCAACCGTAACTTGTTTAACTTCACGGTTGTATTTCAGGAACAAACGGGCATTCACATCTTTTGGTACCACATATCCGGGAATGCCAACGGCTACAGGTTTATTATTCTCGATCAGAGTTCTTTCAATATTCTCAACTTTGTCAGTCAAAATAAACTTTACACCAATGCTACGAGTTTCGCCTGGCTGAAGTACCAGAGAAGTTGGACAATTCCACTGTTCGGCTCCTTTCCATTCATTTTCAGCATAAGCTTTACTATAAATCATCCATTCGTGAAAACCTTCGAATGTAGTGCCCTGAGGCGTCGGATCATTGGTCAATGGACGGTAAGCTTCGAACGGAGTTTTGCCCTGAGGAACAACAAGCATGACAGGAGCATGGCCGTTTAGCCGGACAACCTGTAAATAACCGGCATCCTGGCCAATGTAAGGATCGAAGAATACAGTCTCTTCGTGAGCCTGATCGAGTTCTTTTCCATCGAAGTTATTGTTAAAAATCATTGGAATGCCCAACGCTCCAATTTCGACAGGTTGATTGGATATATTTTTTAGTTCGAATCGCAAAGCCAGGCCATTGCCTGCTTTTTCCCAATAACGGATCACTTGCAAGGGAGAAGATTCCGGAAGAGTATTGGCTAAATCGGCCACAGCCAAAATAGTTTCATTTTCAGGAGTGAGCGATTTTACTGAAGCCCGATTGGCTGCGGTTGAAAACGATTCCCACTGCCCGTTGGCTCCTGTTTTTATCCTGAAATTTAAATCGCCAAGATGGTAGTAGCCATTCTTATTGCGCTTGCCTAACAGGTCATGCGGTGTAAATTCGAACTTTTCGGAATCGGCTGTCCGAAGCGACGAAACAGTCTGAGACGATTTCAACAGTTCGAGCGTAAAATTGGGTGTACCAAAAGACTCAACACCTTGTTCAATTCCAAGCGTAGCCGGACGATTATCTGCTGATGGTTGCTGCGAACATGCAATTGAAGCAGAAATAATCAGAAAAAAAAAGAGAACAGAAAATTCTCTGAGTTTCAAAAATATAATAGTTTTGTTCATGTCTGGCTTATTAATTCCAATCTTTCACAATTGGTTTTCAGCAACTTATCCAGCTCAAATAAATCTCACTTAAGTTCAGGTAAAATGCCCTCCGAAATTTCTTCCGGAGGTACATTTATTCTGGCTTATGAAAAAAAAGATTTATTTTGCTCTGATACAATGAGCCTAAACTAATTATAACCTGGATTTTGTTTCAGGTTGGTATTGGTGTTTAACTCTTCCAATCCTATTGGGAAAAGAATAGTGTGATTCCCTTGTGGTGTGTGATTGTACCAGCTTTTGGTCTGGTAAACACCAAAACGAATCATATCGGTACGGCGACGGAACTCAGCAGCAAATTCCCAACCAAGCTCATCAAGGAAACGGCCATATTTCACCGGAGTTTGATCGCCCGGTTTATCGATGTTCCCGTTTTTGTCGAGCGTGCCGTATTTAATGGTTGTGTTTCCTTCCAATTCGGCGCCTGTAACTTTCGCTTTATTTGGATCGTCGAAATCGCGTGCACGAACCTGAGAAACAATTGCTGCGGCCTCATCGCTTTTCCCGGTACGGAGCAAACATTCGGCTTTCATCATCAGTACATCGGCATAACGGAAATAAGGCAAATCGTTGCTCATGTTCGAATCGCAACCACTTGCTATTTCGTATTTACAAACGCGGTAACCTTCTTCAAAAGCACAGTTGTAAATACTTGGCATTTTGTTTACCAGCGTTACAACAATACTTCCATCAATAGCGCTTTTTTCAGGTCCATGCAACCATGTAGCATCAAAACGTTTATCGGCAGGATCGTAGCTGTTGATGAACTGCGGATTAGCGCTCGAACCGCCCCAGGGCTGAGATTTCATGTTAAACACATAACGGTGCACAGGTAAAAGCTGTTTCATGTGTGCATTCCATCCCAAACCGTTGATATTATCGTAAGGAACCGCAAACACAATTTCTTTGGAGCCTTCGTTGTTTACCTTGAATGGGTTACGATAATCAGGTTCAAGGCTGTATTTTCCGCTGGCAATAACTTTATCACAAGCGTCAATACATTTTGCCCATTCGGCCGATCCCTTATAAACTTCAGCATTCAGGTACATACGCGCAAGTAATTGCCATGCAGCCCATTGCGTAATACGTCCGTAAGTTGTTTTATCAACTGCAACCGGAAGGTTTGGCAATGCTTCGGTTAATTCGGTAATGATGAAGTTATAGATTTCAACTCTTGTTTTCTGAACAGGAACTTCATCGGTATATTTGGTAACCAAAGGTATATTCCCGTGAGAATCACATAGAATTGAATACCAAAGAGCTCGCAAAGCTCTCAATTCGGCTTTGTATGGTAAAGCTTGCTGTTCGGTTAACGGAAGTTCTCCTTCTTCAATTTGTTTCATCACCCGGTTGATGTTACCAATTGCCTCGTAAGAAGTTAACCAGGTATTTCGGGGTTGCCACTGCTGGTTATCCCAGGTGTGGAAGTGCATACGTTTGTAGGTACCGCCATCGTCCCATCCATTCGGGCGTGTTGGAGTAACGATTACATCTCCCGGTTCCTCCTGAATATCAAACAGACCTTGCCAATCCATGATGTAGCGAAGTGGCGTGTAGCCCGATGCAACAAGGGCAATCACATCCTTTTGAGTAGCAGTGAATGTTGATTGGGTAACTTCGTTATATACTTTTTCATCCAGATTAAAACAACCTCCGGAAATTAAAACCAAGCCCAGGCTCAAAGCTGTGATACTTGATTTCACGAATAATTTTGTATTGATATATATCTTTTTCATGTGACAACAGTATTTAGAAGGTTACATTAACTCCAAGTGTAAATGTTCTGGTAGTTGGGTATTTATCTCTATCGTCATTACCTGGATACAATCCGGTTTGCTGTACTTCCGGATCAATTCCCTTGTATTTCGTGATTGTCAATAAATTGATTCCTGAAGCATACACCCGTAAATTTTTGATGGTGTTTTTATTGTTTAGTTTTACGGTATAACCAAGGGTAGCATTGTCAATCTTCCAGTAGTCGCCATCTTCAACGTAATAACTTACAAAACGCTGAACATCATTCAAAACAACTTTCCCGTAAACCTTGTTGTAAGCCGAGTTCAGGGTATTATACGTGATTGTTGGATTTTCGTAGAACATACGCGAGAAGTTCAAAATCTGGTAGCCAAAAGCTCCGCGCATATTGATGCTCAGGTCGAAATTTTTATACTTAAAACTGTTGTTCCAACTGGCATAATATTTTGGGATACCGTTGCCCAATACCTGGCGGTCGTCGGTTGATGAGTCGGTTGCCTTAATGTGTGTTCCGTCTGGTCTCTCGATGATCCAGATGCCTTCTTTGTCGTCCTGTGTTTTACCAGTAGTACCAAATTCATCTCCGATATGAGTAATATCAACACTTTTCAACCCGTAAAAATTACCAATAGGGCCACCAATCTGAATGCGGTGAGTTTCAATCTGGATAGGTTCGCCAGTGTAACCAGCATAGAAGAAATCGTTGGTAGTCTGGAATTTATCATTCGACAACGAAACCAGTTTGTTCTTGTTGGTCGAGAAAGTTAGACCAGCATTCCATATAAATTTGCTTGTTTTTACCGGAACTACATTGATCAAAGCTTCGAACCCTTGATTTTTTATTACGCCAACATTAGCTGCCATTGTGCCAGTCAGATATGGTGGAGTTGGAACACTATAATCCCAAAGCGCATCTTTGGTTTTACGGTTGTAAAAATCAAACGCTCCACTCACTCTTCCCGCGAATAAATCAAAATCAAGACCTAAGTTTATTTCTTCTTTCTTCTCCCATCTTAGGTCAGGGTTAGCATTACGGGTTGGTACAAGCTTACGAACCCACTCGCCGTTATAGTAAAATTTATCAGTGTATATCAAACTACTTAACGATTGATAAGGATTCGCAACGTTCGTACCGGTTACCCCAAACCCTGCACGTAGTTTCAGGTTACTTATCCATGTTAAACCTTTCATAAATGGTTCTTGTGTAATTCTCCATCCTGCTGAAACTCCGGGGAAGTTACCCCATTTATTATCTTTACCGAATTTAGAAGAACCTTCGTGGCGGAGACTTGCCATCAATAAGTATTTATCTGCAAAACTGTAAGTAACACGTGAAAATACGGCAATCAGCTTATCCATAGTTTTATAAGAATCCATATCCGCTTTACCTAAAGCCAATCCGTTACCGATTTGAAGATGGTTGTATGAGTAAGAATCAGTTGGGAAATACCGATTATTCGCCCAAAAACCTTCATATGTATTGTCTTCGTAGCTGTAACCGCCCAATACAGTAAAATTGTGCGATCCGATAATCTTTTTGTAATTGACTGACAATTCAGTGTAATTACCCACATAGTCATCAGTTCCACGCGAAGCAAAGCCACCCATCGAATATTTAACATTCGAAACATGGTTTTGGGTTTGATAGTATCCGCGGATGTTCGAATTTCCTTTACGGGTAACCATTCCCTTTATGTCCATGCCTTCGAAAGGCTTGTATGACAAACTTGCTGTAAAGCGTACATTACGGTAGCGATTTTCACCATCAGATTCTTTAAGGTAACCTACCGGATTATCGTAGAAATAAACATCGCGTTCGTACCACGAGCCATCTGCATTTTTTACCGGTTCTGTGGGGTTACGGATCAGAGCCTGGCGATAAACGTAATTGTTAAAACTATATCCGTCACCGCCGGTCCAGTAGGTTTGTTCACTAACTATTGTACCGATGTCAGCCACCAATTTACCATTAAACATGCTATGCGAAACGTCGATACGTCCGGTGTATTTTTTATTGTCGGAGAGAATAAAAATACCCTGGTTATTCTTGTAGTTCAATGATGCTGTCAGGTTGGTATTTTTACTTCCGCCCCTGAAAATGATGTTATGAACATGGCTGATACCAGTACGTGTGATTTCGCCAAGCCAATCGGTATCCGATCCAAAATCCTTAAGATTGGCTCCGGTATAGGTATAACCCTGAGCCCATTTTTCGCGAAGCTGACTGGCATTCATAAAATCTAATTTCCGGCTTACAGTTGCACTTGATATGTAACCCGAATACTCAATTGTAGGAGCCATTTCATTGCCACTTGACTTCGTTGTGATGATGATTACTCCATTTGTTCCGCGTGTTCCATAGATAGCGGATGCTGATCCGTCTTTCAATACATCAACTGATTCAATATCTTCAGGAGCAACCGATTCGAGACTCCCGGGAACACCGTCAACCAGCACTAACGGATCGGATGTGCCTTTTAACGAAGCATTACCACGAAGCATAATTACGGCGCCTTTTGTAGGGTCGCCCGATGGCAGCGAAATGGTCAAACCGGCCACTTTACCCTGAATAAGCTGTGCAGCGTCTTTCACAGCACCTTTCACAAAATTATCCGATTTTACCGATGCAATTGAGCTGGTAACGCTCCCCTTTTTCACACTTCCGTAACCAATGGCCACAACTTCATCAATTCCAATAGTTTCTTCTTCCAGAACGACAGTGATATTTTGCTGTCCCTTATACACTAATTCGCTTGTTTTCATACCAACAAACGAAAACATTAAGGTGTTTCCCGAAGCCACATTCGACAAACTGAACTTGCCGTCAGCATCGGTAATCGTTCCGTTGGTTGTTCCTTTAACCTGAACCGTTACACCGGGTAACGGATCGTCGGCTTGTCCAACAACTTTACCGGTTACTTTACCTGCCTGATCGGCCTTCGATTGACTAACCGATGAGCTTTCCGATAAGGCAATCAAACGGTTGTTAATTTCGTAGTTGATCCCGGTTGATTTAAATATTCCGTCAAGTATATCAGTGATCAGTTTATTTTCAAAATCACCGCTAACTTTTTGATTAACATTAACTTTAGTGGCATCGTACATGAAGTAATACTCCGATTTTTCTTCTATCTGGAGCAAAGCTTCCCTAATGCCCACATTATTTAGTTTCAAACTCAACCGGACATTCTGGGAATACGAGTTCCCTGCCAGGAGTTGCGTTACTGCGACTAAAAAAATTAAAATTGTTATTCTCATTGTCATACAGATTTTTGACCTCCATATCCTATTCAGACCGGAAGCCCAGAGAAAATGATTTTTTTTCATAAATTTGTGTTGATTATTAATTCACTTTTCAAATTGTTTATGCTCAAGACGATGTGAAAAGAAAACGTAAGGGGATGTTACCAGCATCTCCTTATTTTCTTTATTGTTCCTTTAGTTTCTCATAGGCAATTTTCTTTATTTAAGGGTTATACTTAGGTTTTGATAATATCACTTTAAGCTTCTGACTTCCTCCTGAATCGCGAACCAGAGTGGCTTTCATCGAACATGAAAACTCCATGGCTTTCAATATCTTATCCAAAGGCTCATTATTAATTGTGGCTGTAAAAACCGACCTGTATATTTCCTGATCCTTAACCACCACATCGATATTAAACCGGCGCTCCAACTGACTGATAACTACCGCCATCGGGTCGTCGCGGAAAATCATCAACCCATCTTTCCATGCCGTATATATGCGTGTTTCAACCTTGCTGATTGTCACTTTATTACTCTCAGTATTGCAGGTTGCCATTTCGCCAGGCTTCAATTCGTAATGAAGCGAGTTTCCCTTTACCTCGTCAAGCTCAACTTTTCCTGATTCCAAAACAACTTTAACATTTCTGTCTTCGGGATAAGCATTAACATCGAATCTCGTTCCCAATACTTTAATTTTCAATCCATTGACTTGCACTACAAGCGGAAGTTTTTTATTTTTCGCTGCCAGAAAATAGGCCTGACCTTCAAGCTGAATATGTCGGTTAGCTAAACCAAAATTATTGTTATAAATTATTTTGCTTCCCGAATTAACCCATACCACAGAACTATCTGGAAGAAGAATCTTCGAAATCTGATCTTTTTCACCAATAACCGTAGTATTTAATACTTTGTGATTTACAGCCATGTTTTTCAACGGAGTAAAATAAATAGTACAATAAGTAATAATTATACCAAAGGCAAAAACAGCGGCATATTTTAGTAAATCAGCCATACGGAACCGGGAAACGGCTGGCTTTAATTGATTTTGCTTTTTGAATCGTTCATACATGCTGTTCACTTCTTCATCCGACATTTTTCTTGTAGATGAAAGCAACGCCCAGGTATTTTTCAGTTCGTTATATACTCGTCTGGCTTCTTTATCCTGCTCTATTTCATTCAGAACAGATTGTTTATCAATCTCATGACCGGTAGCGGTAACCAAGTCCCAAATTTTATTAATGTCCATCGTACACTTATTTCATATATATAAAGCAAAACCTCTCATGTACCCTAGCTTAAAAATTAAATTTTATTCAAAAAATTATTGATTTTTTTAACTGCTCCTTAAAAAGAAAACTTCATCTCATAAAAATAAAGGCAACCAAAGGCAAGTAATCTTTTAAAGCAATCCTAAACACCTTCAATGCTTTACTAATATGTCCTTCAACGGCTTTAACCGAGATATTGAGTTCTTCAGCTATTTCCCTGTTCTTTTTCTCTTCAAAACGGCTCATTTGAAACACTGACCGGCATTGGGGAGATAACTGTTCAAGGGTTTTAGAAATAATCAGTTCTATTTCTTCCATAATTAGCTGCGAGGTATCTAAAATTTCTAAAGCCGAGTAATTGGCTTTTAATTCCAGAATATCGACGCCTGACGGAGAAAAAAACTTTTCCTGATAACGACTGTCACGAAGTTTATATAAACAATTGTTTTTAGCAACAGTGTATAAATAAGCATCTAAATTTGTATTGGGGATCAGCTCATTGCGCTTGTTCCATAAAACCATCAATGTTTCCTGTACAACATTTTCGGCAATGTCTTTGTGCGAAATGTATTCATATACAAAGTAATACAATCGGGGAACAAACTTTTTATAGATGATTTCAAAAGCAGATTCATCATCGTTTTGCAATCGTTCAATCAAATGTTTGTTCGTAATAACCATCCGGGTCCAGTTAATTATGGCAAAACTATCAAAATTGAACTAATAGCCAAATGACCAAACCTCTACATTTGTATCATTTTCGTATTTCAGAATATATATTGACGACTATTTGATGTTATATAACAAGAAAATATGCCGTTTTATCAAAACTACACGTTAAAAGATCAGGATTGGCTTCTCACATATTAAAACATTGAAAAGCCAATCCTAAATCAGTATCACTTTGAGATAAATATCTATTTTAAAATTTACTCCACCTGCCATTCATAAATTCCGGCGGCATTTTTTTCCTGAAGCTTCACTTCGAGCTTCAGTGCTTTGGTAGTAACCGGTTTAAACTGAACTTCGTTACCAAACCCTTTTTCAGTTCCATAAGGAGTGGCATTCTCTACAGGAACCCATTGTCCGTCTTTATCCTGGTAAAATATTTTCCACGATTGTGGCACCCGGCATCCGCCCCAAGGCGCATCATCGAACCAATAAACCGTTGACCGGCTTATCGTTTTTTCGGCATCAAAGCTGTACGAAATCCACTCGGTTGTACCTTCTTTTGGCCACCAATGGAAATATGGAATAGTGCGGTCGTTGGCATCTTTGGGCACCAAGCCGTCTTTTATCGACGACAACGATTTTACCTTGACCGAAGCGTCAATTTTACTTTCGGAAGCTATAGTTGGCTGTGCTACCGGACGGATCGAACTCAAATCGTTCGACAACCAAACGGCCATTTCTCCACTTCCCCGGTGCGCCCACGAATAATATGGAATCATGTTCAGTTTCACATCTTTGGCTACCACGCGACCTTTGGCATCGTAACTTAAAACCTGGGCATCGGTGTGAATCATATTGATACCGTACAACAATTCAGGTTTGCTTTCAACAGTAAATTCAGGTTTTTTGTTCAGCATGACACTTAAAACGCTGAAATCGTTATCAGTCCACTCAGCACAATAAACCAGCGGGCCGCGTTCAATAGCCACTTTACCGCGATCGGCTTCAACTGCAGAGTGCGCTTTTACAGTTCGTGGCTCCATTTCGAAATGAACTTCAACTTTATCGCCTTTTACCCAGGTGCGATTGATGGTGAAATAGCCCTTTTCAAGCGTACTCTCAACAGGCTGACCATTCACTTTTATGGTGTATTTCAACGATTTATTGTCGGTATAAGTATATAAATTGCTTGGCACAACCGAACCCTGAACCCATCCCGGGATTCGGATTTTCAGGCTGAACTGCTGTTTACCTTTCGGCGTAACTTCCAGGTTTACATCTCCATCCCACGGATAACGGGTGGTTTGCTTCAGGCCAACAACTTTGTCGTTTACTTTGATTTCCGAATTGTTCGACATAAACAGGTTGACATACAAATCGTTGTTGTGAACGGCATAAACATATCCGGGAACCGACGGAATAAAGCGGGCAATATTTGATGGACAACAGGCGCATCCAAACCATGGTTGACGTTGGTGCTGACCCATCGATTCCAATGGGTTTGGATAGAAAAAACCTCCGCCATCGAGCGAAACACCGCTGATTAATCCATTATAAAGTGTGCGTTCGAGCACATCGAAATATTTCGATTCGCCATGCAAAAGGAACAAACGGTAATTGAGATATACATTGCCAATGGCAGCGCAGGTTTCGCAATAGGCCGACATATTTGGCAGTTCGTAATTTTCGCCAAAAGCTTCACCGTTTCCGGTAGCGCCAATTCCACCAGTGATGTAAAGTTTTTTACCCACGATGTTTCCCCAAATACGGTCAATGGCATCGATGTAACCTTTGTCGCCGGTTAAAGCTGCGACATCAGCCATTCCGGTGTACATATAAGCGGCGCGAACGGCATGTCCAACTGCCTCATCCTGTTCCAAAACGGGTTTGTGACTCTGGCTGTATTCCTGAACAAACTTGGTTTTTCCGCGCTGATCAAGCAAAAACTTGGCAAAATCGAGGTATTTTTTGTCGCCGGTTACCACGTACAATTTCGACAACGCCATCTCGGCAATCTGGTGTCCCGGAACCACGATGACCTGTCCCGGATTTGGACCAATTTCGCGAATGGCGCAGTCGGCATACTTTTTAGAAATATTCAGGAAATTCGTTTTTCCGGTGGACTGGTAATGAGCAATAGCGCCTTCAACCATGTGACCCAAATCGTATAATTCGTGGCTCAAATCTTCTTCTTTTTCCCAGCGTTTGGTTCCGGCCCATTCATGCGGATGTTTCGGGTTCATGGTGCGGGCGGTGTACAGATAACCATCTGGTTCCTGAGCGGCAGCAACAATAGTCAGCACACTGTCGATGTATTTATCAAGTTTCTTATCGGGGAAAGTCTGCATTGAATAACTGGCCCCTTCGATGGTTTTATACACATCAGTATCGTCAAACGAGAACCCCTTCACCTTAATCGTATCGTTCGGATGAGCAGCATTAACAAAATTCTGATAACGGCCTGTTTCCTCGCATTTACTGAAAGCCAGCGGAATAGTAACCTCGCGGCTGGCTTTGAGGCGTTGCCCCCAAAACGCATCGGTTACTTTTACCGATGTAAACGAAACGGGCGATATCGGGTAGCCATTATCTTGTTTAACCTGGGCATTTACCACTAAATACGACCCAATCAATAAGGTTAAAAATATTTTCTTCATATTAATATTCTATTTAAAATCAGGTTATTTTAAATTTCTTGGTTTGGTTTTAATCATCAGATTTAACACTTCATCGGTCGACAAAGCTTTATCGAAAAGTTGAGCACGTGCAATGTAGCCGGTAAGATTTTCGGCCGGTTCGCCTGACGCGCCAATCAGGATGTCGCTTTTATCTACATAAAGCATTAAAGGCTGTTGGTTATTCAGCTTTCCATCCACATAAACATTCTCGAGAGCACCGTCGAAAGTTACAACAATATGATGCCATTTCCCATTCTCCGGAACGGTTTTGTATCGTAGATCGACAGCACCATCGCCATGAGCCACCGCACCAAATGGTGAAGTGCCATACATGAGCGCGGCATACGACGATTGCAGCATGTTTTCGCGGGTGTTCCATACCAACAGGCATTCTCCATCACCAATCTCAGGATTGTAAACCCATACCGCAGCCGTAAAAGCCGAATTCCAGTCGAGGCTGGCTGACGCTTTTTTCGATAAGTGCAAATAACTCTGGCCATCAAGGTACAGGGCTTTCACTCCATCGATGGTTTGAACCACCGGTTTTCCTTCAGGAATGAAGGTTCCACCATACGGCGCTTTATTCGGAATAGCTGAAGAAACTGCTCCTGTCTTCAATTTTCCAGCATCCAAATCAACGAGCAGACTTTTTGTACTTGCAGCACCGGGATCGGCCAGCGATTCTTTGTTCCCGAATGAAGGAACTTCAAACAGCGTATCGTAAACCCGGATGTTCCACACGGCAGCCAGCATTCCTGATTTTTCGGTACCTGTAATGGTTAGTTTTATAAATCGTGCATCAGCATTGGCATCGTCAATCATCGGGCTACCACAGCGGCGGTTAGCTGTTTTGTCGGCAAACAAGCTCCAGTGAATGCTGTCGTCTGAAGTTTCAATTTTATACTGATAATAAAAAGTGGGGTACTCAAATTCGGTCGTCACCCTTTTTACGTTCATGGTTTTGCCCAAATCGACCACCAGCGACTGAGGCATGTCGGCGCTTCCGGCTTTCCACAAGGTTCCGTTGTTTTCGTCAACCGCATTCTCCGGAAGATATTTGTAATCGTAATCGCCCTGGCTGTAAACCGTTTTCTTCGATTTCAGGTGGTAAAAAGAGCTTGCTTTTGTACGCGCATTGAGCGCCAGATTCGGTACGTCAAAGTTTGACCCGATTTGCTGTTTTACTCCTGAATGGGTTGGGATAACTTTTTCGATGGTTTCCTCATCCGAAAAGATCAATTTGTCAATGCAAACCTGCCGGAATTCGCCGTTGGTGCTATGTGGGTTGTCATGACGATGGTAAAGAATGTAATAATCGCCGCCCTCTTTCAGTATAGAATGGTGTCCCGGACCATCAATAGTCCCATCCGCATTGGTTTCCAGAATCGGGTTATTTTTCCCCGGAACAAATGGGCCTTCAGGACTATCGCTCACCGAATAATGAACGGCATATGAACTCAACCGGCAATCGCCCGCCGAATACATCAGGAAATATTTGCCATCCTTCTTAATCGGATAGGCAGCTTCGAATGCTTTGGGAATCTGCGCAATTGGGATAAAACCCGTTTTCAGGATAGTGTGCATATCGTTCGGATCGATTTTGGCATAGCCCATGCCGCCAAACGAAGTGCACCAGGTCCCGAAATACGAATAAATTGATCCGTCGTCGTCGACCAAACATTGTGCATCGAGCGCCGGTAAGTTCTTTTTTGAAGTGCCAGCCGGAACTACAGGCTCACCTTGGTTGATGGGTGAAAATGGCCCCATGGGGGAATCGGAAACATAGCCGTAAATGTTACAACCAAACTGGCAATTGCCCATAAAGTAGTAGTATCTCCCGTCCTTTCCGCAGAAAACATCGGGAGCCCAGCAGTTGGTCAGGCCTTCGGGAACCTGCAACTCGAGCTTATAGTTATACCAGTTTTTAAAATCCTTGCTAATCCAAACGGTTGGTTCGCCCGAAGCCAGTTTTATGCCGTCGGTGGTTGAATAAATATACCAGGTATCGCCAAATTTCCGGATGGTTGGATCGGCGAAATAGCCTGGTACCAAAGGGTTTCCTTGCTTCAAATTCAGATTTTGTGCTGAAATAGCTTCAATAATCACTGAAAGAAAGAAGACCAATATGTAAACTTTTCTAAAAACCATTAAAATGCAATATAAAAAGAGGGTGCATCAAATGTATGAAACACCCTCTTAATTTTTAACTTTTATACTCAATAACCAGGGTTTTGCTTCAGATTTGAGTTTTTATTCATAAAATCTTCGGGTATTGGGAAGATTTTCATGTTGTCGTCTTTCTTGGTTTTACAAAACCAGGATTTTTTAGTATAAACATCAAACCTGATCAAATCTTGTTTCCGATGATGTTCACCAACAAATTCCCAACCTAACTCATCCAGGAAACCACCATACTTAATGTCTTCCCCTCCTTCATAATTAGTAATTTTCCCATAGGAATAAGCGCCATACTTATAAACACTGCCACCTTCAAGTTTAGCTCCGGTAACAACAGCTTTTGACGGGTTACTCTTAAATGCCCTCTGACGTATCTGAGTTACTATGGTAGCAGCTTCATCTGCCTTTCCTTGTCTGAGTAGACACTCGGCCTTAATCATCAGGGCATCGGTATAACGGAATAATGGAACATCATTTCCTGTTTGCGCATCTTCACCACTTTTAATTTCATACTTCACTAAACGATAGCCCTCGTTGTACAAACACGAAGAAACCTCGGACATATAATTTAAATATTCGAGTTGAGTCCCTTTTCCGGGGCCAGAGTCAAGAATCAGTGGGGCCCCGGAACTTGTATATTGCAGGCCACCAAGCCATGTATCTTTTAATCGTGAGTCATCCGGGTCGTAAGTATCGATGAACTGAGGGATAGCCCCGCTACCATTCCAAGGCTGGGCAGCCAGATTAAAAGTTAAATAACTTGCAGGATAAAGCGCCTTAAACGGATGATAACATCCAACATCATTGGTATAAACATGATCGAATGGAATACAAAAGATCTGTTCAACAGAGCTTGCATTATCATATAAAAATGGATCTTTGTAGTTCGTTGCTAATTTGAATTTTCCGGAAGCAATAACATCTTCAACTTGAGCCTGCGCTTCTTTCCACATTGGAACTCCAAAATACACACTATTATTCAGGTATAATTTAGCTAAAGTCATTTTAGCAGCCCATTTAGTAAACCGGCCATAAGTTGCTTTTGTATTATCCTCACTTAACGAAGGCATTGCTTCCGTCAGTTCCTTAACAATAAAATCAAATGTTTCGCGAGGTGTACTTTGCGTTGGAAGATATCCCTGTGGTAAATCAAATTTTGTTACTACCGGAATATTCCTGAAATTATCAAAAAGGATATAATACAAATATGCCCTTAAAGCCCTTAATTCATTTACATACAAATCTTTATCAGTTATACCCTGAATCTGGTCAAGTTGGTAAATTGCTTTGTTAATACTTGTAATTCCTGAATAACAAGTACTCCAGTTGGTCCAAATATGTGCCGGTCCACCAGGATTCCAGGTATGTTGATGCATCGTAATATAATATGAGCCCCAATCTCCATAACGACCGGGAACTACGATACAATCAGAAGATTCTTCGTAAAGGTCGGCAAGACCATCCCAATCCCAATAAACATGTCTGAGTGAAGCGTATGCGGGAGCAATAATATTCGTTAAATCTTCAGCAGTAAGCGTTGTATTTTCTTGTGTTATATCGTGGTATAACGTTTCATCAAGATTAGTACAAGATGTTGAGAAAAAGAGGATTAGACCAACAACTGGTATGATATTTATTAAACGTTTTTTCATATTCAGAATAATTTAGAAAGTTACATTAAGCCCAAAAGTAAATGTCCTGACAGTAGGGTATTTATCACGGGAATCATTTCCCAAAGAGCGTATATCAGGACGGCTTATTTCCGGGTCAAGCCCTTTGTACCCTGTTATGCAAAATAAATTTTGTCCTGAAGCATAAACTCGAACTGCTCTTACAAAAGAGAATCTTCGAACATCGATATTATAGCCTAATGTGATGTTATCAAGTTTCAAATAATCGCCGTCTTCAATATAATAGCTTACATAAGTTTGTTCATATTTTAAAACTGATTTTCCGTAAACCTTATCAAAAGCACTTCTAAGCATCAGATATTTTGTGTTTGCATTTTCGTAAAACATACGTTGAAAATTCAATATCTGGAAACCAAAGGCGCCATTAAATACTAAATTCAAATCAAAGTTTTTATACCTGAAATTATTTGTAAACCCAAGATTTATTTTAGGAATTCCATTACCAAGATATTGTTTATACTTATCATCGTAGTATGACGTATTCAGCGTTTTTTGTTCGCCCTGAGGCGTTTCTATTATCCATTTTCCATCATCAGTAATATCAACAGATTTTAAGCCCCAAAAATTACCAAGTGATTTCCCGGGTTCGAGCCGGTGGGTATTGAATGAAATTGGGTCTCCGGTATCGCCATCGTTAATAAAATCGCCTTCAATAGAATAAAAATCATTCGAAAGACTTACCAATTTATTTTCGTTATGAGACAATGTTAAATTTGTTGTCCATTCAAAATCTTTGGATTTAACCGGCATTCCGCCCAAGGTAATTTCGATACCTTTATTTGTCATTTCTCCAACATTAGCTAATGTTTCCCCATAAAGGTTTGGCGGAACCGGGACTGGGTATTCCCAGAGCAAATCAGTAGTTTTTTTCTTGTAAATATCAATAGACCCATTAATTCTGCTTTTTAACAAAGCAAAGTCAAGACCAACATTAAATTCTCTTGATTTTTCCCAACGCAAATCAGGATTTGGATTACTTTTAGGAACTAAACCCTTAACCCATTTACCATTACTGTAG
Organism: uncultured Prolixibacteraceae bacterium; assembly: GCA_937915865.1. Taxonomy (GTDB): domain Bacteria; phylum Bacteroidota; class Bacteroidia; order Bacteroidales; family Prolixibacteraceae; genus Aquipluma. Next base: position 39,100 of record CALGIG010000052.1, on the reverse strand, counting down.
AAGTAGTTCTTATATTCGAGTAAAGTTAACGATTGGTACGAATCGTTTGGAATAACTCCTGTTATACCATAACCAGACCTTAATTTCAGGTTATTAATAAATGTCAGGCCTCTCATAAACGATTCATTGCTAATTGTCCAGCCAGCAGAAACCGACGGGAAATTTCCCCACTTATAATTTTCGCCAAATTTAGAGGAACCTTCATGCCTTAAACTTGCCAAAATATTATACCTATCGCCAAAATTGTAACTCAAACGACCAAAAAAACCGATCAACCTGTCGTCGTATTTATTACTTGTTATTTCGGCTTTCCCTGATTGCAAGGCAGCTCCGGCGCCAAGGTTATTGTAAGAAAAAGCATCTGATGGAAAGTCATAGTTGTAAGCATAAGAATCTTCGCTCAAATTATACTCGTAACTATAACCTCCTAAAACGGAAAACTTATGTTGCCCAATTGATGCTGAATACTTTGAGGTTAATTCCAAATCATCAGACCGCCCAAATTTATCGCTTTTAGAAGCAACTCCATTTTTGCCTAATATTGTATTGGAATAATGTTTCTTCGACTCGGAATATCCTGTCATTCCGCTTGATCGGCGGGTTGAAAGCATAAGGTTGGTCTCCCATGAACTGATTGGCTTTAACGTAAAATTAGCTGCAATCCGCGACCATTCATTTTTCTGTTCACCATCAGTTTCTTCGATCATAGCAACCGGATTGTAATACTGTAACAATGAGGTTTCGCTCCAACTTCCATCTTCTTTCTTTATTGGTGCTGTCGGATTCCTGATCAACGCCTGCCGGTATATGTTTTTATTAAACGATGATGCTTCGCCAACACAATTATTTCTTTGCAAACCTTTTACAAAATTCAGGTTTATCTTCAATTTATCATTAAACAGAAACTGGTTGGCATCGAATATTGCCCTCATTTCCTGGTTATTGGTCCGTTTGAAAACACCATCCTGATTATTATAGGTAACACTCGCTGCATAATTGGAATTTTCATTGCCTGATTTCAGGCTGACATTATGGTTTTGAGTAAAACCTGTTCTGGTAATTTCGTCAAGCCAATCGGTTGTTGCTCCTTCGTCGGTATATGGTAACTTAACTCCTTCTTTTAACAAGTTACGAAAATCAGTTGCATCAATAAAATCAGCTTTTTTACCAAATGAAGATACTGCAACATAAGAAGAATAGTTTACTTCAGGTTTCATGCTGCGTTTTCCTGCTTTTGTTGTTATAAGTATAACCCCATTGGCGCCACGGGTTCCATAAATAGCCGCAGCTGAAGCATCTTTTAAAACATCTATTGTTTCAATATCTTCCGGGGCAACAGTATTTAATCCGCCGGCTATTCCATTTATCAAAATTAACGGCAACGCTGATCCTTTAAGTGTAGAAACGCCTCTCAGCATAATGTTTGCCTGATCGGTCGGGTTACCCGAACCGGTACTGATATTTAAGCCTGCAACTTTACCTTTAATCAGTTCTGAAGCATCGCGGTTTGAGCCTAATGTAAAGTCTTTTGATTTTACACTCACAACAGAACTGGTAACATCGCCTTTCCTTTGGGTACCGTATCCAATAGCTACAACTTCGTCCAAACCAATCGATTCTTCTTCAAGTGTCACATTGATTTTAATTTTACTTCCCACTTTAACATCCTGAGGTTTCATACCTACAAACGAGAAAGTCAGGATTGCATCGACACTTACGTTATTCAAACGGTAATTTCCATCTATATCAGTAATTGCACCAATATTGGTTCCTTTTACAACAATTGAAACGCCAGGCAATGCGCCACCTGTAGTATCGGTAACCCTTCCTGTAATTGATTTCTGTTGTTGCTGGCTCACTTCTCCTGTGGTTGGAGTCAATATGATATGACGGTCACGGATCAACACACTCACGCTGCCATCTTCGAAAAGTCTCGACAAAATAGTTTCTATTTTTTCATTTTGTACCTGAAGATCAACCTTTCGTTCAACATTGATCAACTGGTTGTTATACAAAAAATAGAATTCACTTTGTTCTTCAATTTGGTTCAACACATCTTTAACCGTCGAATTCTTCATATTCAACGACAAACGTGTTGCCTGCGAGTAACTAAGGCCTGCCAATACTTGAAATGCACTAAGCAGGATCAGAAAAATTGAAACTCTCATAATTAGAAAAGTTTTTCTATGCCCGGCAAGAACCGAGCACAATAAATTCATCTTTTTTTTCATAGATTTGAATGATTAAATTAATGACAATAATTAATCTACCCGTTTAGGGTAACCCGAAAGGAGGTGTTGGCGCACTTCCTTTCTTCGTTTGGCACAAAAGGTTCTTACATAGGCATTCCGGTTTTCTTATTTTTTAGTTAATATCACTTTTGCTTTGGTTTTTAGTTTATTATCAATCCCAATAGTGGCCGGAATATATTTCATCCGTATTGGCGACGACAGTTCCAATAATTCGATAACATTAAAAATCGATTCATTATTGAAAGTAGTGGTAAACCTATAATCAAGGATACTTTTATCTTTAATCTCAATCTCAATGCCATACCACCGTCCGAGCATTTGAGCAACTTCTGCCATAGGAGTGTTTGCAAAAACAAGTTTTCCCTGGTGCCAGGCAATGTATTTTCCAATATCTTCATTGCTGATCTTTAACTCGCCGGTTGTCTTTTCAATAACCGCACGATCTCCAGATTTCAGAATTGCTTTCCGATCTTCGTTATTTGTTGAAGAATTCAGGGAAACTTTACCCTCTTCCAAAATTACCTCAATGGTTTTGTCTTCTTCAAAAGCCTTGCAATCGAACCTAGTACCCAGTACTTTAACCTTCACATCGCCAGATTGAACAACGAAAGGTTTTTTCTCATTTTTGGTAACTTCAAAAAAGGCCTCACCTTTCAAGTCAACGTTTCGCATATCTTCCTGAAACGGTACCGGAAACTTCAATGTACTTTCAGCATTTAACCAAACTTTAGAACCATCGGGCAATACCACTTGCGACCGAATTCCGGCAGGACTTGTTATTTCCTGCATGGCCAGTTCAGCGGGCTTTTGGAGAGAATACTGTTTATAAAACAGCCAGCCCGAAGCAAGTGATAACGGAATAAATAAAATGGCAGCAACACGTGTTAAAAGTTGAAGTAATTTAATTGGTCGTTCATTGGTCCGTATCCGGGCACTTATCCGGGCAAATGCTGCATAGCTATCCACTTTATCTATCTCCGAAACGATACGCCTGGCCTCATCAATTTGTTCTTCAATATTCTGTATACTTCGCGTTTTCAGCAAATCTTTTACTTTATCCTGTATTTTGGGGGTTGTAGCCATTTTTCTTTTTCAGTTTTAATAAAAACAACAAGCGTCGAAAATACACGTATCGAAATTTTAATCTTTTTTTAAAGATTTTTAACTGATGTGAATTTATGTAGAGGGTGGCAGAGAAAACTATTTCCCTGAGGTTTTAAAGACCGAGAAAAATCAACAGGCCAACGTAATCTTTCAATTCGTGGCGAAGTATTTTAAGGGCTTTGCTTATTTGGGTTTCAACGGTTCGTTTCGAAAGGTTGAGTTGATCAGCAATCTCATCATTTTTAAGCCCTTTTATTCGGCTCATTGTAAAAATCTCCCTGCATTTTTCAGGTAAAAGATCAATGGCGCTTTTTAATTTCTCCTGAAGCTCTGAATCGATATACAAATCGGGATCGTATGCTAAATAACGATCTGACAGCTTCATCATTTGTTGTATATATTTTTCCTCAACTTTTCGATGTTTCAAAAAATTTAGGCTACTGTTTTTAACAGAAAGAAAGAAATAAGCTTTTAATGAATCAGTCAGGCTAATTTGATGGTGTTTTTGCCAAAATTTGACAAAAAAGTCCTGAACAATTTCTTCAGCTTCATTTCTGTCGGTAGTAAATTGAGATGAAAACAGTACTAATCCTGGGTAATAATGATGAAACAGTAATTCAAAAGCTGTTTGATCACCCGCACGAAGTCGGGTAATTAATTCTTTTTCACATATTCCCTGTATTATTTGCATACCTGCTTTTGAAAATCAGTGACGACTCAATATAAAGCTACGATTAAGTGTTAATTATACTCTTTATTTGGGAGGTGAATTTAAAAAACATTGTTTAAAATACACTTCCCTAATAAATCCTTTTTTGTATGTTTGCATACCAGAACAGACCACTTCAACATTAATACATGGAAAGCAAATTTCACTTTAAGGTAAATCCGCAATCTAACCTGCTGAAATTTCAGCAATTAATTGATTCGATCAACGAAGCAATCAGTAAAAATCTGTTGCAGGTTGGCGATATGTTACCATCGGTTAATCAAATTTGCAAAGAAAGTTTTCTTTCACGTGATACTGTTTTTAAGGCTTATGCCGAACTTAAAAACCGCGGTGTAATCGAATCGGTCCCCAACCGTGGATACTTTATTTCCAAGGCAGTTACCAAAGTATTTTTGTTTCTCGATACATTTAAAGCATACAAAGAAGTGCTTTATGGTTCCTTTCTTGATAATCTTCCCGAAAACATAGCTGTTGACTTACATTTTCATCATTATAACATCGACGACTTTGAGAAAATAATCAATGAAAGTTTGGGTAAGTACACCAAGTACATCATAATGAATTTCGACCATGAACGTGTTCCCCAAATTACCAGTCAAATCTCAGCCAATAAATTACTGATTATTGATTGGGACGTTAACGCACAGCAAGGAACATCCACAATTTACCAGGATTTTGGGCAATCATTGTATGATGCACTTGAAAGCGGAATCGACTTGATAAAAAAATACGAGAAGTTTATCTATCTGTATCCTTCATTTACCTACCATCCTAAAATTTCAATCAACTTTTTTGAGAAATTCTGTTCCGATAATGGTTTAAAACACAAAACGCTGTACGACTTCAAAAGATTTGACGTTCAAAAAGGTGAATTGTACCTCTTGGTAAGCGATCGTACTCTGGCAAAATTTCTCGATCAGTGTCATTCTAAAAATTTAGTTTTGGGACAAGATGTAGGTGTAATTTCATACAACGAAACGCCTATGAAAAAGTATGTTAAAGATGGAATTACTGTCATTTCAACCGACTTTGAGCTAATGGGTAAAAAAATTGCAGAATTTGTTTCGACCGGAGAAAAAGTAAACACGGTAATTCCAACAAAACTGACCATAAGAAAATCTCTTTAATAAATGTTATAAAACACTAAAGCTAATTTTGAGATCGAAATGGTATACAATAGCTTTGCCGATCATACCAGAACAGAACGGATAATTTTAAAAGCCTCCCCTACCTCCTCCAAGGAAGAGGGATTTTGGATATTGAAAATTGAGTATTGGTTATTGGGACTTTTTAAATATCCAATGTAGAATACCCAACATCCAATAACGAAATACAACTTTTAACTTTTGACTTAAAAACTTTTAACTTAAAAATATGTATCTACTTGGATTCGATATAGGAAGTTCTTCTGTAAAAGCATCGTTAATCAACGGAGAAACAGGAGATTGTATTGGTTCAGCCTTTTACCCCAAGCACGAAATGAAAATCACAGCAGTGAAACCCGGCTGGGCCGAACAGGAACCAGAGCTGTGGTGGGCAAACCTGAAACTTGCGCTGAATGATGTAATAGTCACAGCCAAAATCAATCCGAAAGACATCGATTCGATTGGTATTTCGTACCAAATGCACGGGCTGGTTGCTGTTGATAAAAACAAACAGGTTTTGCGCCCATCAATTATATGGTGCGACAGCCGTGCTACCGAAATTGGCAACAAAGCCTTTGCCGAAATTGGTGAGGAAAAATGCTTGTCGAACTTGCTGAACTCACCGGGTAACTTCACCGCTTCGAAACTGAAATGGATGAAAGACAACGAACCGGAATTGTACGCTAAAATAGATAAAATCATGCTTCCGGGCGACTATATAGCTATGAAGCTTTCAGGCGAGATTAAAACCACTGCCGGAAACCTTTCGGAAGGTATTCTCTGGAATTTTAAAGAAAATAAAGTGGCCGACATGCTGCTCGATTATTACGGATTCGAGAAATCGTTCATCCCTGAAATCGTTCCAACGTTCTCGATACAAAGCGTAGTAAGCACCGCAGCTGCTGCCGAACTTGGTTTGGCTCCCGGAATTAAAATCAGTTACCGTGCCGGCGACCAGCCCAACAATGCACTTTCACTAAATGTACTGAACCCGGGCGAAATTGCTACTACAGCCGGAACGTCAGGAGTTGTTTATGGGGTAAGCGGCGAAGTGAAATACGATCCGTATTCGCGGGTAAACACGTTTGCACACGTTAACCATTCAGCTGAAGCCAATCGTTTAGGCGTATTGCTTTGCATCAATGGAACCGGAATTTTGAATTCGTGGTTGAATAAATATGTAGGAAATAAGGCATTTTCGTATGAAGAAATGAATGAAAAAGCTGCGTCAGTCGCCATTGGCTCAGAAGGATTAAGCATTTTGCCATTTGGTAATGGTGCAGAGCGTGTTCTTCGGAATAAAAATATCGGCGCGCAGATTTCAGGATTAGGTTTTAATACACACACCGAAGCACATCTGTTCCGAGCAGCTCAGGAGGGTATCGTTTTCTCGTTCAAATACGGAATGGAAATCATGGAAGAAATTGGCATCAAAGCACAGGTGATCCGTGCAGGAAAAGCAAACATGTTCCTCTCTCCCATCTTCCGCGAAACACTGGCCGGAATTTCAGGAGCAACTATCGAACTGTACAACACCGACGGATCAATTGGCGCTGCCCGTGGTGCCGGGATTGGTTCGGGTTACTATGCTTCAGCACAGGAAGCTTTTGCTAATCTGAAAAAACTGGATACCGTCACACCGGATTTAAACAGGAAAGCCGAATACGAAACCGCTTACCAAAACTGGAAACAGCATTTAAAAAAGGAACTATAAATACCTCTCCCAACCCCTCCGAAGGGGGGGAGAAAGGAGCATTTGCATAGGAAATTAAAATAATTTATAACCTGCCTTTTCAGTTCTCCCCCTTTGGGGGAGTTAGAGGAGGCTTAAAAATTCACAACAATGACAGTTTTTAAAGGAAACAAAGAGTTTTTCCCCGAAATTGGACAAATCAAGTTCGAGGGACCACAATCAAAAAATCCATTGGCATTCAAATGGTACAATGCCGATCAGGTTGTAGCTGGCAAAACCATGAAAGAATACCTTCGTTTTGCTGTTGCCTACTGGCATACCCTCTGTGGAACCGGTGGCGATCCGTTTGGACCGGGAACTAAAGTTTTTCCTTGGGATGCTCCTGCCGATGTAATGGAAGCCAACAAAGCACGTATGGAAGCTGCTTTTGAATTTATCACCAAAATTGGCGCTCCTTTTTACTGTTTCCACGATACCGATGTGGCCGGCGATGGTTCGGTTTTCGAAATAGAAAGCCGTTTGGCTAAAATGGTTGATTATGCCAAAGAATTGCAGGCTGGTACTGGCGTAAAACTGCTTTGGGGAACAGCCAATGTATTTGGCAACCCACGTTATATGAATGGTGCATCAACCAATCCTGATTTTACTGTTGTGACAAACGCTGCTGTCCAGGTAAAAAATGCCATCGACGCCACTATTGCCCTGGGTGGTACCGGTTATGTGTTCTGGGGAGGACGTGAAGGTTATATGAGCCTGCACAATACCAACTCGAAGAAAGAACTCGACCACATGGGACAGTTCCTTCGCTCGGCCCGCGACTATGCCCGCGCACAGGGTTTTAAAGGTACATTTTTCATCGAGCCAAAACCAATGGAACCAAGCAAACATCAATACGACGTTGACGTTCAGACAGTATTGGGCTTCCTGAATGCTCAGGGACTGATCAACGACTTTAAACTGAACGTAGAAGTGAACCATGCCACTTTGGCCGGACACTCATTTGCGCACGAATTACGCATGGCTGCCGATGCTGGTAAACTGGGATCAATCGACGCCAACAAAGGCGACTACCAGAATGGCTGGGATACCGACGAATTTCCAACCAATATTTACGAAACAACCGAAGCCATGCTCGAAATTTTGCAGGCTGGCGGTTTCACCGACGGCGGTATTAACTTCGACGCTAAAACCCGTCGTAATTCAACCGATTTGGAAGACATTTTTATCGCCCATATTTCGGGTATGGATACATTTGCCCGCTCACTGGTAATTGCCGACAAAATACTGAAAGAATCAGATTACCTGAAATTTAGAGCTAACCGATATGCTTCATTCGACCAAGGCAAAGGCGCTGAATTTGAAGCAGGGAAACTTTCATTGACTGATTTGTATGCCATTGCCAAAGAAGTTGGAGAACCCCAACAAATCAGTGGTAAACAGGAAATGCTCGAACAGTTAATTAATAACTATATCTAGCCCCACTCATTAACCCTCTCCAAAGGGAGAGGGAATAAAATACAAACGTAATAACCGGCCACCAAAAAACCGCTTCTAAGTGCTGGTTTAGAGGGGGCCTATAAACTTTAATATGGATTCACACAAAGGAAGTAATTCTTATATTTTCGGAATAACGCTGGTAGCAACCATTGGTGGTCTATTGTTTGGGTACGATACTGCGGTAATTTCAGGAGCAGTTGACTCGCTGAAAACATTTTTTCATCTGAATGCTGAAACTTTTGGAGATTTGGCTACATTCTATCATGGCGCAACAGTTTCGAGCGCCCTTATTGGCTGCATTATTGGTAGTGCAATTTCAGGAATTTTTGCTTCAATATTAGGACGCAAAAATTCGTTATTTCTATCGGCTATCTTATTTTTAGTGGCATCATTAGGAGCTGCTTATCCCGAAGCAATCTTTTTCCCTAAGAGCGACGGTTCTTTAAGTGTTTTAATAGCATTCAACCTATATCGTATTTTAGGAGGAGTTGGCGTTGGGTTAGCTTCAGCAATTTGCCCTATGTATATTGCCGAAATTGCACCGGCTGAAATTCGCGGTAAATTGGTTTCGTGGAACCAGTTTGCCATCATCTTTGGGATGCTTATCGTTTATTTTGTAAATTTTTTCATCGCCAACGGAAAGCCAATTGAATGGGTCGACTCTACCGGATGGAGGTATATGTTCGCTTCGAATGCCGTTCCTGCCGGACTGTTTGGCATTTTGCTTTTCATGGTTCCCGAAACACCCCGTTACCTGGCTCTGGTTGGAAAGGAAGAAAAAGCATTGCACATCCTCTCCAAAATAAATGGGTTAAACAAGGCCAGAGTCATTCTGGACGAGATTAAAGAAACGGCCCATGAAAAAGTGGAAGCTGTTTTGGCCTACGGTTGGAAAGTGTTAATAATCGGGATTTTGCTTTCGGTTTTTCAGCAAATTGTTGGTATTAATGTTGTCCTTTATTACGCACCAACTATCTTTAAGGGTCTCGGTTTTGGAAACGATGCCGCCATGTGGCAAACCGTTATCATGGGTTTTGTGAATATTGTTTTTACGTTGGTTGCCATTTTTACGGTTGATAAATTCGGACGAAAGCCGCTGCTAATCATCGGCTCTATTGGCATGGCGGTTGGTATGTTTGCAATTGGATTACTAGCCTTTTACAGCATCATTGGTGTGAGCACACTTATCTTTATCGTTATTTATACTGCTTCGTTTATGATGTCGTGGGGACCAATTTGCTGGGTAATGATTTCTGAAATATTCCCGAATACCATTCGCGGAAAAGCAGTTGCCATTGCTGTTGCAGCACAATGGATATCAAACTTTATTGTTTCAGCAACCTTTCCGTCACTCGAAGCATTCAGTATGACGTTCACATACAGCCTTTATGGTGCAATGTCGGTACTTTCTGCCCTTTTTGTTTGGAAAATGGTGCCCGAAACCAAAGGAAAAACGTTGGAAGACATGAATAAACTCTGGAAAAAATAAAAACCACACAGATTAACTAAGCCGTTCCGCCTTCGGGCGAACGGCTTTTTTTGTTTCACAAAGAACTGAACCTATACTTAAATCAACTATTTTAGTTGCACCAATTCTTTTTTATCATGAAGAAATTATTGCTCCTTTTATCTGCCGGTTATTTATTGAGTTGTTCTCCTTCAGGAAAAAATTCGGGAGAAGATACCATTCAATACAAAAACATTGAAAAACATATAGCTGAACTGTCTTCAGACAAATACCTGGGCAGAATGCCCCTGACTGAAGCAGAACCCTTAACCATCAACTATATTGCCGGACAAATGAAAGAGATTGGTTTGGAACCTGCCAACAGCGGAAGCTATTTTCAGGATGTTCCATTTCTGGCCGTGAGCTCGAAAATCTCGAATACACTTGATTTTGATACGCCCAAAGGGGAATTGAAATTTCAGAAACTTACAGATTATGTAACATTCACCCGAAGAGTTGAAGACCAGCTTTCGTTAGAACAATCGCCACTGGTTTTCGCCGGGTTTGGAATTACTGCTTCTGAATACCAGCGCGACGACTTTCAGGGAATGGACCTGACTGGCAAAACGATACTTGTTTTTGTAAACGATCCGGGCTATGGAACCAATGATACTTATTTCAAAGGAAATACCCAGACTTATTATGGCCGCTGGACTTATAAGTTTGAAGAAGCCGCACGGCGTGGCGCCAAAGGATGCCTCATTATTCACGAAACCGGTCCGGCAGGTTATCCATGGAAAGTGGTGCGAAACAATGGCGAAACAACTAAATTTTACCTTCAACCAGAAAACGGGAATAAAGACCGTTGTGCGTTCGAAGGCTGGATCTCGAAAGAAGCTGCCGAGCAACTGTTCACCTCCTGCGGGACAAGTTTTGATCAGGCGAAAAAACAAGCGCTTGCCAAAGATTTCAAGCCTATTGAATTACCGGCAAAAGTTTCGGGACAAATTATCAATTCGTTCAAGAAAGATATTTCACACAACGTTTGCGGACTGATTCGGGGAGCCAAATATCCCGACGAAGTGGTAGTTTACACAGCGCATTGGGACCATTTGGGCATTGGTGACAAAATTAATGGCGACAGCATATACAACGGCGCTACCGATAATGCCAGCGCAGTCTCGTGGATGTTGGAAATTGCCCGTGCCTTCAAAAACGGACCTGCACCAGAGCGTTCCATTTTATTTATCTCGGTTACCGGCGAAGAATCGGGGTTACTGGGTTCAGGCTATTATGCTGAGCATCCGTTCTTCCCCATGGCTAAAACCGTAACAGTAATTAATACTGATGTTTTGATCTTTCTCGGCAAGTACAAAGATGTTACGATCACTGGTTTTGGTCAGTCGGAACTCGACAATTGGGTAAAAACTGAGGCTGAAAAGCAAGGGAGATATATTGCTCCTGACCCAAATCCGGATAATGGCATGTTCTTCCGATCCGACCAGTTCCCATTTGTGAAACAGGGCGTTCCAGCCATTTTTGCCAAAGGTTACATCGATGCTGAAAAGCTGGGAAAAGAAAAAACGCTCGAAAACCTTGGCCAATACTGGAAAACCGTTTACCACACCCCTCAAGATGAATACAAACCCGAACGCGACGATTTATCGGGCGTGGTTCAGGATGCACAACTGCTTTACCGCGTTGGGCTTAAATTGGCCAATTCGCAGGAATGGCCCAGATGGAATGACAATTCTGAGTTTAAAGCGATTAGGGAAAGATCAAGAAAATAATAACATTTCAATGTTGTTTAGATCGTCATTGGTAGCCAAAGCGAAGTAATCTATTCGCGAACAGACTGCTTTCCCGTAAAAACGGGACAGGCGGTTCCTCGCAGTGACGGGTTCAATGAATCGGGTTTCTTAACTAAACAACATTGAATAACATTTTTCTACCGTTTTTACGCCACACTTATACCGGCAATTTAAATTTCATCACTACTTCGCCGGTTTCTTTATTGATTTCGACTGATTGACTACTTAACCCAAGATCTTTTCCTGTTGACATTTTAAATAATCCTGCCAGAAACTGCATTCCATTATTCATCACCTGTTCAATTTCCTGAGCTTTTTCTTCAGCAACAACAGGTTGAGTATGTTCAATTGTTTCCCTTATAGTTTCGTCCTCAAACAATTCTTCTATCGGATCAATAGTTTCTTCTTGTTGCTCTATTCCAGACTGGTTATCAACAATATTTGTTACTTTCTCCAGATCGTCTTCTTCCTGAACCACATTTTCTGAATCAGCAATAAACTCTTCAAGCTGCTGAATAAACTGAGAGCGACCTTTTCCCGAAAAATCGACATAGTTGGTAGTACTGGCCCCGTCAAGTACTCCATCAAACAAATTTTGTTTAATGAGCAACCCCGAAGCTATCTGCTGTTCTATCGAGTTGCGGGTTATGAAATTCAGAATTGTAAGCTTGTTGCTTTTTTGCCCGAGCCGATCGATGCGGCCAATCCGCTGGTTTTTCTTTGCCGGGTTCCATGGAAGCTCAAAATTGATAAGTGTATCAGCTACTTGAAGGTTCAACCCGGCGCCGCCTGCTTCTGTTGAAAGGAATATTTTGCAATGAGGGTTAGTTTCGAACTTTTTAATCAGGTCGCCACGCATTTTCACCGGTACCGAACCGCTAAGTTCAACAAAACCGATGTTATTATCGCGCAACATTTTACCAATCAGCTTATGAACTTTTATCCATTCCGAGAAAATAATGATTTTTCGGTCGGAGTTAGGAACATCCAATTGTTCGAGCAAGATGTATTTCAGCTCTTCCAGTTTTGGCGATTCATTGGTTTCTTCGTCAATCAGGTAAGTCGAATCGCAAACCATACGCATGTTAGCCAGCAACAACTGAAGTTTCTGCAAATCGTAAGGAGTCAGAAATTTTTTGCGGATAATGCTGGCTATCCCTCTTGCATAGGAGCCGTGTAGTTCGGCCTGCAACGGCGACAGGTTAACCGGAATATTGGATTGCTGCACGTTGGGCAATTGGTCGATAACCTTTCGTTTTTCACGCCTGATCAGGATTTCTTCCAGTTTATGGTTAAGTTTCTGAAGGTTGTAATAGCCATTTATTTTATCACGGCGTTCGGGATCGAACAAACAGTGCTGATACGAAAATTCCCAGAGCGGCCCGAAAAACTGAGGATCGATGATGCTGACAATCGAAAAAATATCGATCAGCCTGTTTTCAATCGGCGTGCCAGTGATGACCAACACATGCTTGAAATTCAACCGTTTGATTGAGGAAGATGTCTTTGTTTCATAATTTTTGGCCCGCTGAGCTTCATCCAGAATCAAAAAGTCGATGCCAGCGCGGTTAATCGCCGATTGATCGCGTAAAATGGTTTCGTAATTAACTATAAAAAACAAATAATCCGAATCAAGATATTGTTTGGCACGACTATCAGGACCGCCTTCTACAACCAGAGCTTTTTCGTTGGTAAACTTCTCAATTTCTTTTTTCCACTGGTTCTTAAGCGATGCAGGACAAACCACGAGTACTTTTTTGAACCCGAATACCTGTTTTTTCAATACTGCAGCTCCAATGGCCTGGAGTGTTTTCCCAAGTCCCATTTCATCAGCAATGATAGCAGCATTCCGGAACAAGGAAAACTCAATCCCATCTTTCTGGTAAGGAAATAAATCAGCTTTTATTTCAGAAAAATCGGGAACCCATTTTTTACGAAGTTCATTCATCATTTGCTTCTCGAATGCTTTCTCCACTTTTTCCCTAACTTCAGGCCGTATCAATATCAATGGAAATTCAGACGATTCTTCCAAAAAGCCCAGAAATCCTTCAATATCATCATCATTAACAAAATTATCTTTCTTAAAATACCTTGATATAAGCAGTTGTTCATCAATAGGAACCCGATGAGGATAAAACCAGCTAATCTTATAGTCATTACATGGGTCGCAATAAATTTCGATAAACGGGCAAGTTTTTCCCATCTGATCAAAAAGCTGTGGGTTATCCTTGAGTTGCCTGAATGCAAACATAATGTGTTTGGTTGTTCCCAGTTTGTTCAGGCGCGAATCCATGCTGTCGCTGTACCCTGTTTCGTTTTTGAAGTCGCGTAAAAAGATTTTGTATTTCACCCCGTTTTCATTGGTCAGGATGTGGTCGCCATAAATATTTTGCGCCCATTTTATTCGATAACGTGCCTTTTCGGCCTTTTGCCTACGTTCGTTCATAACCCGAATAATCATTCCTTCACGCGTATATTTTTTGTGGTCAACAGGTTCTTTTGGATTGAGTATTTTCAGTTCATTTTCAACTTCCAGCAAACAGGCATACGAAATACGGTCCCATCCAAGCAGTTCGCCGTTCACCAAAGGAATTAAGTCATCATCTTCAACATCGAGCCAACATTCTTTAGGCAATTTGGAATCAGCCACATCAACAAGCACTTCAAACCTGACTGCCGATTGCGACAAAACCTGGCAATCGTTGTTGTTGAACATGATTTCGCCCAAAGCCAGTTCAGTTTTTGAAAGTACATCCTGAAGTTTTTCTTTTTGCTTTTTAAATAATTCCTGAAGTTCCATAACGTGAAGATTGAATAAATTAACAGCGGTTAAAAATAAGAAAAAATGAAGGGGAAGTCACTAAAGGTGCAATTTAAAAGCTTGCAAAAGACATAAAATCGGCACAACTTTGAGCATTATAACAAAAAAGATAACGCTCCCATCCATGAGACTCCTTCATACTTCCGACTGGCACTTAGGCAAGCGGCTCGAAGATTTTTCGCGTCTGGAAGAACAGCAGGCGGTAATGGCAGAAATTTGTGAAATCGCGGACCGTGAAAACGTCGATACTGTGCTGGTTGCCGGCGATTTGTTCGACACATTCAACCCGCCAACCGAAGCAGTCGATCTGTTTTATAAAACATTGAAACGCTTATCGAAGAACGGAATCCGTTCGGTAATTGCCATTGCCGGAAACCACGATTCGCCCGACCGCATTGAAGCGCCCGATCCGCTGGCTCGCGAATGCGGAATCATTTTTGCCGGTTACCCCAATTCGATTGTTCAACCTTTCGAGTTGGAATCGGGACTAAAAGTCACCCAGAGTGCTAAAGGTTTTCTGGAGATTTTATTGCCTCGGAACCCCGTTCCGCTAAGGGTTTTGTCGACACCTTATGCCAACGAGCTTCGCCTAAAATCATGCCTGGGTCACGACAATCCGGAAGAAGAGTTGCGAACAGTCCTTCAGCAAAAGTGGCAGGAACTAGCCGAAAAATACTGCGACGACAAAGGCATCAATGTGCTGATTTCCCATTTATTCGTGGTAAAAAAAGATGGGGAAATGCCGGAAGAGCCCGACGACGAAAAACCTATTTTACATGTGGGCGGAGCTCAGGCAATTTTTACTGAAAATATACCTATTCAGATTCAATACACAGCGCTTGGGCATTTGCACCGAATGCACCGGGTCGATTCGAAACCATGCCCCATTTATTATAGTGGTAGTCCGCTTTCATATAGTTTTGCTGAAACCAATCAGGAAAAATTTGTATTGCTGGTTGAGATAGAAAGCGGTAAAAAAGCTGAAGTAAAAGAAATTAGACTGGAATGTGGGAAAAAGCTTTTACGCAAAAGAGTTGTTGGAATGGAAGAAGCCATTATATGGCTGACCGAAAACCAGAATAGTTTGGTGGAATTAACACTGGTAACCGATACTTTTCTAACAGCCCAGGAACGTAAACAATTGAGTGCTGTTCACAACGGTATTGTCGCCCTTATTCCTGAAGTAAAAAATGCCAATGAAATAACTGGCAATAAAAGGCAATCTATAGATTTAAGCAAAAATATGGAAGAACTTTTCGTCGATTATTTCAGGCACGAAAAAGGACAGGAACCTAACGAGGAACTACTAAGACTGTTTAAAGAAATATTGGCAGAAGAGTAAAATTCACCACAGATTCAGATAAGATGATATGTTAATCTATGGTAAATAAATGACTATGATACCCAAAACACTAACCATACAAGGACTTTACTCTTACCAGGAAAGGCAAACCATCGATTTTAGCCGACTAACATCCGCGCACCTGTTCGGCATTTTTGGCGCGGTTGGCAGCGGAAAATCCAGCATCCTGGAAGCCATCACTTTTGCCATTTACGGCAAAACCGACCGGCTCAATCTTTCGGGCGATAACCGGAACTACAATATGATGAACCTGAAATCGACCGAATTGCTGATCGATTTTGAGTTTGAAACCGGCAGGAAGCAAACAGCCTACCGGGCCATGGTGAAAGGAAAGCGCAACAGTAAAAAATTTGAGGAGGTTAAAGCTCTTGAACGATCAGCTTATCAGCTCAGCAACGAAGACTGGACCCCTATTGAACCCGACCAGCTTGAACGGGCAGTTGGCTTAAGTTACGACAACTTTAAGCGTACCATCATCATTCCGCAAGGGCAATTTCAGGAGTTTCTGCAACTGGGCAACAAAGACCGGACGCAAATGATGAAAGAGCTTTTCGGACTCGAAAAGTTTGAACTTTATTATAAAGTTGTTTCCCTCGAAAGCAAAAACAACGCTCAAAAGCAAAATCTCGAAGGAAAATTGCAGCAGTTAGGCACTGTTGATCCCGAGCAGGTTACTGTATTTCAGCAGAAGTTGGCCGATCTTAAAAAAGAAATAGGGACGCTGAATCATAAGATCATTGAAACCCAGAAGCAGGAAGCTGAACTAAAGCAACTGGCCGAACAATTTGCAAGGAAAGCAGAAACAACCCAAAAGCTCGATCAACTTCATTCTCAATTACCAGATATAGAACAGCTTGAAAAGAAAATTGCCGATTTTGAATATTGCCTGATTCATTTTAAACCCATTCTCGACAGTACAAATTCATCGGTTCAAAAAATAACTGTACTCGAAAAGAAAATCGCAGAAGAAAATCAGCAACTGAAACGGGCTGAAGAACAAATAAAAGAAGCTGAACATCTATTTGAAAAAGTAAAAACAGATTACGAAAATAAAGAAAAACTGCGTCAGAAGGCCGAGGAACTGGACAAACTGATTCGGTTGAGTGAACTTCGTCAGGCCATTGAGCAAGCTAAAACGCGCTTAAAAAAGGGAGAAGAGGTTATTCAAAAAACATACGCAAGCATCGATCAACTGAAACAGGATAAAGAAAAGCTGGAAACCGCGCTGAAAGCCGAAAAAGAAAAGCAACCCGATATGCTGACCTTGTCTAATGTCCGCAGCTGGCACGAGGTTCAGAACAATTGGGTTCAACAGCTGTCAACAATTTCGGCAGAAGAAGAAAAAGCTAAGGCAGAAATCGAATTCTCGCAAAAAAACATTTACGAAACGTTTGAACAAGATAGCTTTAGTAATTTTTCAGGAGCGAAAAATTTTGTGGAAGGAACGCAATTCCTGAAAGAGAAAATTGGTCGTTTGAAAACTCAACTTACCGAGATTGATACTCAAATACAACACTTTAAGGTGCAACTCAAACTCGAAGAATTTGCAGTGAAGTTGCAGGATGGCGATCCATGTCCGGTTTGTGGCTCGGTACATCACCCCAATATTTTACGTGCTGCCGATGTAACTAAGAAATTAAAAGCGGCTGAAAGCGAAAAACAAAAGCTGGAGAAGGACGTTAGAGTTTGCGAACAGCTTATTTTGCGCTTGTCGGAGTTGAATAATCTGCTCGTTCTTAACGAAAAGCAAATGACTGACATTCAGGCAAAACGAAAAGATACTGAAGCAAAGAAAGCGGCACACGAGCAGAACTTTCAATGGAAAAAATACCAGACTAGAGAAGCCGTTTTAGAGGCTTTTCAGTTAGCCGAATCGATAAAAAATTTAATAGAATCGTTGGAGAAACAACGCGAGGTAACCAATAAAAAATACGAGCAGGAAATTCAGAACAAAGAGAAATTTCAGCGCGAAATTGAGAAGATAAACGCTGAAGTTATTACCTGTAAAGCCGAAACCGGAACATTGACCGCACAAATCAGCCAGATTGACATAACCAGCTATTCTGAGAAACCGAAGCCAGAGATAGAAGCCGAAAAGAAAATTTTGCTTCAGCAGTATTCCGAACTCGAAAAGCAATTTAGCCAACTTAGCCTTCAGCTCCAGGGCTTGCGCAAAACGAAAGATGTTTTGAACGGAAGCCTGGCTGCCAACCAAACACAGCTTAATCAGGAAAAAACAATTTCTGCAAAACTGAATCAGGAGCTTGAAAAAAAACTTGTTTCTTCTGATTTTAAAGCAGTTGAAGCAGTCAGGCAAATCATAGGCTGGAGTCTGGATATTCGCACCGAGAAGCAAAAAACTACGACTTTCAGGCAGGAGATTTCCGTTGCCATAAAACAACTGGAGCAATTAACAGCCGAAATTGGAGAACGTAAATACAATTCGGAAAGTCATCGGGAACTTCTGGAACGGTTGGAAAAAGACAGGTCGCTGCTCGGCCAACAGAACCGCGATTTAGGTGTTGCCGAAAAATCGCTGGCCGACCTGCAAAAATCGCTCGAAACGCTAATTAAGCTTCGGAAAGAGCTGGAAAAGTTAGAATTACGCGCTGAGAATATTAGAACTTTGAAAAAGCTTTTCACTGCCAGCGGTTTTGTTAACTATATTTCGTCGGTTTACCTGCAAAACCTGTGTAATGCTGCCAATGACCGCTTCTTCCTGTTGACGCGCCAAAAGCTTAGCCTAGAAATTACCGATGACAACAATTTCCAGGTGCGCGATTACCTGAATGGCGGCAAAGTGCGAAGCGTGAAAACCTTATCCGGCGGGCAAACTTTTCAGGCTGCTTTGTGCCTGGCGTTGGCGCTGGCCGATAACATTCAGAAAATCACCGAATCGAACCAAAATTTCTTTTTCCTTGACGAGGGTTTTGGTTCGCTTGACAAAGATTCGCTGGAAGTTGTTTTCGACACACTAAAATCGCTCAGGAAAGAGAACCGGATTGTTGGCGTCATCTCGCACGTTGAAGAAATGCAGCAGGAAATCGGCACTCACCTGAAGATTGTCAACTATGAAGAAACCGGGAGCCGGATATTGACAAGCTGGAGCCTGTAATATCAACTTTCAGGAGCTCTCGATTTTAAGGTAACCACAAATGTGCTACCTCTGTCTATTTTACTGAAAACCTGGATTGTACCTCCATGCCGATCAATAAAATCTTTACAAAGATTCAAACCTAATCCAGTACTTGGTTCACCTTCGGTACCATACCTGCTGGTTTCCATATTTAGGCTAAATAACTTTTCGGTCATATACCTGGGAATTCCTATTCCTGTATCTTTTACCGATATTTCAGTTTCAAAATTGTTAAGAAAACAAGCTTTAACTGTAATCGTTCCCTCCTTTGCCGTAAATTTTATAGCATTAGTCAGAAGATTACGAATAACAGAAGCCATCATATATTGATCAGCAAAAATTGTTACATCGTCAGCAATTTCCTTGGTTATAGAAATACTCTTATTCTGCGCCGAATTTAAAACAACGGAAATACATTCATCTACTAATTTCTTTAATCGAACTTCAACCGGATTAAATTGCATTAAGCCACGTTGCATACGCGACCATTCCAATAGATTAGTCAGCAAATCGTACAAATTTTTGGCCGAATTATTCATGCTCCTGGCTAATTCTTTGAGATCTTCTTTGTCCATCCATTCAATTTCCTCAGCCAAAAAATCAGTAACAGGCAAAAAAGTACTTAACGGCCCCCTTACATCATGCGCAATAATCGAGAATAATTTATCTTTTTCAGTATTCGAAAGCAGTAACTCCTTATTCTTATTACGGATGTCTTCATTCTTTTGAATAAGTTCGATTGTCTGTTCATCAACTTTTTCCTGAAGTATAATTTTATCACTCTTAATTTTTTGTATCCTATACTGAATTAGCAATAAAACTCCACTTATAACAAAAGTAAATGATAACAGGTAAAACCACCATGTTTGCCACCATGGACTTCGTATAACAAAAGGATAGGTAGTTACTTTACTCCAAATGCCTTCACTATTTATAGCCCTAACTTTCAGAACATATTTTCCTGCCGGCAAATTCCCGTATGACGCCTCGGTACGTTTTGAAGGAGAGCCCCAATCTTTATCCAGCCCCTCCAGTTTTACCTGATACTGAAGCCTTTTATTTTGGACCTGTGATATGCCTATAAAATTAAACGACAAGTAATTATTCGAATACAAAAAACTTGGATTTTCCGGAATATTATACCACGGAGTTATGCCTTCGAAATTCAGTCTTTTAATTTTGATCCCATTATTTAAAATAAGGCTTGTGTCTTTTTTTACAAACAATTCATCCCAAGGAATTTCTTCATTAAAGAGATTGACTTTAGTAATTACAACAACCGGAGGAATAGTATCTTTAACCGAAAGTTTTCCTCTGAAAATGGAAACACGATCGTTGGCACCTATCCAGATTTCCCCATCAGGATTCTCATTTAGAGCTTCGTAATTACAACCAATACCCAAAAAACCATCTTCATAATCGAAGTTTCGGAATATCATTTGCTGAATAAAACCACTTTTTTTCCATATTTTCAATTCATCCAGGCTCATTACACTTGGACCCGAACGTGTACCAAACCACATATTATGATGAGAATCTTCAATAATACTCATCACAAAATTACTATTGAGACCTTGGTCGGTTGTAAAATGAGTAAATGTATTACCATCATAGCAGATAGCTCCACTTCCACCTGTACCAAACCAGATATTTCCCTCATTATCCTTTTCAATCGAATAAACCGGATAATTACTTAACCCATTTTCTTGTTTATAATGAATAAACCTTTTACCATCGAAACAACAAGCGCCAACATCGGTCCCAATCCATATTCTTCCCTGATTATCTTCAAGAAATGATTGTATATTGTTGTTTATCAATCCCTCTTTGGTTGTATACTTAACAAAAGTTTTACCATCAAAATAAGCCATTCCGCCTCCATAAGTTCCTATCCAGTAATTACCTTTCTTATCCTGAATAATCCGTCGAACTGAACTACTCTGTAACCCCGATTCTCTGGTATATACTTTAACTGTTTTTCCATCGAAACAAGCCACACCACCACCTTCTGAACCAAACCAGATATTTCCGCTACGGTCCTCCATAACATCATAAACTCTTGATCCATAAATACCCACATTACTATCCCAGCTTGTTGTTTTCAGTTTCGAATAACCGGAGGATACCTTTTCTCTGGTAATTTTAGTTACATATCCGCCATTCGTTCCTATCCAAATATTATTTTTCCGGTCGACTATTATTTTGGTTGCCTTGCTGTTACTGAGTCCCTGTTCTTCAGTTAAATGAATAAACGTATCACCTTCAAATCGGGTAACTCCGCCACCCCTGGTCCCAAACCAGAGCTTGCCACTTTTATCTGCAAGGATACATCTGATTGCATTGCTACTGACGCCTTTATTTTCATCATAATAAGTAAATTTAGAACCATCAAATCTTATAATACCTTTATTCATGGTTCCAATCCACAAATTATCGCTTTTGTCGATTGTTACATAGCTTAACTCGTCACTCGATAACCCTTCTTTCTGAGTGTAAGAATAAAATGAATTACCATTAAATTTTATCAGGCCATTTTTGGGCGAAGCCAACCAGATATTGTTTTGTTTATCAATACTCATACAATTGATAACCGAAGTTCCAAGCCCTTGTTCTGCAGAATAGTTACGGAAAGTTTTACCATCAAAAATCGAAAAACCACCTTTGTTTGTCGCTATCCATAACCTACCTTCTTTATCAACAAGAATATGCCGAACATCATTATTACAAAGACCTTGTCGTTCAGCATAGTTTATAAATTTTTCGCCATCAAACTTTACAATGCCGCCTCCAGTACCAAACCAAATGTTTCCATTTAAATCTTCGGTAATACAATTGACAATATCGTTGGGAAAACCATCATTGTTCGTAAAATTTGTCAAATAGCATCCATCGTATCGAGTTACTCCTCCCCTGAAAGTACCAATCCAGATATTACTCTTACTATCCTGAAAGACGGAAAGAATTAAGCTATTAGTGAGGCCTTGGTCTGTTGAATAATGAGAAAAGTATTTCCCGTCAAAACGAGTCAGGCCTTCATCGGTGGCAAACCATAAATTACCAATATTATCCTGCATCGCATCTCTTACCTGGTCGTGTTTCAAACCCTGTAATTTACTAAAGCTCACAAAATTATCAGGATTTTTTTCTCTACTGAACGGGTCCTTGGCCATCACAATTTCAGGTTCCTTACACAATTTTTTTTGAATTATGGCCTTGCTTATACGAGGTTGGAGAAACATGCCCGAACCTGGTGTACAAATTCTGGGGCTATTAACTGGTAACAACACTGGTTTTTTTGCCTGATATACATTTGATAAGGATTCTTTTACTGGCAACTTACCAATTGTAAAAGTTTTTTGAACAACTGCCGGAGTAACAACCGGTAATTGTAAACTATCATCAGGAACTATATATCCTTTGGCTTCAAATTCATGTAAAATTTTAATCTGCTGATTATCTGAACGATTTACAAACCTGCACGAAATAAAAACAAGAAGTACAAGAATAGGTATCAGTCGTGTTATTGTCGTTCTTAATTTATTAATATTTATTGGTTTTGTAATTATATCAGAGCATCCTGCATCCAACGCTTTTGCCCGATCTTCGGCTTCATCAAAAGCTGTTTGGGCAATAATATGTATTTCAGGCTTTTCAATTTTTATTGTCCGAGTGGCATCAAATCCATTTAAAACTGGCATCTTTAAATCCATCAATATTAAATTGATTTGAGGATTAGCACGAACAATCTCAATAACTTCCTGACCATTATTTGCAGTCAGAATTGACGCTACAGTATCTTTCAACGATTTTTCAATAAAAATACGACTGGCCGGATCGTCATCAGCTATAAGCAGGTTGATATTTCGTCTTTCTATCTGATAAGCGGGCCTCTTATGAACATCTTTAACAACTTCATTTTGAATAAAAGGAAGTTCAGCTATAAATAATGATCCCTTCCCAATCGTTGAATCTAAAATTATTTTTCCACCAAGCCATTCAATATAAGTTTTGGCAATAGTCAATCCAAGGCCTGCGCCTTCATGTTGCCGGGTCAATTCGTTGTTCCCTTGTCTGAATATCTCAAAAATTACTTCCTTTTTTTCTTCAGGTATTCCTATTCCCGTGTCATTCACAAAGAAATGTATACCTGCGCTATTAAGTTTGTAACCAAAGTCAATGCTACCTTTATTTGTAAATTTACAAGCATTATCGAGCAAACATGTTAGCGCTTTCTCCAGTTTTTCGCGATCAGAGATGAAATGTGTAAGGTTTTCAGATTCCTGCGGAACCAGGTTCAAAAGTATATTCTTTTCTTTTGCCTTAGGCGAAAACTCCAGAGAAAGGGATTGCAGCAATGATTTTATATTAACATTTGAATAATGTAATTTTTTTTCTCCTGATTGTATTTTCGATATGTCAATCAAGTTATTAAGCATTTCCAATAACCTCTTGCTGCTCTGGAAAATAATACTTAAATATTCAAACCCTTCTTCCGACGACATATCGTTTTTGGTGTTTAACAACTCAGAAAATCCCAGAATACCATTCATAGGAGTACGAATTTCGTGGCTAATGTTGGCTAAAAAAGCCGATTTTAGCCTGTTACTCTCTTCAGCTTTCTCTTTGGCAAGTATTAATTCCTGTTCTATTTTCTTTTTCTCCGAAATATCTTCTTCGATTGCCACAAAATGTGTTATCCGGTTATTCTGGTCAATTATTGGTGATATGGATTGCGAAACCCAAAAAAGTTCTCCCTTTTTATTCTTGTTTAGTATTTCTCCTTTCCAGATTTTCCCGGAATTAATTGTATTTAACAATTCTGCATAAAATTCGCTTCCCATATTTCCCGACTTAAGTATCCTAGGATTTTGTCCGATTATTTCTGAAGCTTCATAACCAGTCATTTCTGAAAAACGGGGATTTACATATTCAATAATCCCCGCAGAATTTGCTATTACTACTGAAACAGGATTTTGCTCTATCGCCAGTGATAGCTTCTTAAGTTCATTCTCAGCTTTTTTACGAAAACTAATGTCTTCAATATACCCTTCGAGATGTCTGAGTTTATTTTGATTGTCATAAACACATCTCCCTCTCTCCCAAAGCCATTTAATTTCTCCTGAAGCAGTCTGAATCTGATACTCATCTTCAAATACAGATCCATCAGCCAGTACAGTTTGCCATTTGTTCCAAATTCGTTCCCTATCTTCAGGTAATATAATATCATTAAATGAAATTCGTTTATTTGCAACAAAATCAGATGGAGAATATCCTGTAATACGCAAACAGGCATCGCTAATATATTCCATGGTATAATCTCTGTCCAAAGCACATCGGTATATTAATCCTGGTAAACTTGATATAAGATTAGCCAATGAATATTGGCTCTCGCGAAGATTATCCTCAATTTCCTGGCGTTGATTTATTTCCACCCACAACTGACCATTTTTTCGTTTTAATCTTCCGGCAATAAAAACAAGGGAAAAAGCAACCAAAACAAATATAATGGTTTGAATTTCATGAAATATAATATCAGTATACCAGGAA
Source organism: uncultured Prolixibacteraceae bacterium (assembly GCA_937915865.1). GTDB lineage: Bacteria > Bacteroidota > Bacteroidia > Bacteroidales > Prolixibacteraceae > Aquipluma. The sequence goes on along the minus strand of CALGIG010000052.1, from coordinate 14,554 downwards.
TCAGCAGAATAATCCATACCAAAAACAGCCAGTACTTCGTTCGTTTGCGCATCAAAAATAGGCACCTCGGCGCTAAGCCACTTTCCCCACCTATCGGTTACAGGTCCAATTAAACATGGTATTTTCTTTTTTATTGGCTCAAAGTTTCCTGCAGATGCTTCAGAAAACAGTTGCCCCGAAGGTGAATAATCGGATGAAGTCTCTGGTTCCGAATCTGCCAGGAAATAAAGTTTTCCATTCCGCTCAACATAAACGTAAGCAAACCTGGCTTTGGGCGTAGCTATTATTACCTTCTGAAGTACAGTTCTTAAACGTTGAAAACCACCTTTTGAAATATCGTCGGTATTATTTGGCAAATGCTCCAATTCGCTACGCGGTAAACTTGCTTCCACCGAAATTGCAAGCTGCATAACCGATTCCCGTTGCTCTTTGTCCTCCGAAAGATAAACATATACAACAAATGCACTTCCTAAAAGAAAGACAATCAAATAAATAATCAATTCTTTAACGGATAGTCTACTCCTTTTCGCGTTCATTGATTTAGGTGTTTATTGATACGTTTTACAGGAAAACAGATCAAGAGAAATTGGAATTTAAATCGACTGATTAAACTACAACTAAAAAAAATGAAATTATTTCACATTTCAAAGGAAGGTAACATAGAAAATATGAGGAGAACTATTATTCAATCAAAAAAATTCTTAACAAAAAAAATAACTAAGATATTGATTTTATGATATATCGACTTTGATATATTCACATTGTTGCTTTTTTGTGCACCCTTAAATATTCCTTTATCGAAATTACTATATGACAAATACTCCCCATTATACCGGTAAGTAATGAGAAAACTTAGCTTTAAATGAACCATGCTGAAAACACCTGTAACTTTAATCTGACTTCTAATCGACACATTTATCATCCTCAGAACGAAGACAATAAATGATATTTATGTGAGTAATAAAAATAAAAAAGACTGTCGGATTTTTGAATGGCCAGACAGTCCCTAAAAATATTAGTTCTGTATTAATTTTTGTTTATCATTCTGATGATCCTGGTATTTACATCGTGTTTTTAAACAATACATCAACCAACAGAATTGAAGCAAAGCGAAAATTCATAAAATGAAATTCGTAAAACGAATAAACATTTACTCATTTTCGGTTTGTCTCGCATTATACGAGATAGCGATTTCATCTGAAAATAATTTGTTTTAACTTGTCGGATAAAACATACATGTTATTGTTTTCCTGAAAACATGCCCGTTTCAGTACTATTTTTTTACTTCCCAGGCACAACGTACAGGCGATACAATTTTGCCTTCTTTTTTCAATACGTTCATAGCCTTTTCAACTTCTTTTTTATCTATACCAGCCAATTCAGCAATTTTACCAGCTGTTAAAGGTTTGTCTGATGCAGTCATCACTGCCAATACTTTTTCAACGCTCATATTTTTCAATTTAAAGAATTAGAGAACTAAATTAACGATTAAAGAATAACGATCGACGATTGATGATTTTTACTTCGTTAATCGTTGATCATCAATCACTGATCACAAATTAGAATCTTCCTTCAACAACTTTCCAGTCAACAACTTTCCAGAAATCGGCGATGTAAGCCGGACGCAAATTCTGTTTGTCGAGGTAGTAAGCATGTTCCCAAACATCGCAGGTTAAAAGAGGGGTAAAACCACTGCGAAGAGGACATCCTGCATTACTGGTTTGAACAATGCTTAATTTACCCGATAAATCTTTTATCAACCATGCCCAGCCAGAGCCAAATTGGGTTGCAGCAGCTTTGTTGAACGCTTCTTTAAAGGCATCCAGACTACCAAAAGCAGCTTCAATGGTTTCTTTCAATGCTCCTGTAGGTTCTGCTGCCGGAGTTGCCGAAAACTGCTCGAAATAAAAAGTGTGATTAAATACCTGTGCGCCATTATTAAAAATCCCGCCCTCCGATTTTTTAATAATAGTTTCCAGATCAGCATTTTCAAATTCAGTCCCGACAATCAGGTTATTCAAATTAGTAACGTAAGCCTGATGATGTTTCCCGTGATGAAATTCGAGGGTTTTAGCACTGATGTATGGTTCGAGTGCATCAATTGCATAGGGCAATGAAGGTAACGTGAAACTCATTTTTCGTATCTTTTAGGTTAAACAATGATTTTTAAGTTTTCCAGAAAGATAACGTCTCCCTTGCTAAAAGGTTTGTAAAATCTGTAATTCCAGCCTAATTTAGAATAATTCTGAATAGTGTCTTCATCCTTTGCCATCGCACAAAACTGAGAGAAAGTTTTGATTAACAGACGATGAACATTAATAAGCACCTTAAATTTCAGCAATTAAAATGCTCTTTTTAGGAGGTGAAAATAAAACCGCCCGATACCTCTGTACCGGGCGGAAAAAAACCAAAAATCAACTAACCTTTAAACCGTCGGGCAACTTCGTCCCAATTAACCACGTTAAGAAAGGCATCAACATAATCAGGTCTCCGGTTTTGGTATTTGAGATAGTAAGCATGTTCCCACACATCTACCCCAAGAATTGGAGTACCTTTAACCTCAGCCATATCCATTAACGGGTTATCCTGATTTGGTGTAGACGAAATCACCAAACTATCACCCTGCTTTACAAGCCATGCCCACCCGGACCCAAACCGGGTAAGGGCGGCTTTGGTAAATGCTTCTTTAAAATTTTGATACGACCCAAACGCATTGTCAATAGCTTTTAGCAGATCACCCTCAGGGAGTTTTGCACCTCCGGGGGCCATAACGTCCCAATACAAATTGTGATTGAAAAAGCCACCACCATTATTTCTAACAGCAACCGGAAGAGTCGATATATTACTCAATATCTCTTCTATTGTTTTGCCTTCAGATGTGCTTCCCTGCAATGCAGTATTCAGGTTTGTTGTGTAAGCTGCATGATGCTTGTCGTGATGAATTTCCATTGTTTTAGCATCGATGTAAGGTTCGAGAGCATCGTAGGCGTATGGTAAATTTTGTAATACAAATGACATAATACTATATTTTAAAAAGATTAAAAGATTATTTTATCTTTTATACAAACATAGCACTTATTTAAATTGTTTCCAAATAAGCTGAGTTTTTTTTAAATAAAAGCGTTGCTAATTTTTTCGGTATATTGACTACAGCTAAACTATTGCTTTAATATCCAAGTCTTTACAAATTTTTAGGCATAAATTCTCTTTAATATCAGGATGCCTGGGCACGGTAGAGAACTTTCCATTCAGGGGATTACGATAAAGCGTATGACTCCCACCTTCCCGCACAAACACACAACCGCTTTCTTCGAGATGCTTTATGAACTTGCTTCGTTTCATCAATCAAAAGCTAAACGACAGTGTTTGCGTAATAATCTTTTTTGCTTTTGGCTTTTTGTTTTCGTCCCTGATGTGCTCAAAAACAAGGTTAACTGCATCTGCCAGATTTTCCTTTGCCTCTTCAATGGTTTCTCCCTGTGTATTTATCCCTTGTATTTCCTGAATATAGGCCATAAAACCGCCTTCATCACAAGGCTCAAAAACCGCTGTTAATTCAATATTTTTCATATCCATACTTTTTTCAAAGTTAGTGATAATATCTATTGCAGAATATCAAAACCTTAAGCTATTGATTAGTAGCTAAAACTGCTTCCCCCGAGAAATTCGCGAATGAGTGAAGTTGGCGGAATTTCACCATCATCGATGGTTTTGAAATATGAAAAAAACTTCAGCAAACGATTACTTTCACTATATTCAACCTGGCTTTCGGTTACAGCCTTTAAAACTGGTTCAACATATTTTTTAAGCACCGCCAGCTCGTATATCAAAGCCGAATTAAACATCACATCGGCATTTTCCTGATATGGAAAAATATTTTTGTCTTCGCCAGCCCTAACACTTGGCCAACGCTTAATCGTTTCCTGAGCCGAATAGTTCCGATATTTACTATCTCGTATCATTCTTCGAATCAATCGATTGTCGGTAGTAGAAATGTGATTTTGATCGTCGAGCGAAATTTGTGTAAGTGCCGAGAGGAAAATTTTAAACGTATTTTCAGGAGCAATGTGAGGCACCAAATTTGGGTTCATCCCATGAATTCCTTCAACAATAAGAATGCTCCCTTGACCTAATTGTAATTTCTTTCCTGAAGGAAATTTACGGCCAACACTGAAATTAAACTTCGGTAACTCAACGGTTTTACCATCAAAAAGCTGTATCAATTGTTGATTAAAATACTCAACATCAATAGCTTCAATAGCTTCGAAATCATATTCGCCTTTTTCGTCACGCGGAGTTTTTTCCCGATCGACAAAATAATCGTCGAGTGATATAGTGGTTGGCCTTAATCCATTTACTGCCAGTTGAACCATCAATCGTTTGCTGAAAGTAGTTTTGCCCGAAGCTGAAGGGCCGGCAATAAGTACAATTTTAACCTTATCGCGTTTGGCAAAAATCATGTTGGCAATTTCTGCAATTTTCTTTTCATGCAACGCTTCAGAAATTTTTATAATGTCTCCACTTTGCCCGTTCAAGTTATACTCATTCAGGTTTGCAACATTCTGAACACTCAAAATCTCAGCCCAATCCTTGTGTTCCTGAAAGATTCCGAACAATTTATCGTTTTTAGAGTAAGGCTGCACTTCGTTGAAATTCTGCGGGTTAGGAATTCGAAGCAAAAGTCCGTCGTAATACTGAACCAAATCGAAAACAGTAAGATATCCTGTTGATGGAACCATGTGCCCATAGAAATAATTAGCCAACTCTCCCATAAAATAAATATACGAGAACATGGTACCCTGTTGCTCGAACAATTTAGCCTTGTACCGAAGGTTTTCTTTTCTGCAAATTTCAACTGCTTCTTCTGTTGGCAAACCAACTTTTTCGAATGAAATATCCTGTCTGACTAATTGATGCATTTCAGCTTTGATTGCAAAAACATCTGATTGAGTTAAGGGGCGGTCTAAACCAGATAGTTCGCAATAATATCCCTTTGAAATTCCATGCATCATTTTCAGTTTCACTTCAGGAAAAACCTCACGGACAGCCGCATACAATAAAAAGAACAACGACCGCACATAAAGCCGCATTCCGTCAGGATGAGAATAATCGATAAATTCGACTTTTTTGTTCTTGACAAAAACAAAAGAAAGTTCTTTTATCTTGTTGTTTACTAAGGCTCCTAAAATGGGATTGTCGAGTTCAACATGAAAGTCATCTTTTATGTCCTTTAGTGTTGCGCCCAAAGGGTATTTTCTTTTTTCGCCAGTATTTACGCAATAAATGTCAATAGTATTCATTGTTAATTTTTTAGTTCTAAAATTATCTCAAAAATTAGATTTTACAATTTGCCTATATGATTACTGGAATCAATTAAGTTAACATGCAGGGAAATAACTATTAATCATTATTTTAACTTCATTTAGCCATGTTTTGCGTTGTTCCAGATCACTGGTTATCACAATTCGAAACATCCTCCTATCGAATGTTTTTACCCCACATAAATCGAAAATGCAATTTTTCCATATAGCATCAAGTGGATCTTTAAACACCTCAATCTCTCTCTTTTCACTAGTATTTGAAGTATTAAAAACTAATGCTGTGTTTGCCTTAAGCAACCCAATTGGGACTCCTTCACCATTATCGCCTTCGGCAAATTCGTATGCAATTCCCGGCCTGATTACCCTGTCAATCCAACCCTTCAGGATAGCTGGAGGTTGACCCCACCAATTGGGATGCACGATAACAATTCCATCGGCAGCAGCAATCTCTTTGCAGTGGATTTCAATTGTTTGATCATACGTTCCAGTCTTTGGAATCTCAACTGGTAGTAATATAGGATCAAATTTCTCTTCATATAAATCATGAAAAACAACTGAATGGCCATTTTCTTTCAATTGATTGCAACATACATCAGCAATTGCATGATTTAAACTTTCCTTTCCGGGATGGGCAAGAACAACCAGAACTTTCATATACTCTAATTTGTTTTTTAATTGCCTCATAGAACTCGCCATTACGTTCATCCTCATGTACCCGAAGATTTTCCTTCATGGCTTATATCATCTTATTCTCCGTTTTTCAACTCCTGTTTCAGGTATTTCGCGGTAAACGATTCTTTGTTTTTAATTATTTCCTCTGGTGTTCCAAAACATACTACTCTTCCACCCTCCTTTCCTCCTTCGGGACCAATATCAATAATATGATCGGCCACTTTAATTACGTCCATATTGTGTTCTATCACAACAACTGTATTTCCACGGTCAACCAGTTTATTCAGTACTTCGAGCAGTACACGAATATCCTCGAAATGAAGGCCGGTAGTTGGTTCATCCAGAATATACATGGTTTTGCCGGTATCTTTTTTGGCCAGCTCTGTTGCCAACTTTACACGCTGCGATTCGCCACCTGAAAGGGTTGTCGACGATTGCCCCAAGGTAATGTATCCAAGCCCTACATCCTGAATAGTTTTCAATTTATGCGCAATCGAAGGGATATTTTCGAAGAATTCAACACCTTGTGTTATAGTCATATCCAACACATCGCTTATCGACTTTCCTTTGTAACGTACTTCCAGTGTTTCCCGGTTATAGCGTCTTCCGTTACATGTATCGCAATGGATATACACATCTGGAAGAAAATTCATTTCTATCTGCTTCAATCCTCCACCCTGGCAATCTTCGCAACGGCCACCTTTAACATTGAACGAAAAACGGCCTGGCCCATAAGCTCGAAGCTTTGCCTCGGGTAATTGAGCAAACAAATTCCGAATATCAGAAAATACACCAGTATATGTAACCGGGTTACTGCGTGGTGTTCGCCCCAGTGGCGACTGATCGACCTGGACAACCTTATCAATATACTCAAGTCCGATTATTTCGGTAAAAGGCAATGGGTCTTGAAGTGAGCCATAAAAATGTTGGCTCAAAATGGGTTGCAAAGTAGAATTAATCAAGCTTGATTTTCCACTACCCGATACCCCGGTAATACAAATCATTTTACCCAAAGGAAAATCGACCGAAACGTTTTTTAAGTTATTCCCAGTGCAGCCTTTTAAAGATAGTACTTTCCCATTTCCTTTTCTCCGTTTTTCGGGAACTGGAATTTGAGCTTCCCCTGAAAGATACTTAGATGTTAAAGTTCCGGCATTTAAAACCTGATCTGGCGTTCCGGCAGCAACAATATGTCCTCCATGAACGCCTGCATAGGGTCCAATATCAATCACATAATCAGCATTAAGCATCATATCACGGTCGTGTTCGACTACAATAACCGAGTTACCTGTATCCCGTAGTTGAGCAAGCGAATTAATCAGACGAAGGTTGTCGCGATGATGCAAACCAATGCTGGGTTCGTCGAGAATATAAAGTACATTAACCAGCTGAGAACCAATTTGTGTGGCCAGCCTGATACGTTGCGATTCGCCACCCGATAATGTGCGTGAAGCCCGGTCGAGTGAAAGGTATTTCAGACCAACATCCAATAAAAATTTAATTCTATCACGAATTTCTTTCACAATTTCAACAGCAATTTTTCGCTGACGGTCTGAAAGTCTATTTTCCAGATTTCCGAACCATTCATTCAGCTCTGAAATGTCCATCCGGGCAAGTTCCGAAATATTTTTGCCGTCAATCCTGAAATAAAGCGATTCTTTTTTCAGACGTTGTCCATTACACTCAGGGCAAACCGATTCTCGCACAAACTGGTTAGCCCATTTCTGCGCTTTTTGCGAGGGATTGTCATCTTTTTGAGCATCAATATATTTTATGATTCCCTCGTAAGTCATCATATAATTCATTGAAACACCAAGTGGCGAGTTTTTTAAGTGAATTCGCTCGTTTGTTCCAAAAAGTATAGCATTTAAGCCATCTTCAGGGATGTCTTTAATTGGGGTTTTCAAGGTAAAACCAAACATTTCACCCAAAGCCTCAATCTGCCAGAAAACCAAGGTGTTTTTATGCGGACCAAGAGGAGCAATTCCTCCATTCTGAATGCTTTTTGTATTGTCAGGAACAATTTTTTCCTGATCTATTTCACTGATGGTTCCCAACCCATTACATTTGGGGCAGGCGCCTTGTGGTGAGTTGAATGAGAAGTTATGCGGAGCTGGTTCGTTGTACGAAATACCTGAAGTAGGGCACATCAGCTGACGGCTATAATACTTAGCTTCCTGGGTATCGTGATCGAGAATCATTACTATTCCCTGACCGTTGCGCATAGCAACCTGTAACGAATCCCGCAAACGTTTATCACTGGCTTCATCAACCAATAAACGATCAATAACAATCTCGATAAAGTGGTTCTTATACCGGTCAACACGCATGGCAGCCTTAAGTTCGGTTACAACGCCATCGATTCGCGCATTGAGAAACCCTTTTTTCAGTATCTGTTCAAACAACTCGCGATAATGTCCTTTACGACCTTTAACTACCGGCGCCAAAATCAGAATGCGTTTCCCGGAAAAAGAATTCTTTATCAAATTGAGAATTTGATCATCGGTATACTTTACCATTTTCTCGCCGGTATTGTACGAAAATGCTTCTCCGGCACGGGCATACAACAACCTCAGAAAGTCGTAAATTTCAGTAACGGTGCCAACAGTAGAACGGGGATTTTTATTGGTTGTTTTTTGCTCAATGGCAATTACCGGGCTCAAACCTGTGATAAGGTCAACATCAGGACGTTCCATATTTCCAAGGAAAGACCGTGCATAAGCAGAGAATGTTTCGATATACCGGCGCTGTCCTTCAGCATATATAGTATCGAAGGCAAGGGACGATTTTCCGCTGCCACTTAAACCTGTAATTACCGTAAGTTTATTCCGTGGAATTTCAACATTTACATTTTGCAAATTGTGTACACGAGCCCCATGAACAACAATCTTTCCTTCATCTTCGACACTATTATCGGTCGCCATTTTTTCTGTTTTCTGCATTTTCTGTTTTCACTGAGTTTTTGGGCCACTAAAAATTTTTAAACTTTTGAACCCGATCTACAAACTTCTTTTTACCGGAGAACGAGAGCTTTTACCTGGTTCGGTACCCTTGCACCGGAACTTTAAAAATATATGTCTTCGTCCCTGGGTTTTTAAGAGAAAAATCCCGCAACCAAGGATTAAACATTTTCAAAATTTTAAAGTTTATCCCTTTATTAATAGCCCACGCCGGAAGATCAGAAATTGAACTTTTTACTTCAACATTTTTTGTTTCTATAATCGGGTACATATCCTTTTTATCAACTTTAAAACCATATTTTTCAGGGTCTTCCATAACCAGTTTAAGTGCAAGTATGCGAAATATATAGCGCGAAGTCTCTTCTACAAATTGCATATCGTAATAGCTCTTTACTTTTTGCCGTGTTATTTTCTGATCAAGACCTGCTCTTCCTCCATTATATGCTGCAGCAACCAGCGTCCAGCTACCATATTTTTGATAAGCTGCCTTAAATATACGGCAGGCAACCAGGGTTGCTTTCTCGATATGATAACGTTCATCAACTTCATTGTTTACTTCAAGTCCATTTTCTTTAGCCACAACCTCAAGTAATTGCCAAAAGCCAGCAGCTTTTGCAGGCGATAAAGCACGAATATCGAAGCCACTTTCAGCCACACATAAATATTTAAAATCTTCAGGTACACCATTGGTTTTCAGGATAGGTTCGATCATCGAAAAGTAACGAGGCATACTTTTTAAATATCTGATAGTCTGCGAATGAAAATAAACAGTTGACAACAATTCACGATCAAGGCTCTCACGAACATCGAAATATTCCAGAGGAACATCTTCTCCTGCAAATTTAAGTTTATCCGGAATTTCAACGGGTGTAAATAAATGTGTACCAAGTGAATCTGGAATATGGTGTTTGGTTTGTGAACAGGACGTTAAAGGCAAAAATAAAAGAACAGGAAGCCATTTAACAAGCCGGAGAGACCGGAATAATACATTAAAACTCATCATGTTTTTTTCAAAATTCGACAATTTGCAAAGGTAGTAGTTTTATGCTCTACCATCAACAATGCATCATTGTTTAATAAAAATAAAAGCCGGAAAATAATTCCCGGCTTTTCTATGAGAGGTTACCACAGAGTTCTCAGTGTCCATTAATTAAGGTAATGCGGACTAATATTTTTACTACAGGAATCGTGCCAATTTGCTGTAAATACCATATTATTTGTTTTAATCGGCGTAAAACCGTTTTACTGGAATTGTGCCAATTTGTTTTATATTCAGGATATTTGAATAATCGTATAAATAAAAGCCATCCTCTCCAACCATAAAAAGGTAATTATTTACCGGAATCACGTCGTAAGCATTAACCGACGGGAATGTTGCGATTGGTGCCATTGCCAATGGATCGGCAATATTAAACACTTTTAACCCTGCACTTCCATCGCATAAAAACAACACATCATCATCTATCCCAAGACCTTGTGGCTCTTTCATCGAATAGGTTTTTAATAACGTAAATTTGGAATAATTATTACTCATCTGGACAACATCAAGCTCGTTTAGAGTACCTCCACGGCAGGTTGTACCACCTTTCAGAGTTACAAAAGCAAGGTCGCCTTTAATTACAACAGGATCGCATGAGGTTATGTGTGAAAAACTACCTAATTGCACAGGCTTTTCAGGTGAATCGAGTGATAGAACAATCATTCCGTTTTGTGTACCAAGGAAGATTCGGTCATCCGAAATAAAAATCGTTTCAACATTCCAGCCTACATAATTCGTGTTCAATTGGGTAACTGTAGATGTTGAATTCAGTTTAAAGGTGAAAATATTATATTGGTTCACTACATATAAATAATCTTTGTAAAGCCCGAAACGGGCCATACTTCCCCCAACGCCATAGGTTGTTCCGGTTGAGCCGCTTATTCCACCCGAATTAGTCAAGTAATAACCATCTTTAACCGTATCGTAGTAATAAATGGGATAATATCGCTCTTCCAACTCCTGTCGAACACTTTTCACTTCCCATCCTGTAACCACTCCTTTGGTTTCATCAATCTTAGCCAAAGGATGTTTTGTATCGTAGGTTGGCAATGTATATGGAAAAACCTTTTCAATCCGGCCAACTTCTTTAATTGCAGAAAAACTCGATACATCAATTACAACCAAATCGACATAACTATCGGCATACAGAATATTATCTTTTATGGCAATATCAACATTCCCGGGAATTTCGATAAAGCCTTTGTTCTGAGGATTTTTAGGATCACTAACATCATAAATGTGCACACCAGCCATTTTCTCATTGATAAAAATGTAATTGTCTTTGAAATAAATTTTCCCCGGGTTATTCAAGTCTCGGGCCGAAGTAATTTTAACAGCTGAACGCAAATCTGAATAACTCATGTAAATAGGAGCATTGGCTGTAAAAGTTTCAAAAACCTTATCGGTACAAGCGGCAAAAACAACCGAAAAGAATACTAAGAATGATAATATATATTTTACTTGTTTCATGGCATTGGATTAATTAAAGGTGAAACCTATTTTAAGCGATAAGCGCGAATAATTTGTTTCGAGTTTGTAGTCATTTTCTCCTGAATAGTTGATCTTATGATATCGGAACCCAAAAGCAAAAAACCATCCGAAATTTTCGGAAGTAGCATACATAAAACCTACCTGTGGATTGATGAGATAACCTCCCTTATTGTCAAGTTTCTCGTAATATTGATATCCCGGATAGTAATATGATGAAGAGCTTGTATAGTAATTGTTAAAATTTTTCCGGCTCTTTTTTTCAAGCGGAACTTCGTAGCCTGCCTGAAGATTTATAAATGGAGTAAGCTTCGAACTTCTGAATTTATACTGAATTTGAGCAAAAGCGGGCATGTAAGTTTCATCAAGAAAATCTACTCCAAGACCAATTCCACAATAAAGCTTATTGGTTATTCTGTAATTAAATGAATTTGAATATGAAAATGGAGCTTTTTGGCTATTCCCTGAATTTCCAACCAGCACACCACCCGAAGCATCAAAATAATAAAGAGGAGAAGTAGAAGTACTTGTTTCGTAGTTATTTTTTAAATAGCGGGAAACACTATCGACATCAGCCTTTTTAAAAACCCATTCATTCCCCGCTGAGTTTATTTTAACGGCATTCATATCATAAGTAATAACTTGCCCGCGTATTATTGCTCCCGATTTAAGGTAAACAACATCTTTTTTCCCCTTCTGCGCATGTGCCTGAGTAACAAACAATACGACAATAAGTAAGACAACAGCCCTTTTCATTTTTAATAGGTTTTGAGTATTTCTATAGAGATGAACCAAACCCTATAAAAGTTGCGTACTTAAAATAAAATTATCGGGGAATGGATTTGCAGAGCAACTAAAACTCATAGCTAAGACCAGTATAAAACCCAAATGTATAAGGCTTATAAGTCACAGACGAATTGTTGCTCAACGAATTAATAAAATATTTAAAACGAGGTTCAATACTCATCGAAAGCTTGTTGGTTAAACAATATTTAAATCCTAAACCAACTGTACTGCTGTAATTAAATGTTTCCAGGTCTTTTGTTCGACCTACCAGTGATTTTCCGAAGCTAGTGTCAGCATATAAACGATTGCCAACCAATACATTGGAACTTAAACCACCAACTATAGAAATTCCGAACCGGTTATCGACAAAATTATAACGCAGATAAAGCGGTATTTCAAGGTAATCGAAATCCTGAATGAAAGTATTTTGCGTGGCAACAACTGCATTTGACAGATAACTTTTATCATCAAGCGATGCCCCAATTGTCATTCCCGCAGGAATTTGGGTTAACTCAACGACACCTGCATTACTATTCATTGAGTATCGGTTTGAGGCAGCATCAACTTTAATAGTTGTATTACTAAAATAATTAGAGCCATCATTTACCGCATAACTATACTCTTTTGAACTACCATTGCCCGATGTTTGTCCTATTCCCGAATAATAAATTCCACTTTGGAAACTCCAGCGTTTACCTTTTTTGTATTCAATGGAAATACCTCCAGCCAAATCAACCTTATTCGATTTAGTCTTTAGCATATTACTTGCATAAGCCTTGGAATGCGAACTGTAGGCGCCATTGTATTCAGGCGAAATCTGAGCTCCGAGTAACCATCTGGCTTTTGAACTGTTTTTAGAACGAGCTGATAACATTTGCTTATTCATCTCCATTATCTGCTGATCTATTGTTTTTTCAACTACAATTTTCTGTTTTAAAATTTGTGCCTTTTCCAAACGAATTTCTTTCTTTTCAGTCTTGATAAATCCTTTGTCCAATGGTTTCAAACTTAAAATCTTATTGTTGTCAAGTTTATCCGGCCCCTTGCCTGAATTTACAGAAATGGGGGAATACTCATTATAATTTGAGTGATGTGAAAATTCCTTATTGTCCTGTTCTATTAAATTTTGTTCATTTTTTGCAGGAATCTTCGATGCCCGGTTAACAGCAATTTTTTGTGATACCATTGGCATAGAAGTGGAATGAGACTGAACTGGATTTTCTGGATTTTTGTAGTTTACCAATGAGTTATTTGCAATTCGGTCTGTTTTGTTGGTACTAAACTGCCAACCAGCGACAAATGCAATAAGTAGAGCCGCTGCAACACCCGCAACTCTTAGCCATATTATTCTCTTTTTACGATGGTTTTTAGCAACGCCACCAAGTATATTTTCCAGCAAATAAGCAGGCGGCTCCTGCTCATAATTCAGGAGCTTCTCGCGAAACAAATCATCCAAATTCTTTTCCTTCATCATGCCGTAAAATTGTTTCTGGCTTTCAAATCACCAAATTTTTCATGCACTTTCTTTTTTAGTATCTCTCTGGCACGGGCCAGATTCGATTTAGAGGTTCCTTCGTTAATGCCCATTTCTTTAGCAATTTCCTGATGCGACATTCCTTCAAACACATAAAGATTAAATACTAACTGGTATCTGGGAGATAATTCTCTGATAATCCTCAACAACTCATCTGCCGACATTTTTGCTATCACATCATCAGATACATTCACAGTATCGTAAATTGTAACATCCTCAACAGGATACAAAAGGTATTGTTTTCTTATTTTCTCCAAGGAAACATTTACCATAATCCTTCGAATCCAACCTTCCAAAGAACCGTCGTGCCTGAAAGATTTTAGATTGGTAAAAACCCGGATAAAGCCTTCCTGTAGATTATCCTCAGCCTCGGTTGAGTCTTTCGCATACCTCAGACATACTCCAAACATTTTAGGAGCAAACTGATGATACAACTTTGCCTGAGCCTTTCTGCTTCCGGCAATACATTCAGATATTATCACTTTAAAATCTTCCAAATACCTATTTTAATCTGATATACAATTGTAAACCAAATTTCTGAAGTATTGATGCGTTTAAAACCACAAAGGTTGCGTTGTTCCAAATTAATTTCTATAAAATACAAAGACAAGACCTCGGCAAACAATAATATTACTTGCTCTGGCATGTATTTTATTACATTTGCATTTGTGTTGCTATTCTAAAATGAATGATTATTTGTTTAGTACATGACAAAAATATAAATAGCTGAATATCAGTAAAATAAACATTAAAA
>CALGIG010000051.1 GCA_937915865.1 uncultured Prolixibacteraceae bacterium | reverse complement strand
AAAGAAATCATCGTTCTGCCCAACGGGAAGAATATTAATCCGGTGGAAATTGAGATGAAACTCGATGGATTTACGCCGGCAATAAAAGAATCGGGTGTTTTTATGCACAACGAAATGTTACATGCCTTAATCCTTCCTGATTCCGATTTTCTTTCAGCAAACGGTATTGAAGATGCCAAACAATATTTCCGAGAAACCATTATTGGGCCTTTTAATACAACGATGAGTTCGTATAAACGGATTATGCAATTTACTCTTGTCGATGCAGAGTTGCCGCGCACACGATTGGCTAAACTTCAGCGTTTTAAATTCCCAGAATTAATCGAAAAAAAGCAAGAGAAAAAAGCAGTTTCTGCCGACTCTGAAACTTCTGAATATTTGGCCATTAAAACATTTATCGAGAGCCAGGTTGACATGGATATTTTGCCTGAGCACCACTTGGTTTTCGACATTTCGATGGATTCGCTTGGAAAACTGAGCCTGATTGACTTTATTGAGAAAAGCTTTGGGATAAAATTCAGCGAAGAGCAGTTAACCAAATTTCAGTCGGTCAGGAAAATTGCCGAACACATTCAAAAAAACAAACTTTTTCATAAAACGACCCAGGATAAAGGTTGGACCGGCGATTTGAAAGAAGAAACGGATGTTATTTTACCTAAAACTTCGGCAATGCTTCGGCCAACAGTACATGCAGTTCGTGGTGCATTCAGGCTTTTCTTTTCGTTTGAAGGAAAAGGGATGGAGTATATTCCTGAAGGACCGTGTTTTTTTGCACCCAACCACGAAACTAAGCTCGACGCTTTCCTGGTGCTTTCGTATCTCGATAAAAATATACTGAAAAATACCTTCTCGTATGCCAAGAAAGACCATGTAAACAGTGCTTTACGCCGATATGTGGCCAGCCGCAGTAATGTAATTGTTATGGATTTATCGAACGACCTGAAACATTCGATTCAGAAAATGGCTGAAGTGGTAAAGCAGGGCAAGAAAATCCTTATTTTCCCCGAAGGAACCCGTACGCTCGATGGCGAGATTGGATCTTTCAAAAAAACGTATGCTATTTTGAGCGCCAAACTGAACGTGCCTGTTGTTCCGGTTGTGATTAAAGGCGCCTACGAAGCCATGTCGTCGGGAGCCAAAAAGATAAAATGGGGCGAGCACATCAGCGTTGAGTTTTTACCAGCTGTTTATCCTGAAAACCGCACTCCTGAAGAACTGAACGAGTTGGTGAGGCAGCAGATCGTTGAGGCGAAAAGCAGGTAATCTACTTTTTTATTATTGAGATCGGAGTGTTATCCGTTTTAAAGTCGGATTAAAAATCCGGTCTCTAAGAGTGCCAATTGCAAATTGGCACAAGCGAAGTTACACATTCCAATGAACAAGGTAATTTAAAAAAACTCAGCAATGACAAAAACGGTTTATTCACTTGGAACTATTGATATACCAACTATTGATAATATCAGAACTTTAGCTAAAGACGAGTTTGATATTATTTTGAAAGAGATTAATGAACTTGAAAAATTTCATTTCGATAATGCTCTTTATAATTTAATCGAACTTAACTATGGAGACTTTAAGACCAGAATTGATTCCTATTTAAATCAATATATTGCTAATCCAAAACTTGACTCTAGCGAGTTTTCTTCTCTGTTTATAGATATAAACAGACTAATATTGAATTTATTATCATCTGTAAGAACATATATTGATCATACAGAGACTAGATTAAAAAGAACTTTTGGAGATAAATCAGAAGAATTTAATTTATTCAAAGAATTGACATCTAAGTGTTTTGATGACCATTTTGCTTATCGCTTTTTGTCAAAACTTCGAAACTATTCTCAGCATTGTGGCTTGCCGACAGGCTCTATTAGTATAACTGATGATGTAAATGGTCATTGCTTAAAACTATCCTTAGTGAGAGATAATTTATTGGCAGACTTTGACTCTTGGGGTTCTATTGTCAAACCTGATTTGCAAAAGCAAGATAAAGAATTTGACATTATTCCTTTACTTGATAAAAAGGTTGAATTACTAGAAGACGTAAACAGAAAAATAAATTCAACTCTTTTAAAAAAAATGACAAACCAAGGAAATCATTTGTTGGAATTAATTATGGAGACGCAAAACAAAGGGAGAGGTATTCCTTGTTTACTGGAGATTTCAGGACCGATTGATAATCCTACAATAAAGACAAAATGGTTTCCATATGAGGTAATATCAGAAATTACAGGGACGAAAATAAATATGGTTTATACAGGAGAATAAAACTACCGCTAACACCCCCAAGCTCCTCCGGATATAGCCCAATATTGTTCAGAATGGCTGGTTCGAATACAAATCTGCAATAGTTCAGGCGATTTATTCTTTCAACCAAAACCTTTATTTCACGAACAATCACTTTCAGATATTTCCCGAAAACTCAGTTTCCAACCAGCCGCCAACTTACTTCTGCCCAGAAACTGAGTTTCCAGGCTCCCGCCAACCGGATTCTGCTCAGAAACTCAGTTTCCGGCCTGCCGCAAGTTCGATTCTGCATAGAAACTGAGTTTCTGAGTCCCCGCCAACTGATTCAGGTTAGAAACTGGGTTTCCACCTTGCCGCATTTTGATTTGAATTGGAAACCGGGTTTATGAGGTTCAAATATTTAAAAACAACATAAATTTTGCTGTAAGCCGAAATTTTCCACTCGAATGTTATTATCATATCGCAAGAATATTGTGAATTGTATCATAATTTCACTTAAATTCTTTTCGTTATGGCACAAACACTTGAACCCTTACGGCTTGCTGCTTTAACTAATATGGAAGCCGGTCAATTAATCAAACGTCACTTGTCCGATTTTGAAACCATCGACCCCGCTCTGCTCACCAATGCGCCGTTTAATAAGTACGTGCAGGCTTTAACCAGCCAATCTGCATTGTACGAAAAAGCGCTGGCTCAAATACGCAAAAACGAAGAAACTGATAAAATTGCCAGCGCCGATGGCGAACGCGATATGGCTATAGAAGCCTTCTCACGGGCATTAAAGTTATATGCTGTTTCGGATGTGGCAGAAGAAGTTGAAGCAAGCAAAAGTCTTTCAATTTTTTTTTGTACATTTAAAAACCTGGCCAAGCTAAACTACGAAGCCGAATCGCTTGCTATCGACAAGCTTGTTTCTGAACTCACCAGTCCGGCACTATAGTGCAAAGGTGAACTTGTTACAGATCGACCGCTATGTGCAGCGCATGAAAACAACCAACGACAAATTTAAAGCCTTATTTGGCAACCGGATAGTTGTTGAAGCTTCGGCTGAAACCTATAACATGAAAGTTGTTCGCAAGGAAACGCTGGACGAATACAGCGAGTTTGCAGCCTATATTCTGGCTATGGCAACGGCAGTGAACACGCCACTTTTCGAAACCTCGCTAAACTTGCTCAACACAGCACGCAAATATTATTCGGATATGGTGGTGCGGCGAGCTACACCGAAAACCGAAAAGAAAGAAACGCCGACGCAATAAAATTTTGGAGTGGATGGACAAAGAAAACCCGCTGGCCTTGTGAGTAAAGGAAGCGGTTTTATTTTTTTCAGTTCGCGATCTATTTCTTTTTATGTCGGCTTATGATCGCTCCCCCGCCGAAAGGCGTATGCATGTGTTTAAGTGCGCCAAAAGCAAAATAAGCGCCTTTTTCTATAGGCTTTTTTATATCTTTGTTTCAAATTCAACCCTATGGAAACCATTGTAATAAATGTGAAAGATAAATCAAAAGCCAAACGCATTCTCGATGCTGTAATGCTTTTGAATGGTGTGACCAGTGCCACCATTGCCACAGGCGAGGAGCTTGAAAATATTTCTATGCTAAAAGCCTGCCGGGCCGCACGTAAAACAGCAAAAGCCACCAAGACTGATGTTTTAAATGCCTTGAAATGAATGTTGAATTCAGGAGTTCGTTTATCAAAGACATCAAAAAACTGAAGTCGAAATCCGTTTCAGAAATCGTATTCTCGGTTATTGAAAACTGTGAAAGGGCTAACGTTATTGCCGACATAAAGCACTGCGAACCTCTGCAAAGTCGTGGTAAGTTTTTTAAGATAAAGCACGGTCAGTACCGGTTTGGTGTTTATATCGATAAAGGGACCATCGAATTTCTAAAATTTGGAACCCGGCAAAACTTCTACGACGATTTTCCTCCATTTTAAGCAAAAAAGACTCCCGTTAAACAGAAGATGTGTTTTTTTAAGTGCCAATTGAAAATTGGTACAGGCTGCTATTCCTTATTTTTTCTTTTTCAGCGCAATCACATTCGGAACCAGGCGGAAATGGTCGTTATCGTCATTGTTGCACGAGTTCGAAACATAGCTGCCGTACTTGGCAATAACCGTATCGCCGGTATTGATGTACAGACTAGTTTCGGGGCCGCCTTCGAGGTAAACAGTGGTGCGCAGATTGAGTGGCAATCCCTGCAAATATTTGATCATGGTGCGGTGCGTGTAAGGCGAGCGGGTAAACACCACGTACATATTCCCGATGGTGTCGGTAGCAGTCAAAATCATGCTGCACGACTGGTCGGGACGTTTTGAAAACTCCATTGCTTCGCCGTTTCCGCTAATCATGCGCATTCCCTGGCACAACGAATGGTATTCGTTTCTGATCTTCTCCCAGGGTTCAAGGGTGATATCGATAATCGAAAATTCAGGTTTCCTTTTGTCTTTGGGGTGCATGGCCAGCATAGCATTGAAATAGGCGCTTTTGGTCGGGTTATTTAAATGCTTGTAGTTTTTCATGTACCCTTTATTCGACTGTGTGCGGTTGTAGCGGTACATCCCGGCGTTAAAAACGATATTTTTGTCGAATTCGGTTGCCCATTCTTCGGCAGTCCGGGCATGATCGTGCTCCGATCGGGTCAGAAATTCAAAATCAAATTTGTTCACATCAATCTTCATGATGGTGAGCTTCGAATCGTTTACTACCGATTTGTCGGGTGCATCCATTTCGGCGTATTGCAGGCCATCCATCAGGTTTTTCCACGGAATATTTTTTGTCCAGGGCTCCTGCGCGCGGCTTTCGAAAACGCATAAGAGGCAAAGCACCGAAAACAGAACTTTTCCGGCGAAAGTGAGGCTGTTTCGTTTCGGTCTAAACATTATCTGTAAAGTCGAATTTCGAGTTTTTGAACGGGAATAAATCAAACA
The DNA here is from genome assembly GCA_937915865.1 of uncultured Prolixibacteraceae bacterium. Lineage (GTDB taxonomy): Bacteria > Bacteroidota > Bacteroidia > Bacteroidales > Prolixibacteraceae > Aquipluma. The sequence goes on along the minus strand of CALGIG010000051.1, from coordinate 9,598 downwards.
GTTCGCCTGAATAATAGAATTCGTAAGCTACAGCTCCGAACGAGTATTTTTTGCCTTTGATGTTGATTCCTGAACCTCCAACGATCGGGTTTTCTTTCGGGACTGAAACTTCGAACCCAATATTATATAAGGTGGCCAGAATTTCTGGGCGTTCGTTAATGGGGTGCCCCAGCCGCTCCCATTGCATTTTAATCTGTTTTACATTAAGCGCGGCATACAAATACGAATAGTAATGGTTTTTGTACGAAGTCAGCCTTTTGAACCGTTCCTGGGCAACATTTCCTGTTTTGAAATCGAGCAGGTTCTCGTAGCGTTTACCAAGGTAAAATATTGATGAACTGTCTTTTAAGTTCTTTTCTATTTTTTGTGCAGTTGGAATTTTTATGCCAGTTACCCCAAGTGAAAAAGTTGTTTCAACCGATAATATTTTTAAGGGGCCAATCCATTTTTTATAGGATTCGCGGTTTGAATTAAACAACCTGATTTGCTCGCCAACCAGCATCGACACAATTAATCGGGGTTCAACACCTGTAACAGTAGCCACCGAGTCGATCAAAGGTTTATCTTTGGCAACGGCCAGTTTAAAATCTCTCCATTCAGGAATATTCATCCATTCAAAAATGCTTTCCGCTTTAACTTCAGAATTTTCTTTGCTTACACTTTCATTAAATTCTTTAATTTCCTGTAAGTATTCAGTATTATCCTGCATGTGTATATTAACAGCTTCAAGCATTCGTTGGGCATCTTTCAGATTATGGCTTTCGAAATAGGCATTCTGAATGTAATAAGCGTTTGTCGGAAAATACTTGCCTAAAATGGCAATGTCGTGAAACAGTCTTGCCTCACTATAATCAATAGTTGAAGTTTCGTTTTCTGAGTTATGCCCGTACTTGTCTTGTATTTCCTGGAAATAACGATCATTTTTGTCGACAACACCCGGGTCGTTTGTCAGATGGAATTTTACTGCCAGATACCCTGCTGTAAGACCAAAACCAATTAAAGCAAAAATTCCAAAAAAACTTAATGCTAAGTACCTAAAAATCTTACTTTTTATCATCGGGAATTACTCCTAAAAATTTGGCGCAAATGTATAAAAAGGTGTTATTAATTGTTAATGTGGGTATGTCTTTTAACAGGAAATTCGGAAATAAATAATGAAAAAGTTACCTTCGTAACCCTGTTCAAATTTTTGAGCTTAGTATAAACCCAAATTTTGAGGATGAAGATAACTGTAACAACACTGGCATTTGGCTTACTATTCGTACTGAATAGTTTTGCACAAGAGCCAATTCCGGCTACAATTACCCCAATTAACGAAACTTTCCAGATTGATACTTTAACAATTGATCCGGAGGATTTGGAGGTTGATTCACTCATGCCAAGTTGTGATGAAACTTTGTACAAGAATATCTGGAATTCAACTCAGATTAAATATCCGGTAAACACACTCCCTGGTAAAAACGACACTATTGTTGTCACATTATTAAATCCGGGAGATAGTCCGTTTGTAATGCCTGTTAAAGGTCAGATATTATCCAAGTTTGGTCCACGTCACCGTCGCATGCATACGGGTACTGACATCCGTTTAAATTCGGGAGACACAGTTCGTTGTGCATTTGATGGGCGGGTTAGGCTTGCCAAACGTTTTAGTGGGTACGGAAATTTGGTTCTGGTAAGGCATAACAATGGTTTGGAAACTATTTATGCACATTTGAAAGCCATAAAGGTTAAAGTGAACGATACCATAAAAGCCGGAGATTTAATTGGTTTGGGAGGCCGTACCGGAAGGGCTACCTGTAATCACCTGCACTTTGAAACCCGTTTGTTTGGCGAACCGTTCGACTCGAATAAATACATCGACTGGAATACTTTTGCTCTTCAGGCCGATAAGATTTACTACAAGAACAAGCAGTTTGAAGTTGATCCATCCAAACTTAGGGATAAGCCGCTTCCCGATAATAAATTGCTGGCTTCAACAGGATCAGGAGGCAAACATGTAATCAGGAAAGGTGATAATCTTTCTACAATAGCCCGGAAATACAATACTACGGTAAAGAAACTCTGCGCTGCCAATAAAATAACAGCAAATAAAACGCTTAAGGTCGGTTCAGTACTTCGTGTTAATTAGTTAGTTTAATATAATAATATATCAAAAGCAGCTTTTCGTACGACGGGAAGCTGCTTTTTCATTTAAGCTTGAAGATAAAATGACTATGGATTGTAAATTTTAAAATTGTATATTCAAACGCATTTTTAAACCACAAACCCTATCTCTATGAAAAAAAACATTTTCATTATTTCTCTTATTTTTGGTCTGTTTCTACATTATTCATGCAGCCAAAAGTCTGGCCAGCAAAAAACCGATCTTAAAAAAGATTTTATCAGTATTGATGGACCGAACCTAATTTCTCCTGATGGGCAGAAGTTTTTCATTCGTGGAATAAATCTGGGCAATTGGCTTAACCCGGAAGGATATATGTTCGGATTTCAGCGCACTAGTTGTTTCCATTTGATCGACCAGGCTTTTCGCGAAATGGTTGGCCCCGATTTTACCAACGAATTCTGGAAACAGTTTAAAGATAATTACATTACACGCGATGACATTCGGTATATTCATAAATTAGGCATGAATACCATCCGTATCCCATTTCATTACAAGCTTTTCACGTCTGAAGATTATATGGGATTGACCGAAAACCAGGACGGATTTCAACGATTGGACAGCCTGGTGTCGTGGTGCCGCGAGTCGAAAATTTTTCTGCTTTTGGATATGCACGATGCTCCCGGAGGACAAACCGGCGATAACATCGACGATAGTTATGGATATCCCTGGTTGATGACAAGCGAAGCCAGTCAGCAACAATTTGTAGCTATCTGGAAAAAAATAGCCGATTATTATAAAAACGAACCCGTAGTATTGGGATACGATTTATTGAACGAACCAATTGCAACCTATTTTGCCGAAGAAAGAAATATGCTGAACGCAGCCCTTGAACCTCTTTACAAAAAGGCTGTGGCTGCCATTCGCGAGGTAGATCAAAACCACATTGTTATGCTTGGAGGTGCACAATGGAATGGCAATTTCAAGGTTTTTAAAGATTCAAAATTCGATAGCAAACTGATGTACACCTGTCATCGCTATTGGTGTGATACCTTGCAAGCCAACATTCAGGATTTTGTACATTTTCGCGATTCAGTAAATCTACCTTTATACATGGGCGAAACTGGCGAGAATAAAGACCAATGGATAGCTGCCTGGACTCGCCTGATGGAACGAAACAACATTGGCTGGACGTATTGGCCGTTTAAACGTATGGGAAGCCCAAGTTCGGTAAAAAACATTGCCAAACCTGAAAATTGGGATGTAGTAGTAACATTTTGTGAAAGTCCTCGCAATAATTTTGATGAAATACGTAAAGCCCGTCCAAATCAGGACATAGCTAAAAAAGCATTGCTTGGCCTGATTGAAAACTGTAAGTTTATGAATTGTGCGACCAACGAAGGATATGTGAAAGCGATGGGATTGAAGCCGTAAACCCTCATTTGCTTTGTGAGTCAGGGTTTCACTTTAAGTGAAGCCCTGACTTTTTAGTTGTGTATTGATTCTGTTTGTGACTCTTGAAATTATTTCAACGCTGCTTTTATCAGCCCGTCATTGTCTTTTACTTTCACAAAAGGAACAAGACGAAATCCGTAACTATATTCTTTTTTGTTTAGATGGTATTCAGGAAGTGGAATTCCTCTCCATGACCAGGTATCATTTCCTCCAACACCAGCCTGCCCTAAATCGATATTTACAGTGTATAACCCTGCTGGCTCAAGGTCGTTGATGTGTGCGGCTTTTATAAGTGTATCGGCAGTGTAGGGCCAAACCGATGTATTGAGCGGTTGTTTGCCAATCACCATCAAGCCTGTGCCGGTAGCATTACGAAGCGCCAGCCAGCGAACCTGTGTGTGGTTGCCGTTTTCCTGCGGGCGAACGTATTTGAAACAGAAATCTTCAACTTTACCTGAATAAATATTTACCTCGGCTGCATGGCAACGGTCGGAATAGTTTTCATACGGGCCTTTCCCGAAAAAGCTCATTGTTTGCAAATTGTTCGAAAAAGCGGTTGTCAATCCAATACGTAAAGGTTCTGATTGTTTTTCACCGATTTTTACATGGTAATTTACGTCAATGGCTCCGTCTCCCGAAATTTTGTACGACAATTGCAGTTTAAGCCCATCGTTACCAGCCAAATCGGTAACAACAAGTTTGCTTAAACCTTCATCCAAAACTTTTACCTGTACCGGTTTCAGGCTCGAAGTTATTGTTGGCCAGTCAGATAAATTTTTCAAAACGTCCCATGCGCGAGCATCGTTGTCGGTTAGTGCACGCCAGAAATTTGGTTTTAAGGCGCTAATCAACAAATCTTTTCCCTGGAACTGGTATTTGATGATGTAACCAGTGGTTTTGTCAACAGTAACTTTGAAGTCTTTTGCCCCAACTACCAAAGTTTTTTCTGAATCTTCGAAAACCTGTACTGCAATTTTCGATTGAGCGGGTTGTGTTGGTTTTGCTTCTTTTACCAGGAATTGCTCTTTGGCGATTTCGTATCCGCGTTTGGCCCACAACTCATCTTTAGCTAACTGAATGCTTATTTTCAGCCAAACTTCGCCAGTTGTTTTAGACAAGTCGTAATTCACATCGAACAAGCGCGATTCGCCGGGAAGAACACTAAAAACACCCAGGCTTTTTGATTTAAGAGGTTTACCATTTTCCATCAATGTCCAAATGATGCTAAACTCATTCAGGTTTTTAAAGAAAAACCTGTTTTTCATCCTGAACTGCATTTTATCCTGATCATAAGGTTCGATAACAACTGGCTGGAATACATATTTACATTCTTCGGTAGCTGCTTTTGTTGTTCTGTCCGGACTAATTAACCCGTTGATACAGAAATTGGCGTCGTTAGGCTGGTCGCCATAATCGCCTCCATAAGCCCACCATTTTCGGCCTTTGTCGTCAGTGCGCGAAATACCCTGATCAATCCAATCCCAGATAAAACCACCCATTAAATTCTTTTTGCTGTGAATAACATTCCAGTATTCCATCAGGTTCCCGGTTGAATTTCCCATCGAATGAGCATACTCGCACATTACAATTGGTCTTTTAATGTAAGGACTTTCAGATAAGCCTTTCAATTGGTCGATTGTTGGATACATACGGCTAACCATATCCACATACCAGGTATCGTCGGGATTGGCCAGATATGGATTTTTACGGTATTCGGGCGAACCATAAGCTTTGTAGTCTTTATGGTTTGGATCGCCTTGTGCGCCTTCATAATGTATTGGTCGTGTCGGATCAAAATCTTTTACCCAACCGGCAGCCGCAGCGTGGTTTGGGCCGGTACCCGATTCGTTACCCAGCGACCACGAGAAAATACAAGGGTGGTTTTTATCTCGTTCAACCATGCGGATTACGCGGTCGGCATAAGCAAAATGCCATTGAGGCTGATTGGTAAGGTATCCGCTGGCATGGTGAGTTTCTATGTTGGCTTCGTCCATCACAAACAAGCCATATTTGTCGCATAATTCATAAAAATACGGGTCGTTTGGGTAATGGCATGTACGCACGGCATTCAGGTTCTGTTGTTTCATCAGCAAAACATCTTTAAGCATATCGTCACGGGTTACGGTTTTTCCACCAGTTTCGCTGTGTTCGTGACGGTTTACCCCATAAAGTTTTACAGGCTTTCCATTAACAAGAAAAACTCCATCCTGAATACGGATGTCGCGGAATCCAACTTTGCAGCTTCTCGATTCCTGAATGTTGCCTTTGTTGTCCTTCAGGCTTAAAACCAGGGTGTATAAAACTGGTAGTTCAGCCGACCATTTTTGAGGTGATTCCACTTTCGATTCCAGAAGAGCGAATTTTACATTGTCGCGTTGCGGATATTCTTCGTAAACGATTTTGCTTAAATCAATTTTCAGAGGTTGCACGAACTTTGGCTTATCGGTAGGGCTGTAAAGCATAGCTTCAACGGTCCATCCTTCGATATTGATGCTGTCTTTCATTGTCACTTTCGGGCGGATTTGCAACAAGGCATCTTCCAGGTTTTCGTCGAATTTCGTACGTACAAAAAAGTCGTTCAGCGCCACGCGTGGTTGTGCCAAAAGCATTACTTCCCGCTGTATCCCGCTCATTCGCCAGTGGTCCTGGTCTTCGAGGTAACTGCCGTCCGACCAGCGAAAAACTTGTACGGCAACAGTGTTCGCCCCTTGTTGAACTTTCTCGGTAATGTCGAATTCGGCAGGAAGGCAACTATCTTCGCTGTAACCTACCATTTGTCCGTTTACCCATACATAAAAAGCAGAGCTTACACCTCCAAAATGAAGAATAATTTGTTTCCCGTCCCAATCGGCAGGAACTTCAAATGTCCTGAAATAAGAGCCGACCGGATTGGTTCTTGTTATAAATGGCGGACGGTTCGGGAAAGGGTAAGTAGAATTGGTATAGATAGGTGTTCCGTAACCTTTCATTTCCCAGCACGATGGGACTTCAATTTTGTCCCATCCGGCTACCTTATTTTCTCCTGAATAAAAATCGAGCGGGCGGTTTTTGGAGTCGGCTTCGAAATGAAAGAGCCATTCGCCGTTTAATGAAAGAAAACGTGCCTGAGTGCGGTCGCCTTTTAAAGCCAGTTCTTCGGAAGGAAATGAATACGAAGTAGCTCGTGCCGGCATTTTGTTACGGCCAATCACCTGTTCGTTTTCCCAGTCATTTTGTGCCGAGAGCCCTAAACTTATGAGCATCAGCAAAAAAAATGTTATGCGTTTCATATTTATGGATTATGGAATATTGGTTTGTTGCAAAATACAGAATATTGACGAGCAAAATGATGATTTCACTTATAAGAATCGGCGAAAAAAGGCGATTTAACACTTTTTAATTTTCGGCGGTTAATTATCTTTTGTACCTATAAACTAAAAACCCTGCCTGGTATTTCTCCAAACAGGGTTTTCAGTATGTGTTAATGTCTTTCTATTCAACGATGGTGACCCAACCATGGGTGTCGGGCTCGTCGCCATACTGAATAGCGCGGAGTTTCTTGTACAGTTTTTCGCTGATTGGGCCTGGTTTGCCATCTTTCGAAAATATGTATGATATTTTTTCGTCGTAGTCGTCAATGCGTTCTATGGGGCTGATTACTGCTGCAGTTCCGCAAGCGCCGACTTCTTCAAAAGTAGCCAGTTCTTCAACCGGAATATGGCGGCGTTCAACTGTCATCCCCATGTCTTCAGCTAAAACCATCAGGCTTTTGTTGGTTATCGATGGTAAGATTGAACTCGATTTTGGCGTAACGTAAGTGTTGCTTTTAATTCCGAAGAAATTGGCGGCGCCACATTCATCGATATATTTCTTTTCTGCAGCATCGAGGTAAAATACGTTTGAATAACCCATTTGGTGGGCTTTTTCTCCTGCAACCAAACTGGCGGCATAGTTTCCGCCCACTTTGTATTTACCCATTCCGAGCGGAGCAGAACGGTCGAATTCGCGCATGATTACGAACGGTGTTGTTTGGAATCCACCCTTGAAATATGGGCCAACCGGAGTTACAAATACAATAAACATGTATTCGGTTGATGGTTTAACACCTACCTGGGCGCTTGTTCCAAATAAAAACGGACGAATATACAGTGATGCGCCTGACTCGTAAGGCGGAACAAAACGTTCGTTCAGCTTTACAACTTTCAAAACAGCTTCTTCGAATTTCTCGATGGGTAAAACAGCCATCATGGTTCCGTAGCTTGAGTCCTGCATACGTTTAGCGTTCTCATCCATCCGAAAAATTCTGATTTTCCCGTCTTGTCCGCGAAAAGCTTTCAATCCTTCAAAGGATTCTTGTCCGTAATGGATACAAGTGGCGGCTATATGCATAGTTACCATTTCACTGTCGCTAACTTCCAGTTCGCTCCATGCGCCGTCTTTATAGGTACAACGAACATTATAGTCCGTTTTTATATACCCGAAACCTATATTTTTCCAATCTATAGTTTCCATAACAATTAGTTGTATGTCAATTTAAGGTTTTATAGAGTGCGTAAAATAACGAAAAAAAAGCGGGAGAAAGAAAGAAAAACAACAGTTCAATCCGATTAGTTAACAAACTTGCTGGCTTTAGTTTCCTAATATTTGTTTACTTTTAGGGAAGTCGTTAACAAAATATGGCCAGAAATAATAGCTGGTAGCAGAAATAAAAATGATCGTATCCTTGTTTTGCTAATGATAAGATTCGAAATAGGATATGAGTAAGTAATCAGGATGACTTTTGTTACAAGTATGGTATCCGGCAAAACAATTATCCACTGAAATTTTCCTGATTTCAATTAAACTCATTTTTACTCCGGTTTATATTGCTCAACTAATTCCAATCTTCTGACAATCGATTTTTGTTCAAGAATTGTTCCGGGCGAAAGTACAGCGTTGGCTCCAATTCTGGAACCGTCGCCCACCAGCGAACCAAATTTATTTAGGCCGGTGTTGATTATTTCTCCGCGATATAATACCGAAATTTGTTTATCTAACCGTTCGTTGTAGTGGTTGGCCGCGATGGAGCCGGCTTCGAAATTTACATTCCGGCCAATGATGCTGTTGCCTACATAGTTGAAATGGGCAATAGCCGTTTCGGAGAAAATAATGCTGTTTTTGATTTCGCATCCGGGACCAATTTTTACCGATTGATCGAGAAAAACTCCTTCGCGAAAATAGGCATGAGCTCCCACGGTGCAATTGGCCCCAACAATTGCCGGACCTTTCAACACTGCACCTTCTTCAACTACGGCGGTCTTGTGAATGGCGACCTCATTATTTATTTCATAATCATCGCCTAGCTGCAGCAACTTAATACAAATAATTTCCTTCAGTTTGTCGGTTATTTCCCAGGGCTGCCAGCTCTGCTGCCCGCCAAAAAGCTGGGAAAACCCGCTAATCAAATGGTCTGTTGTTATCATCTCCGAATCATTTAAAACTTTCGAAATAAGCTTGAAATATAGCATCTTTGTAGAGAGAAACAATATATATTTACTCATGACTTTAAACAATTACGAACGTTTGGTAAAATTGGCCGATGAGGTCTTTTCAGTAAAAAGCGATCCGGCACAGCTCGATGTTGATCAGAAGGTTTTGGCGTGCCTGAGAGAAATACATCCGGCAACTATTTCTGAGTATAATGAAGGGAGTGGGCCCTGTGCCTGGGTTTTGCTTATTCCTACTACAACTGATATAATGAACAGGTTCGTTTCTGGAGAAATTACGGAGAAAGAACTTTTCGAGCAAACTCCGCTTGATGTACCCTACGAAGTCATTTATCTTTGTTCGGCGCTGGTTCTGGACGAGTATCGCCGCAAAGGAATTACCAAAAAATTAGCGCTGGATGCTATTGAAAAAATCCGTGAAAAACATCCGCTGAAAGCTGCATGTGTATGGGCATTCAGCCCCGAAGGCGACCGCGCAGCCGAGGTTGTTGCACAACAAGCCGACTTACTTTTATATAAACGAATTTAATTTTCGCAAGCTCTGTTTACCTTGCTTGCAGTAGGGTTCTATAATTGG
>CALGIG010000050.1 GCA_937915865.1 uncultured Prolixibacteraceae bacterium | reverse complement strand
AACCTAAGAAAATCATTAAATTATATGCTGTTTTTAATCTGTTAAAGTAGAATTAGGGTTTATTTTTTTTACAAATAAACCATGGGAAAAACAGCATTAGTAGTTGGATCAACTGGTTTGGTGGGTGAACAGTTGGTCTTGCAGTTGCTCGAACATACTGACTATGAAAAAGTACGTATTTTTACCCGACGGAAAACTAACTTTGATCACCAGAAGTTGGAGGAATACATTGTTGACTTTGATCATCCTGAAAACTGGGCCGAATTGGTTAAAGGCGATGTTTTGTTTTCAACACTTGGAACGACTATCAAAACGGCTAAAACCAAGGAAAACCAATATCGTGTTGATTTTACGTATCAATATGAATTTGCACAAGCAGCTTCATTCAATGAAGTTCCAGTTTATATATTGGTTTCATCGCTGGGCGCCAATGCAAAATCGGCGGTATTTTATTCGCGGATGAAAGGCGAACTTGATGAGGCTGTGGCTAAGTTGGCTTTTCAGAAAATAGTTATTTTCAGGCCTTCTATTTTAAATGGACGCCGAAAGGAAAAACGCTTGGCCGAGAAATTCAGTTTGTTAATTATGCGCCAGTTAAGTAAAGTTGTAATGAAAAATTATCGCCCGACTCCAGTCGGTTTGCTTGCTGCCAGAATGATAAGTGAATCGCTCAACTCAAAGCCCAAATTCACGATAATCGAAGGACTCGATATTTTTTAGAGAAAATCTACTCAACCAAATCTGGCGTTATTCGTTTAGATTCGAAACAATAAATTTCAGAAAACATGTATACCGGATTTTTGCATTTACACGATACCTTGCGCTGGTTACTTCTGCTCAGCCTGGTTACTACTTTGGTTAAATACCTTATTGGATGGTTTGGTAATCAACGTTGGAAAAAAACCGATAACCTGATGGGTATAGTTTTTACCTCGATAATGGACGTCCAATTGCTGGTTGGATTGGTTTTGTATTTCTTTTTGAGCCCGATAACCAAACTCGCGCTCAATGATTTTGGCGTAGCAATGAAAAACGCCGACTTACGTTTTTACGCAGTAGAACACATTGCCATGATGTTGATTGCAGTTGCGCTGGTGCACATTGGGCGCGCAAAATCGAAGAAAGCCACATCCGATTTGGCCAAATTCCGCATTGCAACGATCTTTTATTTTCTGGCGCTGGTAATTATAATGGCTGCTATTCCCTGGGGACGAATTTAATTTTTAGGTTTTTTTTGTTTTTTCTGAACCTTTTGTTTTTCACGTGTACAGTAGAAAAAACAAAATGATTTTTCAGAAAAAGCAATACGTCAGGTTAGTTCTCACACTCAGTTTATTAATTTTGGGATTTATTCTGATGAGCGGAGGTGGATCGGATAACCCGAATGTTTTCAATGAAGAAATTTTCAGTTTCAGGCGGATAACTCTGGCTCCCATCTTGATTATTGGATCGTACATTGCCCTAATTTGGCTAATTCTTAAAAAACCGGCGCCTTGATATTCCTGAGAAAAAATAAAATACTGAGCGATAATGAACTGATGCAGCAGATCGTTTACGGCGACCAGGCTGCATTTGCCGAATTGTATCAGCGGTACAAGGATCGGATGTATTATTATTTCTACCGGATGTTGGGGAACTCGCCCGAACAGGCGAACGACTTTTTGCAGGAACTGTTTATGAAACTGATTGAAAAGCCGGAAAGCTACAACCCAAAATTCTTGTTCACGACCTGGTTTTACTCGGTTGCCAACAATATGTGCAAAAACGAATACCGGCGCAGAGAAGTACGTAAGGAATACCAGACCACAGAATTGGGTGAACCGCAACTTGATTTTATCGATGACAAAACTATTGAACCTGAACAAATTGTAGAAAAGATTTTTGACACGCTCGACGAACTGGGTGAAGAACATCGTTCGGCATTCCTATTGCGTTACCGTGAAGGTTTTTCGATAAAAGATGTAGCCGAAATTCTGGAGTTACCAGAGGGAACTGTAAAATCGCGCCTGTTTTATGCCAAAAAAATGCTTGCTGAAAAGCTGAATTATTTAAAAGATGAAGTTGAATTTTAAGATCGATTACTATGACTAAAAGAAATTCGGACCAACTGTTTGCTCAATTGCTTCAAAAAGACAATATTGGCAAACCAGACCAAGCGATTGAAGATCGGCTGATGTATTCGTATTTGCTGAAGTCGGGGAAATCGAAAGTCCGGCAAAATTCATTTGCTTACTTCTTTGGCTGGATGTTCTCTGTGCAAGGACTTGGCGTTAAAATAGCTACCATTTCTTTAATTGTCTTTTTTTCAGCGGTTAATACACAATATTTTTTTGAAGCTGGTAAAATTGGGGCGAGCGACTCAATTTACAATCAGCGAACACTGGTAGCCGACAGCGCTCATTTCATTCAACTGGTCGATTCGCTACGGGTTGACAGCCTGAATTAATAGAATGAGTATGGATTTTGAATGAAATCATGGATTTTCGCTTCGCTTCAATTCGCAAGCTCAATTCCATGCGTTGGATTGTTCGACTAAAAGAAAATGTTAATACGCAGATTTTAATGCGTTAAACGAAAATTTATACGAATGAAACTGTGCCGCTTATAGCGGGAAGATGGAAAGGATACTTTTTTATGTCGCGCAGACAGCGGGAGGTAAAAAAGTATCCTTTTTTTGTTGCCGCAGACAGCGCGGACCAAAAAAGCGTCTCGATTTTGTTGCCGCTAATAGCGGGAAGCAAAAAAGTGTCCTGATTCATGCGCGGCGCTTAGAAGCAGCTCAAAAAGTGAAAAGACTAAAGTGTGAAATTTGCCTGGATCAAAAAAAGCAAAAACTAAAAAGGCTGCACCCGGGATTCCGAATGCAGCCTTTCAATCTCTTTAAGTCGTCTTGTTTATTTAAACAGTTCCTTGTTTGGTTGCGGTCCCATTGTAAATTCAAGCGTTCCTCCGTCCATAATTTCCTGGTGGGTAATGTAACTTCGGTCGAGTTTTTGTCCATTCAGTTTTACTTCCTGAATGTATTTGTTTTCTTTCGATGCCTGTGGTGCTTTCATGGTAAAGAATTTACCGCCAGTAACTTCAATTTTGGCTTCCTGAACAATTGGTGAACCAAACTGGTATTTCAATTCTGATGGATTCACCGGATAAAATCCCATAGCGCTGAGAACATACCAGGCCGACATTTGTCCGCAATCTTCATTACCACACAAACCATCGGGTTTTGTTGTGTACATTTCTGTTTGAATCTTACGGTTCAGTTCCTGAGTACGCCATGCTTTCCCTGCATAATTAAACAGGAAGGTAGTATGATGCCCTGGTTCATTTCCATGAGCGTAGCTACCAATCAAACCTGAAATATCTGGCGAAGCATTTTCTCCTTTTACTCCTTCAGCTACAAACAAACCTTCAAGTTTTTTGGCAAAGGCTTCTTTGCCTCCCAGCAGGTCAATAAGTCCGTTTACATCCTGAGGGGCAAGCCATAAATATTGCCATGCATTTCCTTCGGTATAATCGCTTCCTTCGTGTTTCGAATAAACCGGATCGAACGGCGATGTCCATTTGCCGTTGCTCAGTTTACCACGCATAAAGCCGGTTTCCTTATCGAAATAATTACGGTAATTGAGCGCACGTTTAGCGAAATAAGCAGCATCTTCTGTTTTACCTAATTTTTGTGCAACTGCAGCTACAGCCCAGTCATCGATACACACTTCTTCAGCTTTGGCTACCGATTGCTGTACTTTATCAGCCGGAATAAATCCTAACTTGTCATGAAAACCCATTCCATCGCGGTCGGCCATTGATGTAGCTTTCATGGCTTCGTATGCCAGCTGAACATCGAAGTCGCCAATTCCTTTCAGGATAGCTTCAGCAATTACCGAAATAGAATGATTGGCCACCATACACCAGGTTTCGTTGCCTTCGAGTTCCCAAACCGGCAATACACCAGTTTGTTTGTATTGGTCGAGCATGGTTTTTACCATATCATTAACACGAGCAGGTTGCATTAAAGTAAACAACGGATGCAAGGCGCGATAGGTGTCCCACAACGAGAAAACAGTGTAACGATTGTAACCATTCGCTTTTTGTGTATCGCCATTAATGCCTTTAAACTCGCCGTTGGCATCGGAGAACAAAGCCGGTGCAACCATAGTGTGGTAAAGCGATGTATAAAAAATGGTTTTCTGATCTTTGTCGTTCGATTGAATCTGAATTTTAGCCAGTTCTTTTTCCCAGGCATCGGAAGCAGCTTTTGCCGTTGCTTCAAAATCCCAGCCGGGCAACGAACCATCGAGGTTGGCAATCGCATTTTCAACACTTACTGATGAAATTCCAACTTTGGCCAGCACCTGCTTTTCGCCAAAGCTAAAAACGCCTACCGTGCAGGCATCGCCGCCCACATTTTCGATAGCCGTTTTAGTAATTGGCGACGAAAAGCGAACTGCAAAAAATACATGCTGATCTTTGGCCCA
>CALGIG010000049.1 GCA_937915865.1 uncultured Prolixibacteraceae bacterium | reverse complement strand
AGTTTTAAGGAACCATACTTCTGTGATCCTGTTTATAATGCTGGTTTGTTTTATTATGCTACTGGCAATGTTTTGGGGACTGGGATACCAGGCTTCCAAAGTTATTGTATATACGTCCACTGTTTTGACAGCTTTGTTTATTGCTTTAATTTTTATTGGCTCCTGGCATGAGGCCAAACGGCTCAGCCAAAACGAGCTTATATCCTGTTTCCATTTTAACCGCAGTAATATAAATGGAATTCATTTATCGGATTTGGGATTTTCCGAATCTGACCGCGGGAATCTGAACCTGGTTCTGAATAACCTCTCTCCAAAACATAAAATTGATTTCAAGCTGGTTTCAGACAACCGGGCTGCTGCCGACTATAAAAAACTACTTCGCATCCTTCATTTACTGATTGATGGAGGAATCAAGGATTTCAAAAAAGAGCGTAAAGAAATACTTTTCAAATTTATTGAATCCACATTTACTTTAAATGGTTTAGAGGTTAACAGGGCGAGTTTAAACTCGCGTTTTTCAGAGTGGGTAAATGAAAGTGAAACGGAATTTTATGAAAACATAGAGCCTTTTCGAAAAATTCTGGGACGATAGAAGGTATTTTTCCCGTAATTACCCCGTAATGTAAATTACTGTCTTGATTGACAGATATATGCACATATATATTTGCTGATGAAATTTTTACGCATTAAGCGTCATTTATCATCAAATATATAACAGTATGGAAAACGAAACAATCCTTTCAAAAAAAGTTCTGAGCGAACTCAAACAAATCAAAAACCTGCTCTTTGAAAACAAAACAGTTTTAAATGTGGAAGAGTTAGCCCAATACACCGGGCTGTCGAAAAGTAAAATCTATAAGCTGCTAAGCAAAAAGCTTATCCCAACCGGAACCAATGCCAATATCCGGCAAAAGTTTTTTTACAAAAAGGACATTGACTTATGGCTGATGGGGCTGTCCAAAGAAGAACTGGAAGCAGAGGAGGAGTTTAATCAAATGCTTTCCCGAAACAGGAAGTCCTAATCCGTTAAAATCGTTTTATTATGAACGATATGCCATATATTCGCGTGGGGACTTCCTATTTCAAGAAAGTAAAAGCACCAACTATAGCAGGTGACTTTAACGAAATCCTTGTGCCCTGGAATATCGATACCATCAAACAGGATTACGGGAAAAACTATATCGGGGATATTCCTAAATACGATGGTTTTACCTGTATTCCCAGCCATACGGATTTTAAACAGGTTTATTCCGGCTTTTACAACAAGTATTCCCCTTTAAGTAATAAGCCTACAGATGGAACTATTGATATTTCTAAACTTTTTGTAAAACACATTTTTGGCAACCAATATGAACTGGGGCTTGATTACCTGCAACTGCTCTATCAGAAGCCGGTGCATATTCTTCCTATCCTTTGCCTGGTTTCAAAAGAACGGTCAACCGGAAAAAGTACTTTTCTGAAATGGCTGAAAGCCATCTTTGAGAATAACCTGACTTATTTGACCAACGACAGTTTTGGCAGCCAGTTTAATTCCGACTGGACCAATAAACTACTAATTTGTATCGATGAAGTTCTTTTTAATAAAGAGGAACTCACCGAAAGGATAAAGTACCTCAGTACGACCAATCACAATAAAATGGAAGCCAAGGGAAAGGACAAAATTGAAGTGGAGTTCTTTGGCAAATTTATTCTCTGCAGCAATAACGAAGACAACTTTATAAAAATCGATGCAGCAGAAGAACGGTTTTGGATTCGGAAAATTCCGAAGTTCAAAACCGAGGACACCAGCCTTCCTGAAAAGCTTAAGCAGGAAATTCCGGCCTTTCTTTTCTTTTTGAATAACAGAAAACTTTCAGTGTCATGTGTAACCCGGATGTGGTTCACACCTTGGCAAATCAGGACAAAGGCTTTGCAAAACCTTATCAGGCATAACCGAAGCCGGGTGGAAAAAGAACTGGCCAGTATTCTTTTAATGGTAATGGACAAATACGACGAGAATGAAATTGATTTTTGTCCGCAGGATGCTGTGTTTGCCGTTAATCAAACACGGGTAAAAACCGACCTTACTCAAATCAGGCACTTGCTGAAAAAAGAATGGAAGCTTACACCCAAAACCAATTCACTGACCCATGAAAAATTCACAATCTGGAACAAGGGAGAAATAAGCCGTGAAACCGAAACAGGGCGCTACTACACCGTAAAAAAGAAATTTTTACTTGAAAATTTTGATGAATTGATGAATGAGTAAGCTATGCTGTTGAAAGTAAAAGGATTAACTGCTCATCAAAGTTTCATCAAAAGCTCATCAAAACAAGAAATGATGAGAATTGAACAGAAGACAAAAATTAAAAGTGATGAATTGATGAGAAAATGATGTGTCGCAAAACATTGACAGAGTGAATACTTAGGCCACGTATCATCAATTCATCAAAAAAAGTACAGGAGACATTACCCATGAAAAAACAAAAACTACAATGCGAAACAGCAAGGGATATTTCAATAGCCGGTTTTCTGAAAAAATCAGGATTTTCACCGGTAAGAGAAAACCAAAACTCAGCCTGGTACCTGAGTCCACTCCGGAATGAAAAGGAAGCCTCCTTCAAAGTTTCAAAAATCCTTAACCGGTGGTACGACCACGGGATCGGGAAAGGAGGAAATATCATCGACCTGGTTATCGGGATGAATAACAACTGCAGTGTTCAGGAAGCGCTTTCCATTCTTGACCGGACCGAACCGTCTTTTTCTTTTCAACAGCAAAATACATTATCAGGCTTGAAATCCGAAGCAGAAATCCGTATCGGCAAAATCCTTCCCGTCCGGCATCCGGCGTTAATTCATTACCTGGAACAAAGAAAAATTAATGTTAAAGTTGCCGGCAGATATGCCAGCGAAGTCCACTATTCAATGCATAACAAAAAATATTTTGCCATTGGTTTGGAAAATGTTTTGGGGGGTTGGGAACTGCGAAATCCCTATTATAAAAATGCAGCTTCCCCCAAAGATTATTCTTTCTTTTCCACCTCAAAAAAGCTGTTGAGTATTACGGAAGGAATGTTTGACCTTTTCAGTTTGCTGACACTTTATCCGGGCTTACCACACAAATCAGATTTTTTGGTTCTGAACTCGCTTTCTTTTACCAGCCGTATTCAAAAAGTTGCTTTGTCGTATTCAAAAGTGGGTCTTTACCTCGACAATGACCCGGCGGGTAAAAAAGCAACAAAACAGTTACTGGGCGACCTTTCGAACAGTGTCGATATGTCTGCCCTATACGAAGGGAAAAAAGATTTGAACCAACTATTGACCGCCCCAAAACAACGACAGCGGAAGCGTGTGCGGTAAGCTATTTCAAGAGGTGTCAATGTTGCACAATTGACACTCTTGCTTTGCTCCTAAACTCGCAAAGGGGAGAAAATCGCAGGTAATGTTTAATGCAAAATTTAGGGTTATGAATGTACGTACAAAATATATTTCGTTTCGGGTAAGCAATATTGAAAAGCAGGCCATTGCCCTTGCAGCCAAAGAATGTGGATTAAGCACCAGTGAGTATTCCAGACGGGCTGCATTAAACATGAAAGTTACCCTGCGATTCTCTCCTGAAGAAATGAAAGTTTACAAAAACCTTCATGTATACCACCGGAATTTTAAAGCAATAAGTAACCTGGTTAAAAGCGATTATTTCAAGAAGAACGATACCATTCTCCTTGAACTGGAAGAATTGATAAAGCTGATAAAAGGCCACCTTGAAAAGTTTGAACAATGATAGGGAAAGCCAAAAGCATATCGCATGTTTCCAATGCCATTAATTATGCAAAAAACAAAAAAGGAGCGTTAGAAATAAACCGGCATAATGTTGCCGGTGAAACAGGGAAAGAAATTGCAAAGGAGTTCCGTGTATTTCAGAACCTGAATGCACGATGCGAACGAAATTCCTTTTCTATCGTGCTTAGTCCATCAATTCCTGACGGAATAAAACTTACACACGCTGATTTTGCAAAACTTGCCGGTGATTTTCTGGAACGAATGAAATTGAAAGAGCAACAGTATATATCCTTTCTGCACTGTGATAAAGACCACAGGCACCTGCATATTTTTGTGAACAGGATTGATTCTAACGGCAAAGCTTACAAAGACCATTTTATCAGCAAAAAGGCGCAGCGCATTGCTGAAAGTATTGCCAAAAAGTGGGGATTCACCACTGCAAAAGAAATACAGCAACAAAAAGAAGAAAGACTGGGTAACCAAATTATCAATGCACATGAAAAAATCTTGCCTCAAAAACCGCAGAACATTTTTGAATATGCCGAACAAATGAATTTACTCGGCATTCAAATGCAACTCAAGCAAGCCTCAGATGGAAAAGTTGTTGGGATAAGATTCAAAATTGGTGAAGAATCGATAAAGGCTAGTTCAGTGCATCGCTCATTTAGCGCTGCAAAATTACAGAATTTAATCATACAGAACTTAAGAACAACAACTTTCCCCGAACGAAAAAGACAACAATATAAGCCAAATAAAAAACGAGGATTCAGGATATGAGAAAAAATTTATCACAACAAAAGTTACTGGAAATACTAATCGCTGAGATTGAAATCCTCCAGCAAACCAGTAAAAATATAAAAGAAGTTGCTCCTGAAATTAGACGACAGCTGCAGGAACTAAAAACAGCTAAAATAAAGGTTGATTTGAATACTGATAAGTTGGAAGAATTGCTTGAAAAACACAAACAGGCGGTAAGAAAAAATGTGATTATTCCAAAATGGTTTTTAATGTTGGTGGGATTTGTATTGCTAATCTCTGTAATTAGTTGGTTTATTTAAATATATCTTTCACAGACCATATGACTCATTTATTATTCAAAACAACATTCACGCTATAAAGAAAGAGTTGTTGATATATAATCCGGAAGCAACAATACCTTCTCTGCGACTATCATACAACATTAAAATCAAAGATGTGACGGGATATTCAATGTTTGCAAACTATTCACATTCACCTGCCATAACATTTATTATATACAAAATTTAAACATAGCAACTTGAGTTAATCAGAGAACTGTTTAGAGGAAGTACTGGGAAACATTTTTTTAGAGAAATTTTACAGTGAAACATAAGAAGCTTATTTTATAAATGTGGTTATTGTAATAAATATACTCCAGATACTAATCCCATTGATAAAAAGTATTTCTGCAACTCCGTTTACACCGTTTCTTATGATAGGAAACAAAACTATTAATATTACAACAATGATAATAATCAGACCGGTAAGACCGATGAAGTGTAAATCGGATAAAATGGCTGTCTGGAACAAAATAATTAACATAGAAAGGGTAATAAAAACAACAATTGCCAGCAAATTATGAAGTATTCGTTGAATGCTTAAAGCCAAATTTCTACGACTGTAGGGATAAAAATTATGGGGAACGAATGCCAAAAGGGTTAAAAATGCAAAACTGGTGTCTATTTGTCGCATAAATCTTTCATTTTTACCTAAATCGTAAAATTCGGATAATAGCCAGAAAAATAAATAATTTAAAATAGCAGTTGCAAAAAGAAGACGTTTATATGCTTTTACATAAGTATCACCAAAAAGATTTTTGTTGCTTAAAAAGCTTAGGGTATATTTATTTAAATCAAAGTCAATATGCTGAATATTCTTTTTAACCGTATAAGGCAACCATCCGGCATAAATAAAACTGATAAGTAAGATTCCAAGTTTTATCCAAATCATATTTTCAGATAAATAATTAATTTCAGCAACGATAGCTGCAAGAAAATCAATTTGTTATGGTCAGCTATTTTTTTAAAGTTAAATAAAATTGAGCAATTACCGGCTTATTCTTCCCTATGAAGTTTACCGTTTTATTGTTTTACTGTAAAGGTTTTGCATTCGTGTATCAATTTCTGCAATTTCATCGGCACAAGCTTTTAATTCAGAAGAAACAGAAACCCTCTTTTCATCATCAAGTTTGTATGCCAGTTCGTGTTCGAGCGATGCCCAAAAGTCCATGGCAATGGTACGTATTTGTATTTCAACATTCACCAATTCTGTTTTGGAAGACTGAAAAACTGGAATCGTTACAATTAGATGAAGACTCCTGTATCCGTTGGCTTTTGGGTGTTTGATGTAATCGGATTCACGAATAAGTTGAATGTCATCCTGAGAAAGAAGTAAATCTTTAATCAGATAAATATCATCGATATAGGAACAAATAACTCGCACTCCCGCGATGTCAGCTATAAATTTTTGGGCCGCCTCTACAGAAAGCTCATGCCCGCGTTTCTGTATTTTTCGCATAATGCTCGCTGGTGTTTTTACCCGCGTACTTATATTATGAATTGGATTTCGTTCCTGTGTATATTTAAATTCACTGTTCAGATTTTCGAGTTTGGTTACAATTTCACGTGTGGCCGATAAATAAAGATTTTCAATTGTAATAAAGGAACGAATCTTTTCTGTGAGATCATCAGGTAACAAATTTCCTTTTACACCTTCAAACAAATAAAGTGTTTTTGTATATTCCGGTACAATGTTCATTTCTTTACAATTAAATTGTTAATCAAAAAGTTTTATGGTAAACTTGTATTCATCAAAAACTCATTTCAGCTCTGAAGAATATTCCGTTTTTGTCGGCAAAATCTGCGGTTGCATATGTTCCGCCAAGCTGATGTACATATTCCACACGCAGAACTTTAAATATATTGGTTAATCCAAATCCGATTTCAGTGTAGGGAGTACTCATCTCTGTAGTATAATAGCCCGGCAATTCGAAAACCGGTTTATATGCACTTGTAAGTTTTCCGTAATGGCTTTTAAGGGAAACTATTTCCCGTAACTTTAAACTTCTAATCAACGGAATACGGTTAAGCAAAATTCCTCCTCCGTTAAAATCCCAGTGAAAATTGGTATACAGGTTATGTGCAAAAGCAGCGTGATGTAAAAGATTAAACCTGTATTTCGCATAGCCCAGCGACATCGAACCAACGGGTTGATCCAACAAATCATAGGGAGCATCTCCAAAAAGGTAACCACCGTTTAACATGTAGCGCATAAATGTTAGTCCCATATTTACCCGTCCTACAATTGAGCCATGAAACTGGGCATATAAGCCAAAATTATTGGCATCATTGTCCGGCAAATTTACCTGCCCCAAATCCATGCTTAAGTTTATTACCGGGGTTTCGTCGATGTAGTAAACGCGTGTAAAATAATATTTATCGTAATACTGCCCGAAGGCCAGGCGGGTATTAAACAAAACACCGTAATTATTATAGGTATGATAATCCATATTACTACGGGTAAAATGTACATCCGGGGTTTCTATATTATGAAGGAAATAGGGAGATATTTCAACGTTAATATTTTCGTTGGCATTATATTCAAAAATAAAATTAAAGCTTTTCTCCTCCTTTAAATAAGGATTCTTCTCCCGGCTGGTAAGTGCAGCAATAAAATTTCCGTTTCCGCGTGTGTTTGGGTTTTTTTTGATAAACCGAAGGTATTTGTCCTGGGAAACCAGGTTGTAATCATTGGAATAATTCGCCCTGAAAATAAATTTATCTTTGTCTAATGGCTGGTAAGCCATATTAGCCCCGAATTTTAACTCATTGCTTTTTGTTCCGTAGCCCAAGAAGCCACCCACAGTAAAATGTTCGAACATTTTTTCACCGGTTCGTAATGGAAGGGAAAAGCGCTGTCCTTCAATGGCATTGGTGCTGTATATGTCGAATACCGGCCCGATTTCTATTTTCCCCACATCGACGTAGCTCGTTAAAACCATTCCTCCAATAGCATCAATTCCCTTTACAACGGAGTTCTCCTTCAATTTATCAACGCGCATGTAAGTTCCTTCGTCCAAATGGTTGGTGGATGCAAATTCAGGCTGGTTTTTCCAGTTTCGTGGTTTCACTGCATCTAACTGTTTCGATGTAGAATATTTTGTAGTTTTTGTTACCAGCCAGTTACCGCTGGAAATTTCGTCAAATCGCTGAGAACCATATTTTGAGGCTGTATCTTTATTTAGGGTAAGCGCCATGTTCAGGCTAATCTCCTGATCACTGTAAAACCATTTGTCTTTATCGGTTTTTGAATAGTTTACATTCGCTTTAAACCCATTCACAAAATTTATATTTGCCTCTTTTTGTACATAAGCAAAAATTCGGGTAAGGGCAAACGTGCTGTCTTCAACTGTAAAACGGCCGGTAAATAAAGGATTATATTTATTTTTCGGAGTAAAAGAAAAGCTAAAATATTTGGTGTCGTTTATATATGTACTGTCGTTTAAATAAAAATCATAGTGCAGTTGTGCCGAGTTACTTAAAGGTGAGGTCATACCCCGCCCAAGAATGTTAATTTGATCTTTATAAAAGTCTAAATCTATAACTACATTTAAAAGGATTAAACTTTCTATCGTTTGGTTTAATTTTGGGAAAATACCATCTTTCCTGTCATACACAACACTATCTTTCCCATTGACACTTTTTTCACCCAGCTCGGCAAGGTAAATTGGTGAAAACCGTAAACTCTGCCCATCCAGCTTCATGGTCACTTCATCCATGTTACTGATAATCCGGTTTACTTTGGAAGTAGAGTCAATAGCCACATAAACTGCCGTTCGTGCAAAAGTTTTATAATCACTGGTTTTTAGGATGTTTTCACGGTTCTCCTTTTTTCTCTCCAAAATCTTTTTTAACAAAACTTTTGCTCTCGAAACTTCAGGTTTTACTGTTACTTCATTGATTTCCTGTATTTCCTCTTTCATAAATACAGTAAGCGGATTGTTAGTTATCGTTTTTGCCGGAATCTCTTCTTTTAGATAACCAACTGTTGACACACAGAGTGTATCCTTCTGGGATAATTTCAGTTTAAATTCTCCATTTAAATCCGACATAGTCCCGGTGGTGGTGCCTTTTATCCACACATTTGAAAATGGAATTGGCTCATTATTTTTTTTGTCTTTTACAAAACCGGTAATTTCCTGGGAAATAGCTCCAAGATATATCATGGTCAAAAAAATGACCAGTGTAATTTTATGTAACATAATTTAGCTGGCTTTTTCCTTCTCTTTTTTCATTACCCAATACAATCCCTTTACACCAATTTTTATATCGTCAAGCTTAAAAAGAATGAATATTTTTTCGGTGTAAGCAATTATTCCCCACGTAGCAACAACGTACAACATCCAGGGGTAGAAGCCCCAAACGAATAACACAAAAAAGAATATACTTTGGGCATATCCGGCAGAAACGGCTGAGTATAAATGCAGTCCCGGTATTTTTCCGAACCGGGCAAATGATACAATGTAACTGAGTATAAATATTCCGAGGAACAGGAATAAAATCCAGGAATGGGGCTTAATGTCGGTCCATTTAAAAATAAATAAACCCAATATGGCCATGGCATAGGTAAAAATATCTGCCAGATTGTCAAGTGCTGCACCAAAATGTGTTTGAAGTTTAAATAGTCGCGCTATATTGCCATCTAGAACGTCACTTACAAGGCTGATGCACAGGAGAATGACAAACCATTGTTCACGGCCGGTAAGCGCCATGAAAAATATTACCGGAAATGCTAAAAGACGATATAAGCTTATAAAATTAGGGACGTTAATAATGTTTTCGCCCCGTACTGTTATCTGTTTCATTTTGTCAATGTTTAATTTTCAACTCTTTCAATTTAATGATCTTGTTTCGTTCACCATTTTTTATCAGGCTGCAGCCGGTTCCTGTTTCTTTCTTTTTTTTGAAAGACTTTCAATAAAATATTCCAGCATTTTAGAAACAGAATTATTACTGGGGCCTGTTTCAACGTAATGAATGAATTTGTCTCTCTGGCTTGTATCAAATGAAAGATCGGTTTCAATGTAACTTTCAGTAAATGACATGCCCACTGAAATCAGTCTTTCAATAGCGTTCATATCTCTTCGTTCTAATTTCTTCTGAGGAATAATATTGATGGGTAATAACCGGTTTAATGTTTCGATTATATGGCTGTTTCGAATTGATTTTTTTGCCACAAAATTCATTATTTCCGGAATTCCGGTTTCTTCCACCATTTTTGTTAAGTGTGCAGTAACTGTGTCAATCGGGATTAAATTTTGTGAGGAGTCAGGATCGACATGTACTCTTATAATTTCGTTAGGATAGCGGTTAGCCAGGCTAAACATTCTTTTGGCAAAATCAAAAATCCCATAATCGGTTTTTGTAATGCCTGTTTTTTGATTTCCGGCTACTTGTGATAATCTAACAATGTGTCCGTTTAAGCCGTTCTTTTGAATGTTTACTTTAATAATATTTTCTGCAAATCTTTTCGATTGCTCGTAATAGTTTCTAAAAGCAGAAATGTCTTTGTTTTCATAAAATTTTTCTTCGAAAATACCATCGAGTCGGCCACAGGAATAGGCTGTTCCGATATAAAAAAATCGGGAACCCGGGGTTGCATAGTTCGAAAAAACTTTAATTGAATTTTCAACGCCATTGATATTCGTAGAAAAGATTTCATCAACCGATTTCTTATCATACTTTAAGCTGGCTGCAAAATGAAAATAATCGACATTTCCACGAAAAATCCTTTTTAATTCGTCCCTTGGAATAGAAAAATCTTCATCGCACAAAGAATAGCCAATAACTTTCAGGTTTGGATATTCCACATTTTCACCATCATTAATATCGGCAAGTACTTTTTTCATTCGTTCCTGAGGCGATCTTTTGTTGGTTCGAACCAGGGCTACTACTTTATATTTTTGTTTAAGCAGGTTGCTTATAAAGTGGGATGCAACGTAGCCATTGGCTCCGTTTATTACAACTGTTTTCATACTTCTGTTTTTTGTTTTCTAATTGAGTTTGTTTCCTAATTTTTTCTGTTCAATCCATATCTTAAAAATTGCGGTGTCATAGAAATAATACTAAAATCAATACTGCACTTAACGGGATACTTAAATTATCGGACCCCCGCCAGCTAATTAATTCTGCAAACATGGTTGTTGCAGCTACTGCCATTGCCAACCAGAATGTTTTTAAATCGAATACCCCGCGATGAAAATAAAGTGCTATAATACTTATTACAAAACTTGACGCCAGGAAAGCTCCGGAGCCTAGCCAGGTTTTGTTTAATTTTTTTCCAAACAATTTTATTCTTCCGTTGTAAGCCTTTATGTTGATTCCCAGAATGGCTGCCATCGGATCACTGATAGCCAGAATCAGCATTGGAAGAATGTATATAA
>CALGIG010000048.1 GCA_937915865.1 uncultured Prolixibacteraceae bacterium | reverse complement strand
AGACAACGAGATATAAACAACTCGTACCTAAGAATTTAAATCTGTTAAAGTAGAACTAAGTTATAAAAGAATTTGTTATTATGATTTTCACAAACGGCATCGGTATATTTGAGAATATTAACCAAAATTGTAGTGGTATATTGGGTTAAATTTTTACGTTTGAATAAAAAAATCAACAACCTAAAACCAAACGCTATGCTCCATTTGAAAAGAAAACTGGCTTTCCTGATATTTTGTGCTGCTTTTTTAATTTGCCCAAAAACTGACGGACAGGAACAAAATTGGACTCACTTTCGGGGTTCAAACCTTAATGCCATTTCCGAATCGGCGAATCCGCCAGTAACGTGGACCGAAACCAGCAATATTCGCTGGAAAACCGACATACCGGGCAAAGGTTGGTCATCACCCGTAGTGTTCGAAAATCAGGTTTGGCTGACCAGCGCTACTGAAGATGGCAAAAAAATGAATGGTGTTTGTCTGGATTTCAATTCAGGCAAGATACTTTTTGACATTCAATTATTTAAACCTGATTCAGTTCAGGGGAAACACTCTATTAACACGTATGCAACGCCAACGCCGTGCATCGAAAAAGGGTTTGTTTACCTGCATTTTGGCACCTTTGGTACTGCATGTGTAAGCACTTCCGACGGAAAAATAATATGGAAACGTACCGACCTGAATTGCAACCATGTACAAGGCCCTGGTTCGTCGCCAATCATTTATAAAAACTTGCTCATCTTACATATCGAAGGTGTTGATGTGCAGTACATTGTTGCCTTGGATAAAACAACTGGAAAAACAATCTGGAAAACCGACCGACCAGTGCATGTTTACGAACCGCTTACTCCAATTGGTAAAAAAGCATATATTACACCACTGATTGTCAATATAAAAGGAAAAGATTTGCTGATTTCAAACGGATCGGCAATTTG
The DNA here is from genome assembly GCA_937915865.1 of uncultured Prolixibacteraceae bacterium. Classification (GTDB taxonomy): domain Bacteria; phylum Bacteroidota; class Bacteroidia; order Bacteroidales; family Prolixibacteraceae; genus Aquipluma. Next base: position 64,393 of record CALGIG010000048.1, on the reverse strand, counting down.
CCAGGCATTTGATCCTGAAACAGGAAAAGAAGTCTGGCGTGTGGTTCAGGGAACCGATTCAACCATTGCCATGCCGGTTTCTGAAAATGGGCTGGTTTACTTTATTCCTGGTTTTGTCAGCTCTCCTGAAGGTGAAAAATATACGGAACTTATCGCCGTAAATCCTGACGGACTAGACGACATAGGCAGCAAGAATGTGGTTTGGAAAAGAAAAATACCCGTTTTACAACTTCTTACGCCTTTGCTAAAAGGTGGTTTAATATACATGGTTGATACTCAAAACAATTTTTTATGCCTTGATGCTAAAACAGGCCAAATTGTTTATACGCAGAAGATGAAAAGTAAACATTACACTTCACCAGTATTCGCCAATGGACTGATTTACCTCATTTCAGGAAAAGGAGAAGCTACAGTAATAAAAGAAGGAACGAAATTTGAAATAGTTGCAGAAAATAAACTTCCGGGCGAAGTATTTGCAACACCCGCTATTCTTCGCAACCAGATTTTATTGCGGACAGACAAAAGTCTGTATTGTATTCAGGCTAAGTGATAGATATTCAACTTCATGCACTTTCTGTAAATACCAACGCCATTGTTCGTTAGGTTGTCTCTGAGAGAACTTTACAAGTGATTGAAAATTCAACACATTGTTTTTCAACTAAATTTCATGTCACTTGTTTTTGTATTATTTCAGACTAAAGAATCTTTTTCTAATAATCTAATTTAATCAGCAATGGTACCAAAAATTCACAGTTTAGGCGGTTATATCCACGAGTATCAGAAAAGTCTGGCCAATCCTGAAGCCTTTTGGGCGGAGGCAGCCGAAAGCTTCTATTGGCGAAAGCGATGTGATAAAACTTTAGATTGGGAATTTGAAGGTCCATCGGTAAAATGGTATTCAGGAGGTAAACTCAATATTACCGAAAACATTTTTGAAAAAAACTTATACACAATTGGCAATCAACCTGCCATTATCTGGGAACCCAATAATCCCGACGAGGCTGGTCGAACACTTACTTATGCAGAGCTTTCCGCTGAGGTAAACCGGTTTGCAAATACGCTCAAAAGTCTCGGTGTAAAAAAAGGCGATCGAGTGGCCATTTATATGCCAATGATTCCTGAACTGACCATTGCAATGTTGGCCTGTGCCAGAATTGGAGCCATTCATTCTGTAGTATTTGCAGGCTTTTCGGCAGCATCGCTGGCCGATCGAATTAATGATGCTGAATCGAAAGTGGTGTTGACAGCCGATGGTGGCTTCCGTGGAGAGAAAATTACGCCTTTAAAAGACATTGTTGACGAAGCGCTGAAAAATTGCCCGATAAAGCAAACGGTGGTTGTTTACCAGCGAACAAAACTTCCGGTAAACATGGTTGCCGGACGCGACATCTGGTGGCACGATGCCATTAAAGGACAATCAGATTTATGTGAAGCAGAAGAAATGGATGCCGAAGATATTCTATTTATTCTGTATACTTCCGGCTCAACAGGTAAACCCAAAGGTATTGTTCACACTACTGCCGGCTATATGGTTTATTCGGCATATACTTTCAAAAATGTATTTCAATACAATGCCGGAGATGTTTACTTCTGCACTGCAGATATTGGCTGGATTACCGGCCACTCCTATATTGTTTACGGGCCTTTGCTGAATGGCGCTCAAACATTGATGTTTGAAGGTGTTCCAACCTGGCCAGATGCCGGACGTTTTTGGGACATTGTAGATAAATACAAAGTGAACCAATTTTATACTGCACCAACCGCCATTCGCTCGCTTTTGGCCATGGGCAACGACTTTGTCATCAGCAAGGATTTATCGTCGCTGAAAGTACTTGGAACCGTTGGTGAGCCGATCAACGAGGAAGCCTGGCATTGGTATCACGATCATATTGGGCGCAACCGTTGTCCGATTGTTGATACCTGGTGGCAAACCGAAACCGGCGGAGTGATGATTAGCCCGCTTCCTGGAATAATACCAACAAAACCCTCGTTTGCAACTTTGCCTTTGCCCGGAATTCAACCCATTATTGTTGATGCCGAAGGAAAAGAATTGCAAGGAAACAGCGTGAAGGGAAATTTGTGTATCAAATTTCCATGGCCGGGAATGGCACGAACAATTTGGGGCGACCACGAGCGATTTCGTCAAACGTATTTCTCATCGTATCGAAACCTGTATTTTACCGGAGATGGTGTTCAGCGCGACGAAGATGGTTATTATCGGATACTTGGCCGGGTTGATGATGTAATCAACGTTTCCGGGCATCGCTTGGGAACTGCCGAGATTGAAAATGCCATCAATGCGCACCCGTTGGTAAACGAATCGGCTGTAGTTGGTTATCCACACCCGATTAAAGGACAAGGTATTTATGCCTTTGTTGTTTGTGGTGAGCTTTCTACCGGTGGTGAAGAAGGCATTAGGAAAAGCATAAAAATGGCTGTTTCCAATATGATAGGTCCGTTTGCACGACCCGATTTGGTTCAGCTTGTTCCGGGATTACCTAAAACACGTTCGGGAAAAATTATGCGGCGTATATTGCGGAAAGTTGCTGAAGGCGATGCAAGCAACTTGGGCGATACTACCACTTTGCTCGACGAAGAAGTTGTAAACAAGATAATTGATGGTGCGCTGGTTGAAGTGAAAAAATAAAAGAGAATCCCCATTACCAATCCATCCCCAAGAGGGAAGGGAGCCAACGATCGTACAAAGTTTCAAATGAAGTTGTGGGTAATGTGTTGAAAAGTCCCCCTTCGGGGGATTTAGGGGCCTCATTCTTCCATCAGTCCCATCGAGTGGAAAACCTCTTCGGTAACCCCACGTCGGCTCTCTTTGAACTTCTCGGTATTGCTAAGGTCGGATTCAACGTTACACACATATATCCAGGTTTTATCTCCCTCTTCGAGATAACCAACCAGCCAGCCAATATTTTTTCCATCCTGAACAGTCATCCCTGTTTTTCCGCTGAAAGTATAATTGTCGGTTTTTTTCAGGATTAACAGCTTCTTTACCAAATCGATATTTTCCTGGCTGAAAGGAAGTTTATTGGTGTAAAAGTGGAGAATAAAATTCATCTGTTCCCATGGAGTTATGCGTGAATTTCCCCAAAGCCAGAATTTGTCAATTGTTTCTTTGGTGATGTCCATTTTGCCATAGTCGGCATCTTCCACATAATCTTTCATACGGTCGGGCCCAATTCTTCGGGCTACTTCCTGAAAATATGGGACCACTGAATATTGGATTGCTGTTGCTAACGTATGGTCCCGATTCCATTCCTCAACTGTTCGCGTTACACCATCCCATGGAATTACCATGTTTTCATCGGTAATAACTCCGGTTTCGAGACCAATTAAAGCATTCAGTATTTTAAAGGTTGAAGCAGGAAGGAAACCCTGTTCGCATCGGTTTGAGTTATATATCTGGTATAAGTCGTTTTTTAAATCATAAAGCAGGAAACAGCCTTTAACACCATATTCTTCAAAAAAAGGCTGAAAATTTGGCGGATTATCTTTTACCGTTTGAACAGTACATGAATTAACACTGAAAACTGACAATAAAATAATCGCTATTTTAAAAAACTTTGTTTGCATAACACCTATTTCGAGTATGGAGAGCATTAAAATATAGCCTGATTCTCTTCACCAAAAGTATAATTTTTATTTGTTGGTTACTAATTCCGGTCTGACAGATTAAAGTAGCATTTGATTTTCTCTTGTTTATATTCCCTTGTTGAGTGTTATTTTTCGAATGAACCGACGTAACTGGTTTGATTGAAAGAACCGTGTTTTTATGGAATAAGTAAAAGAAAAATACTCTGCTTCATAAAAGTATTCATGAACAAAAGCGAATAATTCTGAAAAAATTAAATCTCTAATAGATAGTTTACAAGCGCCAGAACAGTGTAAATAACCCAATAGGCTCAACACAGAGTACGCAACCTTTGCCAATTGATCCCCATCATTAAATGATAAAAGGACCGTCCTTGGGAAACGGCCCTTTTCAAAATAGCCGGAATAATCCGGCAATAATTAAATAACAATTCAAAAGTAATTAAAAATGAAAAAGTTTAGAAATTTATTCGCAGGACTTTTTGTTCTGAGTTTTGGCGTTTTTGCCTTGGTATCGTGCGATAACGACGATACTCCTGATCCGTTAAATGCAGTGGTTGATGTATTTATTCAGGATGTAAAAACAGATGGAGGAGTTAAATACGGGATTTTTGTAAATGCAGTGGCTAATTACGAAGTTAAATCGGTAAAGGTAACAGCACCCGGAACTAATGGCAAAGTGTACCAACTTACAGCCACCTCAAACAAGAAACAATTCGTTTTTATTCCTTCAACAGCTGATTATACCAGTGACCTGCCGGTAAAAGGAGATTATACGTTTGAAGTTATTTCGACAAGCGATGAGAAAATTACAGGAAAGGACGTTGTAGGAGATGAAAAACTTACTCCTATTACAATCAAAACGGCGACTTTGGCAAATCATCTGTTAAAAACAACATGGGATAAAGTTCAGGATGGAGATTCTTATATAGTGCGGTTATATTCTGCAAACAAGTCCGAGCTTTTGTTTCAAAGTAGCACATTAACATCTGATAAATCTGAATTCGAATTTGGAGCAACCACTACAGGCTGGGCAAGCGGAAAATCGCCTGTAGCCAATACCGATTATGTTGTTGAGCTATTAGTGGTAAGGTATGAAACAGGGGTTACAAGCGACAAAGGAAACAATATTCAGTTTATTACTCTCGATTCGAAAACCATCAAATGGGAATAAATAAGGTCTGGTGATCTCTTTTCACTAAATCTTGCAATAATTTAATAAAATAAAAAAGAGCGACCGAAGTCGCTCTTTTTTATTTTATTAAACTTTGTTCAGAAACTATTTGGTTGCTGCTTCCAGCTTTTTCATGATTGAAAAAATGAATGCTGCTGAAAGTAAACAACAAGTAATAAAAATAAGCCATAGTTGCCATAATTCCAGTTTTCCCCAGAAGAAACTTCCTACAAATAACAGTTTATTACCTACAGCAGTGGCTAATAGCCAGCCTCCCTGCATCAAACCCTGGAATCGCTGAGGTGCCACCTTCGAAACAAACGAAAGGCCCATCGGGCTCAGGAACAATTCAGCAACAGTTAGGACAAGGTAACTACTTACCAGCCAGTAGGGAGTTACCCTCGATGAATCGGGAACAGGTTGGCCTGCAAGTGTATGTGGCGAAATTAACCCCATTGAAGCTATCAAGACAACAGTGAAACCTGCTGCTGCAATTATCATCCCAATCCCAATTTTCTTGGGGGTTGATGGCTCTTTGCCTGCTTTATTAAGCATTGCAAAAATACCCATGACCAGTGTAGTTAAAGCTACTATAAACAGGGGGTTGAACGATTGAAAGACTTCGGGAGCAATGGCATTTGTGGCAGAATTATTACTCATGAAATAATAAGAAGCACCGCCGCCAATCAATGTCATAGCACCACCAATTAGCCGAGTCATCGACGTTTTTTCTTTACCAATCATTACAAATAAACCAGCAATTGTAGTTATTACAGCCAGAATAGACCACATGTTGAACAAAAGGAACGTGAACGGGCCAACTTCTTTTGCTATATAATCACGTGCGAAGAACGTAAGAGTTAACCCATTCTGATGGAATGACATCCAAAAAAATATCACCACGAAAAAAACCAAAATCAGAGAAGTTACCTTTGGCTTTTCTTCTTTATCCGAAATGAGGATAATCCAGGTCACAAAAGCAGCAAATAAGCCAAAAGCTCCACCGGTAGCAAAGTTTTTAAAGAGCAAACCAGCAACAATGGTTACTATAGCTGCTGCACCAAATGCAAAAATAAGCGACATTGGATTTACCAACGATTTAGCTGGTGCCGGTTTTGCAGCCTCTTGGGGAGAAGGAACCTGTTTTTCCTTGTTTGGCAACATTTTTTGGAACAAAATATAAACAACCATAGAAATAATCATCGCTCCGGCAGCAATTCCAAATGCATAATTGTATCCACGAGAGAAAACATCGAGGTAATTGTGTGCAAAAACTCCCAAATCGGACACTGGCCCGGCAATGTTGGCTTTCGAAGCAAGTTCTGCGAATTTGGTCGAGTCGGTCAATGTGCCGTTAATGTATTGATGACAAAGCGCCGGCAGGCTTCCATCGTGCAAAAATCCATTGGTTTTTAGCCACCAGTTACGAATTCCGGTTGCCGCAAAAGGGGCAAAAAATGCACCAACATTGATACCCATATAGAAGATCATGAAGGCTGAATCTCGTAGTTTTGAGTATTGCGGATCGTCGTATAACTGACCAACGACAGCCTGTAAATTACCTTTGAATAAGCCATTACCAAAAGCAATTACAAATAAACTGATAACAGTAATTGTAAGCGACATTTTGGGTATTGCCAACAATAAATAACCAGCGAGCATAATTACTATTCCGAAAAAAATAACCATTTTGTATTTCTTCGTGTAATCTGCTAAAATCCCTCCAACCAGAGCTAAAGCATAAATTCCGAAATAAAACCAGCTGTAAATTTCTCCGGCGGCTTCTTCGGTTAATCCAAACCTGACCTGCAGAAACAAAACCAGGATGGCCATCATTGTGTAAAATCCAAAGCGTTCGCCCATGTTCGCAAAAAATGCTACAATAAGCCCTTTAGGATGTCCTTTCAGCATAGTAAATGTTTTAAGTTAGTGAATATACGTTGTAAGTTTTTGCTTTACTGCCAAATATAGTCAAGTTTTTGAAGATAAAAATTTGACGATTGTCAGTAGATTAAAAAATATAAGTTTGACTCATACGACTTGACTATACATGAACGGCTTCAGGTATGGAAACTTTTCTGACAAAACTTTGTACTTTTGAGTTAAAACTTTGTTGAAATGAAACTTTTTACTTGTTCGCAAATTGCTGGAATTGACAAACAAACCATACAACTGGAACCTATCGCCTCAATCGACCTGATGGAGCGGGCATCGCTTAAAGTAGCCGACTGGCTGGTTCAGTACATCGATCACAAAAAGCCGGTTTACCTGTTTGCAGGACCTGGCAATAATGGCGGCGATGCGTTGGCTGTGGCTCGAATGTTGGCCCGTGGCAAATTAAACTGCACTGTTTTTCTTTGTGGTTTTGGTCGCGAACTCAACGGAGACCCAGCCATCAACTGGCAACGATTGGAAGAACAAAACCTTGTTCGTCTGAAAAAAATAAACACGGACGAGGATATTCCAGATATTTCTCCTGAAACAATTATTGTCGACGGGTTATTCGGTTCAGGCTTAAACAAGCCACTGGAAGGATTAGCTGCGAGAATTGTCCTTCACATCAATCAATCGGGAGCAACTGTTATTTCAATTGATATTCCAAGCGGACTTTTTGGCGAAGACAACAGTAAAAATAATTTATCAGTTATCGCCCAGGCAAATTTCACGCTCACGTTTCAGTTTCCAAAACTGAGTTTTTTCTTTCCTGAAAATGAACAATTTGTTGGCGAATGGAAAGTTCTGCCGATCGGACTGCATTCCGAAGCAATTAGTCAAACGGAAAGCAACATGTATTTTTTGAACAGTGAATTTATTTCTGAAAAAATTAAAAAGCGGAATAAATTTTCGCATAAGGGTACTTATGGCCATGCCTTGCTTATCGCTGGAAGTTATGGAAAAATGGGCGCAGCAGTTTTGGCATCCAAAGCCTGTTTGAGGGCAGGTTCCGGACTATTGACAACCCATATTCCCAAAAAAGGATACGAAATCATGCAAATTTCGGTACCCGAAGCCATGATTTCGATCGACTTGTCACACAACATTTTTTCAGAAATTCCTGAACTGACGGCATACTCAGCTATTGGTGTTGGTCCGGGTTTGGGTAAAAATGAAGAAATGAAGAAAGCTGTAAAAAAACTTCTTCAGGCCAATGTTCAAAAATTGGTTGTCGATGCTGATGCTTTAAATATATTATCAGAAAACCGGGAATTACTCAATCTTTTACCTGAAATGTCAGTTTTGACACCACATCCCAAAGAGTTTGAACGATTGGCCGGAACTTCTGCAAATTCGTATGAACGCCTGCAAAAACAACTTCAGTTTTCGCAAAAATATAAAGTGATTGTTGTTTTAAAAGGAGCACATACGTGTATTACATTTCCTGATGGTAAAGTGTATTTTAATAGTACAGGCAATCCAGGAATGGCTACTGCAGGCAGTGGCGACGTTTTAACCGGAGTAATAGCTGGTTTACTTGCTCAAAATTATTCTGCTGGCGATGCAACTCTTGCGGGAGTTTACATTCATGGGCTTGCAGGCGATTTGGCAAAAAAAGTAATCGGAGAAACTGCTTTAATTGCTGGCGATATAATAAATCATCTGGGTGAAGCTTTTCGGCTATTCGAATAATATTTTGGCTATTTTTGGGTTTTTATTAAAATAAAACATGTAAAATCGGGAAACAGAAACCAATTAAAATATTTAGAATGAAGACTTCGATATTCACAACAATCTTAATTCTTTTTGCAGTTTCAGTATTTGCCTCCCCAAAGGATGACAAAAAGAAAGAAGTTCCGGGAGCAACTGGCATTGTTGAAGGTGTTATTTATTCCTTACCCGAAACAGGTATAAGAGTGAAGGTAAAGGCCACACGCGAAAAGTTTGTTCATGGTCCATTCCAGAGTTATGCTCAAAAATTGCTTGGAATAGATAATGCACCGGTTACTGATGCCGATCACTGGACAATAGATGGACTGACTTTGGAAACTTTTAGCCAGCCCGATGCCGATCAGGTTCGTAAAGCTCTGGGATCGGTAGCTCAGTTAGTTAGCCTTACTGATGCTGGTGTCATTGCAGGAATTAATTCAGTAACAAAATCTTCAGAATCGGCAATAACTACGCAATCGTTTATACTGAAAGAACCAGGAGACAGGGTCAATTTCACTGATCTTTCAATTTGGAGTTTTTATTCACCGGCAGATACAACTAAGCGTTTCAAAATGGTATCGAAAAATCCGGACCAAAAAGCTGCCGAAGCCGCCGAAACTATCTTTAACCTACGGAATTCGCGTTTCTCATTGCTGACAAACGCTAATAACGAACCACTTCCCGATGGAAAATCCTTCGAAATTATGCGTGATGAATTAGCCAAGATGGAAGAAAATTATCTGGCCTTGTTCATTGGAAAATCGACCAAACAGTGCTACGAATTCAGCTTCGACTACATTCCGGGTGAAAAAACAGCAAAAGGAGAAGTTTTTTTCAGATTTAGCGACGATCGGGGCGTTTTACCCAAAACTGACTTATCGGGGCGTCCGATAGTAATTGAGGTTGTGAAAAACGACGATTTGGCCGCGAAGCAAAATTCCTTAAGTACATCGGCAAATCCCGAAGCCGGAAGAAGTGGAGTTTTTTACCGTATTCCAGGTATGGCCGAAATACGTATCCTCGATGGTAGCAAACCATTAGCTACAGCGCGTACTCCAATTGCTCAGTTTGGAACAGTAGCGCCTGTTCCCGAAGAATTACTTGATGGAAGCTATAAGCTTGAGTTTTATCCCACAACGGGAGCAATAAAAAGTATTGTTGAAAGTAAAACAGAAACAAAATAATGACATAGAAATCCTGGCAAATTAAGCTGTCAGGATTTTTTTTGATGTAATTTATCCTCGTTTAACTGATACATATTTTCTTATATTTAGGGCAATTAATAATTTATCAAAATACTTCTTCAAATGACTGAAACAATAGCGACACTTCGCGATTCGAAAACTGCCCGATGGCTGGTACTTATACTGGTATCGTTTACCATGATGTGTGCTTATTATTTAACTGATGCTATGGCTCCTTTGCAGGAACGGCTTCAGGCTAACTTATCATGGTCGGCTTCCGACTACGGATTTTTCACCAGCGGATACGGTTGGTTCAACGTATTTTTATTGATGCTGGTATTCAGCGGAATGATCCTCGATAAAATGGGCGTTCGCTTTACCGGAATTCTTTCCATCGCAATTATGCTGGTTGGCGCCGCCATTAAATATTGGGCTATTTCGGGACACGTTCAGGGAATGTTTGAATTAAATATTTTTGGTTGGCAGGCCATTGCTTCCTCGGCTAAATCAGCCGTAGTGGCAGGGTTCGGGTTTGCTATTTTCGGTGTAGGTTGCGAGATGTTCGGGATTGCCGCCAATAAAGCTGTTGTTCGCTGGTTTCGTGGAAAAGAAATGGCTCTTGCCATCGGTTTAAATACATCAACTGGTCGTATCGGAACTGCGCTGGCTATGTTCACGCCAATACCTTTGGTCCGTATGACTGGCAATATCAGTGCTCCCGTTCTCCTTGCACTGGTTTTCCTGTGCATCGGGATGTTGGTTTTCATTCTTTTCACATTCATGGACCGCAAGTTAGATAGAGAAGATGCTAATGCCGGAGTAGCTGCCGACGAAGAGTTTAAATTTGCCGATATTATCGAAATTGGGAAAAATCGCGCATTTTGGTACATTACTACTTTATGTGTGTTGTTCTATTCTGCTGTTTTCCCCTTCATTAAATATGCTACCAACATGATTGTCCAGAAATTTGATATTTCTGACACTTTTGCCGGATATATCCCGGCATTGTTGCCTTTTGGCGCGCTGCTTCTTACTCCTGTATTTGGTAGTGTTTTCGACAAAAAAGGCAAAGGAGCATCAATCATGGTACTTGGTTCTATCTTATTAGTATGTGTTCATCTGTTGTTCTCTATTCCGTCGCTCAACAGTTTCCCGATTGCTATTGGCCTTGTAATCCTTCTGGGAATTGCGTTTTCAATGGTTCCTGCAGCCATGTGGCCATCTATCGCCAAAATTATTCCACACAGTAAACTGGGAACTGCTTATGCCATGACATTCTGGGTACAAAACTGGGGATTGATGGGCGTTCCGCTTTTGATAGGTGTTGTGCTTGATAAATACTGCATCACCGGAACAATCAATAAATTAGTTGATGGCAAGGAACAAGTTGTGACGCAATACAACTACATGATTCCGATGTTGATTTTTGCCCTCTTCGGATTTCTGGCCATTGGATTTGCTTTACTTCTGAAAGCGGAGGACAGCAAAAAAGGCTATGGACTTGAAAAACCAAACATTAAGGAATAACAAAAATCGTTGAAATGTGACTATCGAAAACCTGCATTCGTTTAAATGATTGCAGGTTTTTTATTGCTCAATTGCATAAACAACTAGCGGTTTAAATTGTACCTTTAGAAACTTAATTTTCATACGTAAATTTTTAATTTTTTAATTGCCGTATGGAATTCGCATGATTGGGAAATATCCATTTTGATTGGTGTTTTCAGAAATCATGCTCATTTCATCAGAATTTCTTTTTAAAAACAAATATATGGGTAACGAAATCATTAAATTACAGCCCAACGAGGTCTGGGCTAATTTTTACGAGTTGACGCGGATTCCGCGTCCTTCACATCATGAGGAGCGAATTCGGGAGTTTATGGTGAACTTCGGCATAAGTCTTGGATTGGAAACCATCCAGGATGAGTCTGGGAATGTAATCATTCGTAAACCGGCTACACCCGGAATGGAAAATCGTAAAGGTGTTATTTTGCAGGGCCATCTTGATATGGTTCCACAGAAAAATAGTGACAAAGTTCACGATTTTGTAAATGATCCGATCGAGGCTTTCATCGATGGCGAATGGGTTAAAGCCAATGGCACAACATTAGGCGCCGACAATGGCATTGGTGTAGCTTCAGCAATGTCTATTCTTGCATCAAACAACATTGTTCATGGACCGATTGAAGCATTGTTTACTGCTACAGAGGAAACAGGAATGGATGGTGCTATTGGGTTAAAACCCGGTGTACTGAATGGTAGTATTCTGATCAATATGGATTCGGAAGATGAAGGCGAGTTGTACGTTGGTTGTGCAGGCGGTGAAGACGCTTATGCCGAATTTTCGTTTACTGAGGTTGCGGTTCCCGCTGAATCAATTGCATTTAAACTTAATGTAACCGGTTTGAAAGGCGGGCATTCAGGAATGGACATAAACCTTGGTCGGGGAAATGCCAACAAAATTTTCTTCCGTGTACTGAAAGAAGCCAGCAAAGTTTGCGGAGCCAGGTTGGCTTCAATTAACGGTGGCAGTTTGCGCAATGCTATCCCCCGCGAAGCTTTTGGCGTAATTACCGTCCCGTATGCAACAGCCGACAGGCTTGTTGGCTTGATTGCCGGTTTAACCAATGTTATTAAGCGAGAACTTTCGGTTACAGAACCAACTCTAAAAATTGAACTGGCGAAAACTGAAATACCTACCAGCATGATCGATGAGCAAACTCAGATTAACCTGACCCATGCGGTTGTCGCTGCCCCAAACGGAGTAATCCGTATGAGCGACAGCATGATCGGGCTGGTTGAAACATCGACTAATTTGGCCATTGTGAAATCAGACAACGCCACAAAAACAATCAGCATTGCCTGTTTGATGCGTAGTTCAGTCGATTCGGCAAAGGCAGAGCTTGGCTCTCGTATGGAATCGGTATTTACCCTGGCCGGGGCAAAAGTTACACTAACTGGCGGTTATCCGGGCTGGAAGCCGAACATGGAATCGCCAATACTGAAAACGATGCAACAGGTTTATCAGGCAAAATATGGCCAAATTCCTGAAATTAAAGCCATTCATGCCGGGTTGGAATGCGGTATCCTTGGCGGAAAATATCCAAATTGGGATATGATTTCGTTTGGCCCAACTATTCGCTTCCCGCACTCTCCTGATGAAAAAGTGAATATTGAATCGGTAAGTAAATTCTGGGATTTCCTGATCGAAACGCTAAAGAATATTCCGACTAAATAAAATATGTGCCTTTTTTAGTGAGCGGGTGACCTTGAGTCACCCGCTCACTATTTTCTACAGCTTTGTTTCAGGAGAATTTATTCGCATAAGCTATAAGTTTATTTTTCATGGCTTTAAGTTCTTTTTCGTCAAGTGTATCTGTTGCTTGTTTGATAAGCTCATTATACAGCGATAATTTATAACCAGCATCTTCCAATATCGATTCTCTCTGGTTTTTAGGAAATTCTGAGTAATAAAAGAGCCATTCTTCTAACGATGTGCTTAGTTCCTTAAATTTAGTTTTACCCATTTCTTTTTGTGAATTTTGGACATACAATGCAGCCAACAGGATGCTATGGTAATCAACCGGCCAGTTTTTTAAACTCATTGTCTCGTTGGCCTTTTTCAATACTTCTAACGCTTTATCCGGCTGGTTTTCATTAGTTAATTTTTGAGCAAGACGAAAGAAAGCATTTCTGATTTGCATACTGGCAAACATACGCCGATGGTGCCAGTCGAAGTTAATATGTGGATTAGCCAGATTTTCCCAGTTACATTTTTTCATGAGTTTGTTGTACAAACTTGTTGAATCGATTGTCCCGGCATCGAGTATTGATGTACAGTCGGTCTTTTTGTCGCTCAGCCAATAGATCAATCCATCATAAATCAGGTTATTTTTCAGCCCGTGTTCTTTGGCATCGAACCATGCTGTAAAACAAATCGGGCGTTTCCCTTTATTCGATGAGATAATGTCCCAAAATGCCAAATCACCTTTATTTATAGCTTTTTTATTAAGTTCTATGTGAATTGGCTCCTGATCAGGATTTTCAATCCTTAGTTTTTTTGCTGGTATATAACTTAATTGTTCGCCGCTTTCAATCGTGAGTTTCGTTTTCGACGAGTCGCTGGCAACAAATTCAAGTACGTCGTTCAACCGTTGTTCTTCTTCAATTTTTGGTACAACATATACATAGTCGAGCTGTCCGGTTTGATATTTTTCGTAAGGAATAGTCATCTTAAGCTGTTCATTCTGATAAACTTTCCGTTGCAACTGAGCTATATACCATTCAGCCGAAAGATATGGCATAACTACAACCCGAACGTCGCGACGAATGCCTTCAACTTCCTGGCAATACCAAAGTGGATAAGTATCGTTGTCGCCATGAGTGAATAGGATAGTATTGGGCTCACACGATTCAAGATAATTTCGGGCTAAGTCGCGGGCCGAATATCTTCCAGAGCGGTCGTGATCGTCGTAATTTTGAACAATTAATAAGAGCGGAGAGACTACCAGACATACTGTGACAGATGCAATTATTGCATTTCTTTTATTCAGCTTTCTATTCAGGAATGTATACATGGATAATACTCCCATCCCAATCCAGATACAGAAAACATAGAACGATCCAACATAAACATAGTCACGTTCGCGTGGTGTGTTAGGAACTTCATTGAGGTAAACCACCAGCGCAAAACTCATCAGGAAGAAAAGTAAACCGGTGCTCATGAAGTTATTTTTATCACGTTTGTAATGATAAACAAGTCCCAAAACTCCCAGCAAAAAGGGCATAAAGAAATACGAATTACGACCACGGTTTGATTTCATTTCGGAAGGAAGATTATTTTGCGGTCCCGTAACTTCCTTATCAATAAACGATATTCCTGATTGCCAATTACCGTTGATCAGGTCGCCTGTGCCCTGGATGTCGTTCTGGCGCCCCACAAAATTCCATAAGAAATACCGGACATACATGAATCCGAGTTGATATTTAAAGAAAAACGAAAGGTTTTCCTGAAAAGTTGGGATCACTGTTTCTGTTTGATTTCCGTCGTTATCAGAAAAAGTTATCTTCTTTCCTTTCATGCCAAACTGTTTTTTGTAGGCTTCGATATGTTCAGGATCGGCGCTATGCATACGAGGGAAAAATCCGATGGTCCTGCTATCGTATTCAACCTCAGGATTTAGTTTACTGCTAACATATTTCCCATTTCGTACAAGCCAGGTATATCGTTCGTTATAACCGGTCGCTATCGACCCAAAATTTTCACCATAAATAATCGGTCGTGTTCCGTATTGTTCACGGTTGAGGTAATTCAATAAACCAAAGGTTGTATCCGGGTTTCCCTGGTTAATGGGCACATTAGCCGAAGCGCGTACAATTGTAGTGATATAAGAGGTATAACCAACGAGCATAAATGTTATACATAACAGAACCAGATTTAGTGCAGGCAGTTTCTTTTTAGTGCTGTAAACCAACCCAAACGCAATTGCGGCAACCAGCAAAACAATATATGTCAAAATTCCTGAATGAATAGGCAGGCCCAGACTATTGACAAAAAGCAATTCAAGACTTTTGGAGAGTTCTAAAATCCCGGGAATAAATACTTTCAGAAGCACCACTATTCCAAAACCGCTGATCAAAATTGTGGTAATAAGTCCCTTTACAGAGTATTTGTATTTTCTGAAAAAAACGATAAGCGCGACTGATGGGATAACAAGTAAATTTAGTAAATGCACTCCTATTGAAAGTCCGATCAGGAAGAAAATAAGGATGATCCAACGAGAAGAATATGGATTATCGGCATCTCTTTCCCAACGAGTGGCGGCCCATAAAACTATAGCACTAAAAAGCGACGATAAGGCATATACTTCGGCTTCGACTGCCGAAAACCAAAACGAATCGGTAAATGCAAACGACAACGCTCCAACTGTTGCTGCCCCGAATTTCAAAGCAAGCGGAAAGGTTTTGCCTTGTTTCTGTTCGAGTTTAGAGATTAGCCAAACGATTGTCCAATACAAAAAGAGAATAGTGGCTGCGCTGGCAATTGCCGAAATCATATTGATGAAGAACGCAGCTTTTGTCGGATTTCCGAAACTAAGTAATGAAAAAATACGGCCCAGGAGCATAAACAGAGGAGCTCCGGGCGAATGGTTAATTTCGAGTTTGTAAGCCGACGTGAGAAACTCGCCGCAATCCCAGAGGCTTAGGCTTGGTTCAAGAGTTAAGGTATATACAATTAATGCAATCAGGAAAATAATCCACCCAATGAGGTTATTTATGCGTTGTTCCATGTAATTTATTTTATACACATAGTACACGCAAATTCCGGAAAGTTCAGATTTGTCAGAAAAAACCCTGTCAAGTTTCGGAAATCATGCAGGGTTAGTCCGAAAGAATACCAGACAATTATTTCAGCAGATCAGATGGAATTTCAGTAATATCATTGATTTCCATCTTCCTGATATAAAACTCGCCTCCTTCTGATTGTATTTGGATTTTCCCTTTGGTTAGTGGAGCAGTTTTACCGTTATCGTTGGTGCTACAATTGGTATTTACCATTACTACTTTACCATTTACAACATGAACAGAAGTTTGCCCAAAACAATACAGGTCTACTGTATTCCATTCTCCAAGAGGTTTTTCTGCATCCTCCTTCTTTTTAATAGATCGTCCGTTGGTGTCTTCGCTAAAAGTCGAAAGTTGTCCGTTCGGATCATAAAAGTAGGTGGTTCCGTAATTTCCCATTTTCGATTTTACCTGGCACCATGTATTTCCCATCAAATAAGTATCACCTAGATTCTCGTGCATGAGCTGATGTTCAATACATGCCATCCAGGTTCCGAAAGCTGCGCCAAAAGGGCCAAAACTGTGGTAAAGTAAACCGCTGTTGCGTTTCCCGTAAACTTTTTCACCCCATTTAAATTCCAGGTGCAGGTGATAGTTTTCAAACTCTTCTTTTGTAGCCAGCGATGCAAAAATGTCGCCTGAAATATATATTACTTTTTGTCCATCAAGTTTCTTAATACAGTATGTTGAGGCTGGAGTTGCTTTTTTCGCAAGGTATTCAAAACCAACAATTTGAGCACCAAGATGTATATCCCAATTTTTCAGGTTTTTTCCGTTGAAAAGTTGTTTTTGTGCAAACGACATCGACGCAATAAAAAGAAGAGCCAGAGTTATTCCAAAGTTTTTCATGATAGTTGGATGGGTTAATATTTGACAAAAAAAAACTGCCCTATAAAGATAAGGCAGTCTATTTAAATAATAAAATTAAATTTAGTTTGAATGAGATGCGATTAGTTCCTGAGCTCTTTCCAGAATAGCTGCATCATCAAGAAGTACTACGCCTCCGTCTGGCCCTGGTTCAATGTGCAATCCAACTGATTTTCCTTTCACGTAATTTGCGCCTCCAAAATAATTTCTGACGGTTTCAACCTCCATCCCAAACTCCTGCGCAATTTGACTGATTGAACCGTCAGGTAAACTGTCTTTGATGTGACGTAGCTCGTTAAAAGTGATTTTTCTTTCCATGACATTTAGTTTTTATGGTTGTACACTCTTTTTACTTTTAAATACACTCTAAAGATAGAATTAATATAGAAATAACAATGAGGTAACATCTATGTTTTATTGACATATTACAAGCATAAATTTGAATATCATTTCTTCAATTTAGTTAAGTTTCCCCTGTTTTTAGTTGTCAGACAAGGTTTTTCATTTTTTTTAAGCAGATAAAGAGTGTAAAAAAGCTTAACCGATAATTAACAATTTTTAATAGTTGTCTAAGCCTTTTTTTAACGAAGTGTAAACTGCCTGTTGTATAGATGGACGAATACTTAAATCTGAAATTGCTGAATGATTGCGGCTTGGGTAGACCCTATTTGACAAGAAAATTACCTGTAGTTGATTTTCAGGATCCATCCATACAAAAGTTCCTGTGTATCCTGTGTGTCCATAACTTTCTGGACTAGCATCGGCGGCTGGAAACTTATTCTTTTCACCTTTTATCCCAGGCGAAGGTTTATCAAATCCAAGTGCCCTATGGTTATTGCTTTGCGGAAATTGCACCTTGGTGAATTCTTTTACTGTTTCCGGCGAGATGTATTGTTTCCCGCCATAATACCCTAATTGCAAATACATCTGCATCAGTTTCCCCAAATCGTTTGCAGTACTGAATAGTCCGGCATTTCCCGAAACTCCTCCAAGTACAGCTGCCATTTCGTCGTGTACAAAACCTTGTAATTGTTCTTTCCTGAAATATTGATCGTCTTCGGTTGGTGCAATTTGTTCAACCGGATATTTTTCGTAGGGGTTAAATCCAGTGCTCACAGCCCCTAATGGTTTATAAAATTCGCAAGTGAGATATTCGGGAAAGCTTTTGTTTACCAGCCTTTCGGTCACAAACCGTAGCAATCCCATTCCAAGGTCGGAATAAACATATTCTTTTTTTTGCAGAAGAGGCGATTTTGCAATATCAGTAATAACCTGTTGGATAAAATCATTTCTCGCATAAACATTTTTCGATACTCGTATTGAGTATTGTTCAGTGGGATGATTTATGAATACCCCGTTTCTTATAGTTGATTTGGTACCTGGCTCTAAATAAAAAGGTATAAAAGGTTGAAGCCTTGCCTGGTGTGTTAAAACATCACGAACAGAAATGCCGGATTTATTCGTATTTTTAAATTCGACCAGGTAATTGGAATAGGGTTTATCTATATCTATTTTTTTCTCATCATACAGTTTCATTACTGCTGGGAGTGGTGCCGAAACTTTGGTAACCGATGCCAAATCGTACAATACATAATTCTGTACAGCTTGCTTTTTGTCATAAGTCAAATATCCTATACTTCTATCAACAATCACTTTACCATCTTTTGCAATAAAGAGCTGGCACCCGGGGAAAGCTTTTGCTGATATGCCTTTATCGACAATTGAATCGATAAGGTAATTTAAATATTCCGAGTTTATTCCAACTTCTTCAGGCAAAGTGTATTTTAAACGTTGAATGCTTTTAAACTGTATGCCGGAAAGTACAGGATATAAATCTGGAACTGTTACCGGAAGCTTACCTTGGGCATCGATAGCCCCAAAAATTAGTTGCGCCGATAGTTCTTCTGTTTCTTTGTCATCCTGATAAGCAATTATTAAACCAGCAGCATTTTTTAAGGTAGAAAAGTTTGTTAGTGCATAGGGATTTCCAAAAAAAGTAAATATTGTATTTTTTAAGGCCAATTTTCCGACAAGTTTTATTTGCTGGTCACTTATTCCATAACGCCTGCCCGGACTTAATCCCATCCCATGTATACCAACGAGAATCAGGTTGTAGGGTTTTAACTGAGCGATTAACTTCTCAATTTCATTTTCTGTAGGAGTTTTGCTTATGTTAAAATTATCAATTTGCGTATAATTGCCCAGCATTTCCTGGAAAGCCGTAACCCCCTCAGATGCAATCGATAAACTTGCAATTTTAAGGGAGTCTAATTGTTTAAGCGGAAGCAAATTATTCTTGTTTTCCAAAACGGTAAGTGCTTTTTCAAAAAGTAGCCTTTTAGTTAGGACATATTGGTTCCGATTTAAATCCTCTCCAAGGTTTTTGAGATCGGTAATATTTTGTTTGTCCAAATTCAACCACTTTTTGACGGTTAGGATTTTACGGCATTTATTGTCGATTTCTACCATACTTATCTCGCCGGCATTTACGGCACGCTTTACGGCAGCAATGGCTTGCGCCAGGTTAGGAACTATTTCAACCATATCATTACCTGCTTTTAAAGCCTTTACAACCAAGGCCGAAGAAGCTTTACCCACACCGGCCATATTCATAGCATCGGTTATGATCAATCCATTGAACCCTAAATCTTTTTGTAATTTTTTCCTGATAATTTTTGAAGATAATGATGCCGGAACTTTTGAGTTCGGTTCCAATGCCGGAACCTGAAGATGTCCTGTCATTACAGCTCCAATCCCTTTATCTATTAATAAAGAAAACGGGAACAATTCTACTGAATCCAGTTCACTTTTACTTTGTCGGATTACAGGTAGCCGATGATGCGAATCGGCTTCTGTATCTCCATGTCCCGGGAAATGTTTGGCAGTAGCAAGTATCCCGGCATCTTGCATTCCTTGCGCATACAACCACGACTTTCGGGCAACCATTGTCCTGTCTTCGCCAAAAGAGCGATAGTTGATTACTGGATTTGTAGGTTTCACATTAATATCACAAACAGGAGCCATATTCATGTGAATTCCAAGTCGACGGCATTGTTTACCTATTTCATAACCCATCTGGTAAATCAAAGTATCATCTGAAATTGCTCCCAAAGCCATCTGAACGGGGTAATTCATAGTCGAATCGAGCCTGAATCCTAAACCGGTCTCGCCATCTATTGCAATTAACAAAGGAATTTCCGAAGCTTTTTGAAATCGGTTAGTGATTTTTGCCTGGGTTAGCGGTCCTCCTTGCATAAAGATGACACCACCGACATGAAATTGTTTTATTTGCTTTACTAATTCTTCGGTTTTCTGGTACTTCAAATTCGAATAAGCCTGAATCATGAAAAGTTGTCCGATTTTTTGATCAAGCGTAAGCTTTTTCATCAAGGAATCAACCCATTGATCATTAGTTAGTTTCGCAAATCCAGGATTTTGTTTTGCAAAACAGTTGATTGTAATAGCAAGTGTTAGTATGAATAATATTAATAGTTGTTTCATGAATTTCATATTTGGTCGGTAAAGTTAGGACTTCCTTTTTAGGCGCAGGTATTTTTCCGTTAGTTTATTAAGCCAATTTACGATTGAATTAATTTGTGTTTTTCTTACTACCTAAATAATTGGAAATCTGAATCATATATTTAATTCAAAACTTAAAGAAAGTTTATAAGCCAAGTAAAATACGAAGATGAAACGTACTTACAGCAAATTTCTAAGGAAAAAAATTAAACAATAAGCTGAGTTAAAATGGAAGAATTGAGGGAGCCCTTTATTCGAACTCTGAAGAAATAGTACATGGCACGCCCCCACCCCATGGCCATATTCAGCCATTTAGGTAATGACAACTATATATTGCCATGCTTTTGTATAAATTTTAGGATTAATGTTCAACTTTGGTATGTACTCATGGAATAGCCATTTATTCGCTGTATGGATTTACTTTCGGTCAATTACATAGCTATTTCTTCACGAAACAAGATAAATCAGATGAGGCAGTAAAGCAATCATTAAAAGAAGAACAGAAACAATATATAAAACCATAGACATCAAACAATTTACAACTACGATTATCCATCTATCTGGTTTTTGAGAAAAATTACATTTATTCCCTCAGGTAATCAATCAACACCAAATCGTTCCAAATTGGATCTTTAGGTGGTTTGGCCACAATTTTCACAGGAATTTTTGTTACCGGATGAATGAACTCAATTTTACGGGCATGTAAATGGATTCCACCATCATCATTGCTTCGGGCTGCCCCGTATTTCAAATCACCTTTTATGTGCAGGCCAATCCGATGCAGTTGAGCACGAATCTGATGATGACGTCCGGTTTTTAAATCTATTTGGAGAAGGTGGTAATTATTAAGTGAAGCTACATGTTTGTAATGCAAAATAGCCTCTTTGGCTCCTTTTCGTTCCTTATTATGAGCATGAGATTTATTCTTTTCCTCATCTTTAATCAACCAGTGATGCAAAGTACCTTCCTCCTCCTCTGGAAGTGCATCAACAACTGCCCAGTAAGTTTTTTTAATCGCCTCTTTATCCTGAAACATTTCATTCAGGCGGGCTAGCGCCTTGCTGGTACGCGCAAAAAGAACAACACCACTTGTTGGCCGATCGAGTCGATGCGGCGATCCAAGCCAGGCTTCACCCGGTTTATTGTATTTCACACGAATGTACTCTTTCACTTTGTCAATAAGTGTTACATCTCCCGTTTTATCGCTTTGCACAATCTCGCCACAAGCTTTGTTAATGGCAATAATATGGTTGTCTTCGTAGATAATTTCCATATAATTTACGTGTTATAAATATCCAATAATCAATATCGAATACTCAATATCCAATTTCTAATCCCAACTTGAAACTCTAATATTGTTCTCTTTCGTTCGGGAAATCCTGCGATTTTACATCCTGAACATAGTTGTTGACAGCTCCTTTTATTTCCTCAGCCAAATTTAAATATCTTCTCAGGAATCGAGGAGAAAATGTTTGGGTAATTCCCAACATATCATGAATAACAAGGACTTGTCCATCAACTCCACCACCTGCTCCAATGCCAATTACCGGAATTTTTAAAGCCTGAGCTACACGTGTCCCAAGTTCAGCAGGAATTTTCTCAAGCACAATAGCAAAGCACCCGGCGTCTTCTAAAAGTTTAGCATCTTCTATCAGTTTAGTCGCCTCAACTTCTTCTTTAGCCCGCACATTATAAGTCCCATATTTATTTATCGACTGTGGCATTAAACCAAGGTGCCCCATAACCGGAATACCTGCAGACAGGATTCGCTCAACCGACTCAATAATTTCTCGTCCTCCTTCTACTTTAACTGCATCAGCATGGGTTACCTTCATTATTTTAACAGCCGAATTCAAAGCTTCAAGAGGATTTCCCTGATAAGTCCCGAAAGGCATATCGACAACAACCAAGGCCCGGTTAACTGCTTTCACTACTGATTTTCCATGATAAATCATTTGGTCGAGTGTTATTGGCAGTGTTGTTTCGTTACCAGCCATTACATTCGAAGCTGAGTCACCAACCAGAATAACATCAATTCCAGCCTGATCGACCAGCTTTGCCATACTGTAATCATACGAAGTGAGCATGGCAATCTTTTCTCCTTTGAGTTTCATTTCCGAAAGCACATGAGTGGTAACCCTTTTTATTTCCTTGTGAACCGACATATCATTTGAATTTTAATATGGCCACAAAAATAAAAATTTATACAATGGGATTTCTGATTTTCAATTCATAACTGAAGATTTCAAATCGGCCACTGGATCGTTAAAATATATTAATATCATAAATTATGAAAATTTTAATTGTAAATTCGTACTGTTAACAAAAAAGCTATCACCATGAAAAAACAATTTACAATCCTTTGTTTCAGCATGCTGGCTACAATTGGGTATGCCCAGGACAAAAACTTTAACCTTTCGAAATACAAATTTCCAGATTACAAACGACATGAACTGGAGTTTAATTTTAACTCTGTCGGCAGTAGTTCCAACCACACCTTCACTTATCCAATTGATGATATAAACACTACTCAAAAATACAAGAGTTCAAAATTCCAAAGCAATTTTGATACGGAATATAAATATTCCAACTTCACACGAAAAAGAATTGATCAATTAAACATCTCATTCTTTGGATCATACAATTATTACAAAACCGAAAACTATAATTCAAAAAGTAAAGAAATTTCGCCGGATCTTAATCTTGAAATTGAAGCATCCAGAAAAAATTACTTAAAAGAGGATAAACTTTTCATTGGAGAGGTCCTCACATTTTCATCCAGTTATTCGCGAGATAAATATACGGAAAACACAACATTAAGTGACTCTAAATCATACAACACCAAGCTGGGAGTTGGAATAAGCATTGGAAGCGGAAGAATTGAACATGTTAGTGATTTATGGCAAGGTTATTATATACTTACAAAACTCAAGGAACAAAATTCTCTAGACCGCGAACTCAAGGAACAAGATATTTTTGAGTTTTCCAAATTCATTTCTCAGCTTCACAACAAACGATTCTTTGACTACCGTCAAAGAAAAATTACTGAATTCCAGGCACTCGACTCAATGCTTTACTCACAAAAACTTATAGACAGAACTGACATGCGATATTTTACCACCTTGAATGATTACTGGAGCTATCCATCATATTTCGATAGAAAATCCGGAAAAGAAATTGTATTTCAATTACTTCCGAATACTGATATATATAGAGACGAATATACAGGTGGTTCTGTTTACACACCAAGAAAAACGAGTTTAAAATCAGACATTAGTTTTGAACACAATAAACAAATCAATTTGTTTTGGGAACGAAGATTCTTCATTGGAGCCGAATGTCAAACATTAATTGAAAAAAACAGCTACATAAATTCTAACTATCCAACAAACTTGTTTAGCAGCTTTATTTCAATCAGTTATGGTTTTTACCCGAACACCAGAACAAATATAACCGGATCTTTATCCTACCATGGATATGAGTTTGAGACATCATTAAATAAAGCTTGGGATAATTATCCATCGGCTAATTTAGGATTCACTTATTTCATTTCACCACAACTACAATTTACAGGCTCATTCTTTTCAAATTACTCAACTTCAAAACATTATTCTCATCATGGGTATGACTTCAGTTACAACCTGGGGCTTCGTTATGCCATATTCTAAAACAAAGAAGCCGGTTTGAACCGGCTTCTTTGTTTTATACTCTGAAAAATATATTCTTTTTATAAAGGAAATACAATACACACCAATTTATACCTATCATTCCGGCAACAGCAATCAATTGGCCCGTGTCCTGACCCAAAACGTTGGCCCAACCAAAGAATAATTTATCAGGAATATCGGTGAACCTATTGAAAAGATAAATAAAAATCGAGTTCATACCAATAACTCTGAAAAAGAACGACCATTTCTGCCATCCTTTAATATCAATTATCCAATAAAATAAGGCAATCAGTAAAAAGCCTATTCCACTGGTCAGAATATTGAAACTATCAGTCCAGCAAGCTTTAATGATTGGGTAAAAAGTGCTAAGTAACAAGGCAACAACAATGGCAATAGCACCAATCGACGCTAAATATTTTACTTTTTGTAGTTGTTCAGTTTTTCTATCTCGAAGAATATAACCTGCAAACGAGCCCATCAGCGTAACAGAAACGGCAGAAACAATACACAACAACCCTTCAGGATCAAATACTTTTCCATGTAACCGTCCCGGAACCAACATACGATCGATGTAACCATTGATGCAACCTTCGGGTGTTAGAACGCCAGCTCCCACACCGGGTACAGGTATTAAAAGCTGAATGATGCCAATACCTAAAATGATTCCTCCAAGCCAATATAACCTTTGCTTAATCGATTTGGTGTAAATAGTAATTAAAGCGGCAAACATATAACCTAATCCAATCTGTCCCAAAACACTCGGGAAACGCACATGGCCTACAAAACTTCCATCTCTAAACAAATTCTCAAGTAAGCCATTGTATATCCAACCGATTACAACAAGTGCCAGACCACGTTTAATTGCTTTTTTTGCCATATCAGCCTGTGGTACACCTTTTTCGATCTTTGAGATAAGCGCAAAAGGAATAGCTATTCCACTAATAAACATAAATAAAGGAAAAATAAGGTCCTCGAAATGAAAACCTGCCCAGGGAACATGTTCCATTTGTTCGGCAATGGGTTTCATCCATTCAGCTCCGGTAAATTTTTCAAGAGCATATACCAGAGAACCACCTCCGGTAATCCAGAACATATCAAACCCACGAAGGGCATCGAGCGATAAAAGTCGTTCACGTGGAACATCTTGATTTGTTTTTTGCTTCATTGGTTAGGAATTATTAATAGGGTTGAAGATAACAAAGAAATAATGAACTGACATGATTGAATTTATATTTATTTTAATGAAATATTACCCTCAAGGAGAACCTGTTTATGCCTTTTTGTCACCGGAACTGTCAAAACATGGACTGTGCCAAAACAAATGAATGCCAAAATTGCCAAAAGATAATGAGCCAAATTTATGGCATACCGATTGTTTGGAAAAGTGCGTGTCAAAAAAAAAGAATTAATAAGTTTAAAAAATCATAAAATGGGAAAAATTATTGGAATTGACTTAGGTACGACAAACTCTTGCGTATCGGTTATGGAAGGTAACGAACCAGTTGTTATTCCGAACAGCGAAGGCAAACGTACAACACCATCGATTGTTGGCTTTGTTGAAAACGGCGAACGTAAAGTTGGCGATCCAGCTAAACGTCAGGCTATTACCAACCCAACTAAAACCGTTTACTCCATCAAAAGATTTATGGGAGAACATTACAGCCACCTTGCAAACGAGATCAAACGTGTTCCTTATTCTGTTTTGCAAGGCGATAACGATACCCCACGGGTTATTATTGAAGACCGCAAGTATTCACCTCAGGAAATTTCGGCAATGATACTTCAGAAGATGAAGAAGACTGCTGAAGATTATCTTGGACAAGAAGTTACAGAAGCTGTTATTACCGTCCCTGCATACTTTAACGATTCTCAGCGTCAGGCAACCAAAGAAGCTGGTGAAATTGCAGGTTTGAATGTTCGTCGTATCATCAACGAACCTACTGCCGCTGCTTTGGCCTATGGTTTGGATAAAATGCACAAGGAAATGAAAATTGCGGTATTCGACCTTGGTGGCGGTACATTCGACATCTCAATACTTGAATTAGGTGATGGAGTTTTCGAAGTAAAATCAACTGACGGTGATACCCACCTTGGCGGCGACGACTTTGACCAGGAAATTATCAACTGGTTGGCTGACGAATTCAAAAAAGATGAAGGAATTGATTTGCGCCAGGACCCGATGGCTTTACAGCGTTTGAAAGAAGCTGCTGAAAAGGCAAAAATCGAACTATCGAGTTCAACTCAAACTGAGATCAATTTACCATACATTATGCCGGTTAACGGTATTCCCAAACACCTTGTAAAATCGTTAACCAGAGCCAAATTCGAACAATTATGCGATCGTTTGATTCAGGCCACAATCGGACCATGTGCCAAAGCATTACAAAATGCAGGAATGAAAGCAAATGATATCGATGAAGTTATTCTTGTGGGTGGATCAACCCGTATCCCTGCTATTCAGGAAAAAGTACAGCAATTCTTCGGAAAAACTCCGTCAAAGGGTGTAAATCCTGATGAAGTAGTTGCTGTTGGTGCTGCTATACAAGGCGGTGTACTAACCGGCGAAGTAAAAGACGTATTACTGCTGGATGTTACTCCTCTTTCACTGGGTATTGAAACAATGGGTGGTGTGATGACTAGACTAATTGAGTCGAACACAACAATACCAACCAAGAAAACGGAAACGTTTACAACGGCATCCGACAATCAGCCTTCGGTTGAAATCCATGTATTACAGGGCGAGCGTCCGATGGCTGCTGGAAACAAAACCATTGGTCGTTTCCACCTTGATGGTCTTCCACCAGCTCCGCGCGGTATCCCACAGATTGAAGTTATTTTCGATATTGACGCAAATGGTATTTTGCACGTAACAGCCAAAGATAAAGCTACCGGAAAAACACAATCAATCCGTATTGAAGCTTCATCAGGTTTAAGCGATGCCGAAATCAAACGTATGCGCGACGAGGCAGCTGCCAATGAAGCAGCAGATAAAGCTGCCCGTGAAAAAGTGGATAAACTGAACCAGGCTGACAGCTTAATTTTCCAGACTGAAAAACAGCTGAAAGAATTTGGCGACAAATTGCCTGCAGATAAAAAAGGCCCGATTGAAGCTGCGTTAAGCAAACTAAAAACTGCACACAGCGCTCAGGACATTGCCGGAATTGATGCAGCAACTGCCGAGTTAAATGCTGTATTCCAGGCTGCATCGCAAGAAATGTATAACGCTCAGGCCGGAGGGCAACAAGCAGGTCCTCAGGACGCTGGACAGCAACATGCTAATGCTGGTGGCAGCAACAAACAAGATGGAGAGGTAACTGATGTTGACTTTGAAGAAGTCAAATAGGTGAGATGAAAAACGATAAACACAAATAGCAAAACCGCAGTAAATATTTGATTTACTGCGGTTTTTATTTTTATAAATTTATTGAATCTAATCTTTAATTATCGGCTTTCATCATATATTCGTACCATAACTGTACCGAAACTTAATCCACGATGAAATTGTAGTAGCAAGAAATCAGCATTGATGATAATCAATCCAAGCTGCATTTTACCTAACAAAGAATCGAAGGCGTTGAATATACGCCAATTTCAGAACAAGCTTTACAACTTTGCGAAGAGCAAGGGAACCTTGAACAATTTGTTTTTGAAGATTTGCCTGATCCCTCTTGGATTTCTTGTCCCCCTAAGCAATGAGTGGAAATCACAAGTATTAAAAAGAAAAATTGAATATTCCACAGAATACCTAATTGATTTAGCATTGGAGCTTTGCCCCAAAACCCTAACTACTTTTTTGTCTTAACACAAAAAATCAAAAAAGGTCAAAGCTGGAGCTGCTTCACACGAAAAACTACGTTTGGCAGCTCACCGGCCCAGGCCGCTTTCGCTTCATTCAGCTTTACGTCAGTTCGTCCATGATGATGCACAGCAAAGGTATATTTATCAGAATATTAGAACAAGATTCAGATAGTCCTATTGTCAATTAATTTATCCAAAGGAAAAATCCGACAAGGAATATAGCATACTAGTTAAAGCTCGAAACCTTTTAATAGCCAAGAGGATACTGATGAGCAAGACGAAAAGGCAGATACGAGGATGAAGCCTTGCTTGGTTGAATGATAATTCAGCGGTACCAAATCATGCAATGAACGGAAGGCTTTTACAATCGTCATCCCATAGTACTCTACCTATTTTGTGCATTAGAGTATATAGCAAAGAAAATCAACTATAGCACAGCCGCAATAAGCTGACAAGAATGAAAGAAACATCCAACAATCTGTCGCACTAATAGTTATTATGCAACTAAATGGAAATTGCCTAAGTTGGGATGCCGTAAGGCTATGAACAAAGGTTCTGAAAACCCAATATAGCAACGAAGTTCCCGTAGTAGTCCGAGCAAGCTAATAGCTTGTACATAGCGAAGGGGAACAGCCTATAACTTTAATACAAACAACGGAAAACGTGAGAACGTATGAGAAATCCGGAAAAGTATTAGACATTTTAAGTGTACACAGTAAAGAGTTACGTTACAAATACGAAAGACTCTACCGTATTCTCCTCAATGAACAAATGTTCTATACCGCCTATCAACACATACATGCAAAGCCGGGTAACATGATTCCGGGGACTGATGGAACCAATCCAAATGAGCATTGAAAGAATTGAAAAGCGTATTACAGGCCTAAAAAAGCGAAGTCTACACCCCAACCCTGCCCGAAGAATATATATACCGAAAAAGAATGGAAAACTTCGTCCACTCGGTATATCTTCATTTGAGTACAAATTGGTACCGGTGGTAAGTAATTAGAATGATATTAGAAACCATATATGAAGGACATTCTGGATACCAAATTTTTGTGCATTATGAAGACGCATTCCTTTTTCCCTGGTATCGAAAAATATTTTCCACAATTCAGAGTCTGTTTAAATTTAATTTAAAACTCAGTACTCACCCCATCGTCCCGTTTTAAACGGGACTCTGCCCCTTTCTACGCGTAGAGAGGGAAAAAGTCCGATAAATCGGACTTGGGGTGAGTCAAAAAAAGATAGAATTAAAGTTAAAATTCTTCAATAAAAAATTTTAAACAGTTTCTCAGTTTCGATGTAAATTGCAAGTCAATGTTCGACGACCAGTCCTTGCTCGTAAACCATGTTTTCAATCAGCGTAACGATTATCATATCAGCAAGATTTTAAAATGGTTGGCATTTCGGGGTTTCCCAAGTTAAGGCCATTTATGCCTAAATATTTCTCTTCAGGTTTGTATTCAATTCCAAGTTTATCGAACAAAGGCTCAACTGCAACCTGGTGTACCTGAAGCCCGATGTCCCAAGGATTGTAGCCAAGTAATAATCCAGCCAGTTCTTCATACGTTAAAACCGGAATTCCATAATTATTTTCTCCATACGTTTTTCCTTCCATTTCCGAGATCACATACTGCCAGCGGTCGAGAAAGAACGTGCAACCAGGGCAGTTTGCTATTATTAAGTCAGGATGATATGGTTCCATCGAATCAAATTTCTTTTTGGAGTTGCTGACCGAATAGCTCCGGTTCGATTTAAGCAGGTATTGCCTAAAACCAAAGCCACAGCAATGACGGCGTTCGGGGTAATCAACTTGCACACCGCCCCATTCGTCAATCATTCCGGCCAAAACATAAGGAAACTCAGCGCCGCCAATTCCTTTTTTCGGGAAAATCTTGGCATAGTGGCAACCAATGCGATCGACCACTTTCAGCGGCTCGCCCGTCTGTTTGTTAATCAGGCGAAATTTCGTTTTTGCGGCAATTTCTTTCCTGAATTTATAGACAAGATCGCTACAGTGGACCAGGTTTTTAGGGATTTCGAAAGTCATTCCGGTTGCCCGTTTCAGCGCCTCACGGGTTTCCTGTTCTTTCTCCGGAAAATGCTTCCAGGTTTCCAGCATTTCGGTGTAAATTCCGAACGAAGTAACACACGAGCAAACGAAGTTTTCGTATCCGGCTTCAGTCATCAGGGCAAACTGACGGGCAACAACGGTCATGGTTGTTTCCATCGGAACAATTCCTGAATGATAAGCAATTCCGGTGCAGGATGTTTGCCGGGCATCGTCGTAAATATCCTTACCAAGTTCCTGTCTAACGATTTTCAGGAACAATTCCTCGGCGGCCGGGAAAAAATTTTGTCGGATGCAACTGCGGGCAAAATAATAATTATCGTCGGCTATCTCTTTCTGATAGGATTCCCACATTGGATTTTTACCACTTTTAATCATTCGGATTCATTGTTGCCATTATGCAAATAGTCAAAATAGGCATCTTTTCCTTCCTGAGAATCGATATTAAGCTCGTGTGCCTTCTGTTCAGAGTATTTCTCGATCTTTTCAAACCGTTCGGTAGCGTCGGTTTCATCAAAAATCCGCTGAAGGTCGTTGAGCGATTCTTTGGAAATTTGGCGCAAAGTTCCGCTACCGTTTTTCTGATAATTCGCACCCAACCTTTCAAGCATTTGTGTCCGGTTTTGTTTGAACCAATTCCACACAGGTCCTTGTTCAGGGTGCATTTCAGTGTCAATTTCGTCGATGTAAACACAATAGCCGTATTTCAGGATGTGTTCTCCAATCGTGCGCTTCAATGCCAGTTGTTTGCGTCCCTGTTCGCTCTCAATAAAAAAGCCGGTTTCGATGGATAAAGCTCGTAAAGCCTGAATGATATACCCAGGTGTGTTGCCTCTCGGACAACGGGTTTTGCACGAGAGACATTCTCCGCAAAACCAAATGGTATCGCCTTTCAGAAGCTGCTCAATTTCTGCTTCATTGCCTTTCTGAACAGTATCTGCAATCATCCTGGGATCGTAATTGTAAAATTGGGCCGCTGGGCAAATGGCTGTGCAAACCCCACAGTTGATGCAGGAATTCAATCCCTCAACAAAACGGATGTCCTTGAGAAGTTCTTCTTTGAGCGTATTCATTTTGATGTTTTTTTATTTCAATTGCCTAAGCCATTCATTTATTTTATTTAGACTGGGGACACTGCCTTGATGTTTCAATTCCCCGTTAATAATCAAAACGGGGGTCATCATGATACCAACTTCTTTTGCCCGGTTTTCAAAAAGCCTCAATGCTTCATCCAGTTCAAAAGTCCAGTTGCAGTTGTTGTAAATACGAAAATCGTATTCAGGATGAATTGTCGTGCTGTTTTTGACCATGCTGACTTTTTCACTATCAATTGGGATACGTATCTTAACCGAAACATCTTTGGCAGTTCCTGGAATCAGTCCAAAGTTATTAGCCATCTTTCTCGCTTCAGGTGTGGAATAAGCCCAGTGAAAAACCTCGGCCTCTATATTTAATTCTTTTACTTTGGCATCAATAATATTTCCCAAAAGTTTGCATCTGGGACAAGGAGGTTCAACTCCAACAATCACGATTTGATTCATTGTCGGTAATTTTAAAGGGGTTGTTATTTTTCACGTTTATACGGCCAGGCCATAATTCCGCCTTCCAAAACCTTCACATTTTTATAGCCATTTGCCTGAAGGATTAACGCAGCTTCATACCCACGAAGCGAAATTTTACACCAGGTAATGATCTCCGTATTTTTATCTTCGGGCATTTCGTTTAACCGGTTGCGAAGTTGACCCAATGGAATGAGTTTTTCACCAATTCCCAGATGCATTTGCTCATTTTCGTTGGGGTTGCGGACATCCAGTAGAACAAGCGGATCTTTGCTTTTTAGTTTATCCCGAAGTTGTTCCGAAGATATTCCGGTAAAAAAGCCTTTCAGCTTATTTTGCATGATATGTGCCGTAGCAATGCTGTGGTCGATGGCCAGCGAATAAGGCGGTGCATAAGGCAAGTCGGCATTAATCATATCTTCGACGGTGAGCGAACCTTTAATAGCCATCGCCCAGATGGCCAACTGTTTGCTCACATCGCCAGGGCCGATCACCTGTGCCCCCAGAATGATACCGTTAGGTTTGTCAACCACCAGTTTCGTAATCAGCAATTTGCCATCCATAAAACCTGGCTTGTCCAGACTGGCATTTACTACCGTTTCGATGTTGGTAATCCCTGCTTTCAGGCAATTCTTCTTCGAAAGTCCGGTTGAGCCCACGCCATAATCGAATACTTTGCAAACGCCAGTTTGTATTGTTCCAGGAAATCGGGCCACATTTCCTGAAATAACATTTTCGCCAGCTACGCGGCCTTGTAAATTGGCCAGGTCGCCATACGGAGCATGAACCGGATTGCCGGTAAGGAGATTAGGGATTTCGATACAATCTCCAACCGCATAAATATCAGGATCAATGGTTTGCATGTATTCATCGACGATAATGCCACCTGTTTGTCCAATGAGTAAACCAGCAGCTGTTGCAAGTTTTGTATTTGGAGAAACACCGATTGCAATCACCGCCAGTTCGCATGGGATTTCGGTCCCGTTTTGAAGTTTCACAGCGGTAAGTTTCCCGTTTTCCCCAAGGAAGGCAGCCACCCCGTTTTCGAGGATCACATTGGCTTTGCTCATCACATATTTTTCGACGAGCCGCGCCATTTTTTTATCGAGGAAGGTAAGCAATTGTGGCAGCAATTCGATCATAGTAATTTCAATTCCGGCCAGATGAAGGGCTTCGCAGGTTTCAATACCAATCAGTCCACCCCCAATGACCACCGCTTTTTTAATCTGTCCTTCGTCGTGTACCTTGCGCAAAAAATCAGCATCGGGTAACGATTGCAAAGTGGTTATTCCTTCCAAATCAATTCCCGGAACTGGTGGTTTCCGGGGAGTAGCGCCAGTAGCAATAATCAGTTTATCATATTCGGCAGTGCTCTTTTCCCCTGAAACCAGATTGGTAAATTCTACGAGTTTCTTTTCCCGGTTGATGGCAGTGACTTCAGTATTGACTTTGGTTGTGATTTTCTTGGCATTCCAGAAAAATTTTGAATCGCGGACAACTCCGGCAGGCGAGCACAACAATTGGTCGCGGTCGTCGAAAAAGCCCCCGATATAATACGGATAGCCACATGAAGCCATAGAAAGGTCGGAGGCTTTCTGGATAATTGTTATCTCAGCATTTTCGTCCATGCGACGAGCTCTCGATGCAGCTTTCGGACCGGCAGCCGAACCGCCAATCACGATAATTCTTTTTGCGTTCATAGTTTAGTTTTTATTTGTGTGTTAGCTGTTTATCAAATCAAATACCTGCCCGGTTACATCGCCAACAATCTTCCGGCAAATAATTTTATGGTGCTTCCGTTCGGCAACATCGGCTTCGGTGGCAAATTTCCTGAGAATCTCACCACAAATGGTCGTGCCGTGAATTTCTTCTATCTGATGGTTTAAGTCGCGTACTTTCCGGTATGCGGCCAGTTTGGTATCCATATCTTTAGGATTTGCGTTGCCGTATTTAAGGCCCAGAACCATAAACCCACCGGTTACTGCACCGCATTTTTCACGCAAACGCCCCATGCCACCTCCAAAAGTTGACGAAATAAGCTTGGCAGTCCATTCATCAAGGTCGAACTGACTGGCAAAAGTCAGCAATATTGATTGTGAACAGGCAAAACCTTCATCGAAAAGTTGTTGCGATTTGTCTATTGTTTCCTGCCTGGTCATATTTTTAGTTAAAGTATTGTTCGTCATACAACAGTTTAATCTCCATCCGACGAATGATCCGGTTTTGCAAAACGGCCATCATCTTTTTTGTTGTGTATTTGTGACAAGTTCGCTTCAAACCAACCGTTTCGGGTTGTTTCAAACACGTCAAATTGTGGTATATAAGGTTTAATATCCAGTATTGGAGAACCGTCGAGAATGTCAATATTCTTCACAAACAACATGTTGTCTTCCACTTTTTCGAGTTCGACAACAGAAAAACCAATTTGATTCGGGCGTGCAGGTGAGCGGGTTGCAAAAACACCGTGAGATTCGGTGTCAAGAAACGGTATGACATGCAGGGATTTAAACTTCGCGATATGTAAATGAAATAGAACAATGATATGGGAAAAACCTTCCAGGTCTTTTAGTCCTTTGACGTATTCTGGAAATATTTCGATTTTACCATGAATGTCCTTTGCCACCGTTGCTTGAATTGGCGTACCTTCAGGAGTGCGAAATGGAGTGTGTGCTATACCAACCGGATAATAAGTTATTTTATTCATCGATGAATTTTTTAATCGGTTTCTTGAATGGCTTTCAGCACAAACTCCGGCGCAGCACAGGGTTTCCAGGTACCCATTTCCACGAAAGCAAGTTCGGTTTCGGCTTCGTTTACCAATTCGTTTTGTTCGTTGTAAAGTTTGTAGGTAAACCAGATCCGAACTCCTTTTATAGCTTTCAACGTTGTTTTCACACGAAGCAGAGCGTCGTATTGGACCGTTTTTATAAATTTGAAATTCATGCGAATGACCGGAAGCATATATCCGGCTTTTTCAACGGTCTGGTAAGGAATACCGATGCTTCGAAACAATTCCCATCGGGCTGTTTCGTAATATTTGGGATAATTCGAATGGTGTACGGTCCCCATTTTATCGGTGTCGGGATACATCACCCTGAATGTATATTCGTGTTCGATCATGATTTATTTTACTGATTAGTGCAAAGTATCTGGTTTGTTATTTTATCGAATCCTGATTTTACTTCGCTGTCGGAGAATAATTCGTTGAGCGTTCCTCCGTCGCAACTGGTGCAAATGGTCTCATTTATCGGAATTTGGGCAATTAGTGGAATATTGAACTTTTTCGACAGTAATTTTCCGCCTCCCTGACCGAACAGATAATATTTTTCATCAGGATGAACAGTGGGTGTAAACCATGCCATATTTTCGACGATGCCTAGAACGGGTACTCCGATATTTGGATCGCCAAACATACTGATTGCTTTCTGAACATCGGCGATAGCAACAGTTTGAGGTGTGGTGACTATGATTACGCCACTTATTTGATATTGCTGCAAAAGTGAAATGTGAATATCTCCGGTTCCGGGAGGAGTGTCTATGATCAGGTAATCCAAATTGCCCCAGTCAGTTTCATCCAGGAACTGTTTTACTCCCTGTGATGCCAACGGCCCGCGCCAAATCACTGCCTGATTGGGCTCCATGAAGAAACCGATTGACATGATCTTAATTCCATATCGTTCAACCGGAGGAATAACATTTTTACCGTCTTTTTGCAAATAGGAAGGACGGATGTTCTTCAGGTTAAATAAAGTTGGAACTGAAGGGCCATAAATATCGGCATCCAGCAAACCAACTGAATAGCCTTCAGCTACCAGCGACATGCACATTCCTGCTGCCACAGTCGATTTTCCCACTCCACCTTTACCCGACGCAACCAAGATAATGTTCTTAATATTCGGCTTTATGCTTTTTTCAATGGGCTGATTTGGATTCATTATTTAGATAGTTTAAGAATTAACAATTTTATTAAGGTTTCTTGCCAATAGTTTTCTTTTGAGCGGATTAAGCCTGTCGATGAACAGTATCCCATTTAAGTGGTCAAACTCATGCTGAAAAATGCGTGCTTGAATTCCGTCTAATTCTTCCTCAATTTGCTTGAATTCCGCGTCAAGATATCTGACTGTAATTTTTTCGGGGCGTTGAACCTCCTCGAATATTTCAGGAATGCTTAGGCAGCCTTCTTCGTAATATATTTTGCTGGCGCTTTGTTCTAATATTTCAGGATTTATGAAAATCTGTTCACATATAGGTGCAATATTTTCCTGATCTTTTGAGAATAAGGTAGTATCAATTACAAAGGCACGCTTTAGTATGCCAATTTGTGGGGCCGCCAATCCAATTCCTTTCGATTTCTTAACTGTATCAAATAAATCAGCAGATAGTTGGGATACATCGTCTGATTTATTCACCTCAAAACATTGTTTCCGAAGCATCGGGTATCCATATAGAATTACCGGAACAATCATAGATCAGTCAGGAAATTGATTAATTAGATTCCAAATGGATTTTATTTCTTTGCTTACTTGCGACTCAGGTTGCCATTCTATAATACTCTGGCAATTAATCATCGCTTCAACGATTTGATCGTCGAATGGAATTTTACCGACAACAGGAATGTTATTTTCGATACACCAGTCTTCTATTTTTGCTGAAATTACTTCATTCAGATCGTATTTGTTGATCACGACAAACGATGCAACCTTGAAGTTGCCTGTGATTTCCAATACACGTTTCATATCGTGAAATCCTGAATTGGTAGGTTCGGTAACAATCACAGCTTTATTAGTACCGGTTACCGACGAAATAGCCGGGCACCCTGTTCCCGGAGGCCCGTCAATAATGATCGTTTCCCAGCCTGTTTCCTGTGCGGTCTTCCGGGCATTTTCGCGTACCACATTGACCAGTTTCCCTGAATTTTCTTCGCCAGGAGCTAACCTTGCATGAATCATTTTCCCATTCCGGTATTTCCCTGCGTACCAATAGCTTTTGCTGTTGGGTATCATTTCAATCGACTTAGTTGGACATATCCGTGAGCACAATTTGCAGCCGTCGCACAATACTTCTGATACGATTACTTTTCCTTTCTGAAACGAAATGGCATCGAAACGGCAACAATTGATGCACTTTCCGCAATTGGTGCAAGTATTATATTCGACAACTGCCGTATGCCCTGTGGTGAAGTTGCGCTGAAGATAATTAACAGGTTGTAGAACCAGATGAAGATTTGCTGCATCTACGTCGCAATCGGCAACAACTGTATTTGGGTTCAATGCTGCAAAAGCCGCACTGATACTGGTTTTTCCGGTTCCACCTTTCCCGCTTAAAACTACAATTTCATTCATCGGTTAATAATTAAACCCCCTCCAAACCTCCCCCGAAGGGTGAGGCTTAAAAAAGACAGCATTCTTTTTTTGTTTTTTAATTATGTGTCTATA
The DNA here is from genome assembly GCA_937915865.1 of uncultured Prolixibacteraceae bacterium. GTDB lineage: Bacteria > Bacteroidota > Bacteroidia > Bacteroidales > Prolixibacteraceae > Aquipluma. The sequence continues at coordinate 27,522 of CALGIG010000048.1, read as the reverse complement.
AGAAAACGGCTTTCTCATGGTCGTTTCATCTTTTAACTAAGTTTTCAATCGTTTTTAATACTTGTTTAAACTGAAGTTGATAAGCGGGTTTTTCTTCTGCCAGCAACCGGCCTTCAGAATAAATACGGGCAATTTCACGGTCGAATGGAATTTCGAGCAAAAGCTGAATCTTGTTTTGTTTCAGCCAGTCGTAAACTTCGCGGTTACCCAATCCGGCGCGGTTGACAATCACCCCAAAAGGTTTCTGAAGCTGCATCAGCGTCTCAGCCGACAGCTTTAGGTCGTTTAGCCCAAAAGGCGTAGGCTCGGTAACCAGAATCACGTAATCGGCACTTTCAACGGTTGCAATAAACGGGCATGAGATACCCGGAGGCGAATCAAGGATTGTCAGGTTCTGATCAGCCACTGATTTAATCGCCTTTTTTATAACCGGCACCGGCGAATAAACACCCACATCGGCGCAAGCTTCAACGAGCTCGGCCTGACTGTTCAGCGACATGGATTTAACTGTTCCCAGTTGCTTATCTTTTTCAGTGATCGCTCCAAATTTGCAGGCAACAGTGCAAGCGCCGCAGTCGTGGCATAAATCTTCGACCACCTGAATAAACCGATTGGCCGGAAGATAAATGATGGCATTGTAATTACAGTAACTGAAACATTTGCCGCAAAACGCGCAGCTTTCAGGATCAATAACCGGTATTTTTTGTGAAACGGTAAAATTAATGGTTATTTCTCCTGAAATAAATTCGGCCACATTGGGTTCTTCCGCATCGCAATCGACCAGCGTTACTTGCCAACCTGCTTTTTGTGCTGTCCAGAAAAGATTAGTCGAAACCAGCGTTTTCCCGGTTCCGCCTTTGCCACTGGCAACAACTATTTTTATTTTTTTCAACATCGTTTCTTTACTACAAAATCACCTTTTTTAACTCCAAGGGCATCAGCAATCACTTCGCATTTTACCATCAGAAGAAAATAAACTTCCTTATCCGTTTTGCCTAGCAAACCTTCGAGGTTGCCTTGTCCTTTCGAGATAATCACATCGGCACGGTTGAACACTTCAAGAAATTCGGACGAACAATGTTCCAGCAGGGTTGACGGCGCATCGTAACCATTCGAGACCAGATTGGCAACACGATCCATCCCAACATAACGGGCATCATCGAGTGTTACATCGTTGATCACCGGCTCATCCCGAACTGCATAAATCAGGTTTGGATGAATGATCGTTTCGATGAACAACTTGTCGAAAACTAATTCGCCGCAATTGTCACCCAGATAAAGCACCGTTTTTGCTTCGGAAAGGGCTTGCTTTAATTCAAGCGAATCGTCGATGGCAAATTTTGAATTCAGGACCTTATCGATTGTCGAAAGTAAATCGAAGCTGTTGCTGATCCCGTAGTCGATAATATTTCCGGCAATAGCCAGGCGCAACGCCGTGTCAAAGTAATTCGTCGAATGAAAAACAAGATCCTTCAATTCAGGATACATATTTAAAACCAAGTCGTTGCTTTGCTTTTTTTGTTCTTGATACGGATCGGGATCATTGCTATGCTGTTTCAAAAGCACATGTAGTTCGCGAGACATCTTCGGAATTGAAAATCCGTTTTTTCCATGATTGAATAAACCGAACATCTCTCTGGCAAACCATTTTTTCGCGTCAGGTTCAAGTTCTGTTTTTTCAAGAAGCCGTTCGAAAGCTCTGGCAAAACAGAAATAACAACGATAATCTGAAATTACCCCACATTCTTCCCTAGTGGTTACAGTTGTGGTTACCATCATGATTGCAATAGTTGGCAGTCAGGGTAAGCTTATCAGCAATAAAATCGTTGACGAGCTCTTTCGCTTGCTTCGCTGGCGCACCCACAAAAACATTGATGTTTTGCTGGTGAAACAAGTCAATCGCTTTTTGTCCCATACCTCCGCCAATCACATCGGTTACGCCAAAGCTGGCAACCCAGCGGGGATAAACGCCCGGAACATGTTCGGGTGGTGTCAATTCCCTGACATCGGTAATTACTCCGTCAACAACATCAACTATAGCAAATTGTTGACAATGACCAAAGTGGGCGCACAAAACGCCGTTTTCCATCGGAATAGCAATCTTTTTATTCATGTTTTTTCTTTTTTAGTTTATCGTTTAAAGGAGCGGCGAGCCCCCACCCAGATTTTAATTACCCCCTCTGTAACGGTTTTGGCGTCCCAGACCGCGACCATGTCCACCTTGGCCTCGTGCAAAACCAAAGCCACATCCCATGCCCAGACCTTGTTCGGGCAATGGATCTTTGTTCTGTAAAATTTCATCGTCGGTTTTTCCCTTGTTATCGGGATTGCACCGGCCCATTCTTCTACCTGTCATAGGTCCCTCACCTTGGGGGCCTCGTCTGTTTAATCCTGGCATAATAAACTCCTTTCATTTTGGTTAATCTACTTTAATCCGCTTTTCAGGCGTTTCCCTTGTCCTTCACCGCCACCGGATTTGCGCCGCAAGCCCATTCCTTTACCTAATTTTTCTAGTGCTTCTTCGTTTGAAACAGCAGTACATTTTCCCAATCCCCGGCCTGTTTTAGGGCCTTGTTTTTCAGGTCCTGTTCCGTCTAAACGTGGCATACCGATTAATTTTTGTGGTTCAGCAAATCAATGATAGCACTAATCTTCTTTTCAGGGTCGTTCAGAACAACCAACTGAATCTGAAGACTGTCGAAAAGCGATTTTACTTTAGCTCCGAACTCACCCGACACGACCTTCACAGCCCCTTTTGATGCAATTAACTGAACTGATGCTGGCCCGGCACCTTCAATGTTTTCTTTGTTCGGGTTGGGAATATATTCAGTGGCGTGATTCTCTGTGTCGTAGATTACGAAATAAGCACAGCGGCCAAAGCGACTGTCTAGCTTTGAATCAGGACTATTTCCTGTTGATGTAATGGCTACTTTCATTTTTAACTTCTTTTAATTACAATTTCTGTTTCGATGTTGATGCTGAACCCCTTTTCGAATCATCCGGCCATTGCAGACCGGACAAATCTCGTTTCGGCAAGGAGAACCCGCAGAATGTGCTTTTTCATGTCCGCATTTCGGGCAAATACAAATATGTTCTATTGATTTTGATTGGGTATTTTCAGGAAACTGGACAATGTCAGTTGAACCACATAGCGTGCAATTGGAAATTTCCTGTTCTTTTTCCGGATGGTTGAAATTGCAGTTACAACTGTTGCATGAATACCATTCGGTATCAAAAAATACTTTACCTCCTTCAAAAACTATGGCTTTGCCAAGTACAAATGCCTCAGCAATCTTTCGTCTGGCGCTTTCATAAATACGCGAATAAGTAGGACGTGAAACTTCCATGATTTGCGAAGCTTCAAGGTGAGCAAATAATTCGAAATCGCTTAAACGGATGGCTTCGTATTCTTCGTAATTTAAAACTAAAGGATGGTTCTCTTCTGGTAGTCCAAGCGGCTTGAATCCTCTGAAATGTGGAGGATTTGTCATCTTTCGTATTCGTTTTGGCCTTGGCATATTATGAGCAAATGTTCGATACAAATATAATGAACATTTGTTTGATAAGTTTATCTTTTATATATTTGTTTGTCGTTGGATGGAAAAATTTACTGATACAATCGACATCTCAAAAACGGAATTAGAATATAACTTAAAGAATATCAACTAACAAAAACTAAATCATGGGAAAACAAGCTGTAAACATTTTAGAATTAGACGTGCCAAAATTACTTGACATGCTAAACGCCGCATTAGCCGAAGAATGGCTGGCTTATTACCAATACTGGATTGGCGCAAGGCTAATGGAAGGCCCAATGCGTAGTGAAGTTGAGCCGGAATTATTACTTCATGCCAATCAGGAATTGGGACATGCGGTATTGGTCGTTAACAGAATCATCCAACTGGGTGGAACACCTGTCCTCAATCCTGAAGAATGGCCCAAACTTAGTCGTTGCGCCTACGATGCGCCAACCGATCCTTACATCGAGGTTATTCTTGACCAAAACCTCAAAGGCGAACGGTGTGCAATTCAGCGCTACAAGGAAATAGCTGACTTTACCGGTGGAAAAGACCACACCACCCATGCAATGGCCACTACGATCCTTAACGAAGAACTTGAACACGAAAATGATATTGAAGATTGGCTAAATGATATCAGAAGAATGAAAGAAGAATTCAAAAAAATGCGGATGTAACTTTTAAAACAAAAACAATGGAAACAAATCAAGAAGCAACAACATTACCACGTATTGGCGAAAAAGCACCTGAATTTAAAGCAGTGACCACACAGGGACCAATTAATTTTCCTTCGGATTATGCCGGGAAATGGGTTATTTTATTCAGCCACCCTGCTGATTTTACACCGGTTTGTACTTCAGAATTTATGACTTTTGCTTCGATGGAGACCGAGTTTAAAGAATTCAATTGCGACCTCGTTGGCTTGTCGGTTGACGGGCTATACAGCCACATTGCATGGTTGCGCACCATTAAGGAAAAAATTGAATACAAGGGGATGAAAGATGTGGAAGTGAAATTTCCGCTGATTGAAGACATCACGATGGAAGTGGCAAAAAAATATGGCATGATCCAGCCTGGAGAAAGCAGCACCAAAGCTGTTCGTGCAGTTTTCTTTATCGATCCGAAAGGAATTATCCGTACCATGATTTATTATCCACTTTCGCTTGGTCGTAACTTCGACGAATTGAAACGGGTGGTCATTGCCCTTCAGGCTGCCGACGCTTTTAGTGTTGCCATGCCTGCCGACTGGCGTCCGGGAGATGATGTCATCATACCAACTGCCGGATCATGCGGTGTAGCCAAAGAGCGCATGGAAACCAAAGAAGAAGGTAAAAAATGCTACGATTGGTTCTTCTGTACAAAAGAATTATCAGAAGAAAAGGTAATGAATGCAATTAAAGTCAAAAGCTAACCTTTTGATTGGTTAAGTTTCAATAAATCAAAAATTTCTCAGATCTTCTGGCAATGTAAAAACATTGCCAGATTTTTTTGTCAGGCCGCTTAGCTCAACTTAGAAGACAATTAACATCAGAACTAAAAATCGAGGAATAGATATTTTCGCGTAGTCACTTCATCTAACTAATGATTCAGCATTCGAATGATTTCATTAATTGTCTTTTCCTGATCTTTAAGCACAATCAATTGAATCTGAAAGCTGTCGGAAACAGCCTTAACTTTTTCCCCGAATTCACCCGAAACTATTTTTTTTACTCCTCGTGAAGCTACAAACTGAACGGAAAGAGGACCACATCCTTCTATATTTTCTTTGTTCATATTCGGAATATACTCCGTAGAAGCAGTTTCGGTATCGTAAATTACAAAGTACGAACATCGGCCAAAATGGCTGTCTAATTTTGCATCCGGACTGCTCCCTGTTGATGATATAGCTACTTTCATTTCTGATCCTTTTAATTACAATTACTATCTTTTTCACCTTTTTTGTGCAGTGGTGCGCCTTTTCTGATCATCTGGCAATTACAATCCGGGCAAATTTCGTTTTTGCAGGGAGTTGTTGCCAAATGAGCTTTTTCAAATCCGCAGACCGGACAAATACAAATATCATTGGTTGTGCCCGACTGTAGGTCCTGATGATATTGTTCGATGTTGGCAGAACCACACAGGGTACAATTCTTAATTTCCAGTTCTTTTTCAGGATGGTTGAACCAGCAACCGCAATCGTTACACGAATACCATTCACTGTCGAAATAGACCTTACCACCTTCAAATACAATTGCCTTTCCAAGAACAAAAGCCTGTGCGACTTTGCGCCGGGCGCTTTCATAAATACGAGTGTAGGTGGGTCTTGAAACGCCCATAATTTGAGCAGCTTCAACATGCCCGTTCAGGTCAAAATCACTCAATCGAATGGCTTCATATTCTTCAAAGTTGATAACAACCGGGTTATTTTCTTCGGGTAATCCAATTGGCCTGTATCCTTTAAAATGTGGAGGATTGGTCATTTTCCGAATTCGTTTGGGTCTTGGCATAACAAATGAGCAAATGGTTTAAATATATATAATGAGCATTTGCTCATTATTGATTTGTTTTTTGTATCTTTGATTCAATCAGATTAGTTATTGAATTTATTCACAAATATAATTTATTCAAAATGAAAACTTTATTTGTAAAACTACTTCTGATTGTCCCAGTCTTTCTTTTTTTGGATTGGGTGATCATGGTCGTTATCGGCTCTGTTTCAAGTATTCTTGGAGCAAGTGATAATTTTTACTGCACCATTTATTGCGATTTTGGAATCGCATTGCTTGTTGCAACGCTTTTATTTGTTGCTTATTTAATAATCAGTCAAAACTTTCATCACAAGATGCACGCTTAGTATTAAACGCTACGATGCGCGAACTTTTTAATCAAAGTGAAAATTCAATGCCTCGTATTGGCGATCAGGCTCCTGCATTTAGAGCTGCAACAACACAAGGTGCAATTTATTTCCCAGCCGATTACTTTGGCAAGTGGGTTATTTTATTTAGCTATCCTACTGATTTTAAACTTGTATCTGCCTCTGAAGTTTTATTTTTCACTGTTGTTTATAATGACTTAAAAGCTCTTAATTGCGATTTGGTAGGGCTTTCGGTTCATGGAAATTGTAACTACAAAAAGCTGCATTCTATTGAAGAAAATATAGATGACTCAAAAAAGCATGATTTTAAAATTAATTTTCCTGTGATTGAGGATAAATTCATGGATGTAATCAGGAAATATGGAATGATTCAGTCTGGGAAGGACAATCCTGAACCCGCTTGTAAAGTGTTTGTCATCGATCCTCAATGCATAATCCGGGCTCAACTGAGCTATTCGCAATCTTTGGGTTACAGTTTTGATGAATTAAAAAAGGTAATTGTCACTCTTCAATCGGCAAACACGTTAGAGCTTACAAACTCATCCGAAATGGATAGAAGTGATAAAATACTCTTAAAATACCGGTTCAACTGAATTTGCGGCTCCTATAGAAACAATGGCTATGAAAAATATTGAAGTCTCAGATTTGGATGCGGTAGCTCATTTTAAGGAATATCTCGTTCTTTCTATTTTGTCTGAAGATGAAAATATACCAACTTCACTTTGTGTTCAGGTTAATTTCGACACGGAAGAGTTTGACCTGATACAACCATTGAGCCTCTACATTAAATCGATTTTTTATCTCCTCATTCAGGACGAAGATACCCGAATATCACATAGGCAGCGCATTAAGCAAGAGATGAGCGAAAATGTGATTGGTGCAATACTCGCAGATTTTGCTCAAAAAAAGTGTCTATATTTCAAGAAAATGGGTATTTCAAATAATAAAACCACCGGATGGGTACCCGGCGGTTAAATAATATTCTCAAAAAAACAATTATAACAATATTCTCCTAGCAGCCCCCCTTTATTTTGGTGGTTTTGGCAACAACTGGCTGGGTCGAATTTTTAAGCGCTTCAACCAAAGTGGCCATATCTGTTGCTGCTTTTCGCCTAAAATTGTAGATATTCTGTTCGTTCTTGCCAGCGTTTTCGGCTGGAGGAACCAAATCGGTAAACATCTTTTTGAATCCAACAGCCGATTCTGAAAGGATATAATTATCGGCATTACCAAGATCCACAGCAAACAGGTAGGCTTTCTTCGCGTCTTGCTGATTGTCGGCATAGAAATAATTGGCTTTGTGCTTTTGCTTCAGGATTGTTTTCCATTCGCGTGCCGACATCTTTTCGAGCGGAATATTGATGGCAAATGGAAGATGGTAAGCTTTAAATGCTTCCGGGCTTCGTACATCGACAATATTGATTTTGTAATAGTTATTTACAATTTCGTTAGCCAGTTTGTCGGGCGATATCATAACAGAGGTAACATCTTTTTGCTGAAGTTCGCGGTTAATGCGAGATTCAAGACGGGTTTTACTGTCAGGAGTAATTGCAATAATGAATAAAACCAGAAAAGCAACGCCAACTGCTGAAGAATAAATGATAATCTTTTCTTTTGGCATTTTGGCCTGAACGCCATTTACACGGTTTTCGATGATTCGGGTGACGTAAAATGCGATAACGGCGAAGGCTGTAAGCAAAAATGCAAAAACCAGTTTCGACATTCCAAGTTTTTCATTGATAAGAACAGGTCCCCATGCGTCGGCAAGATAAATTTTCTCGAACAATGGATAACCTTCAACAAAAACCATTACACCAAGTGCCGAGCCAAAGACAAAAGCCAAACCATCGAGCTTACCAATTGATGCCGCACAAACACTTGTCCCGGGACAAAAACCACCAATGATAAAACCTAAGCCCATAATGGCACCGCCAACCAATGCTGATTTTAGAAACGTTGGATTAATATAAATCAGGCTCAAATCGAGTAATCCGAAATGCGCAAGCAGAACAACACCAATCATGGCAGTTACCCCGGCGGTGAAAAACACTTTCAGCACGGTAAAGTCGTATCCATAGAATAGTCCGACCAGTTTTTTTGTGGAAGAGAAACCCGCCTGTTCAAGTGTAAATCCAAAACCAATTCCGGCAATCAAAGCAATGATCAGGTTAAATTCATTGCTGAAAATAAATGGTACTAATGGTCCCATACAATTTATTATTAAATAATTATAGTTGGAGATTTCAAACAAAAAAAATTAAAAATATACAATAACCTATTTCCAATATCCAAGCTCAACCTGAAACTTGAAACTTACTTCAACCAAAGTTTTCTGAAGAACCAGGCAAAAGCATAACCCGAACCGAAAATGGCAAGCATGGTGATGATGCCGCCAAACGACATTACCGCCATCCCGCTTAATGCTGCACCACTGGTACAGCCGCGTCCAAGTTGTGAACCAAGCCCAAAAAGCGCACCTCCAATTATGGCCGCAATAATGCGGGTTCGGTTGGTAATATTAGGGCCTCTTTCCAGTTTAATTCCGGCCCTGTTTGAAAGTACTCCTGAAAAAAATGCGCCGATAACAACACCAATAACTTCGAATACGAGCCAGTCTTTTAAAGGGCCTCCCGGATGTTCTTCGGTGTATGATTTGATGTATGGGGTATTTGCTGCGTGTTGCGGGGCCACATCGACAACGGCTGCAAGTGTAACACTTTTTACAGCCCCGCTGGCTCCGAGTCCGCGGCCCGTCACATAAATGGTTCCCAGCAGAACCAGTCCGAGTAAAAATCCGGCCATGTATGGATTCATGTATTTACTTGGTTTCATTTGTCTGATTGTTAATATTTTCAATAGTTTCATCTTCGTCTTCAAGTTCCTCGTAACCAGTTATCATGGCATTGATATTTGAGGTTGGCGTTTTGCCGGTAGTGGTCATGTAAACATGCACTACCAAAAATATCATCAGGAGAATGGCTCCCAACGTATGCCAAAAGGCAATGGAGGCCAGCGGATAATCCTCGATCACGATCAAATTGTTTTGGTCGAAGGTTTTATATAGCATATAAAATATTCCGGAGCCTACAGTGATTGGAATTAGAATTATTTTGAATCCCAGATATACCAAGCGTTGTAGCGGATTCAACTTACTAAGTTCGGTTTTTTGTGTCGGATGATGTTCTCCCTTGAAAATTCCGGAGATATAAAAAATCACCTGGTCTTTCAACTGTTTTGTTGTTGGGATGTATTGTCGCCACTCGCCGGTGGTAACGTGCCAGAAGATTGCAAAAATGATCAGTCCGATGAGTAACCACGAAGCGGTCCGGTGAAATTCCGCCGCTTTTTCGAAACCAAAAATCGAGTAGGAACCATGAACTTCGAACCCGGTTATGGCGAGAAAAATAATGAGCGAGGCTTGCGACCAATGCCAGAAGCGCTCGAATCCTTTGTAAATATATACTTTACGCATATCAATGCTTTGTTTAAATAGTATCAGTTAGAATTATTCCGTTGGTTTATCATCATCATAATTGATGATTTGCTTTTCATACTTATTCTTCCAGATACTCGAAAGAATTCGCACCATGGCATGTCCAAAAACGGCCAGGATAGTCAGGACAAACATGACTGTGCCAAATCCGTCAAGTATCTTATTCCGGTCGCGCCCGGGCATATAGAAGTCGGTCAGTTTGGCTAATCTGCCATTGTTTCTGGTATGACATTCTGCACAGCTAACGGCTTGTTCTTTTGGGGAGACCATGTGATTTACGGGCCAGTACATTTCAGTTTGAATAAAATCGTATTGTCCGCTAACCGGAAGGCCAGACCTTTTCATACCTGCTTCAACAGCTTCTTTCCATTTAAAATCTTTCCAGTAAGCGCTGTCGCCTTCAGTTTCCCCGTAAAGTTTTGGCTGTACCAACCGGTGATAAACTTTGTCGTAAATCTGATCGCCAACGTGAATTTTAACCGGAATAATTTTAGATGAATGATCTTTATATGAGCCGTGTAAGGTGTTCATCTTTACAGGAACCGACTTAATGGTGTCGCCCAGCAAATATTGTTCGGCAGTTCCGTTAAACCAAATATAATCGGGTTTTACATTTCGCTTCCAGACGAATGAACCCTTGATTGACATGTAGTTGTGGTTTCCCAAAGAGTCTTCCTCTTCATAAGGCTTTCCGTCTTTTAACTTTCCGGCATCCGACCATTTCCACGACATTTTGGTCGAATTTACTTTGGCATAAACCGGTATGTGGCAAGCCTGGCAAGACACTTTCGAGCTGTGGCGGTTGAGTACATCGCGTAAATGCGGTGTGTTGGTGTGGCATTGTTCGCAGGTCGCCCTGTTGGTATTATCGGGCGAAACCGAATAAAGTTTGCCCGATATCTGGTGGTTTTTTGTGGTATGACAGGCTACGCATTCCATGTTCATGCCGTTGGCGCCCATGTGAACGTCAACTTCGCGTGTACACGAGTTTTGGGCGACATCCAGATCGCCATGTTTCACATTGTTTCCACCTCCGCCAAAGTAGTGGCACGAACCACAATTGCTTTTTCGAGGAGAACCAACACTCTGGGCCACTTTTTCCAGATTAACTGTCCGGTCGGGATATCCGGCCATTGACGCTCCCTTCAGATATTCCTCGCTGTTATCATGACAAACCATACAATCCACATTACGCGAGTTATTAAAATCGTAATGGTTGCTGGTCATTCCGTAGCCAATATGGCATTTGGAGCACGACTTTTCGTTAGAGCTGGTTCCTAGACAGAAATTATTCATCACGTTTTTCTTTCCGGCTGACGTTATACCTTTCCCTTCCACGTAAGCTGTACGCTCCCAATTCCAGTGCGAAGATGCCATTACTTCCTTGTGCGTTTCGGTATGGCACGAGAGACAAGCTTCGGTAACTTCCTGAGGAGTTTTAAATTCCTTGTCCAAAGCAGGTAGTAAAGCGTGATTGACTGAGGAAATTTCTTTCAGTGCATATTTATGCTTTAATTCTTCCAATTTAAGATTGTAGTTATCCTCCTTGTGAAGAACATTTACCATTACAAGAGCAAATATTACAGCAACGATTACAAATAGTAGGTTCCTTATCATGGCGTCCCAAAGATTTCGACTAATTAATTATGAGCAAATGCTCATTTAAATTAAATGCAAATATAGCAATATATACATACATCGAATATCGATAAAGAAATAATTCTAAAATGAACTTGTTTTTCCTGACATTCATACTATAATTTACTCAAAATATGGAAGGTTGGAAAGCAATAAACTTCAACTGGAAATAAATCGTTTACAATCTTATCGTCAGATAAATTTATTTTCACACCATTTGATATTCCTAATCTGAGTAATTTGAAACATGTAGTTATCACATATTTCAAAGCTATAGATTCATCACCAATCTCAAATTATGTTTTATTTAATAAACTACCCATAGAGGCATATACCTGCAGCATTCGTTTCACACATTAAACCGTTTCTTCCTTAAGTCAATGCAGTATTTCATTTCGTTCATCTCACCAACTTCAGCATCCTATAAGTGCGTGTTTCGTACCTCACACCCATTTTTCCACCCGTGGCAACATCATTCTCGCTTATTTTGATTAGCGAAATTGCTTGCCACAAAAAACACGGTAACCAAAAGATATCTCTTTATTCTGTCTGAATTGACTCTTTCATCATGCTATTGAAATGAGAATAACTGCCCACGCACTTTCTGGTGCCAGTCATTTCCCATTGCAACAGCACATCATACCCCAAATTTGATATTTTCTTTTCCATTGGAATTGGGAATTAAACGACCAATGGATATAGGAAAAATCGAACAAAATACAATTTGTACTTCCTGATTTGGCGCCCTTTTACTTCCTGATTTGGCAGTTTCCACTTACTGACTTAGGAAAATACAACTTGAAGACTAACATGTATTATATTACTGCATGACTAGTAATACGAACCAAAACTGTACCTTTACCTCCAATGATTGGAATAATGATTCTTTGAATAGATTATGTATTTATCCAACTTCTGATGGGATATAGTGTATTTTTCAACAAAAGCGGCTAGTTCTGAAACCTGTATTCGTTGGGAGTTAACCCTGTTACAGTTTTAAACAGTCGGGTAAAATGCTGCGGATATTTGAAGCCCAGCTCATAAGCAATTTCATTCACCGTTTTATTAGTATTGAGCGCCTTGTTCTTGGCAATATCAATAATCTTGTTGTGAATGTATTCTTTGGCTGCCTTTCCGGTTTCCCGTTTGATCAAATCGCCAAAATAATTGGCCGACAAATGAAGCTCTTCGGCACACCAGGCAACGGAAGGTAATCCAATATTTTTAGGTTTGTCTGAAGTAAAATAGCCATTCAGCAATTCTTCAAACTTTTCCAGAATTCCTTTATTCACATTATCCCTGGTAATGAATTGCCGGTCGTAAAACCGCTCGCAGTAATTCAGGAACAATTCGATATTTGAGGCAATGAGTTTCTTACTGTGCTTGTCGATATTCTGTTGCAGCTCGTATTCTATTTTTGAAAAGCAATCCAAAACAATAAGTCTTTCACGTTCCGACAAATGTAGCGCTTCGTTGGCGTTGTAGCTGAAAAAGTCATAATCATTCATTGCACGAGCCAAAGAAGTGCCATGCACCAGATCGGGATGAAACACCAACGCATATCCTTTCGGCTGATACACTTGTCCGTCGGTTTCAACAACAGTTAACTGTCCAGGCGCCACAAAAACCAACGTACCTTCCTGATAGTCGTAATAATTGCGGCCATATTTAATATCGCAGCCTTTATAATCTTTCAGGAAAATGCAATACATGCCATAATGAATCTTAACGCTCTTTTGTCCGTCCCACGATCTGGGATTTGCTTTCGAAAAATCAATTACACTAACCAACGGATGTAAGGTTTCGTGATTATTCAATGCATTGTATTCTGCTACGGTATCAAATCTGAAAATCTTTTCCATGTCCTAAATAATTATTTCTGAAACAAATTTAATCATTCCAACCCAGCTTCAATCGCTCCAAATACCTGATCAGTGAAAATGGTAGAAGAAGCAGTAATCTGTATACCAATGTCTGATTGGCAAGTCCTTACCTTTGTTGAGTATAATATCAATGAAATGGAAAAAGAAAATTATTACAAAAAAACAAAGTGGTCAAGCAGTACTAATCTGGTCGCTAAAAAAAGCTTCCTATTACTGAATGTACTTATTCTAATAATGGCGTTCTTTAGTTTTTCAAGCTATGCAAAAACTAAAGAGAAACTATTGGTTATTCGCGAACAAGGCAGTTTTGCTGTTGGCGGAACCGTAATCTCAAACCCAGGTACATTCAATCCATACAACCAAACTCCTGAAGGACAAACTTACCATGGCGATCATGCCTATGTATTCTATCAGATACCAGATAAAGCTCGAAAATACCCGTTGGTAATGTGGCACGGCATCGGACAATTTTCCAAAACCTGGGAAACTACTCCCGACGGACGCGAAGGTTACCAAACCATATTTCTGCGCCGCCGCTTTCCTGTTTATTTAATTGATCAACCGCGCCGTGGCGATGCAGGCCGAAGTACAGTCCCAGCAACCATTACTCCAACACCCGATGAACAAGGCTGGTTTGGCACTTTCCGGGTGGGTATTTGGCCAAATTATTTCGAAGGAGTGCAATTTTCGAAAGATGCGGAAGCGCTCAATCAATATTTTCGGCAGATGGTGCCCAATGTTGGTCCAATCGACATCAACGTCAATTCTGATGCTATATCGGCCCTGTTTAATAAAATTGGCGAAGGAATACTTGTTACCCATTCTCATTCAGGAGGTATGGGCTGGGCCACGGCTATTAAAAATCAAAATATAAAAGCCATCGTGTCATACGAGCCGGGAAGCGGTTTCGTATTTCCTGAAGGTGAAGTGCCTGCGCCAATTGCAATGGCAGGTGGATCATTATCGCCAGTTACCGTGCCGATGACCGATTTTATGAAACTGACCAAAATTCCGATCATTATTTATTATGGCGACAATATTCCTGAAAAACCAATCGACAATCCGGGACAGGATGGTTGGCGTGCTCGCCTGGAAATGGCACGTTTGTGGCGCGATGCAGTAAACCGTCACGGCGGCGATGTAACCGTAGTGCATCTTCCTGAAATAGGGATTAAAGGCAACACACATTTTCCGTTCTCCGATTTAAACAATATTGAAATTGCTGACCTAATGTCGAACTGGTTAAAAGAGAAAGGATTAGATAAATGAAAACTTATTTTTTGATTGTCATGATTGCATTAATAAGCATCACATCTTCAGCGCAAACCAAACTTTCCAATCCATTTGGCCTGGTTTACGGTGATGCGATTACCGAAAATATACCCGGGAAAGTGAACATTCATCCGGTGACATATAAATTGAATGGAATAGAAATTTCGGCAAATGTATATACTCCCGCCAATTACGATCCGGAGAAAAAATATCCGGCAGTGGTTGTTGCTCATCCGAACGGTGGCGTTAAAGAGCAGGTTGCCGGATTGTATGCGCAACGTTTAGCCGAATCTGGCTATATCTCGATTGCTGCCGACGCATCTTATCAAGGCGCAAGTGGCGGACAGCCCCGCAATGTGGATAAACCCGCTAACCGAATAGAGGATATTCGTGGTATGGCTGACTTCATTACTCAGTACAAAGGTGTAGATGTAAATCGTCTTGGGGTTTTAGGCATTTGTGGCGGCGGCGGTTACACTTTAAAAGCTGCTCAAACTGATAAGCGCTTCAAAGCTGTGGCTACCCTGAGTATGTTTAATTCAGGATTGGTTCGGCGAAACGGGTTTATGAATTCGCAGGTTTCCACCATTCAGGAACGCCTGAAACAGGCTTCGGAAGCCCGGGCATTGGAAGCAACAGGAGGTGAAGTACGCTATGCTGCCGATACAAAAACAACCGATGAACAGGCCGACAAAATGCCGTTCGACCTGTACCGCGAAGGCCATTACTATTACAACAGAACCCATGCCCATCCTAATTCAACATTCAGATATACCATGAGCAGCTTGCTCGATTTAATGGAATTTGATGCTGCAACAAATATGGATTTGATTAACCAGCCCCTGCTGATGATGGCTGGAAGCAAAGCCGATTCTTTCTATATGACAGAAAGCGCTTTCAATCAGGCCACGGGTACAAAGGACAAAGAATTATTCCTGATTCCGGGAGCAACCCATATTCAAACCTACTATGTTCCTGAGTATGTTGCTCAGGCTGTGAAAAAACTTAACGAGTTCTTTGGTAAATATTTATAGAAATGAAAACAGTAAAACTGAATAACGGCATAGAAATGCCGATCCTTGGATATGGAGTTTTTCAGATACCAGATCCAAAAGAATGTGAAAAAAGTGTACTCGATGCCATTGAAACCGGTTATCGATTGATTGACACCGCAGCTTCGTATATGAACGAAGTGGCTGTGGGAAATGCAATTAAACAAAGCAATGTTGCAAGAGAAGATTTGTTTATAACCACCAAACTCTGGGTGCAGGACACCGGTTACGAAAAAACAAAAAAAGCAATTGAAAAATCGCTAAGCAAACTACAGTTAGACTACCTGGATTTGTACCTGATTCATCAGCCTTTTGGCGATGTGCACGGCTCATGGAGGGCAATGCAGGAATTTTATAAAGCAGGGAAAGTCAGGTCCATTGGCGTAAGTAACTTCCACCCCGACCGGGTTATGGATATAATTACTTTCAACGAAATAGCTCCGGCTGTTAACCAGATTGAAACGCATCCATTCAATCAGCAAATAGAAACTCAGAAGTTTTTGGTTGAAAATAACGTGCAGATTGAAGCATGGGGACCATTTGCCGAAGGTAGAAACAACCTTTTCCAGAATGAATTAATCCTCTCCATTGCTGCAAAATACAATAAAAGCCTTGCACAGGTTGTACTTCGCTGGCTAACTCAGCGCGGTGTGGTGGCAATTCCAAAATCGGTAAAGAAAGAACGCATGAAGGAAAACTTCGAAATCTTCGATTTTGAGCTGAGCGTCGAAGACATGGGAGCCATCACAACACTCGACATGAAAACCAGCAGTTTTTTCAACCATCGCGATCCTGCTATTGTAAAATGGATGGGCGAACGTAAACTTGACATATAACAGAAACCACTAAAAGGAACAAACAATGAAAAGAATTTTAACAATAGCAGCCGTGCTTGTTAGCTTTGGGTTGCAGGCACAGCAGGCCAACGTGATTACATCGTCTGGCTCAGCACCCAAAGTTAAAACAACATCGGGTGTAGTTCGGGGCGTGAATGATGGCGACGTGGATAGTTTCAAAGGCATACCGTATGCCGCGCCTCCTGTTGGTGAATTCCGCTGGCGTCCGCCACAACCCTTAGTAGCCTGGCAGGGCGAACGTGACGCCACCAAGTTTGGTGCAAGTTGCGCACAGGGCGGTTGGGGCGCGGCTCCCGGAACTATTCAGGCAGGATCGTCAGAAGATTGTCTGTATCTGAATATATGGAAACCTGCCGCTGCTGGTCCTAAATCAAAGCTACCAGTTATGTTTTGGATTCATGGAGGTGGATTTATCGGTGGAGCCGGTTCGCAAAGAGCCGATGACGGAAATCAGTTTGCCAAACAAGGCGTCATTCTCATAACTTTTAATTACCGTTTGGGGCGTCTTGGCCATTTTGCATTTCCGGCGTTAAGCATGGAGCATCCTGAAGAACCCAAAGGCAGCTACGCTTTCATAGACCAGATTGCTGCCTTAAAATGGGTTCAGCAAAACATTGCTGCATTTGGCGGCGATCCCAAGAATGTGACCATTTTCGGATTCTCTGCCGGGGGTGTTTCGGTTCACTCACTCCTGACGATTCCTGCGGCAAGAGGACTTTTCCAAAAAGCAATTGGTCATTCAAGTGGTGGCCGCGATGGTGTTCTCACGGGCAGGCCAATCGACAAGGATAATGCAAATCCTTATTACCCTGTTTCAGTAGAAACCATCGGAATCAATTTTGCAAAAAAACATGGCATTGAAGGTACTGATGCTGCAGCATTGGCTAAACTGCGTGCGCTAAAAGTTGAAGATATTGTTGATGGCGGACAGGAAACTGACGGTCAGGGAGGCCCGCGCATTTATTCAGGCCCGATATTGGATGGCAAACTGGTTGTGGAGACCTCCGAAAGTGCATACAAGGCCGGAAGACAAGCCCGCGTGCCGCTTATGATTGGAAATTGCAGCGCCGAAATAGGCGGACGTTTTGTGAATGCCAGCACTTCAAAAGAAGAACTGTTTGCAATGTTTGGAGACCTTAAAGACGAGGCAAAAGCAGCTTACGATCCAGATGGAACCAAAGAATTTGCTGAAGTTCAAACCAGGTTTAATACTGACAAGGTTTGGGAAGAGCCTGCACGGTTTACAGCAAGATCATTTGTAATTGTTGGTGAACCGACTTATGTATTTCTTTTTTCGTACGTTCCATCGTCAATGAAACAGTGGATGAAATATGGCCCAGGACATGGCACTGATATTTCTTACGCATTTGGCAACCCTGGAGTTGGAGGCTTTGGACCGCCACCACCACCGCCAACGCCTGAAGACAAGGAAGTTGCAAGAATAATGCACTCTTACTGGGTAAACTTCGCAAAAACCAGCAATCCGAATGGCAAGGATCTTCCGAATTGGCCTTTGTATAATCCGAAAACAAATGAAATTCTCGATGTTCAACCCGATGGTAAGGTAGTTGGTAAACCTGATCCGTGGAAAGCAAGACTTGACGTGATTGAGAAAGCCGTGAATATAGGCGATAAACTACAACTCAATGGGATTTAAAAAGATAAAAATAATAGCTCTTCGAAAATTTTTGATGACGATAATCGCCATTGGTGGTTTATGTCTTCATCTTAACGCTCAAAACGAAATGAATAAAAATCAAGCATTAACTGAGAAGCAGCAAAGCATCATTCAAATCGCAGCTCTCACTGCCAAAGGCGAGCTTCAGGCTTTAAAACCCGCTTTGGTTAATGGACTGGACGCCGGGTTAACAGTCAATGAAATTAAAGAAGTATTGGTTCACCTGTATGCCTATTGCGGCTTTCCACGCAGCATTCGCGGCTTACAAACATTCATGGAAGTGTTGGACGAACGAAAAGCCAAAGGAATCAATGATAAAACAGGAGCTGAAGCATCGCCAATCAATCAGGAGCAAAGCAAATACCAACGGGGCAAAAAAATATTGGGCGAACTCACCCAAACAACGCAGGAAAAACCGTCGGGCGGTTACGGCGCATTTGCCCCGGCAATTGATACTTTTCTGAAAGAGCATCTGTTTGCCGATATTTTCGAACGGGATGTTTTAACTTATGCTGAAAGGGAACTGGTTACAATTTCGGTGCTCGCTGCCATTGGCGGCGTTGATCCAATGCTAAATTCACACTTGAATATTTGCCTGAATGTTGGCTTAACTTCAGAACAACTGGATGCATTTGTAAGTGTCATAAAATCAACCCTTGGTAAAAAAGAAGCCAACGACGCCCAAACTGTCTTAAACGAGGTACTGAAAAACCGCAAATAATTGGATTCAAAAAAACAAGAAGATGAAGCAAATTTCAAAATTTAAGCTATTGGTTCTGATTATTTTACTGGTTTCGTGCAACAATATTAAATCAGAAAAAACAATGGAAACAAGAACTGAACCCGCTTTCCCAAAGGAGAAAAAATTACCAGCAATAATTTTACTGGTACAGCCTGGCTGCAAATGCTGGTAACCAACGACAGCATTTATAATACCTCAATCGGCAACGTAATGTTCGAACCCGGAGCCCGAACAAATTGGCACAAACATCCGGGAGGACAAATTTTACTGGTTACCGACGGAGAAGGTTATTATCAGGAAAAAGGAAAGCCAGCTCAACTCATTAAAAAAGGAGATGTTGTTAGAATTCCTCCGGATACTGAGCATTGGCATGGCGCTGCACCCAGCAGCCTGACTCATATCGCGATAAGTCCAAAAACTGACAAAGGAAGCGTTGTCTGGCTGCAACCCGTGACTGACGAAGAATATTCTCAGGCAAACAACAAATAGTAAAATAGATAATGAACTAAAAATAAACCAAAACGAAAACCGATCTAAACTTTATTTCAGAATTAGTAATATTTATTTGAGTGCTTTAGTCAAGTTGTATCGGCTTTGATGGAGAAACTGCAAGTAAAACTGAAGGTGAATCCAGTGGTTTGGCAAGTGGCGGAATACTCATTCAGGTTAGTGCTTCAGAATTGCGATTTGTATTATTATGCTATATACTCAAAACACTTTTCTTGTTTCTTATTCGTTACAACTCAGTTTAAAATTCAGGAATATGGTATAAAACAAATACGGTTGAGGAAAACTTCAATACTAAATAGATCAACCAATTATTGAGGACAAGGTATAAGCTTCTATGTTCAACGTTCTCTTGGAGTTTCCCATTTATACAACTTTTATTTTCCTTAAATTGAAGTCAAAAATTCCTTAAATAAATGCTTTGTATTATATTTATGGCTTAATAACACAAACAAAACATTTATTTACAAACCAACAAAAACTTTCAACTATGTCGAGAATGCACAATAGAAGAGACTTTTTTAAACTTTCGGCTGCTGGGGCCTTGGGTTTAGCCGTAATGGGACAATACGGGTGTGCTCCTGCTGCTCCTGATCGCAAAAGCTTTGGCGTTGGGCTTCAGCTATACACTGTACGTGATGCTATGGCCGCCGATGTTCCGGGAACTTTGAAAAAAATATCGGATCTTGGTTATAAAAATCTTGAATTAGCCAGTTATGCCGATGGTAAGTTTTACGGATTTGCGCCAAAGGAATTCAAAAAAATGGTTTCCGATCTTGGAATGGACATCATTAGTAGCCACACTTCAGTTGAATCCAAAGGCATTACCATGGACAGTGCAAAGTTAATGGCCGACTCTCATGCCGAAATGGGTGTAAAATACTGTATCCAGCCATGGGTTAATGAAGAAGACCGGACTATTGAAAAATTTAAACAAATGATTGGCGACTGGAACCAGGTTGGTAAAGTAATGAAAGAAGTAGGAATTCAGTTTGGCTACCACAATCACAACTTCGAATTTAAAAACATGGATGGCATTGTTCCTTATTACGATATTTTCATGCCTGAAATGGATAAAGACCTTATTACCATGGAAATTGATTTATTCTGGGTAAGCAAAGCTGGTCAAGACCCGGTTGAAATGTTCAATAAATATCCAGGTCGTTTCCAATTATTCCATTTCAAAGATATGTATCATAAACAAGATCCGTTCTTTGATGTAATTAAAGATGACATATCGCCTGTTGGTGCCGGAGTTATTGATTTCAAAACTATCATGAAGTCAAAAGATATTGCCGGAATGAAATATTTCTTTGTCGAAGACGACAACCAAGGTAATGGAAAAACATTTGAAACCCTTGAAACAAGTATAAGTAATATTACAACCAAAATTTTGGTATAGTTAAAAACGAATAAACCACAGAGAACACCTGGATAATTTATTTACACCAGCGTTTCTCTGTGGTTTTTCTATTTCTTCGGGCGTTGATTCCTTCTTTTATATCGACCTGGTTTCTTCCTTCAGGAACGCTTTCAGTTCATCATTCAGCAAAGGCGAAAGTTCGTCGTAAACCCACCGATGGTAATTGTTCAGCCACCCTATTTCTTCTTCGTTTAATAAACTTTTCTCGATAGCGCCCAGATCAATCGGGCAAAGTGTTAATGTTTCAAATCGCAGAAAGTCGCCATAATCTGTTGAGCAGTCTTTCACGCAAACCATCATATTTTCGGTACGTAAGCCATATTCGCCCAAACGATAAAGCGCCGGTTCGTTCGACATTACCATACCTTCTTCAATCGCGCGATCATTAAATTCCTGGCGAATACTCATTGGCCCTTCGTGTACGTTCAGGAAATACCCCACGCCATGCCCGGTTCCGTGACCGTAATTCAGGCCATTTCGCCACATGTCTTTCCGGGCCATAATATCGAGATGATAACCACGGGTATTTACCGGGAAAACTACATTGGTGAGAGAGATCATTCCTTTTAGCGTGATTGTAAAATCACTTTTTTGCTTTGCCGAAAGCTCGGAAAGCGCAATTGTCCGGGTTGTATCAGTTGTTCCATCGAGGTATTGTCCACCCGAATCGAATAATAAAAACCCGTCGGCTTCAACCGGAAGTGCATTGTGTTCTTCCACATGAAAATGCACAATGGCACCATGTTCTTTATAACCAACAATCGGGTAAAAACTGATGCCTTTAAACCCTTCTTGTTTTGCCCTGATTTCGTTCAGCTTTTCGGCCACAGTATATTCGGTGATTGGCATTTTACCAACGTTCGTTTTTACCCAATGAATGAATTCGACTAAAGCAACTCCATCTTTTCGCTGGGCATTCCGAATATGGTTAACTTCTCGTTGGCTTTTGATTGCTTTTAGCTGACATGGGATCGACAAACCTGAAATAATTTTGCATTTCGCCGGAATGTTTTTCAGTATTGCCTGATTTGTACGGTCACGATCTATCAGAATTTTTGTTCCTTCCGGCAATTGATGCAGGTATGCTGTAATTTCGCTATATCCCTTTATTTCAATACTCTCCGTTTCGAGTTTTCTTTTGAGCGACTCCGATATTTTTGATTCGGTTACGAACAACACCGTTTTTTTCGCTGAAACAAGGGCATAAGCCACAAATACTGGGTTAAACTCCACATCGTTTCCTCGAAGATTCAAAACATAAGCTAAATCGTCGAGTGCACTCACAATTTGCATTTCGGCGCCAACTTTTTCAAGCTCTTTTGCCACGACTGCAATCTTTTCTGTTCTGCTTGTGCAGGCATATTGAAGTTCGTGCTCATAAACAGGCGAATCTGGCAATTCAGGGCGATTGGTCCATATAGCGTCAAGTAAGTCTCCGGCTTCGGCGAAACCAATTTCTTCTTCTCCGAGACTTTTTTGCATAGCTACAAACTGATTAACGGAAACACTCCACTCGTCAGTTCCAACCACCGATCCTTTTTTCAGGTTTATTTTGAGCC
This sequence comes from uncultured Prolixibacteraceae bacterium, assembly GCA_937915865.1. GTDB lineage: Bacteria > Bacteroidota > Bacteroidia > Bacteroidales > Prolixibacteraceae > Aquipluma. The sequence goes on along the minus strand of CALGIG010000048.1, from coordinate 5,046 downwards.
ATTGGTCAGGTTCCGGAAATCCGGGTGTACGCATTTTCACCAGTTCAATTCCGGTTTCCGAAATTTGTTCTTCGGCCTGAAGAAAATAGCGAGAATCGGTCCACAAAGCCGCTTTATCAAGGCTAACGATTACCATTCCAGCTGAACCTGTAAATCCTGAAATGAAAGCGCGGGTTTGCCAGCGTGCCGGCAAATATTCGCTTATATGCGGATCCGTTCCGAAAATAATGTATGCATCCAACCCTTTTTCCTGCATCTTTTTGCGCAGGTTGCTGATTCTGTTTCTAATAAGTTCCTTCACGTTTTATCAATTCTTTGATGATGTTTTTCATGGAAATGGAAGGCAATTCTTCCAATACAACATCATGCGGTTTATAAAATTCGAACGACGAAATATCATCCATAGCTTTCATTTCGTCCAATTGTTCAGTTTGGGCCAGAAAAGTTATATCGAGAGTAAAAACGGAGTATCCTGAAAAAATATATTCGTTAGGAAAAGTGCAAAAATACTTCAAGGAGTGAATTTCGATGCCCAGTTCCTCTTTTATTTCGCGTGCTGCTGCATTTTCCGCAGTTTCCATCGGATCAATGAACCCGCCCGGCAAATCGAGCTTGCCTATATGAGGTTCAATAGCCCGCCGGGTAAAAAGAAGTTCGCCCTTTTCGTTAAAAAGCAACACAGCTACTGCCGCCGACGCATTTACCCAATAGTTAAATTTACAATCGGTGCATTTAAACGATCTTTCGCCGGTTGCAACAAAATGCTTCGAGCCACAACGAGGACAGAACTTCAAAACATTTACCGGATGAGTAGATGAATACATGTTTAATGAATCTTAATTCGATGATTTTCAGATTAAAGTTATAACGGTTCTCGTTGTTATCATGGTTGTAATTGTTGGGTTTTTATTCAATCCGATTGTTTTATTCAAACAACAATAACTATAACAACACTTACAACTCCGACAACAAAAAAATCAATCCATCTGTACTTCAATTCTTCATTTATTTTGTTATTCCCTGAACTTTCATCCATTGCGCAAACAGGTTTGGCCATTGATCAACCGGTAAATTCTTTTTGTTCATACCAAACCCGTGGCCGCCATCACGGAAGATGTGCATCTCTGCGGGAATTTTAAATTTTTTCATTGCTAAATAAAATTCAATTGAGTTACGCGGAGGTACACCCGAATCGTCATCGGCTAAAATCATAAAAGTTGGAGGTGTTTGAGCAGTAACCTGTAATTCATTTGAGTATTTTTCAACCATTTCCCATTTATTCCCCGCGCCAATCAGGTTTACACGCGATCCCATGTGCCCAAAATCTTCTCTGAATGTGATTACCGGATAAAGCAACAACATAAAATCAGGCCGGCAACTGTATTTTTCTATTGGATCGCTTGCATCAGGCTTTCCCAAATCGAATTTTGTCCCGGCAGTTGAAGCTAAATGGCCACCAGCTGATGATCCGGCAATTCCAACTTTAGAAGGATTTATGCCCCACTCAGCAGCTTTCTGACGCACAATACGCAAAGCCCGCTGTGCATCTTCCAACGGAATCTGGTCGTGCCCATAAGGAAGACGGTACTTCAGCACAATTCCGGCAACTCCCTGGGTTGTCAGCCACTCGGCCATGTCGTACCCTTCGTGATCCATCGCTTCAATCATGTATCCCCCTCCTGGACAAATAACTATAGCCGCGCCAGTATTGTTTCCTATTTTAGGAAGATAAACATACATCTCTGCTTCCGAAACGTTACGAACTCTTTTCCCTTCGTAAGTTTCTTCAGGAATTGTCATTCCGTTACTGTCGGGAGCGCCGTTAGGCCATACTTTCAATTTAAAATCTTGTGCCATTGTTGTAAAACTAATAAGGGCCAAGGCCAGAATTACTAATTTTCGTTTCATATTTATTTATGATTTAGCTCCAATAAAATAGTGTTCTTTATCTGAAAATAAAACATTGAATGTTGTAAGCGATCCGTAAATACGGGTAATATATTGCTGAAGATTCACTTTTTCTTCATCCGTCATAACTTCGTGACTATTTATGTTTTGTTCCAAAACCCGTAGCCGGTCACGAAGCATCACAATTTTGTGAAAAAAAACTTCGATTGGAATTTCTTTGGGTTTCAATAAAGAATTGGCTGGTTGCAAAATCATATTTCCGCCCAACCATTTATCACCTAAAGGTACCACTTCCTGCAAAGCGCCATGTTCATCAAGTACATAGCGAAGCACTTTTTCAATTTCTTTCAGGTTAAGTCCGGTTTTTGGTTTTTCTTCGGGGGCATCAATAACTGTTAAGTCTTCGCTTCGCTTTGAGATTTCCATTTTACCACCGCGTTCAAAAAATATTTCGTAAGATGTGATCTTATTTCTGCTTACAATTCCTTCGCCATAGCGTGGATGATCAACTCGTGTTCCTGTTGCAAGTTCTTCCATGTCATCTAGTTTTTTTAGGTTCGTAACAGGCACTAAAAGTACAAATTTATGCCAAACGGATAAGTACTATGTTAAAATTTTGAGCTTAGGAAATCGTCCTATCGATAAATAAATAATTCGTTTATTTTTGCAATATGATTATCACTTTACTTATAAAAGGCATTCTGATAGGCATGTTGGTTTCTATTCCGTTAGGGCCAATAGGAATTTTAGTTATTCAGCGCACTGTCAACAAAAGCCGTAAGGCTGGTTTCTTATCAGGGATGGGCGCAGCAATATCCGACACACTTTATGCTATTGTTGCAGGCTTTAGCTTAACTTTCATCATCGATTTTATCCGGGCTCATGAAGTTACTTTTCAGGCTTTTGGCGCATTTGTGGTTCTGGCACTGGGTATTCATATTTTTCTCAAAAACCCTGTTACCGACTTACGAAAGAATAAAGTTCGCGGGAATTCGCATTTTCAGGATATGATTTCCTGTTTTCTAGTAACTATTTCAAATCCATTAACTGTTTTTGTATTTATTGCTGTATTTACCAGTTCTGGTGTGGCTGTAAATCTGGAAAAACCTTATCATGCCCTGGTAGTAATACCGGGAATTTTCATCGGCGCTACACTCTGGTGGTTTTCTCTTTCAGGTATTGTAGGCCTTTTTAGACATAAAATCAACTTACGCGTTTTGTGGTGGATCAATAAGACTGCCGGAGCTCTTATTGTTTTATTTGTAATTGTAACTGTAATATTGGCAGTTCATAAAGGTATCTCAGTTGCCTAAAATACATTGCAATAACTACAGTAAGTATCATTTATCGTTAAAAATTCTGGTCAATTCGTCGACAAAATATTTGGGTGCCGGGCATGGTTTGTTTGTTTTCGAATTGAAAAAAGCAAGAACTGTTTCTCCATAGTTGATCATCTCACCCTTTTCGTTGTATATCTCTGTTTTTATCGGAAATTTTACCTTGGGGATAGTTTGTATTATAGTTCGAACTGTTAATAAATCGTCATAATAAGCCGGCTTCAGGTAATTTATTTTCAGACTATGTGCCGGTAGCATAATATTTAATTCTTCCATTCGGCGATAAGTAAAACCTAATTCACGAATCATTTCAGTACGACCAATTTCGTAATAACGGGCATAATTTCCATAATACACTACTCCCATTTGGTCAGTATCCTGGTAATAGACTCTAATTTTGGTATCGGATACAATCATCTGTTAAAAAATTAAGGATGAACAACTAATAATCAGGATGGTTTGTCATTTAAAAGGAGAGTTTGGCTCTTTAGCCATGTGTCTGTATGTCAATCTGTCAAGCAAGGAAGGAAAGAACTTTCCAATGAAGACTGTAAGTTTCCCTTCAACAAATGTAAGGATTAATTCGCGCTTACGTTTTTCTATAGCTTTTACAATATGTCTGGCACATTCTTCAGCCGACATCATTTTTTCTTCCTTTCGAGGTGTTTCACCCTGCTTCGATCCATCATCAGTTAAAGCCATTTTGCGCACTTCTGAGGTCGTAAATCCTGGAGCTGCAACCAAAACATGTAGTCCTTTTTTCAGGTTTTCGATACGGACAGTATCAAGGAAACCACGTATAGCAAATTTTGAGGCTGAATAACCGGTTCGTCCTGGCAACCCAACATATCCCGCAATTGAAATTATTCCGACTAAACTCCCTTTTGTTTCGAGCAAGTATGGAAGTGCATATTTACTACAGTAAACTGTGCCGTAAAAATTCACATCCATCAATTGTTTGATAACCTGTATATCAACTTTTTCGAAGAGTGCTCTCATCGAAATACCAGCATTATTAATCAGTATATCAATTCGTCCAAATTGCTTTACTGTTTCATCAATCAATGATTTGCAATCGGCCTCGTTGGCTACATCAGTTTTTGTGACTAGAATTTTAGCATCTGGTAATTGATTTTTTAATTCGTACAACATATCGGTGCGACGAGCTCCCAGTGACAAAATTGCACCTTTAGATGCGCATTCAAAAACCAGAGCCTTTCCAATTCCGGAAGAAGCCCCGGTTATTACAACTACTTTATTTTTCACCTGAATTTGTGATTATAGATTAATACAAAAGTAGATTAATTTTTTATGGACGTATTATATCACAACTAACAAATGGTTGTTTATAAAATATTCACTAATTTCAAGAGAATTTGCAAAAAACGGTTTGCATATAAAAAAATAGCTTATACCTTTGCAGCGCCTTATCAAAAAGGTAAGTACATAAGGATGACTCAGTAGCTCAGCAGGTAGAGCACATCCCTTTTAAGGATGGGGTCCTGGGTTCGAATCCCAGCTGGGTCACGAAAAATGAAACTAAATTGAGTTAAAAGCCTTCAAATTGAATGATTTGAAGGCTTTTTTCGTTGATTCGACAGTCAAAATACAACAAAAATTCGCAAAATAAACGAGACCTGTATTATTTTATTAAATCATAAGTTGTTTGTAATGAGTGCATTGTGGTGATGTACTTGTTTGATAAACAATTTAATTGTTTATCAATTTAAGTTGAAACAATTTATAATTTATTTAATTTTCGCAAGCTCTGTTTACCTTGCTTGCAGTAGGGTTCTATAAT
>CALGIG010000047.1 GCA_937915865.1 uncultured Prolixibacteraceae bacterium | reverse complement strand
TAATGGTACTCGTACTTTTTCAGGATATTGCCAGCCAGGTCTTTGGTTAGTTTTAGCCGCCCGAAGTCGTCGTACTCGTAATAGGTCGTTCGTCCGGCAGGGTCGGTTTGCGAGGTCATACCCACCAAAGGTTTGTAGGTGAAAAGAGTTACCTGGTAGTCCTTATTGGTAAGGTACGAGTTTAATAAGCCTTTCAGGTAAGCAACATCGGCCTGAATGTCGGCATAAACTGTTGTTTTTTTCAGTTGGGCGTCGTCAACAGTAATGTTGATGGTGGTATTGACAGAGCTTTCGATTTTTGCAACCGGGTAGGTTTTGTTGTATGCCCACACGTAATTAGTTTTAATATTGTCAATTGCATCAACTTTGTCCGGATTATTATCAGCATTATAGGTTGTGGTTTGTTTTTTCGTAAATGTATATGGGTTTAAATTGTTAAAAGCGATATCGTTCTCCGTTGATTCGAATTTAAATACCTCTACAGGTTGACCAAGATCGTTGTATTTAGTCTGCATACCCGAAGTAAGACGATTGTCAACATAAGTACGGGTATCAACCGGAACACCAACGATGTTTTTGCTGATCAGTGGTGAAAAAGAATTATTTGAACTATAATCCTGAGGGTACTTGTAGTAAGTAATCTGTTGTTTATTGTTACTGTTTGTGCTATTTACTGATGAAGTTAACAGACATTTCAGATTTTGTGTAAAAATGGTCTCATTTAAAACATTGCCATTATTCGTTTTCTTTTCGGTGGTCTCTTTTTTTAAGTAGTAAGGCAACGATTGAATAAGATGAGGATAAAAAAAACCGTAATCGCCAGAGATTACATTGCCATTTACGACATCAGTCCAAGGATAATGACTTATCTGAATATTTGGGATTACCTTTATAACGTTAGAAGTACCATCATAGAAATCGTATAGGTTGGTTTTTGTTTCAAGGGCCTGCCCGTTAAGATCGTTGGCCGAATAGTACAATTCTTTTAAGAGCAATCCCCTTTTCCAGTCAAGACTTTGTACCTTGGGAAATGGATAATAATGTGATGCGTCAAGATTTACATCGGGGTAATCATCAAAAGTTGTAAAATATGAAACAGTCCGTCCACCTGATGTATCCTCTCCATAGTCAACACTTACCTTTTTGTACCCAAAATCGCCGCCCCCATTTAAATAAAGAGGCGAGTTTCTAAACGAACCAAGCCAGATGAAACTAATGATATTGGAAGAATTTGTTTTATAAATTACCAAAGGTAAGTTACCGATTATTCCCGATGAAACAGGATTTCGGTCATCGTCGTTAACGCTAAAATTATAATTGAACTTACGGATGTTTGTTTTTGCGGTAATCGGATCGTAGTCGGTTATTTTTTTCACCCTTAACCCTCCAACCAGGATTTCATCATTTGAGCTGATTTGGGTAATTTGCGTGGGCAATGTTGGTGCTCCAGTCCATGAAACATTAAAATATCCGTATGCACCAATTAGATTAGAAGCGCTGTTCCACTTAAACTTTAATCTATATGTCGAGTTGCATCCCAAAGAATAAGAACGATCAAAATGTACTGAAGATAGTCCCTGAGCTGTACTAAAATTACCATCTGTACCTTGTTTCTCCAAATCCATCTGAATACAGGAATCCCAGATATTACCAGTGCCAGCCGGGTTGCTATATCCACACGTAGCACCATTCGTGCCGGGCATAACATGAGAAGTAACGGCTACATTACAAAGATTATCAAGAACATTAGTACAATGTATCGTAAATGGCTGGCTGTAACCAATATCATTCCCATTGGTGTTAAGAACACTTACACCAGCGTTATAAGCCTGGGTATTTGAAGTAATCGACTCAAGGATAAGCTTAGCGTTCATATAACCAAGCGAAACGCTGTTATTAGGGATTCGAGCTGTATTGTTTTCGTACTCAAAAAGCGTGTAACCTCCAGTTGGATAGGTAATCTTCTTTAATGTACCGTATTTCGAACAGATCGTATTGATAACCCTGCTACCAGTCTTTGTTGTCAACATCCTTCCAATCATGTAGTTATCATCTGCCTGAAACTCTGCGGGGGTCATATTGCCACCATTATTACTGTTTCCGTTGTAATATCCCCACAGGTCCTGGAGCATACTCTTTCGGGAAGGTAACCCGAAATTCGATTCCACCGATTCATTTTCATATTCAAACTTATAGACTTCGCTTTTTGTTCCCGATGGCGATTTCGTCTCAATTGATTTCAGTGCATAACGGAACGATTCATCATCAGTTGTAGAGGTAACTTCAGTTGGATTGTTCGTGACAAATTTCCAGATTTTTACAAGTTCAAAACTGCTCCCGTTTTTCGCGTATGATTCAATTCGATCCAGAACTTTATCGTTTACCAAGTCTTTCCTTTTAGTGCCAGCTACAAAAACCAGCTTGCCGGTGGGAAAATTGATTTCTTTCAAACGTAGCATCTTTGAGTATGATACTTTACTATTCCGGATCATCTCGGCTCCTTCTGAATTAAATGTTGGCGATTCAACAAAATCCAAATCATAACTGTAATAGTCGTAATCGAATCTTATTTGTTCCCCGGTAGGTAGTTTAATTTCGTTGATGTACCAGGTATTTATAGAACAATCATAACTATTTCCAAACGGATAGGTTATTTCAAACTCATCGTTTCCGTTTATCCTCGATTTACCAAATACAAACTCGACCCCACTGCTGTTTTTTACAACCCATTGATTGAAAAATTTTTTGTTCGATGCATTATACGAACTGGATGGATACCCGTTGGTAATGATGTATGAGTTTTGAGGAATTCCAAATACTTGATTTTCGGCATTCAGGATGAATTTCCCTGACTCGTTACCGCATGAAAAGCTTAAAAAGTCACTTTCAAGGTCATATTTCGCTGCAGATAAATGTTCAATTGCAGCATCAAATACATTTAAATTAGCCTGATCTAATGTGGGTATAAACGTTTTTCCAGTTGTCCACGCATTAAAACAGGCTTGCGTAATCGTTGGGCTTGTTAAAAATGCGGCATCGGATGTAAAACCAGAATAACGATCAATCATATCCTCGTCCGTAATTCCATTCTGTTTCCTGTTTAGCACTCCACCGGCATTAAGCGTCCATCCCATCCCAACCCACGAAGGAACATCTTCAACTTTAACTCCCCCTGCATGATAATTTAGCGAGACAGGTAATTCAAAGTTCCTGATTTTGATCGTGTAAATTGGAATGGAAATGTTCGGGATTCCGGTGTAAAGCGAAACCGGGGTAGTCCCATATTTGGCGAAACTTGCCGCGGTTGGCGATACTGGCGTGATTTCATTCTGTGCCAATAACAGGTTTGCTGTCACTACCATCATCCCAATAATTAATAAATATCGTTTCATTTTTGTATAAGCTTTAATTGTTTGTGTGTTGAAAGCCCTATTCAAGCCCTATCCCGCCTGAGGCGAGAAGGGCTTAAAACCAATATGGGTTGAGGCTTTGTTCGTATTGCCGGTTTTTGTGGCCCGGCATAGAATAGGTTTCACCCGTCGGGTGAAACCTATTCTGGAATTATTTCAGTAGGTCTATCCTTAGCGCTGTGGTGGCCTGTCTCCCCTCCCTTGGAGGGGTTGGGGGAGGCCCTTGCTTCTTATCCTGCCCATCCTTTAATCCTGAAAATCATAGTTCAGATATTTTTCAAGATTATAAATCCCGGGCTAATAAGTGTCAATTGCAAATTGACACTAGCGGTCGCAATTGGTTACACATCCCAATGAGCGAGGGTTATTCAGTCCAAGGTATAACCTTCAAATTCTTTTGATATATAGCAATTGTTGCTTCAATATACTTTAGTATTTTATCAGATGATTTCTTATTCTTCTTTAAAAAATCGATCTCTTTTAGAAGAACGGCATCCAATTTCTGCATATTGAACATTTCACACTCATTGTCCCCTAATATCAGAATATATGTTTTTGTGTGATCAGCAAAAGCACCAAACTTAAACAAGCCTATACCTTCTTTATCGAATTTCTCATTCTTCAATAATTCAAATACAAATACATTATCATAATAATCAGATGGATTATTTGAAGGATTTAGATCACCGACATTTATCAAAAATTCAATAACTTTTGATTTTACATCTTTTTCTTTTGCTTCGAGTGTTTTACAAAAAACAGTCATAAGAGCAACTACAATCAGGTAAACTATTCTTTTATTTTTCATGTAATTATTGTTTTTAGAATAATTTATCAAGCTTTCTAGGTTCAATCATGCGCATATTTTTCAATCCTGTTTCATCTAAAGCTTTCATTTCTACTTGAGTGGGGACAGCTTCAACATCATTTGTCTCATTATTCTTTTTGTTATCAACAGATTGTTGTATGTTATTTTGATCTGTTGCATGAACCGATTCATGTGTACCAACAGCCCCAATGCGTTCGTCATTATTAGTAGTATTATTTTGATAAGATTTTGCATTATCACTCTTGGAATTTACAGTACTATTCATAAAATTATTTATAGAACCCTCATAAATAGTTATATCCGATTTAGTAACAGTTACCTTCCCAGTTTTAGCATCTATTGATGATTTGTTGAGAGTATTTCCAAGTAAAAAAGTTTTTGTGCCATCAGCATTTGTGGTTGTCTTATCTTCAGGGCTAATCGTGATAGTAATAGGATGGGTTGCACTTGCCATTGTATTCCATTGTTTGGTGCCAGTTCTCGATCCCATCATTGCAGTTCCCAGCCGTCGGGCATCAGCAGTAGCATATTTTGTCCACCCACCTTTCTGTGTATACATAATATGACCATTAGCATCAACAAGTTTATTGCCATCAGGATCGATGTACCGAATAGGATTATCGCCAGCATAACAATAAGGAGTTAGAGAAAAATATTTTTCCGCCTTATTATCGATCACGCTCCATCTTCCTATCGCCGGGTCATACATTCTTGCGCCGTAATCGAACCAGTCGATTTTGCTTCCAGCCAACACGTCGTCCTGGAATTCTTTGCCGTTGTAGAGCAGCTTGTTTTTGGAAGCCCCGGTTGGGTAGAAGCTGGTTTGCGAGGTCACCAGTCCGTAAGGGTCGTAGCTGGTAAGCAGGTTCACCTCGGGGCGGCCGTAGCCATGCCCTGTAAAGGTAACGCGCGTGTTTCCCAAATGGTCTTTCAGGTTATACTCGTAGCTGTAGCTCATGGCACCGTTGCTGTTTAGTGGCACAATGCGGCCCTCGGGAGTAAATATACATTTTAAAACCGAGTTTTCGTACATAAAAGGCCCCGAGTAATCGGTGCGAACCGTGCTGGCCGAGCCGTTGGTAATGGTTTTGGCCAGCCTGGTTCCTGCGGCATCGTAGGTGTACCGGGCATAGTCGTTTACCGAACTCACCAGTTGGGGCAGGTTCAGGCTGTTGTAAGCGATGGTAAAACCTTTGGAGATGTCTTTGACCATGTTGCCGTTGTTGTCGTACAGGTAACTGCCGGTAACGGCTTTGTACCCCAACGGGTTGGCCGTACCATCGCTAACACTACCCAGGCGGTTTCCACCCGATAGGTAGGTGTATCCGAGGTTATCCACCTGCGTACCGTCCATATACCGGCTGAGAGTCGCCATGTTGCCGTTGGCATCGTAGGAGTAGGAGGTACTAAATTTTCCTGCGCCGGAAGTATAGCTTGTCCCTTCGGCATAATTAGCCGAGCGCAGGCGGTTGAGCCCGTCGTAAGTAAAGCCATATCCTGCCTGTTCGGGGGCTGAGCCTGTCGAAGCCCACATCATCTGGCTGATGTTCCCGTTGAACAGTGCCGTAGCGCCCAGCGAAGTTCCGGTTTGCGGACTGTTGTAGCGCAAATCCAGGGCCATCAGATCAGCTGCCAATACATCCTGCCTCTTTAAGACCCTCCCGAAAAGGGTCTTAAAGAGGCTTTCGGCTTTTTTACTGCCCGGCATAATGGTACTCGTACTTTTTCAGGATATTGCCAGCCAGGTCTTTGGTTAGTTTTAGCCGCCCGAAGTCGTCGTACTCGTAATAGGTCGTTCGTCCGGCAGGGTCGGTTTGCGAGGTCATAC
>CALGIG010000046.1 GCA_937915865.1 uncultured Prolixibacteraceae bacterium | reverse complement strand
TAATGTTTATTTTACTGATATTCAGCTATTTATATTTTTGTCATGTACTAAAATTGAAAGATTATTTTCAATTATCAATTTTGTTTTAATATTCACAATAGCTTCCTGAATATTTAAATGTTCTTGAAGTGAGTTGATCCGATTATGATTTTCTTCTATTTTTAAATAATTCTTATTCAAATGTTTGATAATAAAAAGAAAGGAAGCTACAACAATGCCATTTATTACTAAATAAAAAGAGTTATAAAGCATATTTTCTAGATTATTCGTTATAGACGCTTTAAAAATTTATTTATAGTAAAGTAATAAGAATTAAGGCGGGTCGTATTTGTTTTAATTATTTGGATACACTTCCTAACATTATTTGATTGAACATTTATTTAGCATTCAACTTATTTTTTGCAGAAGTTTGCGATAATTTCCCCTCTCTTCCGAAGAAGAGAGAGGGGTGAATGTCGGCTTGATGCTGTGGGGTGAACACCTAAAACATACGACAATAATTAGTTCCGATTACTTGTAATTGATACGGTTTATAAAAAGAACTTTTTCAATTTTATTCGTAACTTCTGGTTATCATTTTTATCAATTAGCTACGAATTTTTAAGTTATTAGCCATTAATTCAATGTACTATCGCAAAATTATTTGTGCAACAGTACATTGTCTATATAAATAGTCTTCATATCCCCTGATATGATAAGCTGGGCCAGGTGAGCTTTTGTTGTTAAACCGGTAAAGCTTGATAATGGAATATCGAGGGTTACCCATTTCCCATTGGCAATAGAAGGTGTTGTTGATGTGGTAAGTGTAAGTTCGTGTTCAACGTCATCGCCACCACCATTCCACACACCATTGGCGCCAAAGTCGACTAATTTAATTTTAAAGGTTGAGGAAGAAGATAAAGCATCGGGAGTCCAGATATCCAGATGTAAGTAATTCATGCTGCTTGCATCAATGGTTTTCGAGGTGAACTCGATACCGGCATACGATAGGTTGGTGTACAACTTCGTATCGTTGTTGCTAATTTTTATATCAGCAAGATCGGCTACATCCCACGAAGCCGACCAAGTATCTACTGTAACATTAGTATAAGCGTTACTAAACAACGAGAGAACATTAGCTGCATCGAATGTTGGCGTTGGAGCCGCCTGTTCGGGCGCTGTTGGCTGGGTGTAGAAATAGATGTTATCAAGGTAAATGTTCGATGGGCTTATACCTGCCTGTCCGTCAAATTTCATCTGGTAGATGTCTTTCATGGTCATTCCAGCTTTGGTGAATTCGGTTAGCGGAATGTCGTAGCTGTTCCACTTCCCGGTAACCAACGGGGTCAACGAGTAGAGCGATTCGCCGCTCGATTTGCTGATTGGAGAAACCTTTACCACGGTGGCATCCAGGGTCCACAAATCAATATGCAGGTATTTCATCGACGAAAAATCGGTGATAGCACCCAAATCAGTTCCCTGGTAGTTGAATGTTGCATATTTCATTGTATGGTTTCCACTCACAGTTATGTCAGAGACAGCGGTCGATTGTCCCCAGTTCGGGTTGAAATTGGTGCCATCGAGGTTGGTGTAGCTGTCGCTAAATACCGAGATAACGTTCGAAGCGCTGTTGGTTGGTACAGGTGCCGCTTCGGTTGGTGCAATATCGCTCGAATTGTAGAAGTAAACATTATCGATAAATACATTTGTTATATCGCCTGAAAGGACTAGCTGGGCCAAGTGTGCTTTAGCGTTTAATCCGCTAAAGGCAGGTAAGGCCACGTCGAGGCTAACCCACTTTCCGGTGGCAAGGGTTGGACTGGTAAATGAAAGTTCGGATGAAGAATCGTCGCCACCGCCGTAAGTACCGTTCGCTCCAAAATCGACCAGTTGAACTTTGAATGCCTTCGGCAGGGTAGTGCTTTCCGGGGTCCAGATATCCATGTGGAAACGGGTCATCTGGCTGGCGTCTATCGGGCTCGATGTAAATTCAATCCCAACGAAATTTAACTTCATGTAACGCTTAATGTCATCTCCATTTACTTTCACGTCTTTAGTTTCGGCTGTCGAATATTGCCAGTGTGTATTCCACGAATCAACAGCAACATTGGTATAAGCATTGCTAAATAGTGAAATTACATTTTTAGCCTCAACAGTTGGTGTTGGAGCTACCTGAGTTGGCAATACCGGATTTCCGGTTGAATTTATAGTAAGTGAACCGGTTGCTGTTGTGTTGCCTATTTTGGCTGTAATAACTGCGGTACCAGCATCTAAAACAGTAACTTTGCCCAAAGCATCAACCGTTGCAACACTCGTATTCGAGGATGAAAATGTGAAATATCCGGAGGCCAAAGCCATTTTCTGATTAGTTCCGTTTGGTAGGTTCACAGTTTCGTATAGCCCATCTATGGTGAAAGTGTCGCCTGTTTCGGCAGTACTTGTTTGACTTACCCCACTTAGTATCTGAGGCTGTTGTTGAGCGAGTGTTCCCAGGTTTTCAAATCTTATTTCATCGAACCAAAGGCTATAACCTGTATTATTAACCTGATTGGCAGAGTAATAAAACAAACTGCTTACATTTGTCAATAACGATGAATTAGGAATAGGAATATAGAATTTAGTCCACTCAGGTGATACTTTGATTGTATTAACTAAGATACTATAGTTCGATCCGTTGCATAAACCTGCTGTAACAGTAGCTGTTTTCGAAGATTTGGCGTAGAAAGTTAAACAGTTGTAACCGGCAAGGTTACGTGGTGAAGAATTTGCTGTAATAGCGCCTTGAACCCAAGTACCATTAGGGTCTCCGACTTCAGGTATTTCGACCCTGATCGATTGAGATCCTTTGTAGTAAACCTGATAGTCGATGTTAAATGTTGTAGGATTAGCATAATCTCCACTATAGGGTACTGGAATACATCCTGAAAAACTATCGGTATAAACATCAGGCGTGGTAAGGTTTATGGCATCGCTCAAAGAGTTAAAATCTCTTTCGCTGCAACTTGCCATTGTCATTACAAGTAATCCTATAGAAACTTGTTTAATATATGATAATTTATTGCCTTTCATAAATCTGGTTTTTATTGATTATTTACCAATATTGAAATGAACGTATGTTCTGATTTCCCATTCGTTCCCGTTATTTGCAGAAGTCTTGTCAAATCGGTTGGAATATTGATCAAGAGTTCTGTAAGTGCATCTTATACCAAGTTTAGTATCGGGCATATTGATCCATTTGGGTTTGTTGATATAAGTTGACAAATCGGCCATTAATTGCACCGGATAAGTCAGGTTATAATCGCGATGATAATCATAGGGGCCAAAATCATTCATTTTTACCGAACCCATCACTTTAATTTTCTTGTAAATTAATTCTACTTTAACAGATTAAAAACAGCATATAATTTAATGATTTTCTTAGG
>CALGIG010000045.1 GCA_937915865.1 uncultured Prolixibacteraceae bacterium | reverse complement strand
TGATTAACGAACTCAAAGCGAAATAACCATGAAGCGGATAACAATCATCCTGACGTTGGTGTCATGCTTCGCCCTTTCGGGCGGGGCATACGCCCAGCGCCTGTTACCCGGTATGCGGGGCATACAGGTAACGGGCGGCATGGTGGACGGGTTTTATTCGTCTTCAACAAAAAGCGAAACGGGCTACTACTTTGGTGCAGCAATGGCAACCTACGCGAAGAACTGTAATAAGTGGGTGTTCGGCGGAGAGTACCTTGGGCGATACTATCCCTATAAAGACAGTCGCCTGCCGGTGGCGCAGTTTACCGCCGAAGGCGGCTACTTCCTGAATGTCCTGTCCGATCCGTCAAAGACCTTTTTCCTTTCGCTGGGCGGATCGGCGGTGGCAGGTTACGAAACGGTGAATTGGGGCGATAAGCTGTTGTTCGACGGCTCGACACTTGAAAACCGTGACCGCTTTGTGTATGGCGGGGCAATCACTCTGGAAATGGAAACCTACCTGACCGACCGTATTGTGTTGCTGTTCACCGGGCGCGAACGCATCTTGTCCGGTTCCGACATAACAAAGTTCCCTACACAATTCGGGATCGGATTAAAATTCATCATCAATTAAAATAAGCGACCATGAGAAAAATTAGGAAATTCTTAGGTATAACGGCGTGGCTGGTGGCTATGATGCTGCTGGTCTTAGCCTGTAACGATGATTTGGATATTCGTGCGCGTTACTTATTTGATTTGGCAGTTATGCCGGTTCAGAAAAGGATCATCGAAAATGAAACGGCGGAGATACGCTGCACACTCGTAAAGGAGGGCAACTATCAGGACGCGAAGTTTTATATACGTTATTTCCAGCCCGACGGCAAGGGAGAGCTTCGCATGGACGACGGGACGGCGTTCGCTCCGAACGACCTGTACCCTCTTACCAAAGAGGTATTCCGGCTCTACTACACTTCCCGCGGCACAGATCAGCAGGTGATTGATGTGTATATACAGGATTCGTTCGGGCAGGTTGTACAAAAAACTTTTTCGTTCCAGAATGAAGGAACGGAGGAAAAATAAATGTAAAAGTAAACGCCCGGAGCAATTCGGGCGCTTTTGTTAACCGATAAAATACAATTATGAAATACATACTATTGTCCTTTGTCACTTTGTTGTGCATGTCTGCACATGGGCGGCCGGGCGATTTGCTGGACAGGAAACGGGAAATTGAAAAATGTATGGGAATGATTTACTCCGTACATGAATTTCGACAGATAGCAGGTTCATGGCGGATGTCCGTGAACGAATTATCCCGCTATCCGGTCATTTATTCCTTTGCCGGGTCTTTCCATTTGGTCATACCTGTTTTCGTCCAATCAGCGTATATCCTTTTTACAAGCGTGTTTCCGTATTGAGAGGCCAGTTTTACAGCTTCGCCCAGCTTTTCAGGAGAAGCGTTGTCACCATCCACCAGAATGGATATGGATAGGGATGATTTATCTTTCATTGTGATAATTCAAATTCATACCGTAAAATAAACTTTTAACTAAATCCCCCAACTTTTGAAACTTAACCAGAAGATAGATATATTAAAAAAGAACTTATTTCAAGTATTTTAAGGCTAAGTCTATCAAAGCATAACACCGATAAAAGAAATAATCGTAATAGTTGTTGTCGATTATGTCTATCTTGTTGGTTTCGTGATGTCTGATGCGAAAGTCATTCCCTATTTTTGTTAGTTTCAAAAATTCATCGCTGAATAGTTCTTTGTATTTAGCATTTTGATTAGAAATATCATTGATTATCTTTTCCGATGAATTCTTCTTATCTAAATCTGAATAATAAGTTTTTAGCCGTTCCAACGCATCCCATATTTTCTCAACAGCAATCTGTTTGTCAGATATGATTTTGCTGTTGTATAGCGCAGTGGATTGTTGCACCAGTTCTTTGAGTCCTGGTTCTGTAATTACCTCCATGCTTTTCAGACTCATTTTGGTCAGTTCCATTTTACCTCCAGCAAGTTTATAGATGATACCACTGCTTTTTAGCAGCAGGTTTATTTCATCGGTGAAACTACTATTGCTGCATTGTGGAAATAATTCTATCGCATCAAACACACAGAAAGGGTAGTTGCTCATGATGAAATGGTCAAAATTTTCTGTTACCAAGTATTTACCGCTATCATCAAACGCATGAGGGGTGTAATGTTCCTTAATATTCCTAAATGCTACTTCCTTCGCTTTTATTGTGTAATTCCAGCCAGTTTCAGTTGTTTCATAAAGGTCTTCATCGTACCTGTTGAACAATTTGACGATCTCAGATCTTAACTTTTTCGATATGGTTGGTAGATTAAGATTTTTGGCTTCAATAGATTTCTTATTTCTGACAGAAAATGGTATAAATCTCCCACTTGCTGATTCTTCCGGAGTTAACTTCCTCCATGAATAGACAGAGCGTTGTGAAATCTTATCGCTTTCGTAAAGTTCATATCCATCTACTCTAAGACTATTGTTGATTTTATCAAAGTAGCTTTTCCAATACCCCTGTTCAAATCGGTTCTCAGGATGAAAGACTGCACATAAAAAGTCTAATAACACACAGTCATTACCCTTTAGTAGTTCAAATCTATCATCACAGAATACCCAGTCTGAATCCCAATCATCATTATTGACCGTATGTTGCCAGATATCTCCCTCTGCATTTTCAAATCTTTCGTCAGAGCTTGGCATTTTATCCAAAGCATATAGCTTCTTTAGAAAATCTATTTCAGATAATCGTCCATAATAAGGATAAGAAATATGTTGGTCATCCAATAATCCACAGGACTCGATATAACCTTTTTGAAATAGTTCGAAAATATCACGTTTTGTTATTTCGGTTATGTTATTCATTGTTTTTGAATGAAAACAATTAAAAATAAGGTTCCAAAGATAGGAATAATCCCTGATTTTTATTTCTTTCTAAGAATCAATTACTTGCAAATAATTTCCCTTGTCAATAAACAGGAAAATGATGTAATTGGCTTTTTGTTTCTTTTTCACCGCATCGCTTTTTGGCTCATGGAAAAAGAAACTGGCGAAAAAATCCACCCGAATTGTTCAACTGATTGCTGTCCCGAAAAGGTCATTAAATAAGCTCCGAATTTCGTCATGCTTTAGGGTGTCCCAATACAGGGTGGCGGGGTGATAGGCTTCAATACTCCCGATTTCATAGACCATATCTTCTTTGGTGAGCCGTTTGCTCTGCTCCATCTTTTTTGTGCTTGCCAGTAAATCATTTATTATTTATCTGGTTTTCAGTTATTTTAACTGCTACCATATAAAGGCGTGGTCTTCCTGGTATGACCGGATGAGGTTTTAAAAGGGCTGTTTTGTACATTTCGCATTGCTGGATAGCGGCGTAGATGCCGGTCACTTCAATAACCTTTCCCGTGATGTTCTTAATTGTCATCTTGATTCCTGTAATTTATTGGTTTATTCCTTGTTTACTTCGCTTTCAAACACATACCAGTTGTCCCGGTAGCCTTTATCTCCTAAGAGGTTGAAAGCGCCCCATAGCCCGCTACGGTCAGCGTATTTTTTTGCTTCCATAATGCTGCCAAAGATGCCTAACTGTCTAAAACCTATAAACAGTTTGAATTCTTCGGGTTGCTTGTGGTGTTCCTCAAACTCAGGTTCTTTTTCTTTCCTTGTAACTTCTTTGGGAACATATTCATTAATACTAATCTTCGCCTTTGTAATTACCTGAATGATTGTTGTTGTACCTGTTGTTTCCATTTTTATACCTTTTAATTAGCTGAATAATAGGGTTAACTGCCTAGCTGCGGTCATTTCCTGTAACATGGTTTCCACCTGCCTTACAACCGTATTTGACAAAGTGGGGTTAAAATTGGTCGGGTCGTTTTTGAGGCGTTCCCGCTGCTGGGCATGGCGGCTTAATAGCTCCCGTAAAGCGGCTGTAAGGCACTCTTTCCGGTTATTGTAAACCTTTCCCCATATCCCCAGCCCGTAACCGCCACCCGATCCACCGGTCGAATAGCTGGCTCCGTAACTCCATTTGCCGTTTGCTCCCTGCCCGATGGTAACGTAATTAAACGCCGCCCAGCCCTTGCGGTCGATAAATTCGATCTGTTCGACGTTCGTAAATTTGGCGTTTTCCAGCCAGCCGTGTTCGTTCAGGGTTTTGGCAGTGAACCCGAATAATTGCCCCCTGTCGTATGCCCTGCGGTTCATAATGATGTGGCGGGGATTGTCGCCAAATCTTTCGTATTTGTCAATCGTCTTCCGGTCGTTCCGGCGCAAGGCTATCAGGTAAATAGCCATGTATCGCCGTTCTTCCTTATATGGGCGATATTGCCGTACCTGCTCTATCTTTTCGGATACCGATAATTTTTTATAATCCATGACTTGAGGTATTGTGGGGCGGATTGCTCCGCCCCATGTTAATAATCTGTTTTTAATTGAGGTTTACCAACCGGCGCAAATCGTCCTCTTTGCTCTTTTGGAAAATCCATCCTGCACACTTTTTCCCGTTCAGGGCGAGGTACATATTGAAGCGTCCGCCCAATGCTGCAAGCTGTTTTTTAATGGCTTTCGTGTCGCCGAATATGGCTACCGACTTCTCGGAATACTCAACAATAGTGTAATTGCCTGTTACCGGTTCTGCTGTTTCGGTTGCCTCTGCCGCCTGAGGAGCGACTTTGATACGGATATTCGCCTCATCCCCTGCGGTGTAGGCATACCGTTCTATAAAGTGCTCACGGTCGTATATCTGTTCTTTTTCGATAATCCAACCATGATATTTGCTTTCGCCTAAATAGTACCCATGACCGCCCGTGTAATTTTCACGGTGTTCGTACTCTTCGTTTTTCTCTGTCAGGTAGGCAGTTCCCCCGAAGTTTCCCGCATGGTTACGCATTTCCTGAAAGTTGTTTTTCGTGTGGGTGGAAAAGCCTAAAATCACGGTATGGACAGTTCTTGATGCAAAATAGTCGGTTTGTGAATCTGATTCGTCTTCCCGTTCACAGGCGATAATAACGGCTTGCGCACCGGCGGGGATTATCCCTTTGAGGCGTTCCCGTCCAACGGCAGCAACCTGTTCCCGCCGTTGCTTCTCCTGCTGTTCGGCTTTTGCATCGGAATCGGCTTTCGCCTGTGCTTCCTGCCGAAGTACGGCTACCTCGAAAGCATCTAAAGACTGAGGGTTCTTATCATCGTAATAGTGACCTATCCCGAATTTTTCGCTCAATGGCCTGATTAAGTCGGACGTACCGAACTCCTTTGTACGGAGGTTTATCAGTTTATAGGTGATACCCCACTGATTTTTGGCAATTTCGTACACTACATACTTGTCGTAACTGTATCCCTCCAATTGGATAACCTGATTAACTTCTACGGTCTGTTTATCGGTGTCGATTTCCTTGCCTGCAAACAATAAATATTTTTTTGCCATGACTGTAATTTTTAGAATGTTAGAAAAATGATTGTTACTAAAAGTGCAATTGCTACCGCCAGAATGAGAAGCGAGAGAAGGCAGGAAAGAAGCCCTTTCAGGAATTTAAACCCAATATACACTCCCGTAACCACCGCCACGAAAGACCAGCCCCACAGGGCGAATCCTGCAACTGCAAACCCTATCTTTAAAACCCAACCTATGCTAATTGGAAGGTAGGAGGATCGATGTTTCATATTTTTTTCTGCTCGTATCATAATTTCTGACTTTTTTTTTAACGCTATGCCGTATCGGAGCCGGTGAGGAGTGTTCGAGTTTCAGGAGCTTAAAAAAGGTAGTGTTTAGCCGTGCAAGGTTTTGGCGAATAAATACGCTCACCCGGATAGCTGAAGGAAGGGAAAGAGGAAGATTTTTCGACAAACCCGCCAGGGCTTGACCTTGCGGCGGCGTGAAGAACACGGAAATACCTTTGCGCCTGAAATCGAACTCTCATTAGGCTTCGATGGCATTCCGCTAAACGGGGAAGAAATAATAAAAAGATACGGACGGAAAAAACATCGATCCCACGGTTCAATTCTGCATCCGTGGGTCAAATTCCATTGGCGGGGATTAGGACAAACAACGCCACACCCTGCCAATATCGGACAAATGATTGGCAGCCAAAATATTTCAAGTATATTTGATACACTAATTAAAATACAGGCAATATGGAACGATTTTTTCCACTCAAACATTTAGAGGTGGAACAGTTACGCGATCTGTACCGCGATGCCTGCAAGGTCGGCAAATTATTGATCGAATATGATCAACCGGGGATGGAAGGACATTGTGAGATAACCCTATCCGATGATGAGATACTTAAGAATATTAGTGTTGAGTGTCAAAATCACTTTGTTTTTCACGAAGATTTTGAAGGCTTCCCCGATGCGACTACGGTTGCTTTTCCCTTGTCCCAGCACCCGTTTATAACGGCTTATATTGATATTGACAACGCCCGGCTGGATTGGTTTGTCAAAAAGTACGGCCTTGTGGAGTGGTGGCAAATGGAGGGGAGCGAACAAAAGTATTATCCGTTCTCAAAATTCTCTACGCTGGAGCCGATGAAACGGCATAATTTTAACTGACAAATTAGCTCTAACTTGCTAAAAAATGGAAATAAAGATAATTTGTAGTGTTTTTCAAGCCGAGTATTTTGCTCGGCTTTTTAATTGCTTAAAATGTTGATAACTAAAAGTCTATCTGCATTAAATAGTTCAATATAAATCATTATATTTGCAAAATACATCAAGAATTTGACCGATGAAACAGATAAATAGGTTAAAAGTCGTACTCGTGGAGCAGAATAAAACCGGAAAATGGTTGGCAGAAACTTTGGAAAAGAATGAAGCTACTGTTTCCCGTTGGTGTACTAACGAATCACAACCTTCGCTTGAAACGTTAGTGAAAATTGCCAATGCCTTGAAAGTGGATGTGAAAGACATACTTGTTTCAACAAAGAAATAAAATATGGCAAGAGACACTATATTTATAAGTCATGCAACACCGCAAGACAACGAGTTTTCCATATGGATAGCATCACGATTAGAAATGCTTGGTTACAATACATGGATAGATAAGGACGGATTATTGGGAGGTGAACGTTTTTGGCCGACAATACAGAAAGCCATTGAAAACTCTATCAAAGTCTTATTCGTATATTCAAAGAATATTGTAACGAAGGATGGTGTTCTTAAACAAGGGATTGAAAACGAAATCGAATATGCTAAAAGTATAGCTTCTCAACATAGGTTGCAAGATTTTGTTATCCCTCTGCATATAGATGAATCTCCATACAACTTGGCAATTGGATTGCCAAACATTAATCACATTCCATTCAATGACAATTGGGCTGACGGCCTAAAACAATTGCTAAAGAAACTAGAAAAGGATGCTGTTCCTAAAAAGTCAATGAATATAGAATCGACTTTTTCAGAATGGTATGAAAATGAATATATATCAAATTGCTCAATCATCTCAAAGACGGAATTGTATTATACCTCATGGTGGCAAATCAAGGACATCCCTCAGCAATTTTATATGTATCAGTTTACGAATGCTGCGCAAGCCAGAGCAATTCGAGATTTCAATAAAGATATTCCAATCAGTCTTCAGTCAAATACACTATCGTCGTTTGACAAGAAACTAAATTTTGTAGTGCCAAGAGATGGTGAACAAATTGAAGTATTACCTGAAAGGACATATATATTTTCATTAACTGACG
The DNA here is from genome assembly GCA_937915865.1 of uncultured Prolixibacteraceae bacterium. Taxonomy (GTDB): domain Bacteria; phylum Bacteroidota; class Bacteroidia; order Bacteroidales; family Prolixibacteraceae; genus Aquipluma. The sequence goes on along the minus strand of CALGIG010000045.1, from coordinate 262,355 downwards.
TTCTCGAAGGATTTGAATCGGACAAATTTCCGCAACATAGAGATGTGGAAAATCATTTCAAAAGATTATTGTATTGCTGCATTGCATCAAATTTATTTTGGCAAAAATGGCTAAAGAAACATGAGATGTCTAATAAGAGGATAGCATATTTCTTACCAAGATACGATTGGGTAAAGAAAATAGATTTTACATATCCGTTTGGGAAAAGAAAAAAATCAAAATCTATTATAGGGAAATATGAGGACATCGGTTCTTGGCACTATGCCATTTCCATTCAAACAATTCTATTTCCGATCGTTGGATTCTCTATAAAGTCTCATATCCTGTTTACTTCCGATGGATTTAAGATTATTAATGATGACAAAAAACAACATGTCTATAGAAGAAAAAAAGGAAAACGATTTTTCAACGAAGAATGGAGAGATTTGCAATTAGCCTTTATTCAGCGGCTGAAAGATGAAGATGGTAAAATCAAGATTAAGGTTTCTGCAAGCGATGAATATGATTTGGAAATGAAAGAATGGCCAGAAATGTTTTGGAGTGAAGTGGGCTATAATGACCCCAACGCCAAAATGGATATTAATAAAGTAGAAGCATATATTGAAGAATTAAACGAAGAAGGAGAATCCGATGATTGAACCAGTGCTTAAATACATTGATGAACCGCTTTTGACATTTGGAAATGCTCAAAAAGCGATTGACCCAAGAGATGGATTAATGTTATTTGGCCCTTTTGACCAGATGAAAATACGAGGGGTTAAGAACATTGGTATTATCGGGACCAAGGGGCTTAGAGATAAAATGATTGGTTATTTGAAAAAAATCCATTCGCCAGTCATTAATCCAGACCCCAGCATAGCACGCCCTAATTTTCCTGGAATAGAAACCATTTTTGGAATATCGGTCAATTTTGATAATGTCATTCAAATTGACATTAAAGAAGATGAAATCAATAAGTATTTGAATTATACAGACTCTCACCAACGGGTTCATAATTGGGTAAACTTGTATGTAACACAATTAATCGAATACACAGAAAAGGAAGAAATGCCTGTTGATGTTTGGTTTGTTGTCATTCCTGAAATTATCTATCAGTTTGGACGCCCCAATTCTAAAATTCCAAAATCAGATGAGAACGTCAATGTTGGGCTAAAGAAACAAGACCGTAATTCTGCCCAAATGGACTTATTCTTTCAGGAAGAAAAGGATATGCTAAGAGAAGCGTACGAGTTTGAAGTAAATTTTCATAACCAATTAAAAGCGAAAATATTATCATCAAAAATTGTTACTCAAATAATCCGAGAAAGTAAAATCGCATACGAAGATATCTATCCCCAAAAGCGAATTGATGATGAACGAAAATTCGACACAGCCAAAGCATGGAATATTGCGAACACATTATATTACAAATTAGGTGGACTTCCTTGGAAACTAGGAGATGTTAGAGATGGCGTTTGCTACCTTGGTTTAGTCTATAAAAAAATAGAATCTGATTCTAAAAACAAGAATGCTTGTTGTGCTGCTCAAATGTTTTTAGATTCGGGAGATGGTATGGTTTTCAAAGGGAATGTTGGCCCTTGGTGGAATCCAAAAAGTGGAGAATTCCACTTGTCTGAACAAGATGCTTATGAAATTATTTCTCAATCATTAGAATCATACTACAGCAAATTCGGAAACTATCCGAAAGAAATATTCATTCATGCGAAAACATATTTTGATGACGTTGAGTGGAAGGGGTTTGAAGATGCCGTACAAGGAAAATCACAAATTATTGGGGTTAGGATTAGGGCTAACGGCACATTTAAGCTTTATAGAGGTTTCTCTTATTGTGTGCCAAGAGGAACAATGTTGCAATACGATGATTCAAAAGCCATATTGTGGACAAAAGGGTTTATTCCAAGATTTAAGACACAAATGGGGTTGGAAACACCGAATCCGGTTGACATCGCAATAACAAGGGGAAGTGCAAATATTGATACTGTGTGTAAAGATATTTTGAGTTTAACAAAGTTGAATTACAATGCATGTATCTATGGAGATGGAGTGCCAGTTACTCTAAAATTTGCAGATTCCATTGGTGAGATTCTTACCGCAGGAAAAGACATAAAGACAGGAATTTTGCCTTTCAAGCATTACATCTAAAATATGATGTATTAAATGGTGGTGTAAAAGAAGTTATTAAAAACGACAAATATATTACCGATAGATTATTAAGCGACTATCTTTCCCGTAGAGTTTCTGCATATACAAAAACAGAACTGAATCGAGACCAAACCCCCAGGGCTACTCTTGATTCGAGCTATGAAAATGTTATTGTAGAAATATAAAGCAAAAAGCCCCTTGTTGGGCTTATTTGGCTTTGCCCTGCGCCACTCGCTGCCTGATGCTTCCACAGATCATTATTCTGATACACAGCACGAATAATCGGTTTATCTTTATTCTCCCGTGATAGTAAACTACTAAAAAATGAAAGATGGAAATAATAAGCATAGAAGCCCGTACATACGAGGCGATGATGGAACGCTTTCAGGCAACTGTACGAAAGGTGGCCGCCTTGCGCAAATGCAGTGAAAGCAAGGATTTGAAAGAATGGTTGGACAGTCAAGACGTTTGTGAAATATTGGGTGTGACCAAACGGACGGTGCAAACGCTCCGTGAAACCGGTAAGCTGGGTTTTACAATGATAACCCATAAGGTATATTACAGAAGGGAGGATGTAAAGAAGTTTTTGGACGCATCCCTCACAAGAAAGGAGGTACGCAATGGGAAATAGAATTTTTGGGTATTTTGATACCGGGGATGACCTCATAACCCAGGATAGCCCGGAGGTCGCCGGTTTCTTCGCTTCGCTCGATGAACTACTGGAAGGAATTGAAAGAATAGCGGAAAATACCAAGCCATTGTTCTATGGTGAACGATACCTGACCGACATTGAGGTTTCGGAACGCCTGAAAGTTAGCCGCCGCACGTTACAGGAATGGCGTTACACCGGAAACATAGCCTATCTGCAAGTAGGGGGCAAGATACTATTTCGGGAAAGCGATATACAGGCTATCCTTGATACAGGCCTTCGTCCGGCCTTCAGGTAATCTTCGTTCCCGTTTGCCGATAGCAAAAACAGCCCTAAGAGTTCCTTCAAAGGATTTTCTTACGGCTGTTTTTTCGTTTTTAGTTTGCCCGATCCTGTTCGCGATTAGACATTTCTCAATACGGAGTATCCTTTGCAATAAGCCTAATTTCACCACTTAGGGCATCTTTAAGTACAGCTTTGATGAACTCATGAGCATCAATGGAAAAAACAGTTGTCTGCTTTTCCTTTTCGTGAGCATATTTTACTTCTTTGATTTTTATTGGCCCCCAACGGGTATCCACATAAGCATCCTGAAAGTAAAAGGTGTGATCCGAACCTGAATCAAAATTTTCCGGCAGATTGCGCTCTAATTTATCAAATGTAGTAATTACTCTTCCTTTTTCATCACGAATTTTAGCATTCGGGATTGTTTCCAAGGGTATATGCGTAGCATTAGTCCATACGATACTCGGTTTGCTCCGTGGCCTGCAAAAACTGCTCATACTGTCGAGAAAATTCCTGTATTGCGAAAAGTCAAGATTATTCGCTTTTGCCCATTCATCATCAACTAAAAACAAGCAATGCCGTATGGCAATATTTAAGTTAAGCTCCATTTCGCCGATAATTCCTTCCCCTCTATTGGGTGTCCTTAACTCTTTCAGACTTATGGCATAATGAGAAGCGTAAACTTTTGCACCTTCTTGGTAACCTACTTTTGTTACCATAATTCCGGCAATATTATTCAGATCAGCCAATACGCCGTAAAAATCCCTGACCTTGCCGACTGAAACTGTGTTGTTGTAGTTTTTACATTCAATAGCGACCTTGTGTTTAACTCCCGCGATTTCATATTCCCAATAAACATCAATTTGATGTGCCTGCCCCGATTTGCCAACAAGCTTGACATTATGCTTAACATCTGTCGTTTTGACGACATCAGCATCAACCAACCCTTGATAAATCTCTTGGGCAAATCTTTCGTATTCGGTATTTGGATTCATACTCAATATAGTGTTTACAAAAATAAAACAAAAACCTATCCTACACTGGATCGCATCCAAACAAATAACAAATTGCTATTCAATACAGAAGTTAAACTAATTGGCAGAGAATTTGTCCAGACTGCTACAATCGAAAATTTGCAATCCCGAAGTTTTTGCTGTTACCTTTCTCATTAGCCACTTTCGAAGTGCCTCCGCATTTCTCGATTCTATCCGATACGAAAGGGCAACTATCATATCCAACCCGTAAATATCGGGCATGAGGGTAGTCCAGGTAGCGGTTACAGGGCAGGGAATATCCGCTTTGACAATGCCCGATTTCAAAATCGTTTTGATGCCGCCATTGACTGTTTGGACATAGACTTCAAACAATGTGGCGATTTCAAATGCTGTCATTCGTACCTCACTGGACTGCGGTATGGATACCATACCGTTTTCTATGGTTATTATTGTTCTTTTCATTACTATGCTCCCTTTCTGCGTGCTATTAGTTTATCCATGTCTTCGGAAATCTTATCGTCCGTTACTTTGGCGTAGGTTTGTGTTGTTGAAATATTGGTATGCCCCATCATTTTGCTGATACTCTCAATCGGGATACCTGCCGAAAGCAAAAGCGTTCCAAATGTGTGACGGCTTTGATGATAGCTAAGATTGCCCTTCACACCCGCAAGAAAGCCTATTTCGTTTATGCAGTACCATAGCTGGTCGCGGTTTGGCAGAGGGAAAACCGGCTTAGTATCATCCGTTGTGTTGTATAACGACAATATCTGTTCCGCTACCGGATGCAGAGGTATAAACGCTTCAACATCCGTCTTTTTTCTGTTGATTCGTATAAAACGCTGCCCATCGGCTGTTTTTCCTATATGACGTGGGTATAACCCTTTTGTGTCGGCATAGGCAAGAGCGGTAAATGCCGAAAATACAAAGGCTCTGCGCGTCAGTTCTTGCCACTTGTCGAGCATTGGATTTTCCATAATCGTTTTAAGTTCGTTCCTGCTTATGTGTTCCAGTTTAGGGGCAGCTTTCTTTTCATACGGAACATCAGCAATCGGATTATACCGCAATAATTCCCTATCAACTGCAATGTAGATAAGCCGGTTCAGCCAGGTAAAGCAATGGTTGACGTGTCCCGCGCTGTAATCCATGCTCTTTAAATAGAGTTTGTAGCCCTCGCCAAACTCTTCGGTAATATCGGTAAAGGCAATATCTTTCATTTTCAAAGTGAGCAAGTACCCGCGTAAATTGCTTTGAGAAACCTTTGATTGCCGATAAGTAGAGGTTGAATTTATCTCAATTGAACGTAATCTTAATCGTTCACGCTCCGCTTCCCCTGCCTCTAACAACATGGTCGGAACGGAATTTACTTCGTTGATTGTATTTTTGAGTATTTCCGCACTGATAACGCCCTGTTCTTTGAGAATATTCTCGTAAGTCTGTTCAATGCGGTCACGAAACGCTTTGAGTTGGTTGTTGCTTCTCTCGTCTTTGATTTCGCTTGTGTGACTGTTCCAGTTATCAGGTCTACAGGATATTCCGGTTGAGAGAACGGTTTGTTTGCCATCAATGGTAATCCGGCATAAAACAGCCGTTGTGCCATCCGCTTTTATTTTATTGCGGTTGATATAGAATAATGTCTTGAATGTGCTACGCATAATATTTGTATTTTAAATGTTTACAGAACTAATTTTAAATCTTGGGTCGCTTCGATATACTTACCCATATCCTCAAATAGTTTCTTTGGAGTGACACGGGCATAAATCTGTGTCGTTTTTATATCGGAATGACCGAGCATTTTAGATACAGTTTCAATAGGAACACCACCTTCGAGCGCAATCAAACTCGAAAACGAGTGCCGCCCCATATGGTAGGTCAAAGCGCCTTGCATACCAACCATTTGACGTATGCTATGCAGATTCCATTTCAGTGCGCCGTGTTCCATTTTTGGAAATAAGGTTTCCCTTGATTTGTTCCTGTACTTTGCAATCAGCTCAATGGCTTCGGGTAGCAGCTTTACACGACTAAGTTTGCCGTTTTTGCCGCGCTGATATTTGAGCCATAAAGCGCCTGCATCATCTTTGGACAGGTTGTCGTTTGTGATGGCTACCACATCGACGTATGATGTCCCAGTGTAGCAGGCAAAAAGGAACATATCGCGGGTAGTTATGTGCGACCATCTGTGTTCTTCAATCTCCAAATCCCGTATCTTTTCAAATTCTTCACGGCTAAGGGTTCTTGGCGGATTGTCTTTCTGCTTTAACAGGGGATAGTTCACAAAGTAGAGTCTATCGGAATGTCCCTCTTTAAAGGCTATCCGGCAAATCTTTTTCAACAGAGCCAAATAGTGTCGGGCAGTCTCTATGCTCAACCTTTTTTCAAGAATAATAAAATCCTGAAACTCCCGTATAAACTGTTCATTCAGTTGGCTGAATGCAAGGTCTGACGAATTAGAATTTTTCTTGATAAACTCGGCCAATCTTTTCCGGGTGTAGAGGTAGTTCGGCAAGGTGCGGTGGGATACATCTATACCAACACGCGCTTTTACTTCTTCGATATGACGGTCGAAAAGCCGCATCAAGGTCATTTGTACGTCCATGCTACCCTGAAACAGATTTTTGACTGCTTCTGCATCAAATGGTTGATTGCGTTCTGTCAACGAATTGTAAGCCTCGTTGATAGAAAACAAAAGTTTATCCAGCTTCCCATTGGTTACAACGGCTTCACGGCTCTTGCCGTTCAAACGGCTTTCGCGTGGATTCCACAAATCGGGGATACAGGAAAGTTTACAACTAAACTGTGCCATAGACTGGTCGACAGTGATACGCCCCATGATTGGGGTCTTGCCCGACTTGTAGGGAGAACTTTTTTTCAGGTAGAGTAATACCTTGAATTTTTCAACTTTCATACGCTTATAATTTTTATGGGTTTTGCCGTCGATTTTCTGACGGCAAAGCTACCGGTTATACAAGCGTCCTTTGTTATGCAAAACATTGTGAATCAACGAAAAAGAAACAGGTTCGATTTCGTTTATTTGTATCTTGTTACCTATCCGTTTCCGGTAACTACCCGGCTAACGATTTGGTAACTGAAATACTGTCTAATTTTGTCTTTCCTCGTTCATTTCTTCGAGATCACAAGACCGAAAAATCTAACAACTGTACTCATTCTAAATGGATTACTTTTTTTCTGTATAATTTTGTTTTTGCTCGTTTTTCAACTGTTTTTCCATGTTGCCCGGCATACATTTGCAACTTCAGTTACTTTGGCCAATGGAGTGCCCATTGAAACGGTTTCAAAAATATTAGGGCATACTTCACTAAAAACCACACAAATTTATGCGAGAATTGTGGATTCGAAGATATCAAAAGATATGAAGGCGCTTGTTGATATTTTGCTGTAACTTGAAAAATGGTATAACAATCTAAATAGATGAAAGACAGTTTGTTTGTAAACTGTCTTCATGGTATTGAAATACAATATAACACAGAAAGATTATTTTCTCTAACACGATAACAGGCGCCATTTCCAAATCGGCCAGTTCATGAAGACTTCCTGGTTATTGATTTTGCGTTGTTTGAGATTTCCGAAGTTTCTGAGGATGAACGATTAAAAATCTGATATGAGGATATTTATTCTTCTGCACCAGAGGTTTATATCCTTTAAAAAACCAATAATATTTTGGCTAAAAGCTGCAATTTAATCAATTTTGAATCACTAGTGTAAACTAATTCTTTCGGCAGTCAAACAACAGAAGAGGGGTCTGAAACAAGCTTAAGGCGGAAATTCTTTCAATCCTAACAAAATTTCCGCTTGGGTGCACCCAACCGGAGAAATGTCGAACTTTTTACTGGAGGATTACGATGCTGCTTTGAAATTCTTGAATACTGTGGCAAAGAAAAGGGATCTGAAAATGAAATAATAATCCTCTTTTAATAGTAATCCCAAAAATTGTTGACAGGGAGTAAGGGCCTAAAACAGAATGAATTAGCTATTATGAAATAACAGCTGAATTGTTCAGGAAAGCTTCATTAACACCAGATTTGACACCCTAGAATACAAACTCCCTGTACTTTAATATAGTACAGGGAGTTGTACAATTAGCTGATGACCTACGCGGAACTTTTCGCTGGACACTACTTGTTGCTTCGGATCCAATTTATTGTAAACTGGTAGTCATTAATACATCCTAATTATTAGTTATTTATAAACTTGATATCAAATTATTTCTTCTTGATACTCCAGCCTCCGGCCAAGCCGAAGATAAACCATGCTAAAGCAACAGTTCCCAATGCAAATATTGTATCGCCAATCATTCGCAACCATTTAAAAGTAACAATGTATGGTTGTTGCATAAATTCTGCGGAACGAGCAAACCAATAACCATGGTTTACACTAGCAACAGTCTGGGCCAATCCTACGGGGAGAATGCTGATTATAAGCATTGCAGTTAAACCTATATTAATTGCCCAAAAAGCAAATTTAATCCATCTTTCTTTCCATTCAGCATCTTTGTTTATGTCGCGAAGTACAAAAAGCATCAAGCCAATGCCCAACATACCATATACACCAAATAAAGCCGCATGTCCGTGAACTGGCGTGGTGTTCAAACCTTGCATATAATATAAAGCAATAGGCGGGTTAATAAGAAATCCGAAAATTCCAGCACCCACAAGGTTCCAAAAAGCGACCGAAATAAAACAATAGATAGGCCACTTGTATGCCTTTATCCATTCACTACTCCTGCTTACTTTAAGATTATCGTAAGCTTCGAAACCCATTAGAACCAAAGGCACAACTTCAAGGGCACTAAATGTAGCCCCGAGTGCCAAAACTGCTACAGGTGTTCCTGTAAAATACAAATGATGGAAAGTACCCAGAATACCACCGGAAAGGAAAACAATAGTTGAAAATAATACAGCAGTAGTTGCAGTGGAAGCTTTAATAATTTGTAGTCTCACGAAAAGGAAAGCAGTTACCACAGCGGCAAATACTTCAAAGAAACCTTCGACCCAAAGGTGTACAACCCACCAACGCCAGTATTCGGCAATAGCCAGGTTAGTTTGTCTGCCCCACATTAAACCAGCACCGTAAAAAGCCGCTATAGCAACGGTAGAAATAAGGAACAATATCAATAAATTCCTGCTTTCTGATTTTTGCTTTAAAGCAGGCCAGATTGCTCTACTCATAAGCAACAACCAAATTATTAAACCGACAAAAAGGAATATTTGCCAGAAACGGCCAAGGTCAACGTATTCATACCCCTGATGACCAAACCAGAAATTTTGGATGTAACCCAATTTTTGCATAATTCCCAACCATTGACCGAAAAGAGAGCCAACAACAATTACCAATAAAGCACCAAAAAGGAAGTTAACACCCAATCGTTGAAATTTAGGTTCAACACCCGAGATAGCAGGGGCGTAATAAAGACCAGTAGCCAACCAGGATGTTGCTATCCAGAAAATTGCAATTTGAATATGCCAGGTTCTGGATATTGAATACGGAAGCCACTTATCTAAAGGAATGCCGTAGAACGCCTGTCCTTCGACAGTATAATGAGCTGTAATGACACCCATAATAACCTGAACCAACAATAATGCTGATACTATCCAAAAATATTTAACTGTCGCTTTTTGCGATGGAGTTGTAACTTCGTTTTTCAGAGGGAAACTTGTTGGAAAAGACTCCTCCGGCTCTGCTCTTTTCCGGGCATAAAACCAAACCATTAATCCAATTCCGGCGAGAAGCAAAATTACACTAAACCCAGTCCAGAGCAGTAAAGAACCGGTAGGCTTGTTCGCTACAAGCTCTTCGGCTGGCCAATTATTGGTATAGGTAATTTTCTGACCCGGACGTTCGGTAACGCAAGCCCATGAAATCCAAAAGAAGAAAGCATTGAGTACTCTCACACGTTCAGGGTCTTTCAGAGAATTTTCAGGGATACTGTATGCGTTTCTATATTTAGCTAATGCACTGTCATTTGTAAATAAACCTCCATAATATTTACTGTTGTCTGCGATTGCATCTGCCCTAAGCGTGGAAACTGAGAGAATTTTTGTTTCAGGATTATAAGTATTATTCCTTTCTTCTTTTTGCAAAGTTATCTTTAAAGCTGCTTTGCGTTCATCCGATAGTTTGTCAAAAGGCATACTGTCAGCTTTTAATGACATCTGATTCAACATAAAAATGGCTTCTTTATGAAGCCAGTCGGCACTCCAATCGGGTGCCTGGTAAGCACCATGACCCCAAACTGTGCCCAATTCCTGGCCACCCATAGACTGCCAAACGTTTTGACCATCTTTTATGTCCTGTCCCGTGAAGAGTACTGTTCCTTCTGTCGTTACTACTTTATCCGGAATCGGTGGTGCTTGATGGTAAATTTCCATGCCATAATACAAAAGTACGGCAAATGATATGGACATCACGAGAATGAAGCTAAGCCATAATCTTTTAGTTGTCATAAGCTATTATTTTAAAATTTTAGAATATGGGTGATTAATTTAAATTATCAAATTTTGTACACCTTTGTAAGGTTTTCGATACTACTGATGCAATCGGCAACAACACCGCCAAACACGGGGTTCAATTCCACTTTTTTAAACTCATTTAGTAGCGATTGTTGTTCTTCTGCCGACAAAGCCTGGTCAGCCATTCGAAAAAGCACATTGTTTTCTTTACCAATGTGCGCTCTTAGCAGGTCGATGTAACCTTTCATGTTCTTATAAATAGAAGGCAAAGCATTTTTATTTCCGGACTTGTATAATAGAATGTTGTCAGCTAAACCTTTTACAAAAATTCTGCCCTCAACATGATCGCTCATCATGACGGCAATAGGGCCTTGTTGGAAAGAAAAACCTTTCTCGACCATTTTAGGGAAAAGAAGCGTTTCTTCTTTTGTGTGGTGCGTTCCATCAGCAAAACTACGGATAAGGTTCACAATTGTATCGAGATGTTCAGTATTAGCTTCAGGCAATTGAGTAATGTTTTCCATAACATCAATCAATTTGAGAATATGAACATGGTCGTTTTCCAAATTTGTGGTTGCTACCCCCATGGTGTCTTTTTTATGCCTTTTAAAGTTCTAAAGATTTGGGATACAATATATTGTTTTCAAGATGAACGTGGATGTGCAAGTCGTCCTCGAATTGTTCCAACAGTTTTAAAGACACTTTGTATGTACTGCAAGCATCCTGGGGTATTGTATAATTATTTGTCAATTCATTTATCTTGTCCATTGCACCACCTGCAAACTCGTGTTCACTGCTCATACGGGTAATTTCTGACTCTATTATTCTTTTAGCTTCCAATGAGCTTGTGTGCAAGGCTTCTTTAATTGCCGGAAATAGAACTACTTCTTCTTTTTGAAGGTGTTGCAAGAGTTCAGTATTAATTTTTCCAAACAAATCTGCAACCGTAAAAAGTTCCGGATGATTTGCACCATGCACCGTTGCTATTTTTTGCGTATAAAAAACCAGTTCGGGCAACGTTTTTAATACATATTTATGATGAGTATTCACTATGTAGTCGGATAGAAAGCCTAATTCCCAGTCCTTAAAGTTTTGTGAAGGATTACTGGGAGTCTGTTTTAAAACTTGTAACTCGTTTATTATATCCGTAATATTTAAAGATTTTTCAGCACAAGCTTCTTCCAAGGATTTTTTACCACCACAACAGAAATCAATACCTTTTTCTTTAAAAAGAGAAGCTGTTCTGAAGTCTTCCACCACAATCTCTCCTAAAGATAGTTGAATGTAATTATTTTGTTTCATAATCGTAGAATTAAGAATATAGGATCCAAAAGTACACTATTTGCACTAAAAGACAAAAAGGTCTTTTAGTTATTTTTAGTATTTTTTGTATTTTTGATGGCAAAAAGCACAGAGAAAATATGTTTAACAAAGAGACAGAATATGCACTAAGGAGTTTGGTTTATATCCAATTGCAAAATATGAAAGATCGCAGACCAGGTATTGCTGAGATTGCAAAGGAAATCGAAGCACCTCAATTTTTTACAGCAAAAATATTACATCGTATGGTCAAACATGGTTTTGTGCAGTCTTTAAAAGGCAAAGGGGGAGGGTTTTATTTTGACAAGTGTAAAGAAGACATACCAATTCAGGAATTAATAAATGTCACAGAAGGGAATAAGGTACTTACAGGATGCGGTTTTGGACTTAAACATTGCGATGCAAACAACCCTTGTCCGCTACATGAGCAATATGCACCCATACGCGAAGCAATTAATAAACTTGTTTTGACTGAAACCATTCAATCGCTGGCGAAGAAGTCTATAGGTTAAATCGAATTCATTTTGAGTTGCTAACTGTGGCTTCCTACCCCTTTTCTACTCCTAAAAAGTCTATTTCCCATCAAGGGCTTGCCGAAGGGATCGATGCTGCAATTCGAAAAGGAAGGGGTCAAATGCCCTGGTTCCGAAGTCGATAAATTGAAAACTCCCAACAGATTCGGCAGAAGATATCCACGTTCGAACTTTCCCTGATCTTTTATTCTTTCACCAATTGTGATTTAATGAAAGGTATTCTTGGGGCCAGAAAATATCCTGTTAGACTTGCAAGTAAAATGGGTGTAAAATATCCAAAGCCAGTCAATGTTACCAATAAAATTGCCGTACTCATTGGAGTCCTGGTTACACATGAATTGATTGCTGCCATGCAGCATACTATAGCAAGAGGCTGGTTAATTGAAGGAAAATAAAAATGAAGAATCAAACCTAAAGTTGTGCCGACAAAAAATAGTGGAATAATGAATCCTCCTCTCCAGCCAGACGTAACCGTAACCGAAATGGCAATTATTTTAAAAATTAAAATGGCAACCAACAGATTAATTGAAGAGGATCTGTTTAAAAGTTCATTGATCTGATGGTGTCCGAAGTATCTGGTTAGTGGGTAATGGTAGGCTATTGTTCCAAGTATAAGACCACCAACCAATGTGCTGATGTAAATTGGCATATGTAGTTTTTCAAAAAAAGCCTTAATCATTTTAGTACAATATATAAATCCCCAACCTACAATTGTTGCAACAATAGCAAAGGTCACAGCATAAACAAAATCAAATGCACCATTATATTGATAAGCAGGCAGTTTCCATACAGGGACAAGTCCGGTGTGAATGATTATAACAAAAACGATGAAACTAATACAGCTTGCTACCAAAGCAGGAATAATCGCTTTGTAATATTCAACCGCATGTTTATGGTGAAGTATTTCAAGAGAAAACAAACTTCCACCCAATGGAGCGCCAAATAATGCAGTAAATCCTGAAGCCATTCCCGCAATTGTTAAGGACCTCAATTCTTCGCCTTTTATCCGGAATATTTTACCAATCCAACTTCCCATTGATCCGGTTACCTGCACCATCGGGGCTTCCGGTCCAAGGCTACCCCCTGATGATACGCAAAGTAAAGACGACAGAATCATCGAAGGATTATTTCGTGGGTCCAGTTTCCCTTTGTTAAAACGGATATTATTTACCACCAGATTTATCTCCCCCGGATCACCTATGAAGTGAATCACCAAACCTGCCAGGAATCCGGAAATGGCCATTGTCGGAATTACCTGCCAACCACGCAGTAAGGCCATTTTGTCCGTTAAAAATTCCAGGATGATCCAGTAACCACCCGTGATTAGCCCTCCAATTAAACCCAGCAGAACCCACAACAAAAATATTCGACTGAAAACAAATGGATTGAACCTTACCGGCTGATCCAAGAGATTGAGGAATTTTATAAGCTTTCTTTTTCGTTTGATGTGCATTCCGCTAAATCTGTTTTTGTTTTGCCATATAATTTATCCCCAATAACAATAATATAATGATCACTGCTGGAAATGTCAGGAAAAGAAAGCCAAGCCTGGTGCGTTTTTACCTGATTCAGGATTGGGTGGCCAATGATTGGCAGTTTCCTTCCAGTGTTAGTAATTCAACCAATAACAAAGTAATTATTATAACATTCAGGATATTTTTCACGATTACTTAATTGAAAGGATATAGTCAACAATTGCGTCTAATTCATCAGCTGGTAAAGCTTTTGTAATAGCAATTTGTGGTTGCATCACGCTGGCCTGAGACGGATCTACAATAGCATTGCTTTCTCCTTTCAAAAATGCAGTTAAACCCGCTTTGTTTCCTGAATAAGCGGCTGCAATATCTTTTACAGCCGGGCCAACCAGTTTTGTATTCAATTGGTGACAAACCAGGCACCCTTTCTCAGAATACAATTTCTGTCCGGCGCTGGCAACTACTTCTGTGGCTTTAACGTCTTTTTTCGCTGTTTCTGAAGTCGCACTTTCTTCAGTTGTTGTACTTGTGCTCTTTTCTTTGTTTGGCGAGCTGCAAGATACGCTCAATAGTAAAACAAAACTTGCGCCTATAAATGTCAATTTTCCCATTCCGATGTTTTTCATTTTTATTCCCTTTCTAATCTAAATGTTTTAAGAAGATCCATTAAAAACTAATATCTTCTTACTTTCCGTGGTTATCCGGCTTTTTATTGCCCCACGAAAGGAGTTTCCGGCTGCCGTTTAAACTTCGGATATGTGTAACATCCTGCATCATCTCCAGGACTCCTCTATATTTGCCTTGGTCGTCGCGCACGGCACTGTATATGATATAAATAAATTTGCCGTTTTTTTCGATCCAGAATTCTGCTTCATCCTGTTCACCGTTTCTGAAAGCATTTATAATCGCTTCGACCTTATCCACACTATCCCTTGGATGGCAGTTTTGAACCATTCGCCCAATCACTCCCGCGCTTCGTGGAAAAACCCGATGTTCGGTATCGGTATAAAACTTTACAATATTGTCTTCATCAACATACGAAAGATCAACTTTCATGTGTTTATAAATCAGATTAATCTGGTTCAATGTCAATTTGCCAATACTTACGTCCATCTCTTCGTCTTTTGGGCGAGAAGCGGTCAATCCATATTTCTCGAGTACTATGTTCAAATCATTTAACAGATTACCTGTACTCTCGCCTGATTTTTCACTTGCATTGAAGTTCCCTTGCTTTTCGGAACCATTCAAAGGTGGCGGATTGTCAATCAAACAATATCCGATTTCATCATCGCTGATGCGCATTTCAGTATAATCGGCGATATTCAAGAGCTTTAATGAAGTGGGGTAAAGCACATCGTTTTCTTTTTGCAGGATATCGCGAACCAGATGTATGACGTTTGGCTGTGCTCTTAAAAACGCATTTTCGTCGCCTGTCTGTAGGAGTTCATAAGCATCCCTAATCGCATCTCTCACCCTGTCGTCAAAAGTCCACATAATTTTTGAAGGGCGATCGAAGCCTTTACGTTCGAGCGCCGAGAAGAGCTGATGTTGTTTACGGCTGAAATGGGTGTTAATCCGGCTTAATTTTGAGTAAAGTTCAAGCCACTCGTTTTTAATGAATTTTCCTTTCAGTTTTTGTTCCATCACGAGCAACAACTTGTTCAGCGCTGCTGATTCCTCGGCATAAGTCTGGATAGGGTGGCCTTTAGGAAGACCCAGTTCTCCGACGACTAAAACATCCTTGAAAACATCTAAAATATCGTCCATGCCCTCGGCCATTATTTCATCGGTTATTCCGGCGTTGAACATGTGTTGCTCACCATAGGCAAATTCTTCAGCGGTAATGTACTCAAAAGTTGCATTTACTAACTTTCTGGCTTCATCCGGAGTAAGTTCCCGGCTAAAAACTTTAAGTTTAATATCGAGCATCTTTTTGATACGTTCATTGTCAATGGTCAGATACTTTTTCATTTTGATATCTTCAATCTCTTTTTTCGGGAAAAACCATACATGATATTCGTTATCGCTCTTTTTTTCTAAGTGCTTTCCCAATCCTTTCTTTTCAGCAATTGCATAAAGTGGGACCGGTTCAAATTCTTTAATAACATGCAAACCTGCTTGTGGTCCTAACTTTTCCAAGGCACCCAAAACATCTGTCCTGAATGACTCTGTCTGGCCTCTTCCGTCTAATGTAATGTATTCAATATCCTCCCTCATGGTATCAATCTGTTATTTTTATATCTTTATTTAAGCTGACAATTCAAACATTCGTTGAATAGGTATTCTTGCTTTTTCCATGACCAACGAATCAATGTTTATTTCAAATTTCTCTTCGTTCAAGCTATCGTATATTTTTTGTAAATCATGGAGTTTCATAAACTTACAATCATTGCATCCACATGTTGAGTCTATGGGTGGTGCCGGAATGAATGTTTTATCCGGATTCCGTTTCCGCATTTGATGGATTATGCCTGATTCAGTAGCTACAATGTATTCACTTCCGCTGTCTGTTTCGGTATACTTTAGAAGGGCTGAAGTTGAACCAACGAAATCGGCGGCGATCAGAACGGGTCTTTGACATTCGGGATGCGCAATTAATTTGGCCTTTGGATGCGTTTTCACTATAGCCAGGATCTTCTCCAGCGAGAATTCTTCATGAACATGGCAGGCGCCATCCCAGAGCACCATTTCTCTTCCGGTAATACTATTCAGGTAATTTCCTAAATTCCGGTCAGGGGCGAAAATTATTTTTTGATCTTTCGGAATGCTTTCGATTATCCGAACGGCATTGGTGGAGGTGCAGGTAATATCGGTCATTGCCTTAATTTCCGCTGTTGTATTCACGTAGGATACAACGATATGATTGGGGTATTTTTCTCTGAATTTCTTGAATTCAACAGTTGGACATGATTCGGCCAGTGAACACCCGGCATTGACGTCAGGGATAAAAACCCTTTTCTCAGGAGATAAAATTTTAGCTGTTTCAGCCATGAAATAAACTCCGGCAAATACAATAATTTCTGCCTTTGTTTCGGCCGATTTTCGCGACAGGTCGAGACTGTCGCCTACAAAATCAGCAATTTCCTGTATTTCAGGAATCTGGTAATAATGTGCAAGTATAATTGCGTTTTTTTCTCTTCTTAGTTTACTGATCTTTTCCAGCAGTATGTCATTATTTCCCATTATTGTCTTAATTTTTTCAGTTTATATTCGTGACCGATCACCATATAAACTACATAGATAATCCGTGGTTTTTAATCTGCTCCAACATTACAATTCAGACAAGCAAGGGCGAACGCGTCGTACTCATCGTAGGCAGGTCCTGGTTTGCCGTTTATTGTGATAATACGATCAATACGAACTTCGTCACCCGAATCGAAAATCAAATATTCTTCAATGCTTCCTTTCGTAATCAAACCCGTGATTTTACCCTTGGCTTCTTCCAACTCGGTACCATTCCCGAAATAAAACACCTTACTATGTTGCTTTTCCTGCTCTTCTGAAAACACTTCGTAAAAAACAGGATAGACAGGACTAAAATCTGTTTTCATGATGGGAGTTTTTTGTATTTATAATGTCGCTTTCGATTCCGGTTTATTTAATGGGACCTGGTTTTTCTATTTGTTTCATCAAATTGTCGTTCCATTGGCCACTGACATTTATCTCAGCAATGGCTCCAAAAGCAAATGCCTCAATTAAATTGTGATCGAGGTACAAATATCTTCCCGGTTGCCGAAACTGATAGATTGCTGCAACAGCTGAGCCCCCCACGACAGGCCATGACTCATAATTAGTTACAGGCGTGTCATTAAATGAGCCACCCAGCCAAACCAAATCCGCATGACCACCAATTAAATGAATACGTGTGTCACGGTTTGCCTGGGAAGTAATAAACAATACTTTGTCTCCGACTTTTGCCTTTAAAGCATTTTCGCCGGTTAAAGCGTTTGTTTTTCCATTAAATACTAAGTGAGTTGGGACTAAAGTTTTCATTGATTCAATTAAATCGCCAAACCCGGACGCCGGAGAATCATATTCCTTGTATTTCCCATTCTTTTCCTTGGGAAGGTAAAAGTCCTGTTCCGAGATATAAAAAGCTTTATCGTATCTTACAGGATTTCCATTTTCATCCTTTAACCCATCTCTGGGGAGGACCATTATTGCACCGTTCATTCCAGATATTACATGGAGCGGAACCATAATCCCGCCGGGGGCGCAGTGATAAACAAAAACACCCGACTTAATTGCCTTAAACCTAAATGAAACTTCTTGTCCCGGAGCAACACTTGTTAAATCACCACCACCCATTCCACCAGTAGCAGCATGAAAGTCGATGTTGTGAATCATCGTGTTTGTGGCCGGATTAACGAGTGTTAATTGAACGTAGTCGTTCTGGTGAACCACGATAATCGGACCGGGAACCGAACCATTGTATGTGAGCAGCCATGTTTTCACTCCTGGTGCTATTTCCTGAAGTTTTTCTTCAACAACCAGGCGAACATCAACAACCACCGGATCGCCTTGCACTACCTGTTCATGTTGCGGCAAGGCCGGTGGCGCAACCATATTTTGAACAACGTGCTTTAGATTGTTTGTGGATTTTGAACCGGAATCTTCAAAAACAGAAATTTTGTTCTGATGAGGATCCTTTATTGACGATGGGGTGCACGTCAAGATTAAGCTTATAACTATCAAGAATAATAACAGTCTTGTTTCTTTCATGACATTGTCCTTTATAATGACATAAAACGAGATCGAAATCTAACTAAAACTGAAACCTCAGAGGAGTATTTTATTGGTTCTCTTTGCATTTCAGCGAAATTCTACGCTATAACACTTCTTAATCAAACAGTATTGAAAAAAGGTCAGGAGCTTTATTGCAGAATAAATGGAAATGTTGTGTTTCCAAGTAATTAAGATTCTAATGTGATTTATTAAAGATATTTCTGAGCATCATTTAGAAATGATCAAAATCCCATTTAGTAACCAATAATGATCATATCTTTATCGATGCCTAGTTCCAGCAATTGATCGCGGATCTGCTCAGCAAAATTACCCGGGCCACAGATGTAGAATGGCTGGTTGGGCTTGGAAATCTGATCTTTCAGGATTCCAGGATTAATGTGACCATTTAAAAAGTTGTCTTTTTTCTCGCGCGACAAAATGTTAATGAAATTTTTTCCCAGCATTTGGTTTAGCTCTTCCTGAAGAAAAATATCCTTTTCGGTTTTGTTGGCAAAAAGCAATTTACTATCCGACAATCTATTTTCGACACTCAATTGACGCAACAGGGCAACGCATGGCGTAACCCCGGTCCCGCCTGCAATAAACATCCCCGGCCCAAAGTTTTTATACGAATCCCAGGCATCTCCGATAATTAGTTCGTCGCCTTCCTTTAATTTCGATATTTCCAGAGTCATCCCGTTGTGCTCGGCGTAAACTTTTAAGATCAGTTCGAGATACTTTTCACTGCTTAACCCGGTTAAGGTAAATGGGGCATTCTCTTCATGGAAACGTGGATTTTTCAGCGAAACTTCAATGGCTTGCCCCGCATAAAATGGATAATTCAAAGGTCTCTCCAGCCTAAGACAAAGTACGTCGTGGGTTAACCTGCTCTTTTCAATTACTTTGACAGCATATAGCATTTTATCTAGTATTTTTGATTATCCCAATAAATTATAAACAATCCTGAATACGACTTTTCTGTGCCGCAATGGCGCTGAATCCGGATGCTAAATCACGAATGATTGCATCCGGATCTTCAGTGCCTGCAGATAGCCTCATGAGGTACCGTTTTAATCCCATATCAGCCAGAGTTACGTTATTGTCATGGTAGTGTGTAATCAAAGAATAGGGCATCAACATGGTATTATGGAAACCCATACTTGGGCCTTTAATTGGTATTGTACAATTATCATAAAAGATTTCGGCAACTTTGTAATTGTCATCCTGAAGTTCAAAACTCATCACATGCCCATTTCCGTGTTTAAGCCCATTCGGGTAATAAACTTTTGAAACATGCGCGTTGTGCCTGAGATATTCGACAATTTTTTCTGCATTAGCCTCCATCTTTTGAATTCTGCCCCTAAAGGTTTTGAGGTTTTCAGCTAAAACGATTCTTTCGTCAACATCCAGTTCAAACGGCCAATGAACAATTTTCTGAGCAAGTTCCGGAGTATGCGGGTTGACAAATAAAACTCCGCCAATGTGGTCGTTTTTGCCGCTTAGGGCTTTCGATGTGCTGTGTATAATTATATCGGCATCAAAATCAAACGGTGAAAAATGAAATGGAGTAGCAATAGTGCTATCGACAATTACGACAGCGCCTTTTTTGTGTGCTTGGCGTATCAGGGACTTTAGATCTACCACTTCAAGCAGCGGATTGGTCGGGATTTCCAGAAATACCACACTAATCGTATCAGGAATATCAATCTCACTCTCATTTTTCCGGAAAATGGTTGGTTTAAAAGAAAACCGTTCCGGCAATTTTTGAAATATTTTGCGCGTATCAACATAGGTGTTCCCAACGACCAAGGCTCCCGTTCCCTTTCTCAGACAACCATCAATAGCACTGAAAATTGCTGCCATGCCGCTGGTATAAAGGAAAGTCAATTCAGGATCTGAACCTCTTTCCAATTGACTCAGCAGAGTGGGGAGTTCATCCGTCTTCTCTTCCGGAAATCTGTTTCCAAGAATCCGTTGAGCTTTTCTGGAGTTCAGAATCACTCCGGCATTGGTAACACTATCGCGGGCGGACTTTGCGTACTCAGGACGCACATTGATCAGCCCATACCTATTCCCGCTTTTTTCAAAAGACTGAACCTCAGAATTGTCTCTGGTTTCTGAATCAAAATAGTTGGCATGAACAAAACTGGCAGCCTCAGGTGTTTGAATGGCGATAACTTCATAACCATCCTTCCGATGCTTTTCCTGTACTGCAACAACAAAAGGATGAGGGATAAAACGAGGATACCCCTGTTCGGGAACTCTCCTTTGTTCTTCGTAATCGACAATGTCACGCAGCCGTGGAAAGATGCAGGTCAGTCCATGTGTTCCGCCGACCATCTCCGCAGTATAAATTTCTTTGTTATTCATTGAGTTATGAATTTTCGCGACAATACTTCGCAATCGATTCGACGTGGATTTTGGTTGTGTTTAAAATGGGAATGCCGGCATAAGTTTCCGCCGTCAGAATTAGCGGGAGTTCTGTACACCCCAAAATCAATGAGTCGATTTGTTGTTTTATGACCATTTTCTTTATAATTCCAATCAGCAATTCCCGTGTTTCATCTTTGAAAATTCCCAGTTCAACCTCGCTGAATAGCTTGTAGTTGATTAGTTTCCGATCTTCTTCGTCAGGAGTGACGACTTGAATGTTTTGTTTTCTGAAGACATCCGGGAAAAAGGATGCTCGCATGGTCAGATCAGTTCCGAACAGTCCGGCCTTTTTGAGTCCTTTACTTTTCGCTTCGTTGCAGGTTTCTTCCACAATACTGATCAATGGTATTCCTGATCTTTCTTTCAATTCGTCAAATAGCTGGTGTGGCGTATTCGCACTGAGGGCAGCAAAATCTGCGCCGGCTTGTTTCAAACTTTCGATCTTTTCAGAAATATACGCAGTGGCCTGTTCATATTTTTTTTCTCTCATCAACCCGATGAAATATGCCATGTTGACACTGTAAATGATAATTTCCGGATAATCCAGATCTCCTTTTTCATTTTTAAAGGCATTGATTATTTCGTTGTAATAATCAATTGTTGCTTCAGGTCCTAATCCTCCAATAATTCCGATACGTTTCATCTATTAATCCTATTTATAATCTGTTTAAGGTGGCCTCGTGTTTGTTAATTTTATTAGCCAGAGACTGTATGGTCTTTTCATTAACCATTTTAAAAAATGAATCTCTTACCGGTGCATAATCATCGTGCAACGGACAGGGATTGTCGGTATCACAGCGCTTTAACCCGAAACCACATTTTAAAAAATATTCTTTGCCTTCTATTGCTTCAATCACTTTAAATAAGGTTATCGGGTTTGTTGGTTCATTAAAGAAAAAACCACCCCCACGACCTTTCATCGAAGACACAATATTGGCACGGGTTAAGTTTTGCAAAACTTTTCCTGTAAATTGCTCCGGCGAATCAATCATTTTAGCAATTTCCTTAAATCCAGGCCTTTCCCCTTCCATGTTTTGTATATGGATATAAACTAAGGCCCTTATTGCATATTCAGTTGTTTTTCCAAGCATGGCAGCTACATTTTAGATTTCTAACCGAAGGTTATTGTACAAATTCAATGTTTGAATCCAGTGACATAATTATCAACGCTTTAAATTTTGCCTTTACAGAAAGGGTATGGTTTTGATGGGCTGGAATGATAAACGAACTTCCTTCTTGAAGTATATGTTTTATTTCGTCGATTTTGAGTTGCGCATAGCCTTCCTGCACGATTACCACAGCTTCTTTAGTGCTGTAATGTAAGGGCATTTTCATGCCCGCATGGCCGGTTACCTGATAAACCTTCAATGATTCTCCGGATTTAAGCGTAGCTAATTGAGGTATATTTTGTGTGTTCATATTGAAATTTGTTTTTCGAGTTCAATGGCTTTTGGAAACAAAATGTTGTTTTCCAAATGAATATGCCTGTGTAAATCGTTCTCGAAATCCTGAAGTTGCCTAAGGGTAATTTCATAAGTAGTACAGGCATCTTCAGGAATGGTGTAATTCCCTGAGAGTTTTGAAATCTGCTCAAAACGATCGCCTTCCTGCTGATGTTCTGCCAACATCATCGAGATCGGGTTGGAAACCGAACCAAAAGGACTATTGGGTAAAGGTGCCCCATTCTTCGATGATAGCTCCAGCCTCCGGATAAATGGGAAGAGCATAAGTTCCTCCTTTTGCATGTGCATAGTTAAGTCGCCTGAAGATTCTATAAATAGGCTGTTTATTTCAAACAGTTCAGGGTGATGATCTCCATGTACCTGACAGATTTTTTCAAGATTCTTCTGAAGCGAAGGAATACTTTCCCGCACATAATTATGATGCCTTTTAACGATATACTTGCTAAGCTCTTCAAGGCTCAACCCATTGATATATTGTGAGTCTGCATCGTTCTGTTCTGCAATTAATTCCAGCTGGCCTATCAGTCTTTCAGGATCTAATCCGGTTTTCTCACAAGCTTCTGAAATGGTTTTGTCTCCGCCACAACAAAAGTCAATGTTATTATCCTGAAAGATGGAAGCAGTTTTGAAATTTAACTTTACCAATTCTCCTACTGAGGTATTCTGTGATATTTTCATGGCAATGGTCTTTAAAATTCTTTTGTAAAGATATAAATAATTTATAAAAAGACATGCAGGTCTTTTTATATTTTTTCATTAGGTTTGTGAAATGATTGAAATGTTAATTAATACATGTAAAAAATGATAACACACAATTTAGGGTATCCGCGGATTGGGAATAACCGGGAGCTCAAAAAAGCGGTTGAGGGATATTGGTCGGGGAGAATCAGTTATAAAGAGCTCATGCAGATTAGTTCGACAATTAAGCAGGAGAATTGGCTGACTCAAAAAAATCTGGGCATTGATATGATTCCGTCCAATGATTTTTCACTTTATGATCATGTTTTGGATTTGGCGTTTGCGATCAGCGCAATTCCGGATCGTTACGCACAACTTCCCCAAAATTCTGCAAAATCGAAACTGGATCTTTACTTTGCAATGGCGAGAGGTTACCAGGATGGGGTAACTGATATTACGGCCATGGAAATGACCAAATGGTTTGATACAAACTATCATTATATTGTACCTGAATTCCACAATAATCAAAAGTTCTGGCTTTCAGATTTTAAATTGATTGATGAATTTCAGGAAGCAAAAAGATTGGGTATAATTACCAAACCTGTTATTCTGGGACCTGTTTCCTTTCTATTGCTTGGCAAAGAGAAGGAGGAAGGCTTCAACCGGATTGATTTATTGGTGAACCTTCTTGAGGCTTATTTCGAAATGATTTCACTACTTGTGGATAATGGCGTGGAATGGATTCAGTTTGATGAACCTTTTTTGGCGTTGGATTTAACGACGGAACAAAAAAGAGCCTTCAAAGTTGCGTATTCCCGAATCAGGAAGAATTTTCCATCGGTCAAATTCTTATTGTCAATTTATTTTGGAGGACTGTTTGATAATGTGGAGTTGGTTGCCGGCTTGCCAGTGGATGCCATTCATCTTGATCTGGTGAGAGATCCGGCACAACTTGAGATCATGATGAAACTGGTTGCCGGCGAAAAGAAATTATCACTTGGGCTTGTGGACGGCCGAAATATCTGGAAGAATGATTTTGCGAATTCGTTAAAGTTTATTGCGAAAGCCATTGAAAAAATTGGAGAAGAGCGGGTGATGATAGCTCCATCCTGTTCTTTGCTGCACGTTCCCTGTGATCTGGAATTGGAAACCAACGAGGAAGTCTTATCGTCTGAAATTAAACAATGGCTTTCTTTTGCGAAGCAAAAACTTGAAGAGGTCGTGGCTTTAAAGCAATTGTCTATGCAAAAAGAAAGTATTGAATCAATACAACTATTTAAAGAGAACCAGGAAGCTATTCGAAGCAGAAGAACATCCGGTTTGATTCACAATGACCTGGTTAAAGAGCGTATTGACTTCGTAGAACAATTTAAAGAAATGAAAAGATCGCCCTTTCCACTTCGGAAAAAAGAACAACACAAGCGGCTGGAACTGCCATCTTTTCCAACCACAACAATTGGTTCATTTCCGCAGACTGCGGATGTAAGAACTTGGCGGGCAAAACTGAAGCGAAATGAACTTTCAAAAAATGAATATGATCGGCTTGTTCAGGGTGAAATTGGAAAAGCCGTTCGCTGGCAGGAAGAAGTTGGCCTTGATGTCTTGGTCCACGGTGAATTTGAGCGAAACGATATGGTCGAATATTTTGGAGAGATGTTGGATGGTTTTGTATTCAGCACAAATGGCTGGGTTCAGAGTTATGGATCACGTTGCGTAAAACCTCCCATTATTTTTGGTGATGTTCAGCGCCCAAACCCAATGACCATTAACTGGATTACATACGCACAATCGCTTACTTCGAAGCCCGTTAAAGGAATGTTGACCGGACCGGTTACTATCTTGAAATGGTCGTTTGTCAGGGATGATCAGTCTCTTTCTGCCACTTGCGATCAGATTGCACTGGCCATAAGGGATGAAGTTCTTGATTTGGAAAAAGCTCATATCCATATCATTCAAATTGACGAACCAGCTCTCAGGGAAGGATTGCCGCTTCGAAAAAGCGATTGGAAGACGTATCTCGATTGGGCAGTAAATGCATTCCGGCTTTCTTATGCGGGAGTGAAAGACGAGACCCAAATCCATACGCACATGTGTTATTCCGAGTTTAATGATATCATTGATAGCATCACTGCTTTGGATGCCGATGTGATTACGATAGAATGCTCCAGGTCGCAAATGGAACTGCTGGATGTTTTTGGGGAATATAAATACCCAAATGATATTGGTCCGGGTGTTTATGATATTCATTCTCCGCGTGTTCCTACCGATACCGAGATGACTGATTTGCTAAAAAAGGCGGCTGCCGTTATTCCAACTAAAAATATTTGGGTCAATCCGGATTGTGGTCTGAAGACCCGAAAATGGGAAGAAACGAAAGAAGCATTGGTAAAAATGGTAGAGGCTGCCAAAACCGTCAGGGAGAGTTTGCCGATTTAGCATTCTTCTCAAATCTACATTTCGGAATCTGGCAACGAATTTGAATCAGCCAGATGTAATTACAAATTTTCCATATACGAAAAAACTGATAAATGATGGATGACTTTCTTGCCGCAAGGCTACAAATGACGGTTTCTTTTGTCTTTCATATTGTATTTGCCTGTATCGGTATGACCATGCCCTGGTTGATGTTTGTTGCCGAGCTGAAATGGATAAAAACAGGTCGTAAAGTTTATCTGGAGCTGTCGAAAGCGTGGGCCCGGGGTGTTGCTATTTTCTTTGCTGTAGGTGCAGTGTCGGGTACCGTTTTGTCGTTCGAACTGGGTTTGCTTTGGCCAAAATTCATGGAGCATGCCGGGGCTATCATTGGTATGCCTTTTAGCTGGGAAGGAACGGCTTTTTTTCTTGAGGCTATTGCTTTAGGTGTATTCCTCTACGGAAGAAATCGGGTGAGTAACCGGATTCATCTGTTTTCCGGTCTTCTGGTCGGAATTGCCGGAGTGGTGTCGGGTATTTTTGTTGTAGCTGCCAATGCCTGGATGAATAGCCCGTCAGGATTTGATTGGGTCAACGGTCAGGCGATCAACATCGATCCGGTTAAAGCGATGTTCAACCGGGCCTGGTTTCAGGAAGCTTTACACATGACCATTGCTGCCTTTGCATCAACCAGCTTTGCAGTGGCCGGTGTGCATGCCTTTATGCTGCTTCGTCACAAAGAAAATGAGTTTCACCGGGGTGCAATACATATTGCCCTTTTATTTGGAGCGGTTGCCGCCATTCTGCAGCCCCTGAGTGGGGATATCTCAGCCAAAAATGTGGCTAAACTTCAGCCGGCGAAGTTAGCTGCCATGGAATCCCTGTTCAAAACTTCAGAACCTGCAGCGTTGGTTATTGGCGGTATTCCTGATGAAGAGAAAGAGGAAGTTAAATACGGGATTCACATTCCACACTTACTGAGCTTTTTGGCTCATGGAGATCCAAACGCCGAAGTGGAAGGGCTGGACAAAACAAGCAAGGAAGACTGGCCTCCGGTTGCCATTGTGCATTTTGCTTTTCAAATCATGGTTTTTATGGGAATGCTGATGATGGGCGCGGGTATTTTATTCCTGATTTTCAAATTTAAATGGAAGGAAAATCTGGATAAAATATGGTGGCTAAAGTTGCTTGTCTGGCTTACTCCGGTTGGCTTTATTGCTGTTGAAGCAGGCTGGATTGTAACTGAAGTAGGTCGGCAACCCTGGATCATTTATGGTATCATGAAAACGAAAGATGCGGTAACTCCAATGCCAGGCGTTCAATATCCGTTTTACCTGATCACACTTGTCTATCTTCTGCTGACGTTTCTGGTTGTATGGCTGATGCGGCGTCAGATACTGGCTGTTCATTCAAATACTCAAAATCTAATCACTCATGACTGAATTTATCGTTTTTGTTTTAGCAGTAGCAATCCTGTTATACGTCTTGCTGGGTGGCGCTGATTTTGGTGCCGGAATTGTTGAACTGGTTTCAGGCAGGAGAGGAATGGACACTATTTCGAAAGCAATAGCACCGGTATGGGAAGC
Organism: uncultured Prolixibacteraceae bacterium; assembly: GCA_937915865.1. Lineage (GTDB taxonomy): Bacteria > Bacteroidota > Bacteroidia > Bacteroidales > Prolixibacteraceae > Aquipluma. The sequence goes on along the minus strand of CALGIG010000045.1, from coordinate 235,195 downwards.
AAACCATGTGTGGCTTATTTTGGCTGTTGTAATTATTTTTAATGGATTTCCTAGGGTATTCGCGACACTTACAACCTATCTGCACATCCCGGTTCTTATTGTTTTAGTGGGCATTATTTTTCGGGGTACTGCTTTTACATTCCGGTATTACGATACGGCTAATGACAAAACCCATAAGTATTACACGCAGTTCTTCCGGATATCAAGTTTGTTAACTCCTTTTTTCCTGGGCGTTACGCTCGGAGCGATCATGATGGGAAGAATTCCGCCTCACGTCGAAGGGACTTTTTATAATTCATTTGTTCAGCCCTGGTGCAATCTTTTCGCGTTTACAACCGGTATTTTTCTGACACTTCTATTCGCATGGCTCGCAGCAATCTATCTTTTGGGGGAATCCAATGATAAACAATCTTACCTGACCTTTGCGAAAACAGCACGCATTCTCTTTGTGCTGCTCATAGCTTCCGGATTGGGGGTCTTCATGGCGTCTGAATTACACGAACTTAATTTCTTTAGCCGCTTTATCCATTCTCCTGTTGCAATTACCTGCGTAGTCATTGCTACGGCAGTCATTCCCTTTTTGTGGCAACAAATAAAACGACAGAACATATTACTAAGCAGATTTTTGGCAGGACTACAAACAGCCTGTATTTTAACCGGTTGGTTTGCTATCCAGTTTCCAGTCATGGTTTATTTAGCCGATGGATCGCATTTGACGATCTGGAACAGCCAGGCCCCGGAAAGAACGATGACTTTACTTGTTTACGCATTAATTGCCGGTATCTTATTGATATTTCCTGCCTTTGCTTATTTGTTTAAGGTGTTCAAGTTCAGGCAGGATAAACAGCAATAATCGCAGTTTCTTCAAAATAACAAATTAAAAAGTTTGGCTTATGAATAACAAAAAAAATAAAATTGCTGAGACAGGACAGACAGAAAAGGTAACGAGTGAAGATGATAAGAATGAATTATCGACAGAAGAGGTTTTAAAAATGAAAATAGCCGTCAAAACCTATCGGGAACCGGCGCGTCCTTATTTTTCTTCACCATGTATGCTTTCCGAAATAGAAGATAGAGAAGATATATTTAACTTCTAATTGACTAAGCTCAATTCGATCATCCCAAAATGAACGAAAGCCGACAAGCCTCAAAGTGAAACAAAATAATAGTCACTTATTTTGAATAAGTTGGGATAGTCAATATTATGCTGTAATAGAATGGTTTCCCAGTGAACTGAACACTTCCGTTATATAATGGAAAGTAATCTGTATTTACTCTTTTTTGTACTAAGACATCTCGAAGTAAATTTTAAAGAGAATAATTTTTGAGCTGTTTGGTGTTTTTATTTAGTTTGTGCAATTCACGGTGAAGGTTGTAACATTTTCCTCCTGCCTTAATATCCAATTCTTTCGATTCATAATTCTTTAAAATACATTTTGGGCATGATAATAAATCATTCGACAAAAGAAGAACTTCCCAAAGTACTTTTCGGATGCCGTTTCGTAAAACCTTTCTACCTGGCTTTGTTGTAATAAAATATTCGAAATACTGATCCCAGCTACTAAAACCATATTCTTTGGCTATTGTATCTTTTATGCTTTCTATTTGGCATTTCATCATGGAGTAATTTAGTTTTGTTTAGTCCATTATTTGATCATTGAAACCACAAGGATATTGTTAGCCAAATTAGCTAACAATGTAATATTGTGAAAAGTCTTTCACAAGAGAAACCCTGTGAATAAATCAATCAGAAATATCCATAATCATGTTTATCGATATAGTAATTGCCATTTGCTTCTGGTTGAAAAATTACATCGGTAATCCTGATATGGTTCTCATTTTTCCAGGTCTGATATACTACTTCGTCTCCAACTTTCTCAGAAAAGATGGCTGCCCCCAAGGCAGAAAAAATTGAAATCCTGTTTTCCTTTATATTTTCAAATCCAGGAAATACAAGTTTTATGGTAAATGATGTTTCCGTACTGCTCCGCAGTAACTCAACAAAAGAATTCATTGTAACAATATTTCGCGGCACATCCTGAGGCTTCACCTTATATGCTGATGAAATTTTCCTTTTTAAAACCTGTATTTCATCAAACCTTGTTGTATGCCGACCTTCAACCGCATGAATGCATTTCATCAGCAACTCGGAATCTAAAGTTGAAATAATCATTTTCACTGATTTTTGAATGTTTGATATTTGCTTAACCAAACCGCTGGCATGACAGGAGATTTAAGTCAGCCAGCGGATGGTCAATGTTTTGGCAAATTTTGCGCTTAAGGTCAGTTCATCTGCAATTTTTTTCGCTTCGACATTTTTAAAAGTTCTTTTTTTGTTCTTTTCTTAAGTCGTTTCTCTTTGAGATTCTTACTGGGCTCCTTTAGTCCATTTCCCTTCTTTGCCATAGTTTTCATTTTAGAGTTAGACATGAATATGACTTAAACAATCGATCTATAAGCTAAACATCAAAAACTCCATTTGCTTCAGGTTGATAGATAATGCTTTTAATTCTAATTCTTTTTTCGCCAAAAGGGGCATCAAACTTTATTATGCTTCCAACCCTGTAACCCAATAGAGCGCTACCTAAAAGTGAGAGAATGGAAATATTTCCCTTTCTGAAATCGGCATCTTTGGGATACACAAGCTTTATAGTCATCACTTTTCCATTATCTAAATCAATTACCTCAACTTGAGAGTTCATGGTTACAAAATCAGGTTCAATTTCTTTCGGATTTACCCTTTCAGCACGAGCAATTTCATCACATAAAATGGTTAGGTTTCTGAGTTCTTCATTTTTAGTTTTCTTAATCGAACCAATCAGGCTAGCCAGTCTAGCATAATCATAATCAGTAATAATAATGTTCCTTTTCATATCTATTTGCTTTAATTGTTTTTTCTTTTCTGAATTGATTAACTGTTCATTAAGTGCGTTTCTCAATGTGAAATAATTTTCTCTATTCTAATCTGTTTCAATCTTTCTCCATCAATGTACCTTGCAGTTTCTCCCACTTTAAGTCCCAAACAAACAAATCCAAGCATACTGTAAATTGAATAATCATCGTTTGATTCCACTTCGCACTGATAAACTATCCGGATTCGTTGTTTTATATGTTCCGAATTGCTAATTAAAATACGTGAATTCATCCTGACAAAATTTTCAGGAATATCATTTGATGGAAATTTAATGCTAAAGGTTAATGCCAGAAAAAGCTGATGTAACCGCTTAGGAGAAACTTCTTCTTTTCCCACATCAGTTTTTATCTTGTTCATGAGCCTGAAGTAATCAGAAAATGTTATCGACTTTTTATGAGTCTCTATAATCCTGAATTCCTCAAATATTGGTAGTTTTAACATATCTTCAATTTTTAAAAGAATATATATTGTTTGACTTATAAATTGTAAAATAAAATCGGATACGATATTATTACATCGTATCCGATACAAACATAGCGAATATTTTTATACTTTTACACAAAAAATATACTGATGGGAAATAAGTATGCTGTTATAAAACAGTTAATTGACCTTTTTGAGGATTTTGAACAGGAAAATAGACAATTAGATGTCATTAGTTTTGCAAAGTGGATTATAAGTAAATCACACGAAGAACCTGAACTTCAGGATCAATTAATAAATAAAGCAATATCAGCTCGTTATCCAAGCGCTGCAGTTTCTTTAAAAAATCACTTCGATGATAAAATCCGATTTTTAGAAGCTGCTGCGGGAATTGCCAGATATCATGAATTCTACGCACGGAAAGCGCTGAAAGATATGGTAATAAATACGCGTTTGGAATTTCTATTTTTACAGGCAGTTGATATGCTGGAAAGAGCAAAAAAGACTGATCTGATCAATATGTACCATCTGGAATATACTACCGGTATGGATACTATTAGGAGGCTGATTAATAACGGCTTACTATATGAAATCCAGGATGAAACTGACAAAAGAATTAAACTGCTTATTATGTCTGATTTGGGGAAATCTGTTTATGAGCAGGCAAAAAAGCGGATAAACGACGAAAGCACCATGTTCTTTACCGTGATAAGTGATAATAAATGGAAAAAGGTACTACCTGTTTTGGAAGAAATCGACGATTTTCATAATGACATTTTCCAAAAGCATAACAATAAACCCTTTGCTGAATTATCTAATTTAATGGACTCACTAAGGCATTTATATAAATGAATTTATTATGCTAAATCAACTCCATTGGCTTCTGGCTGGTACAGGACTTTCCCTATCCTAACAGTTTGATTACCTCCTAATATTCTATACGAAATTGAATCTCCCACTTTGGCGCCCAACAAGGCACAACCCAAAGAAGACAAAACCGAGATTTGCCCATCTTCGTGATTTGCATCATGAGGGTAAACTAATTTCAATTCCAGTGTTTTACCTGTTTCCAAGAATGTAACTTCTATACTCGAACCCATTGTAACCAAGTCAGGCTTAATTTTTTTTGGAGCAACTTTTTTCGCTGTTTTGATTTCGATATTTAGAAAATTCAACTCTCTTATATTTTGATTTCTTTCGTCAAGTAACCTCAAGATTAACGAGTTCAATCTCAAATAATCCAATTCCGTCAAAATAATTTCATTTTCCATGGACATTGATTTTTACTTGTGCGCTATAATTGTTTTGACCCCAAACCATTAAGGGTAGAATTCGATCAGCCATTTTTATATAAAATCGTATCCGATGTATATGCATCGCATCCGATCAAAATTAGCAAATATTTCATAAATTACCACTATAAGCATATTATAAAAACGAATTGTAACCTCGCTCACTGAGCTGAATGTAAATAAAACGATCGTTTTGAATCTTTCATCAATCAACCCATTTTAATTTACACCAGACTAACTTCTTTCGGAGTTGGAAGAAGAGGACGAATTTCTTAATCGGTAGTGCAACCTTCAGATGCAGTTGATACCAAACTGATGTATTTTTTTAATATGCCTGAAGTTACCTTGTAAGGTGGCTTTTGCCATGTTTTTCTTCTGGCAGTAATCTCGGTTTCACTAAGGTCGACTTCCAAACGGTTGTTGACGGCATCAATGGTAATGATATCACCATCCCGAAGTAATCCGATCAATCCGCCTTCGGAAGCTTCAGGAGTGATGTGCCCCACAACAAATCCATGAGAACCCCCTGAAAACCGGCCATCAGTAATTAAAGCAACATCTTTCCCTAACCCGGCACCCATCACCACGCTGGTAGGTTTTAACATTTCAGGCATCCCGGGGCCGCCTTTTGGACCTGAATTCCGGATTACGATCACATCGCCTTTTACTACTTTCGTCTGAATGCCTTTAATGGCTTCAAATTCATCTTCAAATACTTTGGCAGGGCCGGTAAAAAGTTCGCCTTCTTTGCCTGTAATCTTAGCCACTGCACCTTCTTCAGCAAGGTTTCCAAAAAGGATTTGTATATGACCATGTTTTTTTATCGGGTCAGCAAATGGTCTGATAATCTTTTGTCCCTTTGCCAGGTCGGCAACTTCTTCCAGGTTCTCTCCCAATGTTTTACCGGTAACAGTCATGCAATTGCCGTCCAGATAGTTTTCTTTCAGAAGAAATTTCATTACACCGGGAATACCACCCGCGTCGTGCAAGTCTTCGAATAAATATTTGCCACTAGGTTTCAAGTCCGCCAGGTAAGGCGTTTGATTGCTTATGTGCTGAAAATCGTTGATATCCAAAGCCACATCGACAGATTTTGCTATGGCTATCAGGTGAATGACTGCGTTTGTCGATCCTCCCAATGCCATGATTAAGGTGATGGCATTTTCAAATGCTTGCCTGGTCATGATGTCTTTTGGCTTGATATCTTCTTTCAGGAGTTTCTTAATCGCCCGGCCTATTTCAGCACACTCCAATCCCTTTTCCTTGCTCAGGGCCGGATTGGACGATGAGTAGGGTAGACTCATACCCATACATTCAATGGCTGAAGCCATTGTGTTGGCTGTATACATGCCTCCGCAGGCCCCTGCTCCTGGGATGCAATTTTTTATGATTCCTTTATAATCTTCATCTGAAATATTGCCTTTGATACGTTCTCCATAGGCTTCAAATGCCGATATAATATTCAGATCTTCTCCTTTCCACCGCCCCTTTTTAACCGTGCCGCCATACAACAGAATCGATTGTCTGTTCAGGCGCCCCAAGGCAATCATGGCCCCGGGCATATTTTTATCGCAACCGACTATGGGAATAACAGCATCGTAAAACTGAGCACTGACAACGGTTTCAATAGAGTCGGCAATAATTTCCCGCGATGGCAGCGAATATTTCATGCCTTCCGTTCCATTGGTTATTCCGTCGCTCACTCCAATGGTATGAAAGATTAAACCGTACAAATCCTCCTGATCGTCCACTCCTTTTTTTACTTCCTCAGCCAACCCATTTAAATGCATGTTGCAGGGATTTCCCTGAAACCCGGTGCTCACGATGCCAACCTGACCTTTTTTAAGATCGTTTTCGTTCATACCTATTGCGTAAAGCATAGCCTGAGCTGCCGGAAGGCTGTCATCCTGAGTAATTTTTTCGCTGTATTTGTTTAGTTTTTTGTCCATATCTGGAAGTTTTCGTGTGATGGCTGTGATGGATTGTGCTTTGAAAATAACGATCCAAACCTCTGTTTTGTTTGTGGGGTCGAATAATCATCAGTCGGAATGATTTACACTTCAGGAAGAAAAACTAAAGGGAGAATTAGGCATTGTAGTCTGTCCTTTCTCTAAATTTTGATAGCGGGAAAAGCAGTCGGTTATCTGGAACAAAAGAAAAAACATGAAGAAAATCGTGAATTAAAGTAACTTTGGACCCGTAACTTCAGAAAAAACAGAAATACCTTCATTTATTAACTAAATTTTAGGGAGATATAAAATGCTGAACGAAAAATTATTGGAAATTTTGTCACATCCTGCCGATGGGGAAGTTGCAATTGTAACCCAGGGTATGGATGGGCCTCATGTTGTAAATACCTGGAATAGCTATGTCAATATTACTCCAGATGGGAAAATGTTAATCCCGGTTGGAGGAATGAATAAAACGGAAAAGAATGTAAAGGAAAACCAGTTGGTTAAATTGACCATTGGAAGCCGCGAAGTTCAGGGGTTAAATTACAAGGGAGCAGGTTTCCTGATTACCGGAACAGCAAGATTTACAAAGGATGGCGCTGAATTTGATTTAATGAAAGCTAAATTTGTATGGGCCAGGGCAGTACTAGAAATTTCAATCGAAACTTCGGTACAGACCCTCTGAGAATGGTTAATTGCCTCGGACCAGCGGGAAAGAAGGCGCTCTTTTAGTTTGAAAATATCGTCTGATATGTTGATGAAAATTCCTCCTTTTCTCTGAATTATGAGATACATATTTTTAATTGCAGCTTTCAATGCCCTCTTTTTCTCTGTTTTACTTTTTCAGAAAAAACCGAAGGCCTTACATGATAAAATACTGATTTTCTGGCTAATTTATTTGGGCATATATACAGGTGTGTATGGCCTTTTTTCCAATGAATTGTTCACGCGCTTTCCACTTCTTTCGGCTGGCTTTATATCCCTTCTTCTGTTGCATGGCCCTTTCCTGTATTTCTATATTTCTTTACTGGTAAAAACATCGGGTAAATTCACAGGCAAAAACCTTCTCCATTTTACGCCTTTCTTCCTGTTTAATTTTTATTTGATGGTTGTATCATTTTTCCCATCGGTATCGGAACGAATCAGTTTAAGCCATGTTGCAAATGAACATGAACCGCCCTTGTTGTTTCAATTGTTCTTAATATTGGTTGTTTTATCTGGACCTGTATATTTCATTCTTTCAACCCGACTGTTTAAAAGCCTGGATATCCGCATTTTTAATAATTTTTCCAGAGACGAAAATATAAACCTTGATTGGCTGCGAAAGTTGGTGTACATATTTGGTTCTGTATGGACTTTGTTAATGATTGTCTCTGTAATTCATCACGTGTTTAATCTTTTTTCGTGGATTTTCTGTACCGATGGGATTTCGCTTTCGCTGTCCATTTTTATCATCCTTATCGGTTATTATGGGCTTAAACAGAGAGAACTATTTTTATTTTCTGAAAAGGAATCATTAATTCTGGAGCAGAAACCGGAAAAATATGCAAGCTCAAGATTAAAAGAGTCAGAAGCCAGATTATATCTGGACAAACTGACCCGGTTCATGGAGGAAGAAAAGCCTTATCTGAATCCGGATTTGAATCTTCCACAACTGGCCAAAGAGGTGGATATCCCATCTCATTATTTATCGCAGGTTATTAATGAAAATATTGGATCAAACTTCTTCGATTTTATTAACCGTCATCGGGTAGACGATGTGAAATCTAAAATAGCAAATCCGCAATACATTAACTTTTCAATCCTGGGTATTGCGTTTGAATCCGGGTTCAATTCCAAGTCGGCTTTTAACCGGGTTTTTAAAAATGTTACCGGGTTTACTCCCAGCGAATATAAAAAGTCCCTTCGCATTTAGAATTCAGTAATTTCTTTCCCATTTCAAGTATCGTTTTATAAAGCGGGACTATCCGTAGTAATAAAAGGAGTGCCACTTTAGAAAGTAGGTCGCACAGGTGTTTTGCTGCCTTTATTTTTGCTTCAGAAATAAGTTTTATTAATCAATTAAAAATCAGTAAAAATGAAAAATGCAGAAAAAGAAACACTACAAAGTAGTTTCGAAGTAAAAAAATCGTTTAAAGTAGCAGGTACTACTCTCTTATTATTCGTGTTAACTGTATTTATGAGTACAACAGCTTTCGCACATTGCGATTCGTACGATGGTCCGGTAATCAAGGATGCTATCAAAGCACTTGAAACCAACAATGTCAATTTGGTCCTGAAGTGGATTACTACTGAACAGGAAAAGGAAATTATTCCTTTATTCAACAAAACCATTCAGCTTAAAAATGGAGATAAAGAGGTTTACGCAATTGTTGAAAAACATTTCTTTGAAACTTTGGTTCGTCTGCACCGCCAAACAGAAGGCGCACCCTACACCGGGTTAAAACCCGCCGGAATCACAAAACAAATTATTCAAATGACCGATGAGGCCATTGAAGTTGGTAATGTGGATGATTTTTTAGTAAAACTGAATGCCCACATTAATAAGGTAATTCGAGAGAAATATCAAAAAGTATCGGAACTTGATAAAGTTAAAGATAATTCAACGGAGCAGGGGCGAGCCTTTGTAAAAGCCTATGTCAGCTACACCCACACGATTGAAGCCATGCATGACATTCTTGAACATGGTGGTGGTCATGAAGGGCATAACGAATGATAAGATACAAATCCTCCTGAAGTAACTGAATTTCCCGTGAAACTGACATTAGATACAAAAATCAGGAAGAAGTTTCGTGCCATACAACCAAATTGATTGGCAGATGTTTTAAACTAAGATTGAAGTAACATATTCAACTCTTATTATGGTAAAAGATATCTTTCAAATCAGAAAAACATTAAAGATCAATGGAAAGGAGTATTTCTATTGCAGCCTTCGTGAATTACAAAAACAAGGATTCGTAATAGGGAAACTCCCTTTTTCTATTCGGATTTTATTAGAAAACGCTTTGCGTAATTTCGACGATTTCTCGGTTACTAAAGAAAATATTGAAACGCTTTTAAATTGGATGCCGAAAGGTTCGGATAAAGATGTTCCGTTTAAACCCGCCCGCGTTTTGATGCAAGATTTTACCGGCGTTCCTGCGGTGGTGGATATTGCCGCTTTGCGGGCAGAAGTGGCGAGAAAAGGCAAAGACCCGAATGCCATCAATCCACTGATACCTGTTGATTTGGTGATAGATCACTCGGTTCAGGTAGATTATTTCGGAACAGAATATTCCTATCAGCGCAACATGGATGAAGAGTACATGCGCAATAAAGAACGCTACCAATTCCTGAAATGGGCGCAAAATTCTTTCGATAATTTCAATGTGGTGCCGCCTGGAATGGGTATTTGTCACCAGGTGAACCTTGAATACCTGTCAAAAGCGGTTATCGAAAGAAACGGTGAGATTTTTCCTGATACGCTGGTAGGAACAGACAGCCACACCCCAATGATAAACGGTATTGGGGTACTGGGCTGGGGAGTAGGAGGCATAGAGGCAGAAGCGGCAATTCTTGGACAGCCTGTTTATTTTATTATGCCCGAGGTGATTGGGTTAAAACTTACAGGCAAGCTTCCGTTGGGGTCGACTGCTACCGATCTGGTTTTAACCATAGCAGATGTATTACGGAAATTTGGCGTGGTCGGTAAGTTTGTCGAAGTTTTTGGCCCTGGATTAAATAATCTCTCCGTACCTGACCGGGCAACCATAGGCAATATGTCGCCCGAATTCGGATGTACAGTCACCTATTTCCCCATTGATGACAAAACGCTGGAATATATGCGAAAAAGCAATCGTTCCGAGGAACAAATAGCACTGGTGGAAACGTATTGCAAAACCAATATGCTATGGCGCGAAAATGAAGAAGAAATCAATTATACAGAAGTTTTAGAATTGGATCTTTCGACCATTGAACCAACACTCGCGGGGCCAAAGCGGCCACAGGATAAAATCCTTTTAAGGGAGTTTAAAGACAAATTTATTTATCTGCTGGATAATTCCTTCAATCGGAAGTATATCGCTCAGGAAGATAGGGAAATCGAAAAATCGATCACACGATTTGACGGAGAAGGCGGGGATTTGCCTGTATCTAATTCGGGGCCGAAGGCAGTTTCAGCTGAAATAGAAGCGAAAGTAAACAACGGCCTAAAAACAGTTTGGATCACCAGGGGACAGGAAAAGTTTATGCTTTCGGACGGTGCAGTGGCTATTGCCGCCATTACCTCCTGCACCAACACGTCAAATCCGTTTGTGATGATTGGCGCCGGATTGGTGGCCCGAAAGGCGAGAGAACATGGGATTGACGTCAAACCCTGGGTGAAGACTTCGCTCGCACCGGGTTCGAAGGTGGTAACCGATTATCTTGAGAAAGTAGGCCTGATGCAAGATTTGGAAGCCCTGCATTTTCATTTGGTGGGTTATGGCTGCACTTCCTGTATCGGCAATTCCGGACCATTACAGCCCGACATTGCCAAAGCAGTTGACGAGCAAAATCTGGTATTAACTTCCGTTCTTTCCGGCAATCGGAATTTTGAAGCAAGAATTCATCCGCAGGTAAAAATGAATTTTTTAATGTCGCCCATGCTGGTGGTTGCCTATGCCATTGCCGGTCGGGTTGACATCGATTTAAGCAAAGAGCCAATTAGTTTCGACTCTAATCAGGAACCTGTTTATTTGAAAGACATTTGGCCATTGGACGACGAAATCAATGAAATACTCAGCCGCGTTCTTTCTCCCGATGATTTCGCAAAGAATTACGGCGAAATTTTTTGCGGCAATGAAATATGGAGAACACTGGAAGTTCCTAAAGGAAAATTGTATGATTGGGATAAAAGTTCGACTTATATTAAAGAAATTCTATTTTTTAAAAATATTTCAGAACCCCCTGAACCTCTGCATGATATTCCAAATGCGCGGGCTTTGTTGGTTTTGGGCGACAGCGTTACCACCGACCATATCTCTCCCGCCGGTGCTTTTAACGAACTTTCCGCCTCTGGCAAATATTTGTTAGCGCGAGGAGTGGAAAAGAAGAATTTCAACTCCTACGGGTCGCGCCGGGGAAACGATGAAGTGATGGTGCGCGGCACGTTTGCCAATGTCAGGATAAAAAACAAACTGGCCGGCAAGGAAGGGGGATTTACCCAATACCTGCCCTCAGGCGAAGAAGTGACCGTTTTTGATGCTGCCGAAAAATACAGAGAAGACCAAACTCCATTGTTGGTTTTAGCCGGGAAAGAATACGGTAGCGGCTCTTCCCGCGACTGGGCTGCAAAAGGTACTTTTCTGTTGGGAGTAAAATGTGTACTGGCCGAAAGCTATGAACGTATTCACCGGAGCAACCTGGTTGGAATGGGCGTGCTGCCGCTTCAGTATAAACGCGGAGAAACTGCTGAAAAATTGGGACTTACTGGTAAGGAAGTATTTTCAATAACAGGTGTTGACCGGAATATTACGCCTTTAAAAGAAATTCAGGTAATAGCCAGGAGTGAAAATGGGAAAGAAATTAATTTTAAGGTAATTGCCCGTTTGGACTCGCTTATTGAAATTGAATACTACCGCAACGGTGGAATTCTGCAATATGTGTTGCGGCAATTCTTAAAAAACAACTGAATACCTCTGTGTTAACAAATATTTCTGAATACAGATTATTTGAACTTTCATAAAAAGACATTGTTGTCTTTTTATGAAAGCAGTTGATCATGAAAAAAATATCAATTAACGGTTTTGGCAGAATTGGAAGAGCTTCGTTGAAAGTGATTCTGGAGACTCCTGAATTAGAGGTCGTAGCAGAGAATGACCTGATGTGCAATGAAATTGCAGCATATTTGTTCGAATGCGACAGTGTTTACGGTGTATTTGGTGGTGAAGTAAACTTTAATTTAAAACAAAATGACAAGCGAAAATTTATACCCAAAAGTAACCAAAGAACTTGCCGATAAAAGAACGGCTTTAGCTCCTGACGTTATGGAAGCCTGGTACAATTTCAGCAAAGCAGTTTTTAAAGAAGGAGCGCTTACGGAAAAAACAAAGCAACTTATCGCTGTGGCGGTGGCGCATGTTACTCAATGTCCCTATTGTATCAGGTCACACACTAGGCAAGCCCTACGAAAAGGGGCAAGCAAAGAGGAAATTATGGAAGCGATCTGGGTGGCATCCGAAATGCGGGCGGGAGGCGCTTATGCTCATTCATTAATTGCTCTGGACGAAATGGAATAATGCAAGGAAAATAATAGTAAATAGTTAAACAGACCGTAATATAAATTATTAAAATACTACAAGATGAAAGCAAGGTTAAGCTACTCAGATGTAGCGCCAAACGCGATCAAAGGTATGCTTGAACTCGAAAAATATGTACATGGTTCGGGGCTTGAACGCACGCTTTACGAGTTGGTAAAAACCAGGGCATCACAAATAAACAGATGTGCCTATTGCCTCGACATGCACACAAAGGATGCCCGCAAGGCAGGCGAGACCGAACAACGTTTGTATGCCTTAAATGTCTGGCGCGAAACTCCATTTTATTCTAACCGGGAACGCGCTGCTTTGGAATGGACAGAAGCTCTGACACTTATTTCAGAAAACGATGTGCCCGAGTCGTTGTACAAGGCTACCCGTGAATATTTTAATGAAGCGGAAATTGTAGCCTTAACCATGGCTATTATTGCCATAAACGGGTGGAACCGGTTGGCTATAAGTTTTCGTACCGTTCCCGGATCGTATGAAACACCCTAATACTACCAGGTGAAATGGGAAAAATTAAAATCAAACGGATTTACGATGAACCCACTGATGATGATGGTTATCGTGTCCTGGTTGACAGGCTTTGGCCACGCGGCGTTTCTAAAAAGGACGCAAGCCTTGACGAATGGAACAAGGAAATTGCCCCATCGCCGGAACTTCGTAAGTGGTTTGACCATAAGGAGGAACGTTTTCAAGAATTTGGACGCCTGTATCGTGAAGAATTAACGGCAAACGCAAAAGAATTAAACAGATTGAAGATCCTTGCTAAAAAGGAAGCCGTTACATTATTGTACGGAGCCAAAGACCCGGCAATCAATCACGCTGTTGTGCTAAAAGAGCTGTTGATGAAATGATTAGAGATGGAGAATCATTTTTATCCTTAAAATAAGCTTAATATTATTGTTGACTCTCAGGATTGTAACTGTAAAAATTGTTTCCATTTATATTCTATAAAAAGACATTGATGTCTTTTTATAGAATATTTTTATACATTTGCTGCATAATGAGATTTAGAAACCTTAAAATATTTAATTATGGAAACTTTAGATGTAACTAAGATCGAACCGAGATTTAAACATTCAACAATTTTTCAAACTTATGAGGATTTGGCTGAAGGAGAATCTTTCATTATCCACAATGACCATGATCCCAAACCACTCTATTATCAGTTTACCGCTGAAAAGGGAGAGACTTTTGCCTGGGAGTATTTATTGGAAGGGCCGGAGTTCTGGCAAGTAAAAATTAGTAAGTTAAAAGTGGCCTAAAATGATTTAAAACTGACGAATGGGCGACTTCTTTTCTTCAATTGCAGATTTATCAACAAAAGATCTGATTATTTTATGAGTACAGTTTATTTAATCTCAGTCTTCGTACACGTAATTTGCGCAGCATTTTGGATTGGGGGAATGTTGTTCATCCCTCTTGTTTTGGTTCCGGGCATTAAACAGCAGCCCAACCGGGTATTACTGCTCCATAAAACCGGGATTAAATTCCGGTTTTATGGTTGGCTTGCGGTCACAATCCTGATTATAAGCGGAGTCTTGAACTTTCATTTCAGGGGACTGCCATTCACAATTGCTTTTTTCACAAGCACAAGCTACGGAAAATTACTAAGTATAAAATTGGTGCTTTTTGTGGTTATGCTGCTGGTTAGCGGAATTCATGATTTTTATTTTGGCATGAAATCGATTGATGAAATGCAACAAACTTCTGGAAACAGATTAAAAATGTTAGCCCGGTGGACTGGAATACTTAATCTGCTACTGGCTTTAATTATTGCCTTTCTGGGTGTTTCGATTTCCCGGGGAGGATTTTGAAATTTTGAGAATTAAATTCTGGAAAAATGAAAATTAACAGTCAAACAAAAATATCAACTCTTATTAAAGATAACCCAAATACAATTGATGCTATCGTTTCTGTCAATCCGCATTTTAGTAAATTAAGAAATCCATTACTCCGCGGAATATTAGCTTCAAGAACCAGTATTGGAGATGCTGCCCGAATTGGGAAATGTGATATTGAGGTTCTTTTTAAATCACTTGCTGAAATAGGTTTCGAGATTGAAAGAGAAACAATTCCGGAAGAAGAGGAGGTAGAGCAATCCGCAAATTCCGAAATAGTAAACGCCATTAAATTGTCAAAGGTCATCTCGTTGGATGTCAGGCCAACTTTGGAAAGAGGCGGAGACCCGTTTAATGAAATAATGGGCGAATTAATGAGGCTTCAGGATGGGTATGCATTGGAGGTGATCAATACGTTTGAACCAACGCCGCTGATCAAGATAGCGAATACCAGGGGATATGCGAGTTTGGTCGAAACAAAAGAAGATGCTGTTTACACTTATTTTTATAAAGTGGCCGAAGCAAAAAAAGAAACCCAGTCCAACAACCTGGTTTTCCGGGTCTCTGTGTCAGAACATGAAGAAAGAAGGGCTAACTGCAACAAAGATATTCATGAAATCGATGTTCGTGATTTGGAGATGCCGCTGCCTATGGTTACCATTTTAAAAGAGTTGGAAGAATTGAAAGAAAACGGTGCACTCTATGTAAATCATAAAAAAGTGCCCCAATATTTATTGCCCGAGTTGGCTGAAAGGAATTTCAAAACATGGATTGCCGAGGTGGATGAGAATAATGTCAAACTTCTAATTCATAAATAAATGAACCAGATAGCCAGCCAAAATGCTCCATCTCCCAAAGTTGTTATTCCTCATTATGCCTTCGGGGGACTGACATGGTTTGCGGTAACCCTTCTCATCGTATTTCATCCTGAGGCTTTCACTCAACATTTTTTCAATCCTGAATTACTTGCCATAACTCACTTGTTGGTGTTGGGTTGGATAACCATGATTATTTTTGGAGCTTTGTACCAGTTGCTTCCGGTAATTATGGAAGTGAAATTATATAGCGAACCTTTTGCAATAGCTTCATTTATAATGCTGGGAATAGGCACAATCTTACTGGCCTTCGCTTTCTGGCATTTTTCGTTTGGCGCTATCCTGTTTGTTGCGGCAACATTTGTTGTTGTAGCCGTAGGATTGTTTGTTGCCAATGTATTGTTTACGGCACACTCGTCCACGAAAAAAATAATAGAAAGAACCTTTATCGTTACTTCGGTAATTTGGCTGTTATTTACGGTTTTAGCCGGGTTGACCCTGGCCATTAATCAGGTTTACCCATTTCTGAAAACTTCGCAAATCGAACTGTTAAAACTGCATGCCCATGCTGGTATTGTTGGATGGTTTATTCAGTTGATTATTGGTGTCAGCAGCAAATTATTGCCGATGTTTATGGTATCACATCACGTTAATACCAAAAAGTTAACACTTGCATATTACGCCATCAACATTGGGCTAATTGCAGGACTTGTGTCGTTGTTCTTCCAGATTAAATTTGGTGTCATACTGAGCGCATTAATCGTTGTTCTGGGTATTTTTAGTTACCTGTCATTTATTTATGAAGCCTATACAAAAAGGGTGAAAAAACAACTGGATATCGGAATGAAACAAACGGCCTTTTCCTTTTTGATACTGGTTATTCCTTTCTTCCTGATTTTCACTCTTCTGTTTAATTTCAAATTCCTGAACAACCTCACGCCGCCCCTTTCAGTGGCTTATGGAAGTGCAATTGTAATTGGGTTTATTACTTCACTGGTGATGGGACAAACATACAAAACATTACCTTTTATTGTTTGGCTGAAAGTTTACCGGGGGCGGATCGGGAAAGTGGTACTGCCCTTACCGAAAGACCTTTATTCTGAAAAAATTGCCATCGCTCAGTTATGGCTTTTTGCCATTGGATTTGTATTGCTGCTAATCGGAATTTCGGCGTCTATCACTCGTATATTGTTTTTAGGTGGAACCATCCTGCTTTTGTCTGCGGCGCTTTATAATTTTAATCTGTTCAAAATCATATTTCACAAACCAAAAAATAAATAGTTGTATTATGAATACGGAAGAAAAAAATATTTTCGAATTGCTCAAAGGGGTTGTTGACCCTGAATTAATGGTAAACATTATTGATCTGGGATTAATTTATGGCGTGACTTATAATGAGCCGGAACATAAAATCGACGTGAATTTAACGCTTACCTCGCCGGGGTGCCCGATGGGTAGCTTAATCATTGAGGATGCGCAACAGCTTATTGAATCCTGTTATCCCGGTTTTGAAGTCAATATTAATCTTGTTTGGGAGCCAATGTGGTCTGTCGAGAACCTTACAGAGTCAGGAAAAGAAGCTTTAGGCCAGATATAAGATACTTTAGGCTGGCCGTTTTGTAAATCCGCGCCTTACCAGTTGATATCCCGATCTGAAAAAATAAGCAACCGGCATCACAAACATGTGCATGAGTTTTGTGTAAGGAAAAATCATAAAAATGAAGAGCCCTGTTATTATGTGCAATTTGTAAATAACGCTGTGACCAGCAATTACAGCCCCTGCATCTGGTTGAAAAGTAATAACTTTTTGCGCCCATTCACCTAAAGCAGCATAGTTTTCAACGGAAGATCCGGCAGAAATGGCTACAGAGATCAACCCCAATACCATTTCAAATAATAGCAAAACGATCAGAAGGATATCCGCAATTGAACTGTTTATTCTAATCCGTTGATCCTTCAGCCGCCTGACGAGAAGTATTGTTATACCTACCACGGCGGCGGTGCCAAAAACAGATCCCATTGTAACAGCCAATATCCTTTTCGTTTCGGTGGTCATAAACAGGTGATAAAAGTGTTCCGGAGTAAAAAGGCCCGTAAAATGCCCGATGAATACCAAGAGAATGCCATAATGAAACAGGTTCCCGCCCCATCGTTGTCCTTTCTTTGCTAGAAATTGGCTTGATTCAGCTTGTAAAGATTTCGATGTTTTTACTATACGCGTGATGACACCAAACCAGAAAAGAGTCATGGCAATGTGTGGCAAATAGGTGAAGAACAGGTTGTTGATATAAATGTTCATAATCGTTATGATTTACAATTTAAACAAGCGTTTTCGTCTCCAAATGTTATAGGCTCTTCTTCATAAGCTTCATCAATACTGATTTCAGGCATTTCGGAAACCATTTTTTGAATCCTGGCTTTGGTGGGTTTTTGGGCAGATAATTGTATGATGGCAGATAAAAGATTTTTATATGGATTATCTTTGTCTTCCAGCTTTTTGTGGATAAAACCCACAATATCAATGATCTCCTGCAAATAATCCATCGCTTTTTCTTGTGTCTGCATGGCAAGGAACTCCAGAAACACCGGAAGATAGTCGGGTAATTCCGGCCGGTTTATCTGCAATCCATTTTCCTTGTAAAGTTCGATCAGGTCAACCATTGCCTGGCCACGGTCTTTTGAATCTCCATGTACATGTTCAAAAAGGTAAAGAGAAACAGAACGTGAGTAATCGAACAGTTGAACATAGTACTCCTGCCAGAAAGTTAGTGGTTTTTGGGCAAAAAAAACGATGAAGGCATCTATCCCGGTTATGGAGTCTGCGTTCAACAAATTCTCCTCCTTAAGTAAAGAGTTTACCTGGGGTAAAAAGTCATAAATTTCCTTGTTGGGATAAGTAATCAACAGCGAAATTATTTTATAAGTTTTCAGCATTTTACATTCCTCCAAATAAGTTTTTCAAACGACTTTCCATGCTGCCGCAGCCTTCGCCGTCGCTAAAACCGCATCCGGCCTTATCGCCAAAGGTATCAAAGGCATATTCCTTATGTGATATGGGAATTACAAATCGGTCTTCGTAATCAGCAATGGCCATGTAGCGGTACATTTCGTTAACCATTTCAGCCGTCAGACCTGTACCTGACAATACCCTTTCATCTTCACTATTTTCAATAGTTTTACCCCTCATGAATGCACGCATTGCAAGCATCTTCACCAAGGCTTCCCTTACCGGCTTTTCATCGCCTGCAGTGAACATGTTGGCTAAATATTTAACAGGAATACGCAGCATGTCAACATCAGGAATAATGCCATTGAAGCCCAGCCTCCCACTTTCAACTTCTTCCTGAATGGGGGAGAGTGGCGGGGTGTACCAAACCATCGGTAAAGTTCGGTACTCGGGATGAAGTGGGAAAGCCACTTTCCATTCTACAGCCATTTTGTAAACAGGCGATTTTTGTGCCGCATCAATAAAATTATCAGGAATCCCTTGCTTATGGGCTTCTGCTATAATTTCAGGATTATTGGGATCAAGAAAAATATCAATATGGGATTGATACAAATCAACCGGATTTTCGGTTGAGGCCGATTCCTGGATTCTTTCGGCATCGTAAAGCATAACGCCGATATACCTGATTCTCCCCACACAGGTTTCGCTACAGATAGTCGGTTCGCCGTTTTCAATCTTCGGATAACACAGCGTGCATTTCTCCGAACGTTTTGTTTTCCAGTTAAAATAGATTTTTTTATATGGGCAGGCGCTCACGCACTGGCGCCATCCCCTGCAACGATCCTGGTCAATGAGCACGATGCCATCGTCCTGGCGCTTGTATATGGCTCCTGAAGGACAGGCCGCCACACAGCTTGGGTTGAGGCAGTGTTCACATAAACGTGGCAGATACATCATGAAGGCATTCTCGAACTTGCTGAATATCTCTTTGTCAATATCATTAAAGTTTTTCTCTTTACTGCGTTCTTCAAATGCGCCGCCCAGATTGTCTTCCCAGTTTGGACCTTTCTCAATCTTCTCCATCGGAAGTCCGGTAATCATTGAATGAGGCCTGGCAGTGGGTGGGGTAGTAAACTTTGCCGATGAATGTAAAATACTGTAGTTGAAGGTGAATGGTTCATAATAATCATCAATCTGAGGCAAGTAGGGATTTGAAAAAATATTTTTCATGATACCTTTCTTGTTCCCCATACGCGGACGGAGTCTCGATTTATCAAGCACCCAGCCCCCCGTCCATTTCTCCTGATTTTCCCAGTCGGTTGGATAACCCTGCCCTGGTTTAGTTTCAACATTATTAAACCATGCGTATTCCATCCCTTTGCGGGTTGTCCACACGTTTTTACAGGTAACTGAACAGGTATGACAGCCAATACATTTATCAAGGTTTAATACCATTGCAATTTGAGCTTGTATTTTCATATTCTGATGAGTATTAAGCTTGTTAATCCTTTAGTTCTGCATCTTTCCACTCCACTTTCTTCAATTTGTGAACCACCACAAACTCATCACGGTTTGATCCGATGGTTCCGTAATAATTGAATCCATAAGATAATTGAGCATATCCTCCAATCATGTGCGTCGGCTTCAGGCACAACCGTTCCACAGAGTTATGCACACCGCCACGGTTACCCGTCAACTGGCTAACTGGCATATTCACAGTACGTTCCTGATTGTGATACATGATCAGCGCACCTACAGGAATCCGCTGTGATACAATCAGACGGGCGACGGATGCTCCGTTGCTATTAAATACTTCAATCCAGTCATTATCTTTAAGACCAATGCTGGAAGCATCGGTTTCGCTCATCCAGGCTACCGGACCTCCCCGACCTAGTGTGAGCATGACCAAATTGTCAGACCATGAAGAATGGATGGTCCACTTATTATGTGGTGTCATGATGTTGATAACCATGTATTCGTCGTCCTTGTCTACTTTGCCCAATACTTCAAGAATTGATTTAGTATTGATGGGCGGCTTGTATGTAACCATGTTCTCCCCAAAGGCAATCATCCAGGGATGATCCTGGTAAAGGGTTTGCCTACCGGTGAGTGTGCGCCATGGGATCAGTTCATGCACATTAGTATAACCGGCATTGTAAGACACTTTTTCGGAGTCGATACCGCTCCAGATAGGCGAAGTGATAATTTTTCGCGGTTGTGATAGCAGATCGTGATAGCGTATTTTCTCGTCTTCCCGGGTTATCGCCAGGGGGGTATGGTTGCGTCCGGTAATTGCTTCCAATGCACTCCATGCTTTAACTGCAACACCACCGTTAGTTTCAGGTGCCAGAGATAGAATTACTTCTGCAGCCTGAATGTCCGTTTCAATCTTAGGAAGGCCCTTGGTTTCACCTTCTTCGCTTACCGTACTATTTAGGCGAGATAAGAGCTCTACTTCCGCATCTGTATTCCATTGAATTCCTTTGCCACCATTACCCAGCGTTTTCATGAGAGGACCCAGGGCGGTGAATCGTTTGTAGGTTTCCGGATAATTACGTTTTAGGGTAATGATTTTAGAGAAATTGATCCCAGGCTTTATTTCGGAATCCGCATTTTTCCAGTCATTTGAGCCGGTGGTTTCCGATAACTCCATTGGCGTATCGTGTTGAAGCGGAAGCAATACAATGTCAGTCTCGTTGTCAAGATGTCCTTTTGCAAGTTTTGAAAATTTTTCTGCGAGCCCTTTGAAAATATCCCAGTCGGTTCTTGATTCCCATACTGGATCAACTGCCCGCGAAAATGGATGAATAAATGGGTGCATATCGCTGGTGCTCAAATCATTTTTTTCGTACCACGAAGCGGCCGGAAGCAGGATGTCAGAATGCAGACCAGTGGTTGACATTCTGAAATCGAGAGTAACCAAGAGATCAAGTTTCCCTTCCGGTGCATTGTCGAGCCATTTGACTTCGGAAGGTAAGGTCTGTCCCAATTCTTTCAGATCGTTGCCCTGAACGCTATTTTGTGTTCCCAGCAAGTGCTTCATGAAATATTCCATTCCCTTGGCGCTTGAGCCCAGCAGATTCGATCGCCATACAAACAAGTTACGTGGGAAATTGGCCGGATTGTCAGGATCTTCGGAAGCGATATTCAATTGGCCGTTTTTAAGTTGTGCAACCACATATTCCTCCGGAGTCAACCCTGCAGCTTCTGCTTCTTTGGCGATAATTAGAGGATTATTGCTTAATTGCGGAGCGCTGGGTAGCCAGCCCATGCGTTCGGCGCGAACATTGCAGTCTATGAGCGAAAGATTTTCCCAGTCCGACTTATTTGCAAGTGGCGAGACCAATTCGTTTAATTTCAACTTCTCGTAACGCCATTGGTCGGTGTGCATATACATGAATGAAGTTGTATTCATGTGTCGTGGAGGACGGTTCCAATCGAGGGCAAAAGCCAATGGTAACCACCCGGTCTGAGGCCTGAGTTTTTCCTGGCCAACATAATGAGACCAGCCACCACCTGACTGGCCGACACAGCCACAAAATACAAGCATGTTAATAGCGCTCCGGTAAATCATATCAGTATGATACCAGTGGTTGACTCCGGCCCCGATAATAATCATTGATTTTCCTTCCGTTAAAGAAGCATTTTCAGCGAATTGTCTGGCTGTCGAAATGATATGTTGAGCCGGAACACCAGTTATTTTCTCCTGCCATTTTGGAGTAAACGGAAGGTCTTCATCATAATTCTCAGACGCATTCGGATCATCAAATCCCCTGTCGATTCCATAGTTGGCCACCATCAGGTCAAATACGGTGCAAATATAAATTTCACCCTGAATGGTTTTTATTTTCCTGACTGGTACTTTACGTTCAATAATATCGTCATGGTCGCTTGCCGAAAAATGTTCGTGTTTAAAAGTAGTACCGCCAAAATATGGAAACTGCACATGAATTACCTCGTCATGCTGTTCGATCATAGATAGTTTCGGCAAAATATCAGCACCCGTTTTACTATCCTTCAGCTCTAAGTTCCATTTTTGCTTTTTCTCCCATCGCGATCCAATGGTTCCGTTTGGTACCACATAGTTACCCGACAGTTCGTCGAGTAAAACAGGTTTCCATTCCGGTTTTTCATCTGCATCGGGCATATTTTTAAGATCGCTGGCTCTGAGAAGAGTTCCACTTATATATTTTCTGTCCTTTTTCTCAATTTTCACCAGAAATGGTAAATCAGAATATTGACGGGCATATTTCTCGAAATACGGTGTTTTGTTCTTTATGTAGAATTCTTTTAGAATCACATGTCCCATTGCCATACCCAAAGCAGCATCGGTACCTTGTTTGGGTTTCATCCACAAATCGGCAAACTTAACGGCATCGCTATAGTCGGGTGCAATAACGACCGATTTTGTCCCTTTATAGCGAACCTGGGTGTAGAAAGGCGAATCGGGCGTGCGTGTAAGCGGAACATTCGATCCCCAGAGCATCAGAAATGACGAGTTATACCAATCGGCACTTTCAGGAACATCGGTTTGTTCGCCCCATGTTTGTGGTGATGCCGGAGGCAGATCGCAATAGAAATCATAGAAACTGAGCACCGTTCCTCCGATTAGGCTCAGGTAGCGTGTGCCAGCCGCATAAGAAACCATTGACATCGCAGGGATAGGGGAGAACCCTGCAAGCCGGTCAGGGCCATAAGTTTTTATAGTATAAATATTTGCAGCTGCAATGATTTCGTTTACTTCGTCCCATTCGGCCCGTATAAAACCTCCCAGGCCGCGGGACGCTTTATACTGCTTTGAAATGACTGAATCACTGACCACAGCCTCCCATGCTTTAACCGGATCAGAAAGTCGGGCTTTTGCTTCTTTGTAGGCAGTAAGGAGTTCTCCACGAATCATAGGATATTTTACCCGGTTAGCGCTGTACAAGTACCAGGAATAACTTGCTCCACGTGGACAACCCCGCGGTTCGTGATTGGGCATTCCCGGCCGTGTTCTTGGGTAGTCGGTTTGCTGGGTCTCCCAGGTCACCAGACCATTTTTTACGAAGATCTTCCACGAGCAGGATCCTGTACAGTTTACCCCATGCGTGGAGCGAACAACCTTGTCGTGCTGCCATCGGTTGCGGTACATACGTTCCCAATCGCGATTTTCACTGGTAATTGCAATATGTTTATCCGCAGTTTTTGTTACCGAGTCACTGAAATAAAATAATTTATTTAATAAGCCCATGTTGACCATTTTAATATTTTAAAAGATTGCATATCCCGATAAAGACCAGAATCTCTCATTATATTTTCATTTTCTGGTGTTGTTGCTTTAGGAAGATAACAATACCAATACTAAGAATAGCTAAAATGACGAAAACAATGAATCCTAGCATATATCCCGATTTGCCATACGAACTGGCAATTGAACCCATTATTGGGGGGATTACAAATCCTCCGAATGCACCCAGGCCGCCAATCCATCCGGCAGCGCCACCAATGGCTTTGGGGACATAATCGGGTACTAATTTGAAAACAGCAGCATTATTTATCCCCATTCCAACAGCAAGAAGGATGACCGAGAAGAATCCGATTAATACAGAATGTGCCAAGGAAAGAAAGATTGATGCGACTAAAACTAACAATAAGGATATAAGACTTACCTTTTCGCCCCCAGCTTCATCCGCAAGTTTACCGCCAAAAACTCTTATCACTGAAGCCATCAATGAAAATATCGCAGTAAATAATCCGGCCTTGGTTAAAGAAAAATCATGGAACTGGCTCCAGTAAATGGGAAACCAGGCAGTCAGGCCGATAAAGCCACCGAAAGTGGTAAAATACAAAGCCACTAGAGCCCAGGTGTTCTTAACTTTTGCAGAATTGATCAGGCTGTCTTTCACATTTCCGGCCGGAAACATCTCCTGTCCCAATTCCTTTGCCAGTCTTCGGCTTTCTTCTTCGGGTTTACCTGCTTCTTTGAATTGAAAATAATAGGTGTTCTGACCAACAAGGGCATAAACAATGGTTCCAATTAATAAAAACATGAACCAGGCAAAATAGGCTGAAATAAATCCAAAACTTTGCAGGTAAAACGGAAGAATAAGCGAGAAAACGCCTGGAGCCAGGTTGCCAAGTCCGGCATAAGCCCCTAAAGCCATGCCTTGCTTTTTCTTTGGAAACCAGTAAGATGTTTGAGCAATGCCCACTGAAAAAGTAGCGATACCGGCGCCGCTCAGGAATCCAAGGAACAGTATGAGACCATACAAGCCATGCATTTTATCTGGATATGTGATGTTTAGAAGCAAGGTAACTCCACCCAATCCAATCATTGAAAGTATTAATAGAATCAGAAAGGGTTTTTTGCCCCCGGTGGTATCAACCCAGGCGCCAAAAGGGATTCGAAGCAATGAACCAGAAAGTGCAGGGATGGCAACTAAAAGGCCCATCATAGCTGGAGTCAGATCCATTGCTTCTTTAAATTTTATAGCAGTCGGGCCATAGAGCGATACTGCGGCGAAACCAAAAAAGAAACCTAATGTTGTTCCAAGAAGTCCACGGCCTGGAGAGCCTTTTAGTTTAATCTTATCCATTTTCAAAATTTAGGATGATGCTTAATTGAGTAAAGAGATCTATTGATTTGGATTTTTTGTTTTTTATCAATTTAAGATTTTTCTAAGATCCATCTGGTACTTTTCTTTGAGATCAGCGAGTGTGGTATTTGTTAGAGTTTCTACCATTTTTGAACGTGCTTCCATCCACGATTCATGCATAATGCATGGTTTATCAACGACACAACAACTGAAGCCAAGAATGCAATTATTTACCGCATCAGATCCTTCCAGTTTATTTATAACCATGGCGAGATTAATTTCTTTCAAAGCCTGTGCAAAAATAAACCCACCATTTCTGCCTGATGAACTTTTTAGGAATCCGTGACTAGCCAAGTCGGTTAGCAAACGACGAAGGTAACGACGGGGAATATTTAATTGCTGGTGCAAATATTCTGCTGAATACACATTCTCATTACGGGTTGCCATAAATCCCAGGATAGTAAGTGCATATTCTGTAGTTTTGTTAAAAATCATATATTACTACCTTTTTATAGTATTTAAGGCAAAGTTAAGAATAAAAAGATATTTAGGTATTTACCAGATCAGTTAATTCGCACTAATAACTACTTAAGACTCTCCCCCTTTTTACTCTCAGAATGTATATCTGATGAACAGAAACAAATATTCTCAACTTTAACAACAATTGAAATAAACACGTTTCCTGCTATTCAATACTAATCATTTTCTTTTTCGATGGTAGGGCTTTGAAATGGCCTAACGTCCCATCGTTTATATTTGATGTAGGGTTACGTGTGTAACACTCGATTGATTGATGTTTTCATTTAATCAGAGAAAAATGCTCATACGCAATAGAAAATCTTTTTGCTCAGACATCACCTTTTCTTATTCCATAAGGTTTTTTATTTTGAGATTCAAAATATGTTCGCATGATATAATCAAGTACGATACCTGAAGTAATTATTTGTAGACCAGCCAGTAATAGCAACACACCAAGAAAAATGAATGATAGACCCCAAATATCGTAGCCTAAAATTTTGATTGCCAATAGATAGCCCAGTAAAATTGTTCCGGCAAAGCAAAGCAAAGAACCGATTTTAATGTAAAAATGCGATGGTGTTTGTGCATGTTTTCGATAGAATTGTAATAATATTAGGTCACTCAATACCTTAAAAGTTCTTGATAAACCATACTTGGAAACTCCATTCACCCGAGGATAATGTTTCACCTCAATCTGCTTAACCTTTGCGCCATCATAAATAGCCAGAATAACTATAAACCGATGAAGTTCACCGTATAATGTAATATCCTTAATAATGTGGCTTTTAAATAATTTAATAGCGCATCCGTTATCAATAATTGAGGTCCGGGTTATCCACCGAATCAATGAATTAGCAATAAACGACGGAATCTTACGAAAAATCACGTCATCTTTGCGTTTTCTTCTGATACCGGTAACTACGTCAATTGGTTCATTTTGCAGAATATGTAACATTTCAATCAAATCCTCCGGATCATTTTGCAAATCACCATCAATTGTCGCAATGTAATCGCCGGTTGAATAATCAATTCCTGCTTTAATCGCCAGACATTGACCATAATTTCGTTTCAATTGAATCAGGCGCACTCGCGGATCATTTAATATTCTTACAAGGTTGACAGTATCATCTACAGAGCCATCATCAACCACAATAATCTCATAGTCAAAATTCTGCCATTTAAACGCTTGAATAACCTGCTGAATTAACAGAAGTATGTTATCAGCCTCATTATATACCGGAATTACCAATGATATTCGTTCCATTATTCTCTAACTTTAATCAGATACATGTCATCCAACTCATTGAATCTTGTCGAGGGTAACAAAAATTTTAATCTAATTTTGGATACTCTTTTATACTTATAGTGCTTAAAAGTTGTCGCCTCAGGAAAGTTCTCAAACAGCTTATTTCGTCCTACGCTATCAGTATAAACCCAAGGTTCATCAATGAATTGCAATTTCGTAAGCGTAGAATCCGCAATTACCCTGGGATGATTTTTAGCATAAAAACTAATCTCGTAATCCATATTATTTAGTACAAATAAGTTCGCTTTTTCTGACCCGGCCTTATTAAAGTCTCGTGAGACAATGGGTGTCGCATCATATTTGAAAATCTGTGGAAAAAAGTGCAATGTCAGAATCAGATTAACCGTAAGAATTGCCATGATAGGAACATGCACAAGCTTTTCGGCAATTGTGTTTGATTTTATCAGAACATAGACGAACAATCCTATCATCAAGATCATCGCAATCCAAAACCATAAATTGATGGTCGGAAAAAACACTATAGGAATAAGAAGGGATCCAACAACCAATAATGCAAGAACAACATATTGTGTCCGAATAATAGATTTAAGAACGGTAGGAGAAAAAAATCTATCCTGAATTAACCGATCGGTCCATTTGGCTGTAATGATCGAGATCAAAGGAATTGCCGGTAGTATATAATGAGGGCTTTTTGTCTTCGAAACCGAAAGAATAGCAAGGAAAACAGGTATTGCCATCGTTATTCCCTCGTGTGACTTTAGAAACGAAAAACGGTTTGATCCCCAATTTTTAATCTCATGAAAAACGCCAAAGTAGGTTAATAACGAAAAGGGCAGGAACAAGTATCCAAGGGTGTGTAAATAAAACATATAATCATTGTTGGTACCGGTGTAGGTTCCTGTTATCCGCCCCAAATTGTTGGTCCAGAAGAAAAACTTTATGCCATCAATTCCAAATTGATGATAAAGTCCAATTAGTGTTGGAGTTGATATTGCCAAAACAATCAGCAACCCAGGTAGCCACATCACAGGTTTTAGCAGCTCGTTTCTTTTTATGATGAGGATATGTGCTATGATAGCAAAAACGGGAACTGCCATACCGATTGGCCCTTTGGTAATCACCGCTAATCCAACAAAAGTGAATCCGGCGATGTAATTCCTCCAGTTTGGATTACTGATATACTTATGAAGTTGCCATAAGGCAATGACGACACACATCGTTAGCACCACATCGGTATGTGTGTCATTATTATAAAGCAACATGCTTTGTGAAGTAATCAGCATAATTGCCGAAAGAATTCCGGTCCTCCTGTTATATAGGGCCTCTCCCAATTTATAGGTAGCAAAAGTTCCGAAAATTGTAAATAAAAAAGTCGGAAGCTTGAAAGAATAATTAGATAATCCAAATACTTTAAACGAAAGCGCCGCAAGCCAGAACATAAATGGAGGCTTTTGGTCGTATGGTTTATCAAATATCTTTAACCGAATCAAATCTCCGGTTTCGTATATAGTTTTGCTAACAGCTGCATATTTACCGGCATCAATAACCAAATCGAATCCAAGATTTATCAGATAAATCAAGAAAAAAAACAGAGCAGTCAGCCAATATTTTAACGGTATTTCTTTAAGGATAATCATCGCAAAGATTAATTAAAAAATGGTTGCTGATTTATTCGTTTTCATATGAAGGCACGAAGAGTGAGTTGAGTAGTTTATATACCATTTATACAATTGGTTAATTCCTTCTTGAATTGCAGTATTTGGTTTGTAGTTTAGATCATGTTCAAGCATACTGGTGTCCGCATATGTTCGATAAACATCGCCATCTTGCATATCGACCATTTCCTTAATGGCTTTTTTGCCAGTAACTTTCTCTATAACTGCTATAAAGTCAAGAAGCCTGATTGGTTTTCCACTGCCTATGTTATAAATTCTATAAGGAAGATCTTTGGTAGGGGGAAAATCAATAATAGCCGACAAGCCAGCAATAATATCGTCAATGTATGTGAAATCGCGCGAAAGTTTACCGTGATTAAATACCTTTATTCGAGATTGGTTCATGATTGCATTCATAAAAAGATAGGGAGCCATATCGGGGCGTCCCCACGGTCCATACACTGTAAAGAAACGTACTCCCGTTGTTGGAATATTATACAGTTTGCTGTATGCATGAGCCATTAATTCGTTAGATTTTTTGCTGGCTGCATAAAGGCTCACAGGAGAGTCAACCAGATCGGTTTCGCGGTATGGAACCTTTCTATTCATGCCATAAACACTGCTCGAACTTGCATATACTAAATGCTTTACTCGGTAAATACGACAAGCTTCCAAAATATTAAAGAAACCATGAATATTTGAATCTATATAAGCTTTTGGTTCTTCTATCGAATATCTGACACCAGCCTGAGCAGCCAAGTTGCATATGACATCAAAGTGCTCACATTCAAAAAGATTATCAATAAATTGCTTGTCCAGAAGATCGGCCTTGATAAACCGATAGTTTGGGTATTCAATACTTTGTTGCGATTGGTGGTTTTGTATCAATTCTTTTCGGATTCCTGTCTCAGTCAAACGTGCATACTTCAACCTAACATCGTAGTAGTCGTTAATATTATCAATTCCAACAACCCGGTTACCTTTTTCTGCAAAATGCTTTACCGCATGGAATCCGATAAAGCCAGCAGCGCCTGTAATTAATATTTTCATTTGTTTCTGTCTATTTCAATGTAAAAATTGCCGCCCGACTGATGTATCTTTTTATCCTTCAGAAATACTCTCAGAGAGTCATTTCGTTCAATAGCCTTGTGCCATGTAAAAAGGATTGCCGGCGTTTTCATCGAAGAATCTGCCTTATATAAATCTGATATTCGAAGTTTTTCAGGCATAACTCCCAAGTAAGCATTCAGATTGTCGGCTATGGTCATTTCGCAGTAGTAGTAGTTTACACCACCTTTTTCAGAGGCTGTTTCTTTTGCCTGATTACAAATTTCCTGTAGTCCGATATATTTGTTATACCGGGGGATTGCAAATGAAACGACGAATACGGATATTAATATTCCGGTTCCAAGTGAAATGATTGCTTTGTTCAGCTCCTGTTTTTTCAGTAAGCGAAATGTCAGAATTCCTGAACCTGATAAAATAAAACAGGAAATAAAAACCAACGGAGAGATACCAACTTCGTTAATTTTTGGGAGATGGGAAGCTACAATTACTCCTGGAAAAACCAGGATAAGGATTCCTGCCGGAATGCCAGCAAGTAGAAACATCCAACGCGGCAAACCTAACTTTGCCAGCCACAGGGAACTCAGATACACAAAAAATGGAATAGAGGGAAGCATGTAAACGGCCAGTTTGGAGCTAAAAAGAGACAAAGTCGCAATTGTCGAAAGTGCAATCACCAGGAAGAAAAGTTCCAGATCAGTTGCAGCCAGTTTCCTTTTAAGTTCGGCAATCAGAATTCCGGCAATCAGAATTGACCATGGAGCAAGCGAATACCAGAATGCTATAAAATAGTAATAAAAAGGTTCTTTGTGGTGGAACGAATTCACAGCCCTGTTAATCGTTTGATTGAAGAGCAGATCATCCAGATATTGACTGCCACCTTCAGCATAAACCCCTGAAAACCAGGCTCCACACAATATCAATAAAACAAGTACCATTTTATAGCCCCAAAATTTGCCGACCATTCTGAGTTCTTTTTTCAGAATAAGGAAAGTGATGGTTGAAACGAGCGGAACAATAATTCCGATTGGTCCTTTTGTGAATGTGGCCATAAATACGAAGAAAGGGAACAACCAGGAATCCCGGAGCTTTCCTTCCCCAATATACATTCTGAAAAACGTGTAAAGCGCTAAAACGATGAACATGCACATCAGCATATCCATTCGAAGCACGATAGCTGTGCCAATAAAAAAACCGCTCGTTAAAAGCATCAGTTGTGCCACCAGACGTTCTCTTTCGGAAAGGATGTCTTTCACCCATTTGTCCATTATGTAGAGAACAACTAAAGCCGGGACATAAGAGAATAAGCCTAAAAGCAGCAGGTTGTGATAGCCAAGAAGCCATTTGCCCAACATCACAACCCAAAGGTAAAGTGGGGGCTTGTCGGCATAAATGATTCCATGATCTGCAAATGTAAAAATAGTGCTCTTGCGCAAGGCTTCGTCGGCAATGCTTAAATACCGCGATTCATTGTCCGGAGTAAAGTCGCGGAACATGAAAGCCGGTAAAACGGTAATAAAAAACAATGCATACCTCAAGGTTTTATTGGTTAAATATCGGCTCATCATTTATTCGGCTATTTAGTTCTTTTTTGTAAAGCATGATGTTTCGAGAATAGGCAATAAACCCGACAGATTGCCCTAGTATCAGTATCGGATCAACCCGAATGATTCCGTAAATGGCAATCATTCCGGAGCCAACCAGGCTGATTATCCAGAAGCCTAAAGGGA
Organism: uncultured Prolixibacteraceae bacterium; assembly: GCA_937915865.1. Lineage (GTDB taxonomy): Bacteria > Bacteroidota > Bacteroidia > Bacteroidales > Prolixibacteraceae > Aquipluma. The sequence goes on along the minus strand of CALGIG010000045.1, from coordinate 203,916 downwards.
GAAGCGATTCATTTCGTTTCATGGAATAAATCCACTGGTAAACGAATCGTAAGGTGAAGACGACTTGTCCCAGGGAGCCAAAAATGACCAGTTGTAGCGGGATATCCTTGTTTGTTAGAAAATTGTCGATGAAGTGAGCACTTCCTTTAATTAAGAATCCTACAGCACAAATTGGCGTGCCGATGAGAATTAACTTGATTAATCCGTTAATTTTATTCCATACTCCGTTTTCGTTTAAATTCCAGATGTATATGTAATAGGAAATCATTTGCCCCAGAAGGATAGAAAAGTCGTTACGAAACCATCCGTAGATAAAGAAAAGATAGGAGGCGATAATGCTTAACACCCAGTAAACAGTTGGTGAGAGCACCTTTTTTGCCCGTTCCGAAAGGATCCATTGCAGAAGGGTCCGCATAAAGAAAAGTACCTGAGAAATAAAACCTAAAGCATAGACTATCATAAGTTTATGTTGTTTTCAGTTATTTGATAATTGATGTATCGGCTTTTCATCCATCGAAAGGCAAAGCAGTCGATAAACGGTGCAACCAATCTGTTACGGAGGTTGTATTTAGATTGCCCGGCAACCCTTGGAAAATGTCTGACGGGAACCTGTTTGACTTTGCCATTTTGCAACTGAATGAGAGCTGGAAGAAAACGGTGCATTCCGGTAAAAAACGGAATACGTTTCGCATAGTCAGTTCTCATAATCTTCAATGGGCAGCCGGTATCAGATACTCCATCGTTGGTCATAAACCGTCTGAAGCCATTGGCAACCTTGGAGGATACTCTTTTCACGAACGAATCGTCGCGCTTGACGCGGATTCCCATTACCAACTCGTACTCTTGTATATATGGAATCAGAAGGTGAAAATCTTCAGGTGTGGTCTGAAGGTCAGCATCAATGTATCCAACGAAAGTTGTCTTGATAGCATCAATACCTGCTCTCAAAGCAGCACTCAATCCAGCGTTTTTATCCAGGCTGAGATAGTAAAAGTGTTTCTGACGTGAACAAATTTCGACGATTCGTTCCAAGCTTTGGTCTGTCGAACAGTCGTCTACGAACAGCACACGAGTATCCAGTAACGATTTCGCAACAAAAGCAGAAAGCTTTTCTTCGAGTGCCGGCATGTTGTCCTGCTCGTTGAATACAGGAACTACGATTGTGAATTCGTCATTCGATGTATTGTTTTCATTCTTTTTCTGATAACTTTTTTGTAATAGTTCAGATTTTTCTCCATTTAGAATTTTCGACATCTCCGTAATTTTTTGCAATATTCTCTTATTCTTTTATGTTCAGAATAGACATGTGAAATATGCCGCAGTCCAATTTCAGGAATTGAGAAACCCAATAATTGGAACAGGGACAAGGGTGTTTTCTGAACCTTATAAGAATTACAATTCTTTCTTTATCGAATTCGTGTGATTCTCTGACCAGGCAATTAAAAGGAATTTGAAGTTTTTTTTAACTGTTAAAGTCAAAGCGAATTAATTATCAATTGTGCCAATATAGATTGTATTCTCATATTCTGTAAAATACACTTTGTCTTCGCGCGACAACCATCCCAGCGATAGCGCAATTTCAAAATCACTTAACTCGGTATTCGTCTTTATCTCATTTATTGTTAACTCTCCACTTTTGTCGACTAACTGCCAAATCATACCGGCATTTAATCCAATTTCATTTTTCTTCATGTTTTTATTATTTTATGGTTGCTAATAAATTGAACTTGTCAGACTGAAAACCAATCCTGAAAGCAGAAAATAAATGGGTTAGCCAAAAATCGCAATGGTGAGAATCTATTTCTGCAACTATTTTATCCATATCTTATTAGTTCCTTCTAAACAAAGTGTTTTTAGATCTTGATCTAAAATTTTTGAAATTTGACTGGTAATCAGACATTCTAGAGTCTCAAGGTTTTCAGGATAGCTAAAAATGGAGGTAATTAGGTTGCACATCTTATCATCGTTCCTGATCATTTCTCTAATGAATTGACTATTGGTTCGAATCTCGTTTATTAAAAACCAGGCAATCTTTTCAACTTCTATATTTTGAGTAACATCCGGTAATGGTTCATTGGATTTATTCAATGCGTTAAGAAGCAAAGTCAGGCTCTTTCTAAGAACAACAGAATAAATTTTCTCTTTTGATCTGAAGTAATAGTGAATAGCGGTCTTATTTACCCCTGCGGCTCTGGCAATTTCAGCTATGGTCGTCCCATGAAAACCTAGCAGTAAAAAGGTTTCATTCGCTGCAATGAGAATTTTATTTTCAGCAGAATCATTCATGGTACAATTCCCTTTCCTTATTAATAAATGTTTTTACAATAGTCAAAAATTTGCCACTGAGATTATTTGTGTTAGCTAATATTCACTAACTTAAAAATCAAAAAAAATCATTGCTTCAAAAAGCAGTTTTATTTTTTAGGTCATTTAACTCGGATTTATTAAAAGCTTTTCAATGTCACTAAAAAGCACATCACCTTCTTTTATAAGATCAAATGAAAATCCTGATAAACGCCATTGAGTAATCAGAAGTCGTAGGGCTCCCATAACCATGAATATCATGGAATTATCGCCTATATCGTTTCTTATATTGCCTTTTGTCTGCCCTTTCAAGATTAATGAAGACACGATTTCTTCATTAATTTTCATTATGGAATAAACCCGATCGGCTAATATTTTTTCATTTTGGAATATTTCTTCAGCAAAGATGACTGATAACAAGGAAGGCTGAGTGACAAAAAGTTCCAATTGTGCTTTAAACATCAGTTTGATTTGCTCGAATGGACTTGCTTCAGAATAAAGTATTCTTCCATGAATAGTCTGTGCTGTTTGTTTATAATAATCTAAAATTGCGACTAAAATCTCAATCTTACTTGCAAAATGCCTATATATAGCAGGTTCACTAATTGATATTTTCTTGGAAATGTTTTTAATGGTAAGACCTTGTATCCCAAGTTCGGCAATTATTTCCATGGATACGTTTATTATTTCCAACTGTCGTTCTGTAAACATATTTACATTAGTTAATATTCACTAACAAATATAGTAAAAAAATTATAAACAAATATCTAAACCTATTTTATTTTGAAAGATCAGTAGAATGTTACTTCGTTAACTATTGTAATCTTTGCTAAACTTATTTCAAAGAAAAAACTCGTCCAGATATAGGAAGGACGAGTTTTTAAATGAAGTTCAAATTCAAATTCAATTGCATTAATTCACAATAATTATGGTAATAGATCTTTTGTCTTCAATTTTGAGGGTGAGAAAATTCCGATAACACCATTAAATCCAACGCTCATTACGATATTAAAGAAGAAGGCAAGGAATCCTAATAGTAGCAGGCTCCCGCTTATTGCCGCCAAAACCATATACGTGTTAAATTCGCCATCGATATACAGTGAACGGCGCAACATACCATGGAGTCCTGCCATGCCCATAAATGCACCCATTCCAACACCACCAAGCAACTGTGCCCAGAAATGAAAATTGGCCAACTTTTGACTGTAGAGTTTAGCACCGTTTGTGAGAATAGGGAAGAGGAAGTAAATAGCCGAATATAGAGTCATGGTTAGGCCAACAAGAATTGCAACATGCACATGAGGGCCAATGACCCATTGCGTATTGTGTAAAATCCTGTTCAGTCCAATATCAGCCTGCATAATTCCAGCAGGAACTGCAAGAGCAAAACCGAGCAAACCGCCAAGTAAAAATTTAAGAGGATTTGCCATCTTCAGAGGGCGAGCACTCCACAGGGTATAGAGGGTTATGAAAAATGCAAGTCCTTGGGTGATTAATTCGAATGCAGTTACCATCTCGCCTGATACTACTTTTAATATTCCTGGCTGAGCCTGGTCGCTCAACAAGTGATGAGACCATACAGTCCACGATACAACGAGTTCCACCAGTAGGGCAATACGGGCAACGTTTTCCATATAGAGTTTTTTACCGGTGATGAGTGTTGCCAACAGATACCATGTCCCTGCAACAAATATCAAAACAAGACCATCGGCAACAAGGTCAAGTCCCCACCAGAACCAGTTTTTATACAACAAGGCATCTATTGCTGATGATTTGAGGTCAAAACCTAATAAAGCAGCAACCATGTAAACAAGTATCAGTACGCCGGTGAATAGTATTATGGCCGCATTAAAGGCCACATCAACAGTTCCCTGGGCAACAGCAGCCACAGGAAGCGATACGAGTTGTTCTGTTTTTTTCTTTCTGAAGAGATTGCTGAAAGCTGTAATTCCCAATGCTGATTTCAATATCTCCTTGCTGGGTTGTTGTGCCCATCCATCCGGAGTATAGGTAAGTGTCTTATAGATATTGATCACAAAAAAGATCGTGCCTAGCATCACTAAAGCAATGCCTGTGATAAAAAATGTACCGCCTATCACACTGAACTGAGTAAAATCGGCAGGTAATGGCCAGTAAAGAGTGTATAATGGTGCATAATGTGTTATAAATCCGGAGAACCAAAATACGAGTGTACCCACTCCGATAAGTCCAAGTGTCCAGTTACCTAACTTGATGCTCCACAAGGGTTTTTTCATTAAGAAAGGGACAAGAAACAAAAATGCCCCGAACACAATTGAATAAGTGGAGCCAAATATCCCCACCAAAGGATGTGCAGTCATAATGGCAAAAAACTGTTTGGAAGGGATTGACGGAATGGGTTGAACTTCGTAGAGCCGCATAATCATGCCTTCGATTACAGCAAAAGCATAATAAACTAATCCAACAACTACGAAGCGAAGTGTCATTTTTTGCATTGGCGTCATGCTGTCTGGCTTAAATACGCCTTCTTCTCCATGTAAAAATGTTTGTATAAAGTTCATTTTATCAATTTTTAGGTTTTTGCTTTCTAGTTATTTTGCGAGGTTTCTTCGCCGGTCACAATAACTGCGTCCTTCACCAACATATCAACGCCTGCCGGACCTGAGTATTCAGTTGAACGAATTGTGTAGATGCCAGGCTTGTCAAATTGCCAGAGAATGTCATTCATATGTCCCGGAACTACCTGCATTTGAAAGACCATTGAGTTATCTTGCCGAAATAGACCAAAACCATAAGTAAGATCGTTGGAAATGACCTTAAAAAGGGCTTTTTCGTGGCATTTGATTACCAACTTTTCAGCAGGAAGGATAAACTGATGTTTTTCGGCCACGATATCAAACACTTTATCGGCTTTGATTTCAGATCGATTCAAATCGATAGGTGCCCATGGAATTGTGTGGTAAGTAATAATGTGTAGCGAAACACCAAGTACGATTAAAAATGTTACGAAGGAATAGAAGAGTGTATTCTTAATCACTCCTTGTCGTCTCCTTCGGGTAATTTTGTAGCCAAACCATCCCATAAGCGCCAGGATAGCAAGGCAATAAAATGTGTAGGCCAGAGTCTGACCCCACAAGACAACAGTTGAATCAACCATAATACCTTGTTTTTAAGTTTAACAATAAATGACAATTATTTTTCCTAACTATATATTTTTAATAAGATCAATCTGATACTTATCTTTGAGATCAGCGAGTGTGGTATTTGTTAGAGTTTCGACCATCTTTGAACGTGCTTCCATCCATGGACAATAATACAAGGCTTATCAACAATACAGCAGCTGAAGCTAGGAATACAATTATTTATCGCATCAGATCCTTCCAGTTTATTTATAACCATTGCGAGATTTGTTCCCTTCAAATCCTGAGCAAAAATAAATCCACCATTTCTGCCGGATGAACTTTTCAGAAATCCATGACTGGCCAAATCGGTTAGCAAACGACGAAGGTAACGACGGGGAATATTTAATTGCTGATGCAGGTATTCTGCAGAACACATAGCCTCATTACGGGTTGCCATAAACCCAAGAATAGTAAGTGCATACGCTACGGTTTTATTTGGTATCATATATTAATACCTTTTGGTAGTATTAAAATCAAAGTTAAAAATAAAAAGGTATTCTTAACATTTTAAAGGTCAATTAATTTCACCTACTAAGTATTCAAGATTAGCCTGTTCAAGTATGATGTTCTTCTCAAGATTCAACAAGCGGAACATTTACTTTTGTAATATTTAATTGCCTGTAATTCAATTCCATAGTGGTTATTACACTGTTTTTATAACCCACCACCGCAGATTCATAGGCTCTGTTTGCTACGTCCAGGTTATTTAAGACCGATTCCCGCTGAGAATTGAGTGATTGGAATAGAGAATTCTTCACCTATGAATTGAGTCGGGGAGTGGTTTAAAATCTTAATTTTTCAGTCATTATCCCAAAGCGGAGAATATCTAACCGGTGACTGAAATACATATTGTAATAATCCATACCATGATAAAACTGAGCAAACAAACCAATATCTTCCAGAAATTTTGGGTGATAGTAAAAAGTAAAGGTCAGGTTTAGCCTGTCCGTTGAAATCTGATCCCAATTGTTCACGTTTCCAAACATCCAGGTAGCCTCGCCTTTAAGGGATATTGATGCATTCCCCTTATTTGTAATTAATTTATTATCGTTTGGAAGTTTAAAGATGGAAGCTGCAGTATGCCAGCGAACCTTACTATAAATTCCATCAAGTTCATTGCTGCTATAACCTGGGGGATGAATTTCAACAGAAGTTTTAAAAAACTGGTAAGCATTTAGTTTTTTGTTTATGTTTGTTATGATGAATCCAGGTTCGATATAATTGGTAGCGAAATCTCCTGACTTCAGATTCAGATCCCCGTTTTCCAAATAAAAGTCTCCGTCCTGACCATTGGAGTGATGCGCAAATCGTAAAAACAAATTTTGGGTTCGTAAGGTCAATTTGTTTTTTAAACGATAGTAAAATGTTATTTGAGGCATATAGCTCGGAGTGCGGACAGGATATGATCTCTCCTGATACATGCGGATGATAATTTGAGGTGTCAGAACTCCCATCAAACGCGAATTTTTACTTTCCCGGATGTAAAAATTCGGGATGACATTCCCTTCGAACCATAATGGTTCAATGTTCCCAATATCATTCGGGAAAGTGATATAGCTATTGCCCTGGTTTACCTGTGATATTATGGGAAGCCCAATCTGGAGCGAATCTGTTCCCTGCCCAAGGCCTGAAAAGATAAGAGTCATAAAAATCAAAATCAAAAGGGAATAACGTTTCATTTTTTACAGGTATATAATCTTAACTTTTATCTTTTTATCGCTCAATACATCGAACGATGCTTTACTAAATGATGGCTTGTTAGATAAACCAATCGAATTGTAATTTGAAAAACCAATTCCCTCGATAGGCAATATTAATCCTTTCTTTATCTTGCCGTCATTATTCTCATCATGTAGAATATTCACTGCATATTTCCCTGCCGGGATGTTTTCGAATATTACTGAAGATGTACCATTTACTATTTTACCTGTAAGTTTCTTGTAATACTTTTTATAATGTTCATCCGGAAATGCATCCTCCCTGTTGTATAATGCGAAGACAACATTACCAGTTGAATTTCGCAATTCATTCACTTCAATTGTTAATGAGTAGTTTTCCTGCTTTTGACTGCTAAATGAAGACAGTAAGACGATAGCCAAGAACGATTGAAAGATTCTGATTATTTTATTCATGTATATAAGGATTAAACCACATAGGCACATAGAAAATACAGTTGAACCTTTTTTATATGAACGATGTGTCTATGTGGTTATTATTTATTTAAGTTTTCGATTATTGATCTTTTCTTTAATACGATCTACCACATAGTAAACCATTGGGACTAGGTAAACAGTTAAAATCATGGACGACAGCAAACCTCCGATGATTACCCATGCCAGCCCATTTTTCCATTCGCTGGCTGTGCCTTTGGCCAATGCAATGGGTAACATTCCAATTGCCATAGCCAGAGTTGTCATTAAGATAGGGCGCATACGCTCTTTACCTGCAAGAATCAATGCTTCTTTGTAATACTTGCCCTGGGCTTTTAGTTGGTTGGTAAAATCTACAATCAGAATAGCGTTCTTCGTAACCAGTCCCATAAGCATAATTAATCCTAACTGAGCAAACAGGGTTAAATTATTTAGTGATAAGTTAAGAGCAAGGAAGGCTCCGATAATTGCCATCGGTATGGCAAATAAAGCCACGAACGGATAAATATAGCTGTCATAAAGTGCTATCATGATCAGATAGATCAATATAAATGAGATTAGAAGAACCGAGGCCAAAGCCCCAAAGCTCTCATTTTGAGTTTTTATATCTGCCCCCCAGGTTAATTTTACTCCTTCCGGCAATGGTTTATTTTTTAGAAAAGTTATAACATCATCCGCCAGAGTTCCCGATGGTCTTCCAAATGATTCAGAAGTAATGGTCACGGAAGGTTGCCTATCTAATCTTTCAAGCATTGAAGGAGAATTATCCTGCCTGACTTCGGCAAATTGAGATACTTCAATGGGGATGTTCATTGGGTTTACAATGGAAAGGCGTTGCACGTCTTCGTAATTTTTCCGGTCAAAATCATCCAGCCAAATCCTAACCGGATATTCTGTTCCATTTTCAGTCAGCGTGGCATCATCGTTTCCGGTGAAGGCCGTCCTTAAATTTGTCCCCACCCAGGCAGTGGTTAAACCCAACCGCTGCATCTTATCTTTATCTGGGATAATCTTGTATTCCGGACTTCCTTCTTTTACTGATAATTGAACATTATCTGCACCCGGTATTTTTTCAATAGCTGCTTTCAGTTCATCGCCTGTTTTCATTACCAAAGGTAGATCGCTTCCGCTTAAAGTTATTTTAATAGGTGCCTGTTTTGGAAGTAGGCCTAAAACTGCCATTGAAAAGCTGACTCCCGGAAACTCCTTTTTCAGTTCTTCGCGAAGCGTTTTCATAAACGCCTCCGTTTTGATGGTTCTTTCTTTTTCAGGCTTTAACTGAATAGTTAGTTCTGATAAATTGGCTGACCCAACTCCTAAACTGCCAATACCTGTACTTGGTCCGGCAACATTGCTGAAAAGTGTGGAGACTTCAGGTTGCTGAAGGATAAAATCTTCTACTTTCTGAGTTCTGATATTATTTTCCTGAACAGTAGTTGTTTTATCATATTCCAGATTCAATCGAAACTTTCCCTGATCGCCGGTTGACATCATTTCCTTTCCAATAATGCCTTGTTTCATGACCACAACGGTCAATATCAGTAGAAAAAACACGATGCCGGTAAAGATGAGTTTGTGACAAAGTACCCATTCTAATTGACGACCATACCAATTGATGAATGCTGTTAACTGCTTTTCAAACCAAAGCAGGAATCGGTTTACGATGTTGGAAGGTTGTAAATCTTCCTTTTTCCCAATGCGTGATGCCAACCAGGGCACTAAGGTAAAACCGACCAATAAGCTAGTAAGTGTGGAAGTTATCACCACTATTGAAAACTGCTTTAGCATATCGGCCACAAATACTTGCAAAAACAAAATAGGCAAAAACACAACCACGTCAACCAGGGTAATTGAAATGGCTGAGAACCCAATTTCCATTCGGCCTTCCAATGCGGCGGTCGCTTTGTTTTTGCCCATATCTAGGTGGCGCTGGATATTTTCCAGAATTACAATCGCATCATCCACCAGAATTCCGATAATTAACGACATGGCCAGTAAGGTCATCAGGTTTAAAGTGAACCCCATGAGCCACATCACAGCAAACGCTGTAATTAGCGAGGTAGGGATTGCAATCAATACAATTAAAGAGTTCCGGTAACTTCTTAAAAACAGGAACATAACCAATGAAACTAGGATTACCGCTAAAATCAGGTCATCAACCACTGAATTTACTGCTGAAATAGTTAGATCTGTTGAATCATCGGCAACAGTAAATTTTACACCGTATTTTGAGTTGGCACTTTCAATTTGAGTGAGTTTCGCATGGACTAATTTTGAAACTTCCACCGCATTGGCGTCACCTTGCTTTTTCAACAAAAGGCCTATTCCGTTTACTCCATTGTAGCGGCTTACGGAACTTATCTCTTTCACACCATCTATTACGGTTGCTACATCTTTTACATAGACTGGCATCCCCGGGGCAGGCATGGCTACCTGAACATTCATAATATCATTTACCGTTGAGAATTTGCCAATTAATCGGACTGAATTACTTTCTTTATCGGTTTGCGCTTTACCGGCAGGCAAATCAATGCCTGAGCGATTAATAGCCTCAACAACCTGGTAAAGTGATATTTTATTCATTTTTAGTTTATCCTGATCAGCCTTTACCTGAATTTCCCGTTCTTCGCCACCAAGAAGGGTAATTTCCGCCACTCCTTTTAATTGTTGGATTTGAGGAAGATAATCGTCCTTCATCTTTTGGTAAAATTCTGTTGCCGGCAAGTTACTTGTAGCGCTGATTGATATAATAGGTAAATCATTGGGCGAAACCTTGCTCATTACCGGATTCAATATGTCCACAGGCAGATCTTTGCGGATGTTGTCAATATACCGTTGGGCATCCTGCATGGCAATGTCCAAATTTGTGCCATATTTTAGGTTGGCAACAATAACAGAGGCATTGGGCATTGAATACGTTTCCAGGTAATCCACTCCTTCAAGATTCGACAAGGCATCCTCTATTTTCCTGGAGACCGAGGTTTCTACCTCATTGGGTTCGGCGCCCGGGTACATTGTCTTTATTACTACTACAGGCTGGTTAAAATCGGGTAACAATTCATATCCCAGGTTTTTATACCCAATTATTCCCAACAGGGTGAATACGCTGAAAAGAACGATGATCAGCGAAGGGCGATTGATTGATATTTTTGTAATGTTCATGGTTCTTAATTGCTAATTGTCACATTTGCACCATCAAAAAGATTGATAAATCCATTGGTAACAATTACATCACCTTCGGTTAAACCATTAGACACCAATACCTTATTTTGAAATCTGGTTGAAATGGTAATATTTTGAAGAGTAGCTTTACTATCTTTTATGATATAAACTTGTGGTTGAATGTTTGTTCCTACAATGGATGAAGCCGCGATAATGAGATGTTTTCCTTCGCTATCGCTTTTCAACTCAACCTTCCCAAACATCCCTGATTTGATTTTTAAATCGGACGTGTTGTTCACTATAAATTGTACAGGGAAACTATTTCCCATATTGGCTTTGCTGCCGGTCATTATCACTTTCCCGGACAACACAATTCCAGGATATACATCGGCGGTTAGAGTGTATGATTGACTGATTCCGAACTGACTTAACTCCTGCTCGGGGACATTTACAGTAAACCTCAAAAGTGAAATGTCAGTTATTTGCAGCAATGGAACTCCTGGTGCCGCAAAGGCTCCTTCTTCGGTCAGCTTTGCAGTAACAATTCCGCTAAAAGGTGCAGCGATGGTCGTTTTATTGATTTGTTCAAGTAAAGTGGCTTTTTGCACTTTCGCCGACTTCAAGCCCAATATTGTTTTTTCCAATTGCACACCCTGGATAGCGTCTGCCTTGGCAAGAACGGTATATCGTTTTACATCCGCTTCCAATCCTTCAATCTGAATTTCAACGGTTTGTAATTGCAGTTTCAATAGAGAATTGTCCAATTGAATGAGAGCCTGACCTTTTTTGACCAAGCTTCCTACATCAACCAGTACTGAATTTATCTTACCCTGAATATCCGCACTGACTTTTGTTTCTTTATTGGGTTCAAAAGTTCCAGTGTATGATATATCGTTTTTAACACTTTCAAGCTTCAGGGTAATAGCCTGCACATTAATAGCCTGTTCTTTATTGTAATGATAAACCCTATTTACAGTAGTTTCTTTGTTCCTTTTTAGCTGAATGACCACGATGACTATTAACACCAATGCCACAACTATGTAGATGATCGTTTTCTTCATGATTTCTATTTTTTAATTCTTGATTGCAATCAGGTTTCCGGTTACTCGTTTATACTCTAATTCTGCTTTGCGAAGATTTACCAAAGCAACGATGTAGTTTTGCTGTGCTTCACGCATGGCATTGTCGGCCATCAGCAAATCGGTGAGATTGGCTATCCCTTGCTGGTTCTGTAATACAGTGTTGTTATAAATCTTTGTGGCTAATTCTATTTGCGCATGCACTGTGGCAATGTTGCTTTTTGCGAGGGTGTATTGCATTTCGGCGTTGATCAGGTCGAGTCTTGATTTTTCGATTACCATTTCTTTCTGAATGGTCGTTTTATCAATCTCAATCTTTTTCTGTAAGATTTTATGTCGGGTTACTGTGCCACTAAATAGAGGAATGGATAGTTGCGCGCCGACATACCCAATTGGATGGAAATTAAAAAAGCTATTGGCGCCTGTATTGCCAAAACCATTTGTTCCATAAACCCCATAAGCACCGAGAGAAGGTAATCTTGAATTCTTCAAGGCATTTAGCTCCGAATAATTGAGCGCCATTTTCTTGTCAATTAGCTGAACATCAGTAGTGATATGAGTTTGAAGATTTGCTGTGACGACTGATTTATCGCTGATTAAAACTTCAATGGAGTCTGAAATAGGTTTTCCCATCAAAAATTTAAGTGAATTAAGCACTTGTTGCTGCTGAGAAAATACCGTATTTCGTTGGTCGGTTACCTGATCCAGTTGTAATTTTAACCTATCCACATCGGTTCCTTTGGCAATCTGTTGTTGGTGCAGTAAGGTGGTGGTCTGTACAAGTTTTTGGGTATTTATGATATTACTATCCAAAAACGCTAGTTGATTCAATAGAATTTGAGCATTGTAGTAGGCATTTGAAACTTCAAGCACTACATCTTCGTCGGTTTTATCTTTTAGTATCTCAGAAAGTTCACTGGCAATCCGGGTAGTTTTTATTGCACCGAAAGCTGTTGGGTTGTAAATTGGTACTGAGAGTTGGAGGTTAGCATTCAAGCTTTGAGGTACTCCAAACTGAACCTCTTTATAAGTGCCCGCAGGCCCTCCAAAAGCTGCGGCTGGCATCAGCTGATAAGGCAAATTGGTATAATAACGGTAGTCAGCCATCCCATTCAATTTTGGAAGCAAGTTGCCTTTCATCTCCTTATTCTTCTCACTGGCAATATTTGCGTCCTGCATAGATAGCTTAACATTCCGGTTATAAATGAGAGCAGTGTCAATACATTGTTCCAGTGACAAAGTTTGAGCTTGTGTAGCGATATTCATCGAGAGTATTATAACAAGTAGAAGGACACGTTGTAATCTTAATTTTGCTGGCATTCGTCTAAATTGTAACATCTGTTTGATTGTATTTAATTGTTTTCATAATAATCCTTTTCGTTTTTACTCTTTAACATCTTTAAATTCCTGACCAGATTGATACTCACCAGCTGCTCGTTCATAAGCAATCTGAAACTAACTAAGATTCTGTTAGCCAACGTCCTAGGATTTGTTTTGGTTTTATATACTTTCTTATTTCTCCCTTGGGTAATAACTTGTAACAGATACATTTCAGCAGCTGTCCTGATTTTTAATAAGATGTCATAAAGTTCAGGGTTCTTTTCAGTTAATTCAGTGGCGAATATCAAGGATAAGTAATAAGGTTTTCGATTGAATAATTCATACAAATCCTTAAAGAGGTTCTGGAGCTCTTCTTCAGGTGATTGATTGCTGGTCACAACAGCTTTAATCAATTGTTGTATTTCATTATCCAAACTTAGTAACATCATCTTTAGAATATCGTTGTCCTTTTCTAAATAAATCGAAAGTTCAGAATGTGGTATTTCCATTCTAAAAGCTAATGCATCAATTGTTAAAGCATTTATGCCTGACTCGAGGATGATCCTTCCGGCGGCTTCAACCATCTCTGTTTTTTTTGATCCCATATTATATAAATGTTAGTAAATGTTCACCAACTTATATTAAAAAAAAATTTTACTTAGGTTTTTTTGTATTTGTTTATAGTGAAATAAGCAAGTACTAAAAAAACAAGCGTTACAGTTATTCTGAAAATCATCGCACCAATAGTTTTAGTTTCGTAAATTCCACCTGTGTTAATGTGGAAAAGTAAACCTACAAATGCGGATATGAGAACTATGGCGGAAATCCCTAAGAGTGGTGCAGTCCATTTTTTGTTTTCGATGAACCCATAAGCTGCAATAATATAGGTAATACTACTTATGAAATTTGCCCATACTATGAGTAACACGTAATTACCTTCTTTGGCTCTTACACCAAATAAATCTAATATTACTGAACCACTCAGAAATAAGGTCAGTAATCCAAATATGGATAATACAGCTACGACTATATACAAAAGCAACTTTCCCATGATTGTTTATAATTCCATAATTTTATTTAATATTCCTAAAAGGTTTTTGCCTTCTTCCATTAAATTAAAATTGTGGTTGTTTAAATCCCATTTTTTCACCAGTAACCTAAATGACCCCATCACAATTAAAGCCAGATTCGTAGCATCAATATCGGTACGCAAATCACTTTCGCTTTGTCCTTTCAAAATGATATTCTCAATGGTGCGAGCATGGTGGTTTAAAACTTCAACTATTTTTGATTTTAAAACTTCATCGTTATTGAAAATTTCTTCTGAAAATATCACAGAAATCAAGGAAGGTTTTTCGGAAAACAAATCCAGCATTCTTGAAAACAGGAAGTTTATCTTTTCAGATGCTGTCGCGTTATAGTTCTCAACTATCTCGGAAAGCATAACTGCCATTTCTTTAAAATTACTCAGAACACCAAGCAATATAGCTGTCTTACTTTCAAAATGCCGGTAAATTGCAGGTTCTGAGATACCAATTTCTTTTGAAATATTTTTAATGGTAAGCCCTTGAATCCCCTTGGTATTAATAAGTTCTAAAGCCACCTCTAATATTTCTGTTTGCCGATCTGTTTGATTATTCATTATTTCCTAATTTAATTTCATGTCAAAGTTAGTTAATATACACTAACATGCAAGTTGTATTTAAATATTTTAACTTTTTTTAATTCTTATTTTTCGAGGCAGTTTACCGATAAGTTGGTAAAACTTAAATTATTCTCAGGTTTCCAGCCCTGTGCTTTTAAAATCTTTATCAGTTCTCTATTTACCATTCCATGAGCTACAACTACAGTTACCTCATTTCTATCTGCATTCTTTACTAATTTTTGTGAATAGATTTGAAGCTCTCTTTTTCGATGTGGGTAATCATCATCTTCCTTACCCATTATTCCAGTCATCCACGCAACTCTCGAAATAAATAACCAGACTTTAACAGGAAGTTGCACTATCGGAAATTCAACAACCGGATAGTCTAATTCAGCAAGTATACTGTCTGTTATAAGAATTGCATCTTCCCCAAATATTAATGAAGCTGTTTGAATTGCCCGATTAAGTGGACTGCAAAAAACGGTATCTATGGTTTCGTGGTTTTCTATGATTTGAAGCACTTTTTCAGGATTGAACGACTCCACTGGAAACCGGTTATACTCTTGTTTGTAGTCGGCTGCACTTTTTGAAGTGCCCCATCCCGGTTTTTCAATATCTACTTTTGCATGCCTTATTAAATATATTTTTGAAGTGGACTGGCTCTGCACTTGCTGCATAAAAACTACAAATACCAATATGGCAAAAGCTTTTAACATTTTTAAAACGGGTAATTGACCGAAAAATTCAAAAGCTGATCCTCGCGGCTGATCGCATAGGAAACATTTAGCGTGGCCATTTCGAAGGGTGAAAACCAAAATCCAATGCCTGTGCCATTATGCCACCGTTTTGAATCTTCTCCTTTTAGCCAAACACGACCAGTATCGTTAAAGAACAAAACACCAATAGTTCCATTCATAAGATATGTTTGAAACTGTTTCATTCTAACACGAACCTCAATATTCATATATAAAGAAGCGTCTCCATAGAACCGGGTTTCACGATAGCCTCTTAAATTGTCTTTATTCCCTAGTTTTGCCGCTTCATGAAAAGCATAATTGCCAAAAAGTTTTTCACCTCCAATTCGAAGGGCATAAACTACGCGAGGCCTTTGCGAAAAACTCAAATAGGTAATCCAGTCTGATGAAAGTTTAAAAAAATCTTCTGTATTCTGATTAAGTCCCGAAAAATAGCTGGCAGTAGTTTTCATTCGCATCCCCTTTGTAGGAAATGAAGTACTGCCGGCAAATTCTCCTTCTGCTTTCCTATTCTTGCCTACAAGGGTATTTAATTCATATTTAAAATAGATAGCTGCGTAAGAATGGGCCAACAAATCGGAGGGTTTAAGTCCATTGTCTGGAAGGTCATCCACAAACCGAGTTGGCGTTTTTTCTGCATCGATAAACAAATACTGTAATCCGGGACCGGCTTTATTCACTCCCTTGTTGTCAATCCATTTTAAGAAATCCAACTGAGCAAAATACCGTTTCAACCGCAATCGGTAAAAATCTTTTGTGTTTTTATCAGCTTCCCGTAAAGTTTCATTTCCCAATCCAAAAAAGTTACTGGCATATCCTCCTGAATTGTACCCCGAATTGAAGTTTATATTTACGTGCCTGATTGGGTAACTGTTGCGGGCATCGAATCGGAGATTATATGAATTGGTGGCCATAGCGTAATTACCCAGAATTTCATATCTACGTTTTTGGTAGCGCGAATATTTTGTAAAAACGGGACCTCCTCCGATAAAAACCCCGTCGTCAGGATTATAACCGGAATAAATCCCCGGATAAACGACATCATATTCAAAATTTTTCCGGTTATAGTTTAATTGTTCTTTGTCAAATTTATCTTTGACAAATCCACGAACTTCCGGAGACATTTTTGTTTTCTTTTTGTCATAAATACGAACGCTCTTTTTTGACGTTGCATTGAAACCTACATACTTGTCATTTTCCGAACCACCAATTAATTTTAGTTTTATGCTACTTGTCTTAGGACCGACCTGTTCAAACCTATCTTTCCCTTCCAGTCCATACAAGTTGATTGATTTTGTTTCATCGCTAAAAAATTCTCGATCATAAAAGCATTCCCCCTTTTTACCGTTCTTTTTCAATCTATACCCCCTAATCAATAAATTCTTTTTCAGTGAACTTATTTCAAAGAAGTCATTCTCGTTGGTTCCGAGAATACTTAGCTCTTTAGCGAGTGACAAGTAAAGATCGTGTGCCATATTTTTAAGATTTTCAAGACGGAGCTTCAAAATCCGTCCTGTTTCCGGACCACAAATAGGATATACTTCTTCAGGAAAAGCAAACATGGCAGAATCGATATTTTTATTGCTAAGCCGAATTTTTAATGTGTCGATTTGGGCAAGCCAGTCATTCCAACTGCAATTGGTTAAAAAGGTCCGGTCAAAATAGCGTGCATTAAACGATTGTCCTTCCATGTTTTCTGTTATATCATCAAATCCCTGAATCTTTGGAAGTAACCAATTTCTGGAAGCTAACCAAGGCAATATTCCCTCATTTAAAAAAAATGCCTGGTCGCGGTCGCGGGGTATCGGCTTGTAAATTGTTTCGTTCTTTTGTTCAATCCTTGCCCATCTCCACTGGTCATCGTGCCGATCCCAATCGTTTATAAGAATATCGAATAGACGGGCACGAATCAATGCATTTTCATCAATCGCGTAATTGTGATTTTTCATGATGTTCTCAATAACTTCATCGGTTGAGATAACCTTTGCAAAAGCGCCACTACTTCCACCAACCTGGTATTGTTTATCCGGACGCTCTTCAAAAAGAAAGAGTTTATTCGCAACATCCTGTCTATAAATACCAAAACGCGAATCATCGGGCACATAAAATATTTCAGGATGAGTATGTAACACTTGGGCAAATTGAGCGAGGGAAGCCACAACAGGCGCAGCATAGGGATTGGATGCGGAAATCTGATCCTGGACGATATCCACAGCAAATGTATTTTGTAATTCTCGTGGCAAAGCCCCTTCTACATATTTATCGATGGAACGTAATACAAATTGGTTTCCACTGGCATTTTCAAGTCGTAATGAATAAGTTTGTTGTCCTCCTCCACGCTTCACAACCTTTAACCCGCCATTTTTATTTTCAATATCGAAAACGGGAAATTTAACAGGAGTTTCCCAAATGTTGCGGTAATTTTTACCCAGCCATTTATATTTTGAAGGTGAAATGTTATACCTATAACTTGCAGTTGCAATAATGCTGTCGGGTAACGAATTGGGTTCAATTGGTTTTTGTGCTAATGCCAATAATTTTTTATGATAGATCAACTTTCTGAAAAGAACCTTCTTACTGCTGAAGAAAGTCAAGAAACAATCGCCGTCAGTTTTAAAATCGAGTCGGGCAAATCCATTTTCACTTGCTCCAAATTCAGGAAGGCTTTTTCTAACGTATTCCTGATTGCTCCATGAACCTGAAACAACAAAATGCGTCCTGCCATGTTGAAAATATTGCAAATTTGACTCACCTCCTGAAACATAAATTACATCAGGATATTTTTTCAGGATCGAAAGAACATCATTTCGGAATTCTTTGAAATCGGGATATTGAATATCACTTTTTGTTCCTGGAAATTTTCTGAAAAAAGTTTTTGGAGCTTCAAACAACCACTGTTTTAGCGAAAAATAACCACTTGTATTCCCATAACTTTTCAAGGTATGATTCCCTGCTAAAACAATATGTTTTGAGGAGTAATTTCGACGTATCGCATCTTCAATTTGCATTAGAATATCGGCTTGTGATTCGATATCGCACTTGTTGAAACGCCTGTCGAATTTATGGACCCACCAATAAGTATCAAGTAGGATAACAATCAACTGCTCATTTAAAACAATCTCCTTTGGCCCTGGACAGGCTGCTTCAGGGAAATAGACCGGTTCTTTAGATTTCCCTGATAAATCAGATTCCAATTGTATAAGGAACTCCTTTCCTCTATTCGAGCCATTTGACCATTCCGCTTCACCCGGTGCAATCAATATCGGAGATTTCGGGTCTTTGTTATTTTCTATAGGCAATTCCAGATTTCCCTTATCATTGATAACATTTCCGGTAAACAGACAGGCACTATTGTTTGAGATTTCCAATTGTTTTTGCCATTCAAAAAAAAGGGAACTATCATTTAATGCTCTATTCGTATTTCCGGTAACAAGTATGCTGAATTTTTCGGATTGCTGTGCATAAAGAGAGCTGACAGAAAGTAACATTCCTGTAAGAAATGAATATGCAATTATATATTTTAACCCGCTAATATTCATAGCTTAATTATTCTGTCAACCACATATCTGGTGAACTGAAGTTGAGTTTTTCCCGCACTAAATAAACACAAACAAAAAGGCTCCCACTGTTATTATCAGTCCAATCATAAAAACATTGTAAGCCCAGCGAAGCAATTTGTATTTTCTGGCCAATACCTTCCCCAGCGAATATTGGTCTTTGGTGAGCGTTGTGTACAAATAGGGATCATCGTCTATCATTTCTCCCATAGCCCACTCATATTCATCAAGTTCCATATTATAAAAATTGCCAAAAAACAATAAGTTTACTTTTTTCTGCTCAATATCTTCTCTTGTGAATTTCCCGGTAGATATATTGGGGCGTGTTGAGAGAATAGCCAGCACAATGGTTGATAAACTAAATAAGATAAAGATTACAGTAGGTATAATTATCGTAGGCTCAAGTTTAAACTTGCTTACCAGTGTAGCCAAAGCAAGTGAAATAATAATGCCGTTAAGCGACATTAGTATATTCGATTTATTGTCGGCAATCTGACTTAAGTTAATTTGGTTACGGGCAGTGAGTTTAAACATGGAATCGACCCCGCGGGAATACTTTTTCGAACGGATGGCTTTCTCTTCCATCTTTTCCTTTCTGATTTTAATCCTTTCTTTTAGCAATCGTAAATTTTCTGCTTTGGTTTCTGCAAGAGTACTTATGCAAAAATCAGTATAGTATGCATGTTCCTCAAACAACTTTACAGACTCGACGTCGAATTCTGCTTTTTTCATTTTTCGGATTCCCGCACTACTATGTTCCATTCGGAGTTTTTCTGCCAATTCAAAATATTCCTTTTGCCCAAGATGCATCAGGTCGGCATCGCATAAAACTTTTGACACCCTGCTTTTTGCGTTTTGGGGAAATGTTGTAGCCATGATGCATTCTGATACTTTTTTCCGGATTTGGGAATCAACCTCTTGTTGAGAAAGAAATTTATCGGCTATTGCTGCACTTTCGGTTTCGTGATCTTGATATACTCTTGTATAACCAACATCATGAAACCATGCAGCGATACTCAAAATGTCTGTTTCTTCAGAAGTAAGCCCTTCTTGGGCACCAATTAAAGCTGCATTTTTAACAGCTCTAACTGTGTGCTCCAATGTGTGATAGGAATATTCTTCAGGCGTTTCCTGTTTTAAAAGATTGGTCGCAAATATCCCTGCTTCATTAATGATTGATTCATTGATTTTCATTTTTACTTCTATTAAGATTTAACACTTTTATCTTCATTTAAAATGAAAAGGGAAAGGGGCCTGTTATACCCTTTTACCAAAACCGGCAGTTGAGGAAGAAAATCTTCTCTTCTTTGTGTTTCAAGTTGTTTAATGACCTGTTCCGATATAACCAGCTGCGATTGGTAAACCTTATTCAATTGTTCAATCCTGGATGCAATAATGACAACACTCCCCGTAATCGAATATTGTTTGCGAATGGATGAACCGATATTACCGATTACTGCCTCTCCATAATGTAATCCAATACCGATCCTCGTTTCGGGTATATTCCCTTTTCCCTGCTCTATCTTAATTTTTTTAATGATTTCCTGTGATGCCAG
Organism: uncultured Prolixibacteraceae bacterium; assembly: GCA_937915865.1. Lineage (GTDB taxonomy): Bacteria > Bacteroidota > Bacteroidia > Bacteroidales > Prolixibacteraceae > Aquipluma. The sequence continues at coordinate 183,227 of CALGIG010000045.1, read as the reverse complement.
TACTGCGTGTTGAGCTATATTTCCATTGGACACCGGGGCCCCGAAAGTTGCCATAAAACCATCTCCCAAAAATTGGTTAATAACTCCGTTGTGCAATTGCACAATGTCAATCATAAAATAAAAAAGCATATTCAGGTAAGTTACAACTTCTTCCGGTTTATGACTTTCTACAAAAGATGTAAAATTGCGGATATCCAGAAACATAACACAAACCATTTTTCTGGCTCCCAAAAGTTCATCCCTCTTTTCGAGTATGCTACCTACAATCTGTGAGGAAATTTGCTGCCCAAACAAGTCAATAATTTCATTTTTTTCTTTTACGTTCTCCCACGAAATCATCATCTTCTTTTTTATCAAATCAGCAACAAATCCTGCTGCAATCCCAGAAATTATCAAAATTACTCCCTGACCCAGATACTGCATACCCGTTAAATTTGGATGATATTGATCGACAGGTACGTTATTAAAATGAGTTGAATAATATATTGAAACTGCCACATATTCTACTGCCGCCAAAAATCCGGTAAATACCGATAACCTGATATCTAACCTCAATGTTGAAAGTACAATGAAAATAAAGTAGGTTAGGGTAGCCGGAGCTTGTAAAATTACTGTTTGATCGGTAAATTCAAGAATGAAGATGAACAATACTGTGAGCAGACTGATTTCTGAAAATGCATTAAGATAGGCAAAAACAAACCGGTGCCGGATAAACAATTTATTTCTTTTTCCCAAGAAAAAATGAACCAGAGACTCGTAAAAGATGATAATCAAAGTAAAAATAAGAATGGCATAAAGAGCTATGTGAGAGTTAAACAGAGAAATATATTGTTCGCTGTAAAAAAAATAAATTAAAATTAAGAGCAACGCCTCAAGCCCCAAAAGGCCTATTAATAATAATGAACGCAAACGTTCACTATTCGAAATTTCAATGCTGAATAATTCATTGATGGATAATGTATCGTGCATATCCACTTTCTTATTTTCGCTTAACGCAGCAATAATTTTTTTCATCATTCGCTATTGTATTTTCATTTTATATGTGTTGACAAGTTACTAGTTCGATAATGTTTGTGATTTCCCATTTACCCACATTGAATTATATGTCTCATTTTTAATATTATTTTTAGAGGCTGTTTACCAGAACGGTAATAATTTGTTGTTTATCAATTTTTATTTAGGTAGATGATATTGTGTGGAAAATAGACAGAATCTCAAAAACTCATTTTCAGCACTGAATAATATCCCTCTTTTATCCATAAAATCACTGTTTTTATAAGCAGAATAATATGAGGATATATCTAATACATGCTGATCGGAGTTATTTAATTCCTAAATTGGTCTTTGAAAGAAATAATCTCCATAAATTTAAATTTCTCTATCAGAGGAGCCCTGTATTTTTCCAACAACTTCAATCAGTTCTGTTTTTCTAAGTTCCATAGTTCATAAATGTTAGTAAGTATTCACCAATCGATATAGATAATTTTTTTTAAGGCTTTTTCGTCTTGTTGATGGTGAGATAAGCAAGTGCTGAAAAAACAAGTGTCACTGTTAATCTAAAAATCAGCGCACCAATAGTTTTGGTTTCATAAATACCTCCTGAACTGATATGGAAAAGCAAACCTACAAATGCGAATGCGAGAACTAAGGCAGAAATACCTAAGAAGGAGGGAGTCCATTTTTTGCTTTCGATAAAGCCATAAGCTGCAACGATATAGAAAATACTGCAAATAAGATTTGCCCATACAACGAATAACACGTAATTACCTTCCCGGGCTCTGACGCCAAATAAATCAAATATCACTGAACTACTCAGAAATAAGGTTAGCAGTCCAAAAGTTGCTAACACCGAAGCCAACAGATAAGGAATTGCCTTTTTCATGATGATTTATTTTTTAATGAGTGTCAGTATTGATTGTACCATATTTGTTCCTATCCGATTTATATCAAACTGGAAGTTTGCAATGCGCCATTTGAACATTTGTAACTTGAATGTGCCCATTACTATATGTATAAGTTCTTCGTTAGTAATGGCATTTGTAAATATTCCCTTTTGTTGTCCTTCCATCATGATTGGCATCAAATGTTTAATTTTTACATTCATGAGTTTGAGGATAGTTTCATTGATTAACTGACTTTCTTCCATTAGTCCATCTGAAAAAACGACAACAACAAAATGTGGATTTTCACTAAAAAACCTGAATTGTTCTATAAACAGTGATTTAAATTGCTCTTCAGGGTCAGTTGACTTAGGCAAATTCGACAAGCGTTTGTCAATTCCATCGGCCAGGTAATTTAACATGGCAATAATAATGTCTTCTTTACTTGCAAAGTGCCGATAAATAGCACTTTCTGAAAACATCATTTCTTTTGCCAGATTTTTAATGGTCAATCCACTTACTCCGGATGAGGTGAGTATTTTGCCAGCTGCTTCAATAATTTCCAGTTGACGGGAAGTAATATCCATATTGATTTATTTCTAAGATTAAGATTTCTAGAGATGTATTTGATTCTGTGTCTATTTGCTTAAACTAACTGGTCCCGGAGCTTTTACAACAAGAATCCGGGCTAAACTTTCCGATTCGTTACAGATATAATGTACAATATTAGCAGGACTTTCAATCAGCGTATCTACTTCACATACTTCACTTTCATCACCAACATGAATAGTCGCCTTTCCTTCAACAATAAAGAAGAATACATCGACCGGAGTTTTATGAGGCTTTAAACTTTCGCCAGGTTTTAAGGCCATTAACATCGCCTGTGCTGATTCTTTATTGTACATTTCCCGCACATCAAGCTTGTGAGGAGTTTCTTTTATTGGTTGTTCCTGGTATCTAATTATTTTCATTGCTTTAAGTTTTTAATTATTTCTAAAAATATAGTTAGTGAATATTCACACACACAAAGGTAAATCAAAATAATTTTCACATCCAAATAATATTTCAGTTATTTTTAAAAATGCATCGATTTGAGGAAAGTTTGAGATAGGCCATGATAGCCCCGATACCTTGGAATCTGCTCCAAGGCCATTAAATGATTCTATTATATAGTTATTGACTGATTGAATATAAGTCGTTTCGATATTAAGACTAATTTGACTGAGTACCTTGAGAAACAACCCAGAGGTATGTTTAGGGCTGGCTGAGAATTTACAACAGCCTAGGCGAGAAAGCTTCCATCCTATTAGCTCTGCAGGGAGAAACAATTTGTCCGGTGGAAACGACAAAGTTTCGTAAAACGCAGCCATTATATATCTCATGATGGGCTGTTACAAAGGATATGGGGGAATCTCCGTCGCTGGCTAGTTGTCTTCCTAGGTAACATCCATCAGTATGGTTTGAATACAACAAGGATATGCCCAAACCGCTTAATCGCACCGCGGGTTTTATTAATAAGTTATTAATAGAACAAAAAAAGGAAATAGGAATGTTTATAGTTAGATTTTGAATTCGGTAGTGGATAATTAATCAAAGGATAACTTCAAGAATATTCATTTTATAATTATTGTGGCAAACCTGAACGGAAGAAATTTATCAATGGCGGATATTCAGAAATAAATTCCTGCTAAGAATCACCCGGGTGTTAGCCTATTACAACAAGAAAACAGACAAGACCCGTGTTTATCTGACGGTCCCACAATAACAAGATGCCCAGCTTGTAGGGCTACTTTTTCATCAGCCGGAGGCATTAGACTTTAGATGTCCAGTATTCGCTGAAAACATCAGAGCCACGCCACTCCAGATATTCGTGGAATCCGTTAAGAAATCACAAAATTACTCCACCGTCAATAAAACCGTCCCGTAGGAAAACCGTCCACTCTCAGGAACCAAAAGCAATATTTTGTCATTTACTTTCAGAGGCCCTGATTTGTACAGCTCATCAAGACCGGCAAAGATGGAAGCGGAAGCGATGTTCCCGATTTCGGTCAGATTAGTAAACCATTTTTGAGTCCCAAGATCGATGTTGCGGGCTTCGATTTCTTCGGCCAGTTTCCCGTAGAAAAACATCGACGAAACATGAGGGATCACGTAATTGATTTCAGATGTATCAACTTTGTATTTTTCCAGGCAATGTTCGATGTGATCCACCCAGTACCGAATGATATTGGGTTTTAATAAGCGAATATCCTGTTTGACGGCAAATACAGATCGGTTAACCAGTTCCTGGCTTTCAAATTCTTTCCAGCTGACAAGTTCCCCGTCTTCCCGAAGTTCAGCTCCCATGAACATGCAGGTTGGCAACTCATTGGCATATGAGGTCATCTCGATCCATTCAACCCTAAATGACAACCCATTTTCACTTTTCTTGTCTGACAACAATACGGCACTGGCCCCGTCACTGAGCATGAACCTCAGGAAATCCTTCTCAAAAGCCATGTAAGGGTTTTCCCCAACCTGAGCACAGTGCTCATATTCCTGGTCATAGTTTTTTGACAAAAGAGTGGGAGAGGCCAGTTCGGAAGTTGAACAGATCGCTTTTGACGATATCCCGGAGACAACAGACAGATAAGTAATTTTTAGAGCCTGCAGACAGGTCAGGCATACCCCCGATACGGAATAGATTTCCATGGACCTGTTTTTCATCAGGCCATGTACCATCGAGGCATGTGACGGTAGTAACTGATCCGGATTTCCGGTAGCGCAGGCCATCACATTTATATCCACGGGGATTGTTTCATCCGGAAAAAGTTTCTTTATGGAAAGAAATGCCAGTTCGGCGTTGGTGTGGGTGATTTTCTGGTTTTGATCCAGGGCATAGTACCTGCATTTGATTCCATTTTGTTTTAAAACGATACGCCTTACCCGGGATGGTTTGGAGTTTATTAACCCCAGATATTGTTCCATATCTTCGTTATAAACCGGCGAATTGGGTAAGAATTTACTTACCGAAGTGATGTAAACATTTTTCTTCATAACAATAAATTATACTATTTGGTATGTAAAAATAAACAATTTTTACATTTATTGTTATGAAAATGCTAAAATTTTAGCTTGATCTGGTTGTAGATATTTTGATATACAGCAAGCAATTCTTCCGTATTCAGGCCGTATGATAGGCATCTGTCGAAGGCAAGCCCCAGAAAGCAACTTCGAAAAAGGACAGCATAATGTCTGGTATCTATTGCTTTTATTTCTCTGGATTGAATGGCCCTGCTGATCACTTTTTCCCAAAGGTTCAGTTCTTCCACGGCATTTCGAGTCATGATTTCCGCAAAGTTCGGATAGATACGCGAGGCCTGCATGTATAAAGAAAAATAGCCCTTGTATATATTGACCACGGATAAAGACAGCATTTTTGACATAGTTGTATTTATTCCGCTGATATATTGGCTGATAAACTGTTCCAGGGAGATATTGGGGTCAAAATTGAATTTTTCTGTAGGATTCTGTGTTTTAATAATGTACCGGTCAATCACGACATTGAACAGTTCCTCTTTATTTTTAAAAAGATAGAAGATGGCGCCTCTTGTCTTTCCGACTGCCTGTTCTAAATCGGAGATACTTACTTTTTCATAATTGTGATTCAAAAACAATTTAAAAGCTTCTTCGATGATTCGTTCTTTTGTGGTCATAACGGCAAGGATATAAAGACTGCAAACTTAAGCAAAAACGATGATTTATAGTTAAGAACAGGTTGAGTTTTTAAAAATATGATATTGATTTGCTGATGGTAAATAATTTTTCATTTTTTTATTTGGATTTTTTTTCTTTAAATTTGAATACCGTATGTATGGTATGTTTTGAAGCTATTATTAATTACTTGCTTTCTGCTAAGTGACCAGCCTTTGGCATGTTCCTTTGTGTCAGGTTTGATTTAGCTTAATAATTATAACTGACTGTTATTGAGCTAGTTGAAATTTCGTTTTCAAGTTGATTTTTTACAGTTCTTTATTACAGTTCACAATTGATTTAAGATTGGCCGAACAGGCTGGTTCAGCGATTCTGAAAAGGGTTTTTAAAAGCTTTTGTCACAGGAATATCTTTCAATAATCGGGAACGGTTTTTTATTTATCGCAAGTAAGCCGCCCTTTTGAATACATATCCCTGTAAATGTTAGTTTAAAAAACCTTTGCATTGTCTTACATCAGAAAATATCAAATCGGCAGAAACCGGTTGAGCATGACCTGCAGCCGGTTCCCGTTCGAGCGGGAATGGCACATTTTTTACCTGCGTCCGCGTTCGGAAGGCCGGGTTCATGCGATTCTCACAAACCTTAACTATGAAGTATTCTGGCCTGTGACCCAATCCATAAGGATATGGAAAAACCGGCAGAAGAAAAGGATAAAACTTCCTCTTTTCCCCGGCTACCTGTTTGTTTATACCTATGCCCACGAGCTATACTCCATTAAGAGCCTGCCACAGGTAATCCATTACGTTACCTGCGGAGGAAAACCATCCATATTATCCGGAAAAGAAATTGAGGGGATCCGGCAAATGTTAGGTCTGGGCAGGACAATCACAGTTGAGACTAAGTTTCCCGGGAGAGAACGCGTACGGATTGCCTCCGGACCGCTAAAAGGATACGAAGGGGTACTGGTCCACAGGCACAGTAAAACCCTGTTTGGCATTCAATTAAGGGCTATCAGCCACACGATACTGATCGATATCTCCCGCACCGAACTGGAAAAGCTTTAGCTTGCGGAATTTGAGTCCGAACATTAACCAATCATCGATTTCAAATTTAGATAACTATGGAAAAACATGGCTTATTTGATGTTATTTTTAAATTGAGGCCTATGCCCAAAAAGCTCACGGACAGAAAATATGTCCAGGAACTTATTGCTGCCCTTGATGAACGACTTGCCGTGACAACATATGCTCACCGGTATTTACTGTTAAATGCGGGACACGTATCAGAGTATATGTATTTTGTTGAAAGAGGTATTGTAAGATGTTTCTATTATGACTACCGGACAAGTAGGGAAGTGACTCCGGTTATCTGGACGGAAGAGAATATCGTCTGCGACCCGGTCAGTTTTTTTCAGCGAAAGGTATCTGATATAAATATAGAGGTGATGCCGAACAGCCTCCTGTTATCCATATCCTACCAGCATTTGCAGGAAATTTTCAATATTTTTCCTGAAACAGAGATTTTCAGCCGGTGCATTTCACTCCAGTATGTGTATTATTATGCACAGCGGGCACGCGAATTAGCTGGTTCTTCGGCCTGGAACCGTTATCTGCATCTGCTGGAAACACACCCGGGCATCGAACTAAGGGTCTCCAAAGAGCTGATTGCCTCCTGCCTGAACATTACCCCGCAGTCGCTAAGCAGGCTGCTGCAACAACATGGGCATCCCTGATAAATATGACCAAGGTGTACAGAAGTCCTTCAGGTCGGATCACTATTTTTTATTCATTTTTTCTTACCTCCGGGCAAATGATTTTTTGTCCTGTGATAAGTGGTTCTTTATCATAGGGAAAGCAAAAGGAACAATAGGCTGGCTAATTTTGATACGTCACGGATTTATCTTTCAGCTTAACCGTTTTACCTATGCAAAAGCTTCCGCCAAAATATCGTTCTTTTTTTGTTCAGGGAACCAGTTACCTGTACATCCTGCTTTTCGTATATGCGGCAGTCAGCAAACTGATGGATTTTGAGAATTTTCGGGTTCAGTTGGCACAGTCGCCCCTGTTAAGCGCTTATGCCGGTTTGATAACCCCACTGATAATTTTTGTGGAATTAGTTATCGGCTTGCTACTTTGTCTGAAGGGCACCCGGCTCATCGGCTTGTATGGTTCTTTCTTTTTGATGGTTGCTTTTACGGTATACATATACCTGATATTGAATTACAGTGATTTTGTTCCCTGTTCCTGTGGTGGCATTATTGAAAAGTTAGGATGGACTGAACATTTGATTTTTAATATCTTCTTTGCTATACTGGCCCTGGTTGCCATTGTGCTTACTGAAAAAGCAAAAGGAACCCGCACTAGTATTGTGGCGCTTAAAAGCGTCCTGCCTTCCCTGGTGTCAGCAGGGGTTGTTATCGTGCTCTTTTTATCGTCCGAATACATCATAAAAAAAGAAAACAACTTTATCCGCCGGTTTGGCCAGCATCCGATAAGGGATGAAAAGTCTTACTACCTGGGGGTAAACTCCTACTATTTTGCCGGGATGTCCGGTGGAGAAATCTACCTGGGGAATGTGACCACCCCGTTGGTACTTACCAGCATAGACACCGCCTTGACAACAAAAAAGTCTATTAAAATCAAAATTGATTATACCGAACATCCGTTCCGCTCCATACAAATAAAGGTATTGCAGCCTTATTTTTACGTGTATGACGGCAATGTACCGGTCATTTACCGGGGACTGTTAGGCGATTCGCTGGCCCGTACCATTAGTTTTGAAGACAGCTATTTTTCACAACTGGAGGTTATCGATTCCATAAATTTTGTTTTTAGGGCCCAGAGTAGCCAGACGAAAACCCAGGTATTGGGGAAACTATCCCTAAATCAAAACCCCAAAGTCACGCTTAACGAAACGCTGTTGGAAAAACAGGTTGATGGCGTATTTGATACCGACGGGCAGTTGCTCCGGGACGATAGCACCGGAACGCTTACTTATATCTATGCCTATCGCAATGAATTCCTGGTAATGGATGGGAATCTTAACCTTCTGCGAAAACTCCACACGATTGATACCATATCCAGGGCACAGGTAAAGGTAAGATTGCTCCCCGACGGAAGCCATAGGATGGATGCTCCTCCTTTACAGGTAAATAAAAAATCGGCCGTACACGGGCAGGTGTTGTTTAATCAGTCCAACCTCATGGGAAAATTCGAATCCCGCGAGATGTGGCAACGGGCAGCTATTGTCGATATGTACCGGACCGGTAAACAAGAATATCTGGGCAGTTTTTATGTACAGAACCGCGGGAAAAACACGATGTCCCGGATGCTTGTCACGGACAGGCACTTATTTGTTTTGTCCGGCAATGAAATCGTGCGTTACCGTTTTGCGCCGGCGGTGATGCAGTATTTCAAAACAGGAGAAGCCGAAAACCTGGACCAGAGTAGGCAGCCATTTTAAATTTTTTACTATGAAAAGGCCCAAAAGTGTTTTTTTACCGGCCATTGTTGTGCTGGTAGGTGTCGGTGCCGCTTTTGCAACCCATGCGGTGAAAGCATCGCAGGCATCAGAGACCGGGTATTATTTCGATAGTTCTTCCGAACAGTGTATTGCAAAGGCCATGTGCAGCAGCACCCCTGGCAATACCTGCACCTGGACTGACGCATCGAATGTTACCCACAACCTGAGCAGGTTAAGCGGAACCGATTGCACCGTTCAATTGTCCAAGCCGTAACAAAAAAGAAGGATGCTCTACGGAGCATCCTTCCTGCTTATCCCTTTGCTTATCCACTCACATTCTGCATTATCTTTTAAAAAATAGTCAAACCAATCCAGTATCCTGCAGGTCAGGTCAACCTGTACGCACTCTTGCTGCAGGCTGTGCCCTTCGCCTTTATAAAACAGGGCAATGACATCTTTTCTGTTTCTTCGAAGGGCATTGTAAAAAGCCATCGTATGATCAGCCGTTACATTTTTGTCATCCGTTCCCGTCCAGAGCAAAACCGGTGCACTGACTTTCTCAGCATGGTAAACCGGGTTATTTTTAAAGTACAGGCCTTTATCAGCAGAAAAAGATGCCCCAAATTTATACATATTGGCTTCAATCCGCACATAATCGGGGAAATAAAAATTATAATTAAAGCTGTTGGCATCCCAGGCGATGTCGCTGTGCCCCGAGCCGGAAACGTATGCTGCAAAACGGGAGGAACGGGTGGCGATGTAATCTGTTTCGTACCCGCCGAAGGAGTGACCGATCAGCCCGATCCTGTTTTTATCGATCAGCGCGTTGTGAGCCAACGCATCCAGCGCACGATTCACACAATCCAGTGCATCCAGTCCCGGACCTGCTTTACCCTGTATGACAATGTCGGGCAGATACACGAAATACCCTTTGTCAAGAAACAGCCGGATGTTAAAACCCAGGCTCTCGTAATATGAAGGGGATGGGTACAGGTTGGCCTGTTGGTTTTGTTTTTCGTAGATGTGTACCACCATGGGATATTTGAGGGAAGGATTATAGCCCGGGGGATAATACAAAATGCCTTTTAGGGGAATCCCGTCGCTGTTGTTGTAGGAAATGATCTCGCGCTTCAGGGACAAAACGGCTTTATCCTGTTTGTTGCTCTGGTACACCACCGTTTCCACTTCGGTTTTCCTTTCGCCTTCTTTGCCCAACTCTTTGTAAACCAGCCGGGGAGGTAAGTTGTAATCTTCTTCCAGCCAGGAGAAGCAGGTAAACGACCGGTTACAATTCAGTGACTGGATGCGTTTGGTGGTTGGCGGAATGATAACTTCTGTTTTCCCCTTGTACCACAAGCTGTAGCCGGTCTGATTATTCATGGGATCGTATAATTCGATTACCAGTGGTTCCGATAGGTTGACCTGTTGTTTGGCAAAAGCGCTCTTCCCGGTACTGAAGCCTTCCCACTGGCCGTTTGTAATGCGGATTTGGTATCCTCCAAAGATGACTAAGGGGGTAAGGGCTGCTGTTTTTATTTCGTAATGCCATAGCGCCCCTTCGCCTTCAAAGATCACCGCTTTACTGTCCGTTGTGAACCAGGGCGAGTCCAGTTCTTTCCCTTCAATGAGCTTTTTAGTTCCTGAAGGGAAATGATACAGGTTCCAACCGCCACGTGCCGGTGAAAGGCCATAGTCCCCGTTCCCGGACAGGTAGAATTCCGGTGCGATGGTATCCAAAAGGGAATAGCTGTTTTCTTTGAGGTCATACAGGTACAACTGCAACGGCGGATTTTCGGTGCTGTAGTCCTGCAAACCATTTGGGTCAAAACTTATAAAATACCGGTTGTTGCCTGTACTGATACTAACCGGCAGATGATCCGTTCCCACCCGCCGGATAAAATGGTTGCGGGGTTTCCAAACATAAGTCAGTACATCGATGGGAGGATAAAACTTTTCTTCCAGCCGGTTGTCATTACCGTACCAGATATCGGCAACTGAAGTGTCCTGTTTTTCCTTACTGGTCCATAGTTTTAAAAAGTAAATGCTATCCTCCCTGATCGCTTCTGAAAAACATCTCTGGAAAGTAAGCGGCAACACCTCTTTTAACGGGTAAGTTGTTTGTGTTTCCAAATTCAGGTATAGAACCTCCCGGCAGTTGCTTCCCGGGCTTTGCTCACAGATCATCATTCCCCGTTCACAAGGGTCAATATCGAGGGACAGGATTTTACGGGTAGACCCATACACCTTTTCTCTTTGGTTATCATTTAAAAGGACAATTTCATTTTCCTTTTTTTCCTTTTCTGTAACCGCATAAATATGATCTTCTTCTGTGGTATAAAACCGGTTCACGTGGTCAATTGCATTTAAGAGCTGCCCGTTACCGGCATGGATTTCCAACCTGTTTTGTTCTTCGGGGGAGTAATGCAACACAAACTGTCTTTTGTTTTTTAGTACCTGTATGCTTTTTACCCCCTTGTAAATGATACTTGTTTGATCTTCCAGGTTGAGTAATTCGGTTTGCTGCCCGCCAAAGAGTAACAGGAAAGTATTCCCGACAAATGCCAGTTCCCGGACGTTAAGCCTGTATCCGGCTATTTTGTTTTTACCGGGACCGGCAAGGTTAAATAGAATGACGGTATCTTTATCCAGGTCACTTTTATCCTGGACGGGTATCCAGCTTCTTTTGCGCAAAACAAGCCATTTCCCGTCATCATTCATTACCGGCATTTCAATACTATGAAAAGATTCATAGCCGGTCGCAGGCGTACAGACCTGCTTGTCCTGCGCTTTCAAATCCCGGCCTGCCGCAAGCAGCAGGCACGGGAAAACCAAGAAAATTAAGGAATATAAAAGCTTTAGTTTCATACTTAATAACCGGGGTTTTGCGGGGATAGATGGGCATTGAGCAGCAACTCTTTTTGCGGAAGTGGCCAGAGCTGTTTATAATCCTGCCAGTTGGGTTTTACAGCGCTTAATTCACTAAGCCGTCCCCAGCGTTTCAGGTCGAGAAAACGGAGCCCTGATTCGGCAAAGAATTCGCGCCGTTTCTCTGCCAGAAGCTCGCTGTTAAAAGCTTCGCCGGTTAGTGTTGTCAAGGCGGTTAAGCCCGCCCGCCGCCGGGTAGCGTTCAGGTAAGGCAGCGCTTCATCTAGCCGGTTTTGCCTGGCCAGGGCTTCGGACATGATAAAGTAAACCTCTTCCAGCCGGAAAACTATCGAGTATTCGTCGGTATTGTCCCCGGGCAGGTTCTTGTATTTACAGGGCCTGTACCAACTTTGTCCTTCAAATGTTTCCAGGGCCATCCAGTGCGTTTTGCGTAAATCATTTTCAGCAAACGTATTAAGCAGGTCTTGTGAGAGGACAAACGAATTTGGCGTTGACCTGGTAAAATAATAAAAAGAGGCTTCCAGGGCAGCATCCCCGCTGTTCTGTGGTTTTAGCTGCCATAGGATGTGAGTTCCCGATGCGTGAAACACCTGGTCCAGATCAGGCTGGAACTGGTACAAAGGCGATTGCAGGATGCTTTGCGCTGCCTGTTCGGCCAGCGACCACTGCTGCCGGAGCAAGTAAACACGGGCAAGGAGCAATTGAGCTGCCTTGCGGTTGGGATAAATCCGTTCCGGATCGCGGTAATCATCTGTTAAAAGAGAACTGGCTTCTGTCAGATCAAGTGTCAACTGTTCCAGCACGGCTGCGGCATCTGTTTTGCTTAGCCTGTGGTTGTACTCATAGTCCAGGCTGGTTGTATAGGGAATATCGCCAAAAAGTTGCTGCAGGTAAAAATAGATCAGCGAACGGACCAGCAGGGCTTCCCCTTTGATGCGGTTTTTATCTTCTTCGGCCAATGCCGTGGAGTGTTCAGCCCCATAGATAATCGAATTGGCATAGTAAACCTGCTGGTAGGCGGTATTCCAGATCGTTTCAATGTTGGAATTGGTTTGCTGCTGCTGGTTATTGGCTATATCCACGACCCCGTTCTGGTCGTAAAAGTAACAATCCAAATCGTCGGCATACGAACCCAGCAGGGCGCCTGCACCATAGTAACTGCCCCCGGTCAGGAGCGACTGGTCGCGTAAACCGGCGTATAAACCAGCCAGTGCAGCGTTGGCTGTCTGCAGGTCTTCAAACACTTGTACAGTACCTATCTGGTTGGTCGGGTTATCTACTTCCACCAGGTTTTCGCAGGAGACAAAAAGCAATGCCCCAAGCAGTGACAGGAAATATATTTTTATAGTATTCATGTGTATCAATTTTAAAAGTTAAGCTGGGCACCAAAAGACCAGGTTTTTAAAGGGGGTAAAAAGCCGATGGTAACAAACTCGGGGTCTATGCCAAAGTAATTGGTGATTGTCCAGAGGTTTTGGCCCTGCACATAAACCCGTATGTCCTGTATATATTTTTTTACTGGCAGGCGATAACTGAGCTGTATATTTTTCAGCCGGATGAACGAAGCATCGCTAACGGCCCTGGTGCTGTGCATCAGGTACCCGTGAAGCAGGCCTTTCCGGGAATCCGCCCCCGCGCTGTAAGGCATGTATTGCCCGTTGGGATTGGTTTCTGACCAGACGTTTAAGACCTGGACCGGTTGATTGTATTTCGTTCCGGGGGTAGGTGTCAAACTGGTGTAATTCCATTGATTTTGGCTGACAAACTGGAATAAAAAGGAAAATTCCAGGTTTTTGTAAGCCAGCCGGTTGTTCCAGCCGCCGAAGAATTTAACCCCTATGTTCTTAATCACCCGGTTATCATCAGGCGATGTAATATTTCCGTCGTTGTTGTAATCAGTAAATTGGTACAGCCCGGTATTCTGATCGATCCCTTCATAATTGTACACTTTTACTATCGAGGTCGGGTAGCCCACCACGTATTGGTTGGCGTATGTGGAACCTTCCAGCCCGGGAAAGGACAACAGTTTGTTTTCAGGAAAGCTGATGTTCAGACTGCTGTTCCATTGAAAACTTTCTGTTTTTACCGGGGTAACATTGAGCTCAAACTCCAATCCCGTGTTTTCCACCGTGGCGGGCAGGTTAGCCTGTATGCTGCTAAAGCCCGTGGTACCTGGCAGAGGAATGCCTACCAGCTGGTTGCCCGAGCGGTTGCGGTACCAGGCCATGCTCAGTTGCACCCGGTCCTTTAAGAGTCCCAGTTCCAGGGCCACTTCCAGCTTGGTGGTTTTTTCCCAGCTAAAATAGGGATTATACAAACGGGAAGGATACAGCGAGGTACTGCCCCCGTAACCGGTGCTGCTGACCGTATAGGTATCCAGGTACTGGTAGTCGCCGATCAGGTCGCTGCCGGTAAGCCCGTAGCTGCCCCTGAGTTTCCCGGAGCTTAAAAAGCCCCATCGCTCTTTGATAAAACGTTCTTCTGAAAAGCGCCAGGCTGCCCCGACGGCCCCGAAATCCGCAAACCGCTTATCCGGACCGAAACGGCTGGAACCATCCCGGCGCCCGGTCAGGTTAAAGATGTACCTGTTTTTATACTGGTAATTGATACGCCCGAACAGGGCGGCGTATCTGTATTCGGTCAGCCCGTCACTGTCCACCCAGACATTGTTTGCTGCCGAAAGGTTGGTGATAAGGGCATTGCTTTCAAACCCGTAGCCCAGCACCCGCATTTCCGTATTTCGTGTACGCTGGTAAGTGCTTCCAACCAGCAGGTCGATTTGATGGTCTCCAATCGTGTATTTGTAGTTTAACTGGGGCTCAAAAAGGTACGAAAACCGCTGGTTTTGGCTTTTATACGCCGTGGAACTGGCCGGGGTAATCCCGTACGACGGGTTGTACATGGTGCTGGGATAGAGCAGCATATCTTCGAAAGACTGGTAGCTTAACCCCCCGTTCAGCCTGACATACAATGAAGGCAACAACTCGTACCCCAGGTTGATATTGATGTTAAATGTTTTGCTGTCGTACCAGTAGGTACTGTTGTATGCAGCAACCGGGTTGGTGAAGGTGTTGTTTGCCCAGTTTAAGCTGCCGTCCTCATTATATAACGCGGGAGCATTGGGACTAAGCAAAAGCGACTGTTTGGTGATATCGGTTTGGACCAGGTTATTGGATTGGTCGGAAAACAGACCGGAGGCATTTAAGGTAAACTTGTTGTCGGCGGAGCGATGGTTCAGGCTCGCGGACAGGTTATCGGTTTTATACCTGAACCCTTTGCCAAATACCGTGGTTTGCTCATTGTGGCTGCCGCTGATAAGAAAACGGGTCTGCTCGCTGCCCCCGCTCAGGGAAAGCTGTATGGTTTTATTTTCTGCGGTATGGCCAATCAGCTCGTCCTGCCAGTCGGTGTAGCGGTTCTGATCCCAGGTACCATTGACATCGTAAGCCCTGGCCGGGTACGTGGTTTTGCCGTCATTGGCATACCCCTGCCGGCGCATGTCCAGGTATTGCTGCGTATTCATCATTTCCAGCCGGCCTGTTACCCGGCTGATCCCGTAGCTGCTGTTTATACTAAAAGCTGTTTTACCTGCGGCTTTCCCTTTTTTGGTGGTAATCAGGATCACCCCGTTGGCCCCGCGTGAACCGTAGATAGCCGTGGCATCCGCGTCTTTCAGTATTTCGATGCTTTCGATGTCGTTGGGGTTAATGGCGTTAAGCGGATTGATTTCGCCGTTGGAGGGGAAGGTTACTCCGGACAACACGGAACCGGCATTGGCCGAAACCGGCACCCCATCGACGATGTACATGGGATAATTACCCTCGGAACGTAAACTGTTGATCCCGCGGATCTGTATGTTATAACCGCCGCCCGGCATCCCGCTGTTTTGGGTAATGTTGACCCCGGCCATACGGCCCTGGACTGACGATAGCACGTTACTCACCGGCTGGTCTTCCAGTTCTTTGGCCGTTATACGGGCAATACTCCCGGTACGCTCTTTATCCTTAACGGAGTAATAGCCGGCATTGACGGTGACCTCGGAAAGGGTGGTAATATCCTCCTCCATCTGTATATCCAGCCGGGCCTGGCCGTTAAGCGGGATCTCCCGGGTTTTAAAACCGATAAAGGAAAAAGAAAGAACCGCATTAGAAGATACGCCTTTTAGGGTGTAACGCCCGTCGGAGCCGGTGGTGGTACCGGCAAGAGTTCCTTTAACCACAACGGTAACGCCCGGCATGGGCTGGCCGGTGTGATCGGTTACCCGGCCGACGACATTAATCGTCTGGGCATTCGCATGGCTTACAAAAAGTAAAGCCATTAGGCTGAACAGAAACAAGAATTGAAAAGATTTTGAGAAACAGGTTTTATTTTTTTGCATAGAAATTTAAGTTTTGAAGCTAAGTTGTTAACTGGTTAAATAATTCTTCGAAAAAGGCATGGCAATGCCCGGAAGCAGAAAACAGGTTTCCTGCTTTTAGAATTTTAGTTTGGTAAATGGAGATTTGCGTGTTTTTCCAATCCTTCAAGGTTTTTCAAAACCTTGAAGGATTACAGACGGGGAAGCATGCATATTGATGCTGTTATCAGGGGGCACGACGGGGAAACAGAAAACGCTTAAAACAAGGCATGACACTTGGTTTTTTGTTAAAAAACTGGTTCGTGTCTCATGCAAAGGAAAGTGGGATATTACCGGTTTCCGAAGCAGGTAAGCCTAAGGTAAGCGCAAAAGAAATGGCGTGGAACCTGACTTACCATACTGAGGTACTGGTATACCCTGGGAGATAAGTAGGCCCACGCCAAAATCGTAAGGATATGACGTGAGCATCTTCACTTATTGCTTCTCCCATTCAAAAATTACCAGTTTTCAGTATGAGACGCAAAGTGCGAATGCTTTATTTATTTGAAAAGCTTCCGCAAATTTATCGGTTATTTTCTATGTCGGAAATTATTCTTCCGGCAATTATTTTTTATCATCATTATTTTGATAAGTTTTACTATTTTTAATCATTCAAAGTTAAAAAGCTCAATGGGCTAACCGCTAAAATACAACGATTGTTTTTGTCATATAAAATGAATGTTTTTTTCGTATTAACTGAAACTTAAATGCATATTGCTATGGATATTATGGATACTGCTCGCATCAACATTAAAAAACACCGTGAACTAAAGAACCTTCGTCAGCAGGATATGGCCGACAAACTAAGTATTAATCTCCGTAGTTATCAAAATTTAGAGAGTGGCGCCACCAAGCTCGATTTGGAACGTTTGGAGCAAATTTCGAAAGTGTTGGATACTCCTGTCGAAGATCTACTGAAGCCTGAAGGAGTTATTATCTATCAGGAAATAAAAGAAGCAAGCGGTGCTGGTTCTGGTTCAGGAATTTATAATAATTACGGCATTGAGAAAGAGGTACTAGAAAAGATGTTCACTGCGAAAGACGACGAAATTCAGTCACTTAAAGAAGAGATTGAGTATCTCAAGGAAAAGATAGATCAGTTGATGGGGATGCTGGGGAAAAAAGAGTAAAAGTTGAGAGAATCGGCCAAGTGCCATTGTCTGATTTTTATGTTTTTATATCTAAGATCAAATCAAACGGTCGTAAAGAAATGAGAGATGACAACAATTGGACAAATAAAGGACTATTTCATAGCGCGTTGCGATGAAATAATTTCAATGTCGACAAGAGGTGATGCCTGGGTGTTTCTTTGTGGAGCGGCCATGATTGACTATTTGACTCAAATGACGACTGGAACATCAGGACGAAATGCCTACATTGATTTTGTTGACAATTATTTCAAAGAAATCAATGTTAAATACAGAGACTTTGAATATAAAAACGGACAAAAGGATTTGCCGACACAGATGTATGTTATTTTACGATGCGGCATTGTGCATAAGTTTTCTTTTGTGCCTGGCATACAGGAGATTTCCAACGGCGGACGGTTGAGATCAATTTTGCTGGCTCATGAAGCCAATGGATATACTCATTTGACAAAGTATATAAATGATGGTATGGATGGAGTAATTTTTACAGCAGAACAATTCTCGAAAGACATTAAAGCTGTTGTTGAGTTTATTTTTACAAAGGCAACAACTGACACAAATCTTGAAAGTAACATTAAAAAATATATAACCAACCATCCACCGATTCAAGGGAGATTTAATTAAAAATCAGCACATAACAACACTAGATTGTGTTGCATGACGGGTTATGATGGGGCAACGCAACGGATTTTCGCATCGCCATTCCACACCGGTCGAGAACGTGCTTTGAAATATGCTCTGTATATATTCGCCAACTGTTATGACAATTTAAAATGGGTAAAGACGCAACCTTTTGTATCTCTTTTTGCATCATAGATTAGATAAAATAAGAATCTATGAAAACAAAAATATTTTTACTCATGTGGTTAGTCATTTTGAGTATTTCTTGCAAAAAGGACTTTACAATGCAGTCAAATGACAACTTTCCAAATAAAATAGGTTATCAATGGGTATATAAATTGACGACGAATAGCATTGATACTGTTAAAGTTGAAATCGTAGGTCAAGGTACGTTGCCTAATGGTGCCAGTGCTAAAATCTGGAAATACACTTATAAATATCCTTTTCAGACCTATATTGATACTGTTTGGGTTTCGTATATTAATAGTGATGTGAGAATTTATGATAATCCTTGCCTGACTTGCACAAATCAAATGCCGTTTGAGCGCCTGCATTATATTCTACCTTTAAGTGTTGGCAAAGCTTGGTTTACAAATGCTGCTTATGGTGATACTACAAAAGTTTTGGATCGAGAGGATATCTCTGTTCCAGAAGGAATATTCACAAATGTTTTTCGTCTTTCCAAGGTCAGAGGTTATGTGACTAATTTCTGGACAAAGGACACGATTTATTTTAAAGAACAGATTGGACTTGTTAAACTCAGTCAAAATGAATTTAATTTAGGACCTGTTATTGGAAATGGGATATGGGAGCTTATTAGTCATAACTTCGGACACTAGCAATTTGCCTCGAATACAAAGCCTGTGCTAGCAACACTTCATTAGCGAACAAGGTGATGGCTATTCGGATTTGATCGCGCCTGAAGGAACAGAGAGCTAAAATTAGAAAAAACCGGTCGTATCAGCGCCTTCTTCAACGACGGGCAGCTACAAAAAGAAAAGTCTTCCATTATAGCTCCTGGTGAGCCGGGAAACAGTCTAACTTAATTATATACACTACTTTAAGCGGTTTATTAAATCGCGCCATCTCAACTTTGATTTTTTAACAATAATTTATTTGAATGGTGATGAAATGCTAAAACTTTAGGCACAAATGTGCCCCGTCATAAAATGCGCATATAAAGATTTAGTAAATGAAAGAGTTGATCGTTAATATCTTACAAGCATAAAATAGAATTAAACAAAAAATTCCATTTAGATTTCCAGATATTTTTAATAGCTTCCCACACCAAAAATCAACTATCATTCATTACAGTGGAAATAAATGCTTACCGACTTAATTCAAAATTCGTCCCTACTTATTGCTTTATCCGTCCTTTATGGGTTGTTGACTCGTGTTTGTAAATCGGATTCTCTGAGCTGCAAAATAGCCGGCGGAATATTATTTGGAACCCTTGCTGTTGCGGCAATGAAAATGACCATTCATTATAATACCGGCGTCATATACGACGGCCGGTCTATTGTACTGACCTTGTCAGGGCTGTTTGGTGGCGGAATTACAGGAATCATTGCAGTACTGATAGCAGGAGCATACCGTATTCACCTTGGGGGAGCCGGGATTTGGGCCGGAACGGCAACCATTATTACTTCTGCTTTGGTTGGGTTAGCCTTTCGTATTCTGCATCAGAATAAGCCTGAATTATTAAAAATCCATACACTTTGGGGAATGGGCCTTGTTGCTCACCTGTTCATGCTGCTTTGCCAGTTATTATTGCCATGGCCAAGCGGATTGCAAGTTGTTAAACAAATTTGGGTTCCTGTTATGCTCGTGTTACCTGTAGGAACTTTGCTGATGGGATTATTATTGGCGACAGATAAAAAAAGGTTTCTGGCAGAAAAGGAAATCAGGGAAAGTGAAACACTATACCGAACAACTTTGCATAGCATAGGCGATGCAGTCATGACCACAGATCGTTTGGGTAAGGTTAAGTTTTTGAATCCTTTGGCTGAACAATTGACCGGGTGGAAAGAGGCTGATGCAATTGGTCGTCCCATTGAGCAGGTATTCTGTATCATCAATGAAGTTTCAAGGCTAAAAGTCGATTGCCCCGTTCAACGGATATTACAGGAGGGAACTGTTATGGGCCTGGCCAACCATACACTGCTTATATCCAAAGAAGGAGCAGAAATTCCAATTGCAGACAGCGGTGCTCCAATTAGAAATGATACTGGAGTTGTAATTGGAGTGGTATTAGTATTCAGAGATCAGACCGCAGAGCGGAAGATGCTCAGGCAGATGCATGAAAGCCGTGAGCGGTTTCGCAGGGCAGTTGAAAATATTCCTGATGTGGTTGTGATATACGACAGGGATCTAAAAATACAATACGCTAACGACGCAATGACCCAAATCAGTCAAAGGCCTGCTGGCGACTTTATTGGCTTTACCGACAGTGAAATCTGGGACAAGGACGTGATAAAAGATTATTCACCTGTATTAACTGAAGTGCTGAGAACGGGGGAAACCCGGAAGTTCAAATTATTGGTCCCAATTCCCTATACGGGAGAAAGACACCTGAACATTACATGCATACCGCTCACCGATGAAAGCGGCGACGTTAGGGAGATTATGACCATTGCCAATGATTACACAAATAGCAAACTAGCTGAAGATAAATTAATTGAGAGGGAACGGTTATTCCGAACACTGGCCGACAATTCTCCCGTTGGGATATTTCGGACAAGACCTGATGGTTACACCTCCTACGTCAATCCCAAATGGATGGAATTGAGCGGATTGTCTTTTGACCAAGCACTGGGTGATGGTTGGCTTAAAGCAGTTCTTCCAGAAGATATTGAACAACTACAAAAGGGATGGGACATAGCTACAAAACAGTTTACCGGATCGACAGCGGAATACCGTTTCCGAAGATCAGACGGCACAATTGTTTGGGTTACTGGAGAGGCTGTTCCTGAACTTGATTCAGACGGCCAATTGCTCGGTTATATTGGGACTTTAGTTGACATTACAGAACGAAAAATAGCTGAAAAAGCCCTCCGCCAATCCGAAGAAAACTTCAGAAGGTCGATGGATGAGTCTCCCTTAGGAATGCGAATAGTCACATCCGGCGGTCAAACGCTATATGTCAATCAGGCTTTACTTTCTATGTATGAATTTATCAGCTTGGAAGAATTTTTAAGCACCCCCATTGAAAAACGTTATACTTCTGAAAGTCAGAAACAGCATCAAATAAGAAAAGAAAAAAGAAAAAACGGAGAATATGTTGATCCCGAATATGAAATTGGCATTATCTGTCCGAACCAACAAACCCGTCATATTCGGGTGTTTAGAAAAATGATCAATTGGGATGGATCTCCCCGGATTCAACTCATTTATCAGGATTTTACCGAGCGGAAAAGAGCAGAAGATCAACTTCTTCTCCTTAGCAGGTCAACGGAACAAAGCCCGGTTAGCATTGTAATTACCAATCCTCTCGGGATCGTTCAGTATGTAAACCCAAAATTTACAGAAACTACAGGCTACAGCGCTGAAGAAGCAATCGGAAAAACGCCAGGTATTTTGAAATCCGGAGAACACCCCAAAGAATTTTACGATAACCTTTGGAGAACGATTCGTGCAGGGCAGGAATGGAAGGGAGAATTCCATAACCGAAGGAAAAATGGAGAACTTTACTGGGAGAGTGCCGTTATTTCCGCAATTGTTGATAAAGAAGGGAATATCACTCATTTTGTGGAAGCTAAAGAAGACATTACAGAAAAGAAAAAGATCATTGCTGATTTAAATATTTCTAAGGAAAAAGCTGAAGAAAGTGATCGCCTTAAATCAGCCTTTCTGGCCAATATGAGCCACGAAATCCGCACCCCACTCAATGCGATCCTTGGGTTCTCTGACATGCTTGCTGAAGGTTCCGAATTGTCCCAAGAGGTCAGGGAAGAATATTCTTCCATCATTAACCGGAATGCGGACGACCTGCTTCATATTATTGATGACATACTCGATATTTCGAAACTGGAAACAGGACAGGTGAAAATCTTCAAAAAATCATTTGAACTGCAGCAAACGTTAAAAGAGCTCTTTACTCAATATCAAAAGAAGATTTCTCAAACGGAGAAAAATAATATTGCATTGAAGTTAAAGATTCCGGATTTCACGATTTCAATCAATACGGATAAGGTGAGGCTGAACCAGATTTTGAGCAATTTGTTGAACAACTCCATTAAATTTACAAACCACGGGAAAATTGAATTCGGTGTTATGGAAATCATAGGGCAAAGAATTGTCTTTTTTGTGTCAGACACCGGCATTGGTATTGAAAAGGAAATTCAATCGACTATTTTTGAACGTTTCAGGCAAGCCAATGATTCAACGACCAGGTTGTATGGTGGAGCAGGTTTAGGTTTAGCAATTGTTAAAAACCTAATCGAACTTATGGAAGGAGAGATTTCGCTCGAATCAGAACCAGGGAAAGGGACGACGTTTAAATTCTGGTTACCGGCAAAGTGAGAAAACTCTTCCTTGAGATTGTTCATCTAATTTTGAGAAATTTATCTATATTTTTCACCTTTGGCTTTCAGTAATTACCTTGAAAGATAGTGTTTGCATCCTGTAAGTTCATATTTTAAAATTGGAAAGAAAGGATTATCATGTTTTTAAATAATAGCATTATATTTGTTAGGTGTGAGGTATAAAATATTGATAATTAATAATTTTAGAGATGACAAAAGCAGATGTTGTTAACCAGATTAGTGAGGATACAGGAATTGAAAAAGCCACCGTACAAAAAGCTCTTGAAGCTTTTATGGAATCGGTGAAAGATTCTTTAACTGAAGGAAGAAACGTGTATCTTCGTGGATTCGGAAGCTTTATCGTTAAAAAAAAGGCGGAAAAAGTTGCACGGAATATTTCCAAAAATACAATGGTCATTGTTCCTGAGCATTCGATCCCTTCATTTAAGCCAGCGAAGACTTTTGTAACTCAAGTTAAAGACGAAGTGAAATAAGAGTTTGCCACCCTAACATATATTCCTTCAAACACTGAACGAGAAGAAGAACTTGTTCATTAGTAATGTTATTTGACCTTTTAAAAGCCAATGACCGCAATTAAGCATTCGGTTCCAGTTCGCGCAGAGGCCGGAGACGGCGTTGACTGCCTGCCCCGAAGAACACCAGTCCTTTAAATCAAACCTCCATTTGAAGCAGTTTCCGAGGTTGCTCAAATGGTGTCTGCTTGTGGCAAGCGGACAGCCGGCGGCCAGGCACTTTTCGTGGAAAGCTCAGCGCTAACGATAAAAAGCTTTTTTCAATTTTTGCTTCCCTGTGCCAGCCGAGTTTATCCATCCAAATACATGGTTCTGCTTTTACCGCTTCACGCCGTTCTTCGTCGATCGTGGAAGGGTAGGTATTGCCTCGTTTCCTTATTTGGCGTGCCGGTTAAACTCCTTTTTATAACTCAGTTTATTCCAAAAAGAAGGATGACCCTCTCATTATTAATCATTAGTCAACGAAAATGATTTGATTGCTAATTCCGACATTCTAATTAAAAGTCTTTGGGTATGGAACAGTATTCCCATATCATCACCGAGTTGGAGGCCGATTTAAAGCGAATAGCTATGACTTCCGAGAGCATGCTGAACACGGCAAAATCGGCTATCAAACGATGCCGGATCGCCCTGGTGGAGTTAAGATGGATTGTTGTGAATGAAGGTTTCCCGGATGTCCCGTCAGAGATCCGCTTCTTTAAGGAGATTAAGCCGGTTGCTTATAGCCGGCTGTTGTTTTACCAGGCTGTATTCGAGATCGAGAGCTTCCGGTCGAAGTATGATTCAGACAGGATCAAACGATACATGAAAGTAAAGCTGGATGAGATTGAACTATTCGTGGAGGAGAACGCCAGCAGCGTCCAGTACTATAATTGCGGATTTACCTACCTGGACAGTCTTTATTTTGTCAGGGACCGGGATGAAATTCCGGTAGAACTCCGGGGCAGCCAGTATTTGATGGATCAGCAGTTTAATACCTGGCAGGACCATACGTTTTCTGTTTTGCGGGCCAATGATTTGTTAACCGAATACCTGACCGGGGAGATAAACAAGATGGATAACCAGGAACAACCCAATCAATTGCAGCAGTTAAGCTACCAAAACTGGACCGGCAATAAAATTGACCTGGTGGAATTAATATATGCCCTGTTTTTTTCGCGGGTAATCAATAACGGAAAAATCACGATCAAGGAACTGGCCAGATTATTCTGCCGGATTTTTAACATGGACATTGAGAAAGACATTTACAGGTATTATTCTGAAATTCAACAGCGGAAAATAGAGCAAACCAAGTTTATGGAACATCTGAGGTCGGTTCTTCAATACAACATCGATCAGAATGTTTAAGCAGTGATGCCTGTTAATTCCCGCCTTTTATTAGACAATAAAAAACTCCCAACCTGACAATTGCTTGATAACATTTCAATTTTGAAGGGTGCAAATTTGGCGAAGTTCAAATTGTATCATTCAAAATTAAACGTTATGCCTTCAGAAATTATTACCACCGACGACCTTCGGGAATTCAAAACCGAATTATTTTCCGAACTGAAAAAACTGCTTGACGAGCGCCAGGGTCAACCAACAAAAAAATGGCTCAAATCTTTTGAAGTCCGCAAGATGCTGGGTATTTCTCCCGGAACCCTTCAAAACATGCGTATCAACGGAACCCTCCCGTTTACCAAAATGGGCGGAATCCTTTTCTATGACTCCAATGAAATCCAGAAAATCCTGGAATCCAACAAACAAAAAGACCGCTTTAGTCTTACTGCCAGGCGATGAATTACATCCGGCATTTGAACGGATTTTTTGAACGTTTGGCAGGAGATAAACGCATGTCATCCTATCATATCAGCCTGTATATTGCCCTTTTTCAGCATTGGAATGCCAACCGGTTCTCAGGCCAGTTTACCGTTTCCCGTACGGAAATGATGGACCTGGCCCGGATCGGTTCTGCCAATACGTACGCTCGCTGCATGAAAGAGCTGGCAGATTGGGGCTATATTGATTATGCCCCGTCTTCCAATATTCATTCCGGGAGTAAAGTTACCTGTATCCGGTTTGATACCGGAGGCGATATGGCCGGGAATACCGCCGGTGATACCGGTATCAAAAATGATACAGCAACAGATACCGCCGGCAATACCGGTACTGAAAGTGATACTGCCTCTGATACGGGAACAAATACTGCAGGTGATTCCGGCACTTCCGGCAGTCTTGAAAATGATACCGGAGCGGTTACTGCAAGCAATACCGGTATCAAAAACGATACAGCAGGGTGTACAGGAAGTGATACCGCAACCGGTATCGATATCACAGCCAATACTGAAAATGATACCGGAAGAAGCACCGCAACCAGTAAAAATGAATCTGTCGGTATTAAATCTGATACAGGAACTGATACAGCAAGTGATACACTCTTTATAAAGATTACAAACAGGAATAAACTTAAAGAAGAAGAAGCTTCAGAAAAAGATTCAAAAGAAAAAGTTTCCGAAGAAGAGGAAAAACCGGGGAAAAACCATGATCTCAAAAGCCGAATTCCGGAATTCGAGGTGATCAAACATTTTTTCCAACACAACCAGTCATCAACCGATGAAGCACAAAAGTTTTACTCCCGTTACCAGTCTTCGGGCTGGAAAACCGGGGATATGAAAACCATTGTTTCGTGGCAGGCCCTTGCCCGGAAATGGATAGAAAACAATCAAAACAACAGGACAGATGAACGAGAATTTAATAAAATCGGGACCGGCAACCTCAGTGTCACGGTCAACAAAAATTACGATGAACCCTTATGAACAGATTGCAGAGTTTAGGGGAGGAATATTCAATTTCAGTTTTCAAAACAGCATTCAATGGATGGAAGAACGCGGAAAAATCCTTTTTGGGAACCATTTCGCGATTGATCCGAACGATCTGGAACTGATCTACAAGTTACTGGTTTATGCCATTGGCGATATGGAAAACGCCGAACGGCGTGGCATAAACCTTTGGAAAGGATTGCTGGTCTGCGGTCCAATCGGGTGCGGGAAGACCAGCTTATTGAAACTGATCAGCTATTTCTTACCGAGGGAAACCCAATACCACATCAAGCCAACGCGTGAAATCAGCTTTGAATTTGAGAAAGACGGTTTTGCCGTAATCAACCAGTATGGCAAAGGATCGTTCTTCAGGTTGGGAAATTATCTCATTCCCAAAGTCTGGTGTTTTGATGACCTGGGACTGGAGCAGACCCCGAAATACTACGGAAACGATTGCAACGTGATGGCTGAAATCCTTTTGGCCAGGTACGACCTTTTTGTCTCCCAACGGATGATGACCCACATTACCACGAATCTTTCAGCCTCCGAACTGGAATCCATTTACGGGAACCGGATACGTTCCCGAATGAGAGAAATGTTCAACCTGGTGGCTTTTGACCGGGAATCAAAGGATAAAAGGGTTTGAAGACAACGTCAAACACGCGCAACTCTTAAATCAGGTACCGATGTTTGGTTGGCAGGTACTGCGGCCTGTTCGCGCTTTGGCTCCGCCGGGCGCGAACAAGCCTCGTTCAACAAGAGAAGACTGGCCTTTTCCGGTTCAAGGATCAATGCCTGTCATTTCATGACGCATTGCCTTTTCCCTTACAAAGCCACACTTCCTGTTATTTGCAGGTTTAAATAAATCATTGCATTAAAGCTTTCTGTCAGGTACTTTCCTTGTCTCCCCGGCACATTCGCTTCACTTCGCTTTACCCACGCCCTAATCCGGTTTGCAGGCTCACCGGAACCGGTTGCTCAGGTCAGCTCGATTAGCTCATAAGCCGGGTTGACCCCACGGCAAGAGTGGTTCCTTACCTTCCATTTCGCTATTGCCTGCCCAATTCCATTTCGCCTTCCCCGGCCTTTTCCAATACACGAACCGCACAAAAAAGCCGGGAAGAAGCTTCATTCATCCCGTCCAATCGCTTCATTCCAGTGCAGGTACCACACTTACCTTTTCCCCACCAGCCTTCATAAATCTTTTACCAGGTAACATTTGTCAGGTAAAACCATTGTCAAAACCCAAAAAGAAAAGCCAAGTTAGCCGGACTCCCCACAACCACACCCAGGTAAATGCGCAAGGCCAAAGCAAGTGTCCCGCTTTTTTCAATGCTATAGTTGCCTCAAAAAAAAAAGTCATCAAATGATTTATCAAAAAAGCGGTCCAGCCTTGCACTTTAGCCCCGCCCGTCACTTTTTCGGCTTTCTTTTTATTTTTTTGACCGTTTTTTCGTTTTCTTTTGAAAATTTTCTGGTTTTCAAATTGATCCAATCCAAAGCAATTCAAATCACTTTCTTTCCCAAAGACGGCCTAATCCAGGACAAAATAGCCCAAATTCTATTTTAACTATTTGAATATCAACTATATTATTAACAATAAAAAATACCCCACCTGACAATAGCTCTATAAAAAGTGTTGTTTGACTTTCCAAACTTTGTTCCTGCGATCCGGGAACAGGTTTTTCGGTTTCCGGATCAAAGACTACCAAAATATATAACCCAAAAATGAACAGCCATGTTTGGAATCAACCGAATCAGTTGGGGTGAGTTTTCAGGATTTATTGTTTCAGTCCTGCTTTTGTGGTACCTGTCAGTCATCCTGCTGGCCTTTTACAGGCAAAGAAGCTACAACCGCAAAACCCTGTTTGAAGAAGACAGTTTTACCCCTCTTAGTTCGGAAGGGTTAATTCCCATTTGCGTATCCTCCCAAGATTTTCCATCCGAATTAATCCCTTTCCGGCTTTCTGAAGATATTGTCCTGCCGGTTTCGCTTTACGAGGAAAACGGGATCGACGAAGGATATTCCATCGATACTTTCTCCCGGCCTGATGATCCGCAACTTCCAAAAATACTGGAACAGGTCCGGTTTCAATCATAAACAATGTTCAAATATTAACTCTTAAAAACTCAAAGTCACATGAAAACACGTGTTCAGAATTTCTTTCGAGAAGTATCCGCTTTCGTTGCGATGCTGGTTTTAAACATTTACAGTTCCATGGCTCAAAGTGCTGCCGGAATTGACCAGGCCACAGCCGAGGTCAGTTCGTACGTGGACCCTATTTCCAACCTGATTATTGCTATTGGAGCCGTGGTTGGGCTGATCGGGGGCGTCCGGGTATATATCAAGTGGCAGAGCGGTGACCAGGATACCCAGAAAGCCATCATGGGTTGGTTCGGCGCCTGCCTGTTTCTGATCCTGGTTGGAGTGGTGATCAAGGCCTTTTTTGCCTGATGGAAACCAGCAGCTACCCGGTTAAGAAAGTGGACACCCGGCTGTATATCAAAGGGCTTTCCGGCCCTTTGGTTTACCGGGCGCTGTACGGGATCATTGCCACATTCCTGCTGTTTTCAGGGCTGTACATCCTGGCCGGGGTTTTCCCTGCCGTCCTGATCAGTGTTCCGTCTTTACTGGGTTATCTCTACCGCCTAAATACCATCCAGAAGAAGTATGGACCTGAAGGTTGGGGTAAAAAACAGACAGCCCGGAAACTGCCCCAGTTTATTAGCTGTAAACGACGAATTCATCAAACCTTTTCCAATTGAAAATTGAAATGAAGATAAAAAAACTTGAATCAGTTCTCCCGATACTAGGCTTTAACGGCGATGTGCAGGTATCCGGTAACCTGGACCTGACTATCGGTTTTCGGTTGCACCTGCCTGAAGTTCTTTCGTGCAGCGAAGAAAACCTGTACATGCTGCATGATACTCTTTGCAGAATGATTAACCTGCTGCCTGCCGGGAGTTTTTTTCACAAACAGGATTTTTTTCTAACTCAGGAATTCCATCCGGATGTGGTAAACGAACAGGACAGTCATAAAGAACAAACCGGAATGAGAACAGCAGAAAGCCTGGACAGCTCCTACCTCGAACATTTTAACGGACGACATTACCTTAAACACGAGTGCTGTTTTTACATCAGTTTGCTCAACAAAGGACTTTTGAAAAACTATCTCGAATCCGCCCTGATCCTCTCCCGCAGGGAGCGCAACCTGGAAAAACTGCAGTACAATAAAATAAATGAACTTAGAAGTAATGTGGTGGCCATTTTCACCCAGAATGGGATTCAATGCGAACCCATTACCGGGAAAGAAGCCATCGGTGATGACCATTCACTGGGAATGATTGAACGTTTTTTGAGCCTGAATTTTACAGAGAACCATCCAACACTTGGAGGCATTGATTTCAGGGATCGGTTAAAGGTAATGGACCAGTTTGTGGAAGTCTTGTCATTGAGCGACTATTCACACATCCCGGCAGAACTGCGCCCGGCTGCAGATCATCCGCAGACCAGCCTGCCGGTTTCACTGGTTTACCCGGTAAGTTATCACCTGTCGTTTTCACACATCACGAACCAGTTTATTTATATTCCGGAGCAGCAGGAGATCAAAGGTTTTCTGGAAGGCAGCTACAAGAAGATTTACAGTTTGTCCAAATTTTCTTCGGAGAACAAGATCAATGCCGGGTTGATTGATTCATTCTTGGACCGGGTGCAAACCTCGGGAGAGAAGATTGTGAAAACACACTTTAACGTGATGCTTTTTGATCCCTCCCTGAAAGACTTAAAGCAGCATAAAAGTGAAGCAGCTTCGGCTTTTTCGATGATGAACTGCTTTCCGTACCAGCATACCCACGATCTGCCGATGCTGTTTTTCTCCTGTGTGCCCTTCTCAACACAACTTCCGGAGACAGAGCTTTTCATTACCCAGGTTCCGCAGGCCTGCTGCCTGACCAACTTCGAAGGAGAACTGAAGAACAGCGCTTCGGATTTTACCATCCGGCTTTCCGACCGGCTGGAAGGTTGCCCTGTGAAGATCGATATTTCGGATGAACCGATGCACCGGCACCTGATCCACAACCGGAATAAAATCATTATCGGTGGTTCGGGGTCTGGGAAGTCCTTTTTCACCAACCATTTGCTCCGGCAATACGCCGAAAGTGAAAACTGCCACATCGTTCTGCTGGACGTAGGCCGAAGCTATGAACTGCTGACCATCTACTTAAATGAGAGACTGAAAAAGCAGGGCGGTGCCATGATGGTAGAATTTACCACCGATAACCCGATTTCATTTAATCCTTTTATCCTGGAGGGAGAACTGGATATCGAACGAAAACAAACCATTCTTTCGGTGATCTATACCATTTACAAGGAAAACCTTTCGGAGATGGAAAAAGATGTGATTGCCCATGCATTGTCAGAATTCTTCGCTGAAGAAAGAGCCGAACGTTCCTTCAACGGCTTTTATGAGTTCTGCCGGGGCTACATTCCCCGGCTGGTGAAAGAGCAGTCGATTGAGTTTAATGCCAACGAGTTTTTCTTTATCCTCTCTAAATATTACCGTGGGGGAGAATACGACTACCTGCTGAACAAGCAGATGGATACCGATGAGTTTTTCCGTTGCCCGTTTATTGTCTTCGAACTGGATAATATTAAAGACCACGCCGTGATCTTCCCGGTAGCCACCCTGATCATTATTGACATTTTCATGCAGAAGATGAGAAGGCTCAAAGGTGTTCGAAAGGTGATCTGTATAGAGGAGGCGTGGAAGGCCATTGCCACACCCCAGATGGCTTCTTACATCAAGTATTTTTATAAAACCATCCGGAAATTCTTTGGCGAAGCGATGGTGGTTACCCAGGAAGTGGATGATGTG
This sequence comes from uncultured Prolixibacteraceae bacterium, assembly GCA_937915865.1. Classification (GTDB taxonomy): domain Bacteria; phylum Bacteroidota; class Bacteroidia; order Bacteroidales; family Prolixibacteraceae; genus Aquipluma. The sequence goes on along the minus strand of CALGIG010000045.1, from coordinate 152,412 downwards.
ATCTCCTCACCGGTGATCCGCGATGCAATCATCAACAATGCCGATACCCGAATACTGCTTGACATGAGCAAATTCCGCAACAAGTTCCAAAGCATCAGCGACACGCTCGGATTATCCGAATTTCAGAAAGAACAAATCCTTTCGATCAACAAGAACCTGCCAACAGGAAGAAAACTCAAGGAAGTCTTTATCGGGCTTGGAAGTTACTCACAGGTTTATGCCCTTGAAGTCAGCAAAGCCGAATACTACTGCTACACCTCCGAACAAAGTGAAAAGCAAGTGATCCTGGAAAAACTTGCCAGCCAGAAGAACCAATCTTTTATCAATATTCTCAAAGCGATGTAAAACAAATAGCCTCCCCTAACCCCTCCAAGGGAGGGGGACAAAAGGACGGCAAACATTATCAAAACAATAGAAGCAAAAACAACCATGAAAACAATGACAATCATGAAAACAAAATCAACATTTTTATTCATCGGGCTATTCACGTTGATCTGCCTGACCGGTATTCAAAGCACCTCTGCACAGGCCCCTGTAACCGATGTTGGGGCGGGAGTCCAGCGTGAAGCCCTTTGGGAACAGGAAAAGGGCATCCTGTCCGAAATCAACTGGTACAATGTATTAATAAAAGTTCTCAATGGCGACATAAAGGGACTGACTGCCGAACTGGTCGGCATGGATCAGAAAACGCTGGAAAGCCTGCAAAAGGTTTCTTCCCTGATCAAAGATTATAAGCGCATCAAACAGACCAAAGATATGCTGGGCAAGATCATCCAGGTTTATACAGAGAAACTACCCAAGCTGGTTAAAGATCAGAACTTCACCAGCCAACAGGCTGCTGTTATCGTTCAGTCTTTTGATTTGATCCTGGATGACAGTAAGCAATTGACCACGACCATTTTGAACTCCATCGTAAAAGATGACCTCTTTATGATGGATGATAAGCAGCGCTATGATACAATCAACGGTATTTATGAAGATGTGCGCAAGCACTATGGAACGATCTGCTACCTGTACAACAAGCTGATGTACGCTTCCTTTCAGAAGAGTTTTAATTCTGACAAACTGGAAAGTTTTGCCTACTACTACACCCTTTATGATTAACTGTTTTGGGATAAACGATTAATGATTAGAAAAGCCATGAAAAGCATTCTTAGCATACTTATAATTCTGCTTGTGATGATTCATTCTCAAAGCGAACTAAAAGCCCAGATCACCGATATCAAACCCTGGCATGGGACTTATCCGGATATGGGAGGAACCTACCCATTGTCTTTTATTGCCTTTAAGGGCAGCCTGATCCCGATCCCCCACGTGTTTATCCGCACCTGGCCCACCCATTACTATGTGGAGGTAGTTGCAGAACCAACTTATGACACAAAAGAATACACCAGCCTGCTGAAAGTAAACTTGCTGAAAATAGCCGAAAAGCTGATTCAGAAACAACAAATGAAAGGCAGACAGGAGGAGACTCAACAGATAAAAGACAATACCCAGATGGAGCGGGACACGGAGAAGACGATTTTTGATGCCAATTCCGATCAGCTTCCGGATATCTATAACATCGCTTCCGGGTTTATCCGCCTTTATGCCAGTATAAACCGGTTGGATGAGTTGAACAAGCTGAATGATTGCAGTTGGCTGAAGTCCATTTACCAAAAAGAAGCCGACGAACTCCTGACCCGTTTTATCACGGTTAACCTGTTCCAGACCGATCACGGCAAAAAGCTGGAGGCCTTTGCAGAGATCCAAAAAGAGCTGAACCAACAGATCGGTGAAACGGACTACACCTACCGGAAGGTACATCACTACCAGATTTATACGAACGATGTCAGTCAATCCTATAGTTTCCTGGCACAATAGACCAAGCAATCGTGAACTCACTGACTATCCATTCAACACTAAAATTCAACATTTATCATTCAAAATTCATCATTTCTGACTTATGTTACTACAGGTTATTACCACCAAAGATTTCTTTTCATTTACCGATGTGCTGGTCCAGGGAGGACTGGACAACGCACAGATGCTGACAGGTATGGCTAAGGCCATCGGGGGCATTGCAGCCTTCCTGTATATCTCCAAACGCATTTATGAACAACTCATTGCAGATAATCCCATCTCCCTGTTACCACTTCTCCGGCCATTTGCGCTGGTGCTGGTCATTACCTTTTGGGGCCCCTTTGTTCAACTGCTGATGGTCCCGACCAAAGGACTAACCAAACTTTCCGAAGCTGTTTATGCCGATAAGAAACATATTGTTGCCGACCGGCTGGAAGAAAAGCAACAGGCCATCTTAGCGGCTGATCTCCCTTCTTTTCAGGAAAACCAGGAAAAAGAAGCCACCCTTTGGGACAAGGGGATTAACATGCTGCTGACCACTTATAACATTGTCTCGGGAAGGGCTTTGCAGCACCAGATCAGTTTTTACTTCATGGACGGGATTCGACAACTGCTGGAATCCCTGTTCGAGGTGATCGTTTACCTGATTGCTTTCTTACGAACCGTCTTTTGCGTGCTGCTGATCATTTTTGGACCGCTGATCTTTGCCATTTCCATATTCGACGGCTTCCAGGACAATTACCTGCAATGGATTGCCCGGTTTGTCAATGTAAACCTTTACCTGCCCATCGCCTTGCTGGTTCTGTCACTGGTCCAGGAAGTACTGATCTATGTGTTGGATGCCGAGATTGCCCAAGTTAAAAGCTCCCTGTTTTACCAGCCCTCAATGTATTACGTTTCCAACATGGTGGTTCCAATATGCGGGATAGCCGGGCTGCTAATGGTCCCAAAGATTGCCTCCTGGATTATCAGCGCTTCGGGAACCGGCTCCGGTGCAGGAAGACTGGTGAAAACCGCTGCTCTAATGGCGATAACCAAGGGTGCAATGAAGTAACCGGAAATATCCAATACCAAATCACAAGGATGAATTTCCGATAATCAATAATAAATAATCAATCTACAATGAATAAGGTATTTGATATTCAAAGAAAATTTCGGTTTACTGTTTATGTCCTTTTAGCCATCAGCCTGACACTGGTTGGGTTCAGCATCTTTGTATTCACCCGTTCACTAAACCTGGTGGAACGGTCCCGCCAGAAAATCTATGTGCTGGATAACGGCAAATCCCTGCTTCTTGCCTTGAGAGAGGACATCTCGGAAAACAGGGCAGCCGAGGCCAAAGACCACGTGAGACGCTTCCATGAACTTTTCTTTACCATGGAGCCCGACAAAGAGTACATTGAGAGCAATGTGCGGGAAGCCCTTTTTCTGGCTGATGGTTCAGCCATGAAGCAATACGAGTCCTACAAAGAAAACAACGTCTATAACCAAGTTATCGCCTCAGATATCAGCATGACCCTGCAAACGGATTCCGTTAAAGTGGACTTCTCTGCTTACCCCTACCGGTTTACTTTTTACGGCAAACAAAAGATCGTACGTAAATCCAACATCACCATCCGCAACCTGCAAACAACCGGGCAACTGAGAAACATCTCCCGGACCGATAACAACCCGCATGGTTTCCTGATTGAAAACTGGCTGATAACCGACAACAAGGATGTTGAAACAATGAAACGCAAATCATTTTAACCTGAAAATACTCAAACACAAAAGATTATGAATCCTTCAAATAACAAGCAAAAAGCTGAGGTCTCTCAGTTTAAGGACGTAAGCCGGTTTACCCGATTAATCAATAACATGGATGAACAGGACAAAGCACTGGATACCGGAAAACGCAAACGAAAATGGATCTTTGTCGTGACAGGTTTATTCCTGTTGTACCTGGTCTCCTTTCTTCTCCCCGCGCCAAAACTTCAGCGCGGACCTATTGTACCTGTAACGACATCTGTTCCTACGGATTCAGTTTCGGACCAAACTCCTGAAAATAAAAAGTCGCAGACTTTTGAGATGCCGGTTGATTCCTTTGAAAACATTTTAAAAAAGCAGATCCATGAAAAACTACCTGAAAAGAAATAAGCCGTTGCTGTTGCTTCCGCTTATTCTGGTCCCTTTTATTGTGTTGATTTTTTATATCCTGGGCGGAGGAGAACATCCGAAAACACAGGGCCAAAGTCAGGAGAAGAAAGATTCGGTCAAAGGGGCAAACTACAAACTTCCCGAGGCCGATAAGGATATCCGGATTTATGACAAGATGGAAGGCGCACAATCCCAAAAGGAGGCGACTGCAAGCCACGATTACAACATCCTGGGTGAAAAAGACTCGCTGGATCAGGTGTCGGAAATAGGTACCGGCAATCAGGATTTGACAGAGCACAGGCAACAAGAGCAGCCAAACAGGAATACAGAATTAAACGCCGATGTTTCCAATAATTTGCTGGCACATATCAAAAAGCAGGAAGAACAGGCCCGAAAAGATTTACTGGGCGGTCAGGGCCAGGCACAGCAAAGTGAAAATAATCCGGTTGAATCGATTTCCCCGGTAAAAGTAAAACCAAAAAAGAAAGCCGAACAACCGGACGATCCTTCCAACACGATAAATCCAACCGGTATTGAAGAACTGGATAAGGTTTTTAACCGGAACATCGCTTTATCCCGCCGGAATGATTCACTCAGTACCCGGCTACAAAAAGCAACTGCACAGCTTCGGCAGATTGAAGATAAAAAGAACAAGCGTTTTGCGTTGGAAACAAATACCCGGTCAGGCTTTAAGAATGGGGAAAATAATCCGGCGATGATCGAAGCCGAGGTTTATGAAACAACGACGGTTCTGACCGGTAACCGGGTGAAGCTCCGGTTACTGCAGGACAGCTGGCTGAAAGGAACCAAAATTTCCAAGAACACTTTCCTGTATGGAACCTGTAAAGTGGAGAATGAACGCCTGCAAATTGAAGTTGCCCAAATTCCGGTTGGCGGGAAATTCATTCCTGTTGAAATCACAATTTATGATCTGGACGGTCTGCCGGGGCTGTATGTTCCGGATAATGCCTCGCGAAAAGTGGCTAAAGAAGTAGGCAGCAGCGTAAACACTTCTTCCATGCTTGGAGTAACCAATAACCCGCTGACGTATGCCGGTATCCAGGCTGCCGATAAAACAGCCCAATCCCTGATCAAGATGATCCGGATCAAAAAAGTAACCATCAGGAAAAATACCCTTGTCTATTTAATCAACACAACCAAATAATCAATCACCATGAAAGCATTTTTAATCATTTTCATTTGCGCGCTGATAAGTGTTTCAGTAAGCGCACAAAATATCCCGGATACCCCAAATATCTTAAAAGTATCGGACACCAAAACAACCCACCTGGTTTGCCCGGATAAAGTCGTGTATGTGCAGGCAGGTAATTATAACCTGGTCCAGGCCGAGATCGTTCCAGAACTTTCAAATATGGTCCGGGTCAAAGCTGTAAAACCTTTTGAAAATCAAACCTCGCTGACCTTGGTTTGTGCCGACCGGATTTATTCCTTTGAACTGGAATATGGCAACGATGCCCCCATCACTTACCCAATTGAAACTTTTGACTCTGAGCAAGCAAAGACCTTTTCCGGTAAATTGATGCCCGATTACCAGTTAAAAGACCTTTGCGACCGGGTTCTGGATAAGCACAACCATGAGTTCCGCAAACGAAAAGCGGAGAAGGACGGGATCAAAATCCGACTGAATTCTATTCACCTGAAAAACGATGCCCTGTTTTTTGAACTTCAGATCACCAACAAAACCAACCTGGCATATGATGTGGAAAGTTTTAATTTCTGGATTACCGATAAAAGGCAGGCCAAAGCGACCAACGTGCAGGAATACCAGGTTCGGCCGGATTACCAGCATTCCCAGATCCATCGGATCCCCGGCAAAAGCACACTAAGGGAAGTGTTTGTCTTTGAAAAAATGACCATACCGGATCAGCGCATTCTAAAGATTGAACTGGGTGAAAAAGCACTGGGCAATACCGGGCGAAAACTCAGTTTCAACCTAAAGAACAAAGATATCCTCAAAGCCAGGCCTCTGAGACAGCGGTAAAACAACCTGGAACCGCTTAATAAAAATTAAACCTTACCAATGTGCTTTTAAAAATCCCCCCTCGGGGGGACTTAGGGGCCTTATGGAACATGAACCACATGAACTGGTCAAACTGCATGAAGGATTCCGGTTTTTCAGCTACCTGCTGTTAATTACCTCCATGTACCTGGATTGTTTGGGATATTTTACCGGCAAAGGAATCTGTATTACGGAATTCATGCCAATAATTGAAAAACTAAACAAGATGGAATTCCTTTCCAGTGTGTATAAATCCAAAACGGTTTGCCTGGTATTTCTGGCCATCACCTGTGTGGGGACCAGGGCCCATAAAGACAGGGAACTGACCGTATCATCCATCGTTTTGCAGGTGACCGGCGGGCTGATCCTGTACTGGGGGAGCCTGATCGTGTTCAGATCCTTCCCGGCCATTTACTTAGGGCTGAGCTTTGCCGGCTTTGTCCTGTTGAACATCGGTTTTGACAACATCTCCAAACTGATCAACGTCAATTTGATGAAAGACCGGTTTAACGTGGAGAACGAGAGCTTCCCGCAGGAACAGGTTTTAAAGGAAAATGAATATTCAGTGAACCTGCCCACAAGGTACCTTTATAAGAACAAGGAGCATGAAGGCTGGATCAACATTGTCAATCCTTTTAGGGCGACCATGGTTATTGGTACCCCCGGCTCCGGTAAATCTTTTTCAGTGGTACTGCCCTTTATCCGGCAACACTTAAAAAAAGGATTTTCAATGTGCGTTTATGATTTTAAGTACCCGGATTTATCACTGGTTACCTACAATCATTTTCTCCGGGCGCAGAATAACAAGAAACTGCCCGAATCAGCCCGGTTCTACGTGATCAATTTTGAGAATATTCAAAAATCCTTCCGTTGCAACCCACTGGCGCCGGAGTGGATGGAAAGCCCGATTGACGCTTTTGAATCATCCAGAACGATCCTTTATAACCTGAATAGGGAATGGATCAGAAAACAGGGCGAGTTCTTTTCAGAGTCAGCCGTGTCTTTCTTTGCCGCGGTGATCTGGTTTTTAAAAAAATATAAGGATGGACAGTTTTGCACCTTGCCCCATGCCATTGAACTGCTGCAAATGGACTACGATGATCTGTTCGCTGTATTGGCACAGGAAAAAGATGTGGCTAATATCATCAATCCTTTTATCAATGCCCACAAACGAGGCGCCCATGAACAGTTGGAAGGCCAGCTTGGAAGCTTAAAGATTGCCATATCCAAAATTATCAGTCCGGAGATTTATTGGATCTGTTCTGGTGATGATTTCTCACTGGACATTAATAATCCTGAACAGCCCAAAATCCTCTGCCTTTCAAATAACCCGCTCCGGGTGGAGATGTACGGGGCTGTTTTGTCCCTTTTTATCACCCGGATGCTGAAGGTGATCAACAAAAAAGACCAGCAACCCGCTTCGCTGATTTTTGATGAACTACCTACGATCTATTTCCGCGGATTGGACACATTAATTGCTACAGCCAGAAGCAACCGTATATCCACCTTGCTTGGCGTACAAACTATCGATCAACTAATCCGGGACTACGGGAAAGAGCAGGCCAATGCCATTACCAGCAACATCGGTAACGTATTATGCGGTCAGGCAGCGGGTGAAACAGCCAAATTTATACAGGGCCGGATGGGAAAGATCCTCCAGGAGCGGCAATCGGTAAACATTAACCGGAATAATCAAACGGCAACATTTACAACGCAACTGGATGACCTGGTTCCCGAAGGCAAGATTGCCACTTTGCCACAAGGCTATATGGTGGGGCAGGTAGCGGATAATTATGGTGATGCCATTGCCCAGAAGAATTTCAACTGCCTAGTTTACGTTGATGTAGATGCCATGGAAAAGCAGGAAAAACATTTTGTACCCATTCCCGACTTTTACCAGTTCGACAACATCGCTAATGTACTGGAACGCAATCGCACCAAAATACAGAACGACATCCGGACGATCACCATTCAAGGATCAGGTGATGAATCCGGTAAAACTGAACAACCAACTAAAAACGATCCATCTAAACAAAAATCGTTATCAAATAAAAATCCCAAAAGCCATGAATGAAAAAACACAAACTTTGTCACTAAAGTGCCGGCCATCGCAACTGGTCAACCTGAATACCTTTTTGATGACCCTGCTGGCTATCCCGGTAATCATTCTCTTAAATGAGATGCTCAAAACCCAACTGCCACGAATACCGGTTATTCAGCACGAACTTTCCTATCACTTGTACCGGTTACCCATTTATCTTTCTGTTCTGGCCGGACTGAACATCATTTATCAGGTGCTTCAAGTACGTTGCACCAGCTATGAAATAGGCATGGAAGAAATCAAGTATTATTCCGGAATATTCAAACGAAAACTCGAGTTTATAGAAAACTATAGGGTGAAGGATTACTTCATAGAAAGACCTTTACTATACCGTATGTTTGGATTGGGGACCCTGGTACTTTATACTTCAGACAAGACAATGCCAGTACTCCGGCTGGAAGCCATCCGAGAACCGGAAGAAAAATATAATATCCTGAGAGGTTTTGTTGAACGAACCCGCAGAGAAAAGCATGTCTTCGAAATTGACCGGTCCTGAAAAGGAAATTAAAGAATCCCAAAATATCCTGAAATTCTGACACAAGATAAGAACGCTAAAAATTCACTTTATCATAGATTATTAACCCATAAAACGAAAAAACGATGGAACAGAACACACGCATGAGTATGGACCAGGTCCCCTTTGAAAAACTGGAAAAAGTAGGGATCAGCCGCGATTTGATTGAGAAAATGGAAAAGCGGGAAATGACCGATTTTCTGAACGGCTTTCGTTCGGACAAGTTGTACACGGTGAATGCCCGGATTAACGATCAGGATTACAGGATTCCGGCAAAGATACGTCTTCAAAGTAAAGAAGACGGTTCGGTGGACATTAAAGTTCATCCAATCCAACGACTGAACGTCCCGGATGAGTACATGGGGCACAAATTTACCAAGGAAGAAAAGGGCGCTTTACTCAATGACAAAAACCTGGGCAAAACGGTTGAGCTAACCGGTAGAAACGGGCAGAAAGACAATTACTACCTGGCAATTGATTCAAAGACCAATGAATTGATTCCACTACGGGCAAGTTACATTAATATCCCCGAGAAAATTAAAGGGGTAACCTTATCAGCCGAGCAGAAAGATAAACTTTCATCGGGGCATAAAGTGGAAGTGGATGGAATGATGGGCAAAAATGATAAAAAGTTCTCAGCCACCCTTCAGGTTAATGCAGCCGACCGCAACATCAGTTTCAAGGATTTTAAACAGGAGAAACAAGAAAAACAGGAAAAATCCGAAGATCAGAAAGCTGAAAAGAAAGCCGGTGCAAAGCAAAAATTGAGTTAACAATTAGAACAGTTAGCTAAGTCTCGTTTCCAATCAGAAGGGGAAATCCGTTAATGGGTTCCCTTTCTTTTTGACCCGGTTGGAACAAAGAAAAACAGAAAAAATCGGGGAGGAAATCTTATTCAAAGTGGGGAATGCAAGTTGTGTTTTTATGGCCATAAAAACCTTTTCAGCTTGTTCCGGCTACGCCGGAAGACCATTCCCCAATAGTTGAATGATTCCCCACTTTGAACTTTTAGACAGGACGTAAAAAATACCCATGCGACCCAGAATATCCGATAAGGACAAACGCAAAATAGTTGTCAGACTATTGATGACCCGGGAAGAAAAGCTAAGGCTGGATTCTTTGGTAAAACAGGGAAAGTATGGCTGTATGAGTGATTATTTGAGAAATAAAATATTTGACCAGCCAAAAAGGAAAGTTATTTCGCTAGATAACGAGGCTAAAGCACAACTTAAAAACCTAGATTACGAATTGAATAAGATTGGTGTAAATCTTAACCAGCTTTCCAAAAGAATGAATTCGTTTGTCGGGTACAATGTTGGCGACAACGACCGTCAACTGTTAAAGCAAGCCTTCGAGATGATGCGAAATTGCCTGATTACCCTTCAGAATCTACTACGCTGATTTTCGTCAAATAAACCTTTAATGCCTTATTAATGATCATCAAAATCCACCAGGCTTGCAGTACGAAAAATGCGATGTTCTATAATGAGCGCAAGGTTGAACGTCACAATGCAACTTTTTACCACTGTCAGAATATGCCGGTATTAAATCCGTTCCTGGGAGATAAAAACAATCGTTACCGAATATTTCAGGAAATTGAGCAGAGAAATACGAGGGTTCAAAAGCCGGGGTTGCACATATCCGTTAATCCGACTGTCGGTGATTTAGTCCGTCTGGGAGATGCCGGTATCAGAACTGGGATCGGTAACCTGATGAAACATTTAGGGTACGGGAACCAGCCTTACCTGGTCTATAAACATGCCGATTTAGAACGGGTGCATTTTCATATTGTTTCTACCCGTATCAATTGTGATACCGGAAAGAAAATCTCAGACAGTTATGAAAAAGAAAAGACGCAGCGGTTCATTAAAGACCTGGAGCAGAAATACCAGCTTACCAAAGAAGATCCACAGGAGAAACTGAACTATCGTTTTTCCGGCTCCAGCAAGAATCTGAAGCAAAACTTAGAAAGTTTGTTTGGCCAATTGAACCGGATGGAGTTTATCACCTCCAAAGAAATGTATGATCAGGCATTAAAGCTGTTTAATGTTGAGATTAGAAGGGCAGGACGGGGATACTCTGTTTTTGTAACCGATGAAAATGGAAATTCAATAAGGCATCCGGTGAGGATAGGGGATTTTGAGGAGCGACCAAAGTTTTATTTGGCTGAACAGCAGAATTTGGGCAAACATTATAAACAACATCTCAACCCAGATCAAACAGGACTGAGTTCCGGAGTTTTAAAGTCGTTGGTAGTGAAAGAATTATTTCGGCAGGTGAATTTCAATGCAAATGAATATCAAAAGAAAAACAAGCAAAAGTTAATATCCCGAAAGAAGAAAGGGAACAGGTACAGGCCATAGTGATAGCTTTTAACGTATTGCCGGAAATTTTAAGTAAGGTTGAAAGGTAATTTCAGGATAAGATTCATAATTTTGATGAACGTAAATTTTCAGTATGTCTGAATCTCAAAACATAGAATATAAGCAATCATGGCGTGATGAATATCTCAAATGGATATGCGGCTTTGCAAATGCTCAGGGCGGTAAGATATTCATCGGCATTGATGACAATGGAATAGTTTCAGGGGTTAGCGATTATAAAAAGCTGATGGATGATATACCCAACAAGGCTGTCAATCATTTGGGGTTAGTAGTTGATGTGAACTTACATGGTCAATCCGGGAAACATTACATTGAAATTGTTGTTCCAGTCAGCAGCGTCCCGGTAGCCTATCATGGTGTATATCATTATCGGAGTGGCAGTACCAAACAGGAATTGAAAGGGATAGCTTTGCAAAATCTACTGCTTAAAAAGATTGGGAAAAGATGGGAGAATATTCCGGTGGAAGGAGCTTCCACTTCAGACATTGATCAGGCGACCATTCAATCTTTCATTAAAAAAGCTGTCGAAAAAGACAGAATCCCTTCTGACGCTGCAACATCAGAGATTGACATCTTACTAAAAAACCTGGGTCTTATAACCGAACAGGGAGAATTGACAAATGCGGCCATGTTGCTCTTTTCCAAAAATCCTGCTAAAGTTTCTGTTACTTCGAGTTTTAAAATTGGGAGGTTTGGGAAATCAAGCGATGACCTGCTTTTCCAGGATATTGTCGAAACGAATATTTTTGATATGCCGGACAAAGTCATGGAAATCCTGAAGTCTAAATATCTTATTCGTCCGATTTCCTATAAGGGACTTGAAAGGATGGAACCTTTGGAATACCCGGAACCAGCGTTACGCGAAGCTGTATTAAACAGTATTATTCATAAAGACCACTCAAGCACTTATATATTTTTGCGTGTTTATGATGACCGGTTGCACCTTTGGAACCCGGGCGTTTTGCCGGAAGAGTTGAGCGTTGAAAAATTGAAAGGTGAGCATTCTTCATATCCACGCAACAAGAATATCGCCAATGTATTTTTTAAAGCCGGTTATATCGAATCTTGGGGACGGGGAACTAACAAAATAATAAATTCCTGTTTAGAAGCCGGATTGCCTGAGCCCATAATAATAGAGGAAATGGGAGGTGTAAGTATAACTTTCTTAAAAGACATTCTTACAGAAGATTACTTAAAATCCCTTGATTTAAATGAAAGACAGATAAAAGCAGTTTTTTTTATAAAGGAAAATGGAAAAATAACGAATGCGGAATATCAAAAGGTAAATTTAGTAGGTAAAACTTTAGCGACCGAAGAACTGAGAAAAATCACAGATACGGGCATAGTCCTTCAATCTGGTACTAAAGGCCGTGGAAGCAAGTATATTTTAAAAAATAAAATTGGCCGCTAATTGGCCGCTAATTGGCCGTATTGGCCGCTAATTGGCCGGTAATTGGCCGATGCATTTGTTAATTTAGATTCAAAAGTGACAGTTTTCTATTGCTAAAAAATTGAACTCGGACAATAAAAAAGCAAGAAACCAAACAAAGTGATATTGCATAGCGGCGTTTGGTTCATGCGAGTTTGAAAACATCATGCAAATATGAAGCTCACAGAAAAACAGATAGAAGAAATTGCCGACAACCTGGATTGCGGAATTAGATGTTTCTATAACTTCAAAACGGGCGAGATTAAAACATTACTCAATTTTGATAGCTGGATTGGGGCCGACGAGGAACCATGGGAAGAAGAAGCGAAGGAGATTGATGAAAATTGGGATGATTATTTTGAGTTTACAGGATTTGAAACCCATGAATCTTTTCGGATAATGGCTGATTTTGCAGAGCGTATTGATGACCAGAAACTACAGGATCAATTGATAAATGCCTTAAACAGGCCAAACCCGTTTCGAAATTTTAAATGGGAAATTGATAATTCAGGAGAGTACCGGCAACAGTGGTTTGACTATAAAAAAATGCGCTATGTCCAGTGGGTTAAAGAGCAGATTGATTTAAACGAGCAGGATTTTAATGAATAACGTGGATTTAGAAAAAGAGGTTAAAAGACTGGTACATTCAAATCGTTACAAGAAAGGATATGTTTGTGCTGTAGATGTGCTTTTGCGACTGGGCTACCTTACTAAAGATGATTATGAGGCCTGGCGGTATGGACGTATTGACTATCTTGAGAAAGTATGCAAAGTTAACCTGGGGAAACTGATTTATATTAACAAACTGATTGGAAAATACTCGACTGAATTGGATTTAAAAAGTTCCTGGACTGCTTATAACCAATTCGGGAAAGGAATAAAACGCCGGTTGCTGTTTAGTAAATCAGGAGATAAATCAATTGAGGATAAATATGCAACTCATTATATTGATCCCAAACGGATTAATGAGTTAAAAGAAAAAAGCGAGCATGTATAAAAGCGAACAAATGATAAAATTAGCGGACGTATATCAACACAAGAACGGGAAAAAGAAAATCAAGTTTTTTGAATTAGGCCTCTATGATTTATTAAAGGTAAAACTGGGGTTCCGGTACACTAAAATAAACGGGAAAGGATATTACTTAAAAGAAAACAATGGGATATATGAAACTACTTATTTTCATCATTTGGGAGATAGTTTTAGAAAGTTTATAGAAGAAGAATTCGAAAATCTTGAAATATCAAAAGAAATTGATTTTAAGGATTTTATGGAGGAGTATTATAAAAAAGGGCCAATTCGGAATGGGAGCTATGCAAGAGATTACTTAAGTGAGGATTTTATACTTTCACCAGAGAACCTTAATTTGATTCTTTTAAAAATAGAACCAGATTATAGCCGTAGAACCAGAAGACAAGAAATGCTGTCATTCCTTAGAAATGAAGGATTTACAGAATCAATAGATAAGATCGGAAATTTCTGTAAGAATTGTCCAGTTCATTACAAGAGGATAGCAGATGACACTTTTTTAATTTTCAACAATCCGTTTCAGAACGAAAAGTATGATAGTACAAACTTTGACTTTTGGAAAATCAGATCATCTTCCGAGAGAGACTTTCTTGCGAAAACAACAACACATCAAACTCTTATAATTCCAGGTTTTCACCTTGACAGGGATATCGAATTATACGGAAAAGAAAAGGTGTCTGTGAATAAGGTGTAACAGGTCAAAATCAAGTTTGCTTGGGAAATATTTTTACATTAAATTTTATCAAAAGGGGTAATTATTAGCCCCTTTGTTTAAATTATAAGCAATGCCAAGAACATTCCTTTTCTGGCATAGATCAATTATTAAAACCGGAAGATGACAAACTGTTAAAGACTGCATGGTATTGGAGAAATTGCCTGAATATGAATCCGTAAAGTAAAATATTGAAAGATTTGTTCTATTGTTTTCTGGTCAATAAGTAGTTTAATAGCAGGCATTTATTTTCCTCATAGTCCTATCGCCCAACTTTTCACCCAACTTCTGTTTGTTTTTCACCCAACCATTATTTTTCTTCTGTTTGTCAAAGGATTATTAGAAGTTAGGTGCTTTGTTACACTCAAATTTCTGACAAAGTTATTAATCGCTTCCCGGAACGGTAAAGGGGCGGTTGCTTCTCTTGATGCCTTATGGCAACCGCCCTTCGGATGCGTTCAGTTTTTTGCTTTCTCACTAATATTATATAAATCCAATTCAGTAAATGTAAAGAAGGTTGCAAAAAACTGACATGCACCCCGTTGACCTGATCCGGGATAGCTCAATGTTGGTACGCCAAAAATTTAAGTTTAACGGCGTGCCAGATATATCCTTAGTTGATCAAAGGGTGCCAAAATAAGTCCGAAAGGCATCGGCGCTTTCCCATGAATACTTCATTCGACATTTATGAAATGGTTACCAACCTGATTATCGAACGCCTTGAAAAAGGAGTTGTCCCGTGGCAGATGCCCTGGAAAGCTGAAACCGGCCTACCGCAAAACATGGTTTATCGGAAAGTTTACCGAGGCTTCAACTTCTGGTTTTTGCTAACTGTGGTTGATAAATTCGGTTCCCCGTTTTTTCTCACTTTCAACCAGGTGAAAGAATTGGGAGGGCATATTCTGAAAGGAGAGAAAGGTTTTCCGGTTGTGTTTTGGAAGATACTGGATAAAGAAGAAAAAGACGGCAGTATCGACCATTTCCCTTTTCTCCGGTATTACACGGTTTTCAACCTGAAACAGACCGAAGGGATCGATGAAAGCAAAATCCCTTCAAAGGAAGCTCATGACCATGATTTTGACCCGATTGGCCAGGCGGAACAGTTGATCGAGTTTTGGTACGATAGTCCTGAAATCAGGTTGAACCAGTCCCATGCCTTTTATTCACCTTCCGGGGATTATATTGGTATGCCCAATCCACGGACTTTCTTTCGTGATGAACAGTATTATAATGTTTTATATCACGAAGCTATCCATTCTACGGGCCATATTAACCGCACCGGCAGACATGAAAAACTACCTGATCACAAGTTCGATTCTCCTGATTATAATTATAGTCAAGAGGAATTGGTTGCGGAAATGGGAGCAGCTTACCTGTGTTACATGACCGGCATCCAGAATGCCACCATTGATAACAGCGCCGCCTATATCAAAAGCTGGATTGGCAAATTCAAGGAAGATAAGAAAATGCTTTTGGTAGCTTCATCGATGGCTCAAAAGGCTGTGGATTACATCCTGGAGCATCAATCCTATCCGAACCGACCGACAGTAGCCATGCAGGTTGAGCAATTGGCGGAGGCAGTTTAGCCTTCGCCTTTTTTTATCTCACTATCTCATTATTTCAAAGATCAAAAGTTAATCATGATTAAAAAAGTCAAAAGATGGAACAGTTAAAAAGTTTTTCCCAGTATATTCTGAAAATCGGTTATAAATACGGAGTGAATTCCGTATTTGATGATTTTCTGGAAATGGTCATTTGTTCCTTATCATTAGGAGCAAAAGAAGATCGCTACCATGAGATTGTCCGTAACTATGAAAAGCCGGATGCCTATTTGATGGCTGAAGCATTTGGAGCTTTGGTTATTGAAATGGACAACAAAGGAGAAGGTTTGATAGATGGGTTCGGTGACTTTTATATGGAATACCTAAGCCACGGACATAACGGACAGTTTTTTACCCCGGAACCGATTTGTGATATGATGGCCAGGATAATAAACCCGGCAGGATTTGGGGAACGAGTGGCCGATTGTTGTTGCGGGTCAGGACGGATGTTGTTGGCCGCAGCAAAAATAAAACGAAATTCCTTGTTCTTCGGGGCTGATGTTGACCGAACGTGTGCGATGATGTGTGTGATCAACCTTTGCCTGAACGGGCTTTTGGGCGAAGTCTGCTGGATGGACACCCTGATGAACCGCTTTTATGCCGGATGGAGAATAGAACTTCAACAGGAGCATGGAGTTCCGTACATCAGGGAGATTGCAGAAAAAGAAAGCAATATGGTTTTAAGGTTACCGGAAAAGAAACAGGAACTCATTGAACAACAGATACCAGTAAAGAATGTAACGCAGCAGTTGATGTTTGAATTTTAGGGGCAGAAAAAGCCCCTTTTTTGTTCGTTTCAAGTTTTTTGAAAGGTAGAACCACTCCATTTAAGATTCCCGCAAAGTTATTTGCGCTTCCCGGAACGATAAAGGGGCGATTGCTTTTATAAACAGGAAAAGCAACCGTCTTTCAGATGCGTTCAGTTTCATGGGTTGCCCATTTCGGGCATGAAACTGACATGCACCCCGTTGACCTTATCCGGGACAGCTCAATGATCAGTTACGCCGAAATTTTAACCGGCGTGCCAGATGCCATAAAAAAGCCACAGGGCAGTGGTAAAAAATCATGAATAATGCAGCAAAAAAGATCGATGCTGAAGTTTCTGAACAACCAAAAGCTTCTTTGGAAGTAGTGAAGAAAGATGAAAAGTCTGTTGTTGAAGTTCCTTCGCTGGAAAAACGCATCCAGAAAGTGGAAGATTTGAGCATGCTCATCGAAAAGTGGCGCAAGCTGACAGAAACCCGCCGAAACCTTCAGACCTTTTCATTAGGCGCTGACGGGATGGGTGCAACCGTGTTCCTGCGGGATGCTTCAGGGAAAGAGTTTAAAACTTCCAACACCCCGGTTGTTTCAGCTGTGATGGATGAAATCAAATCCACCCTGGATGAGAAAATCAAAGAGGTTGAAGATCAGATTAAATTCTGAAATTGAAAGAGGCGAAATGCCTCTTTTTTTGGTCGTTCTCTCATGAAAATAGCTCTACACTGCCAGCTCATTCTTTCATAGTTATTAGGCAGAATAACCAGATTTCATTTTGTTTACAGGTGACCTACTCACCATTAATTCCTGAACAAAGTTATTGATCGCCTCCCGGAAAAGTCAAGGGTGGCTTGCTCTGCGCAAATCATCAAAAGCCACACCTCGTGCTCGGTCAAAAACCTGATCCACTCGGGTATGACCGGAATGCCAGGTTTTGTGACATTCGCCCTTGACCGGAATCCGGTTGGCTCAAGAGTCCCGTTTCATAAATTAATCGGCGAGCCTGATGCCTAAATAAGCCCGCAAGGCAGCGGCGCACAAAATGGAAAAGTCCAGTGAATGGAACGTCATTTCAACCTACACAACCAGAGAAGCCGTTGCAGATGGGTTTCTTGTAAAGGTTGAAGCAGAAGCTTCGAAAGAGGCCGGGATCAAATACCCGGTTTATATGACCCGCGCAGTTTGGGGCAAGTACGTGGAAGTTCCGAAGGGAATGGAGGGAATCCAGAATCTTTCCGGCCGTCTTTGGGACGTACTATACATGTTTGCCTTTCATGCGAGAAATGTCCGATCTGATTCGCTTTTGTTTGATTTTATCAGCTTTATGCCCGACGCCGGGAACTGGGAACCGAATGAAAAGTTGGAGACCCTGGAAAATCGTTTCAACAGGCTGGTAACACTCAAAGCAGTGGTACAGGCGCAGGATTTCGACGATTCGTCCCCGGCCATTTTCATCATGAAACCTGATGAAGATTAAATCATTTTTCAAATAACGGCGTGCCAGGTGCCATAAAAAGACCGCAAGGCAGCGGCAAATTTTTATGAAACACTGGACTGAATTTCTCCCTGAAGCCGGTGCAATCCGTCGGCTTGGAAATGACCAGGTGAAGTTGTCAGGTAGGATTGACTATACCTGCCTCCAACTCAAGGAATTGAAACGACAGTACGCCGAAAATGAATCTGGGATTGTGGAGCTGGCATTGAACGACTGGTCAGCCGAAGAAATAGAAGAAGCCAAGCGTAAGGCTAAGTTTCAGCTAAAATCAAAAAGGAGATAATCCTTTTTGTTGTTCATTTTACCTTGACCGGCAATAGGCATTTATGAACCTTTCTTCCCGCTTATTTCCCGTAGCCCATTTCCTTTTCTCCAGTGTATCATCGGCTCCTGTTATACTTTGTCTAACCTAAAAATGCAGATTTCTTCCCGGAATACAGAAAAGAAAGCCAACCTTACCAAAAATGCGATTATATCGCCTGTGTAGAACAACTGCCTTTAATGTCCGGGATTATCCGGGTTTTCCTAGCTGATTTCCAAATGCCATAACTGAGACCGTCTCAAAATTATCCGCCAAGGTAGCTTCGTGAATACGGAGAAACTTCGCCTTGAAAGGATTTTCCCGGCATATCCTTGCATCCATGCTGCTGCGGTATTCCAGTTCCTCCTTGCACGCTCCTGTTCACGAAGCTTTTTACCTGCATATAATTTTTAACTTAAATATTACAGTTATGGCAACAACATTTGAAAAACACTACATCGGGAAAGGTACCCTGGTAAAAGACCTTGACATTATTAAAGTGGTTATTCCGCTTCCGTTTGACGAAAAAGCTGTTTTTGAGAAGGAAGGTAAACAATACCTGTCTTTCGAAGTGTCCAGGATGAAAGAACCTGACAAATTCGGTCGTACCCACACTTGTTATTTTCAGACCCGTGAAACAGGTGAGTCCGCGGATAATAATTCTGAAATACAGGAATCAAAAGCGGAGGAGGAACCGGTGCTCGAACCGGAAGATGATCTTCCATTCTAAGTCAAGAGCCGAAAGGCTCTTTTTTATGTCGGACTTACCTCACAAGTTTTTGTCAACGTCTATCAATATTTTTTTAATTTATTCTTGTCGGACACAGCCATAACTATCCTGAACGATAAGATCAGGCGAACTGAAGACCAGATCAAGTTCTGAAATAAAATTGAAATGCCACTTTGGCTCCTATAGCTACATTTATTTATAGCAAAGAGAATAGGAAGGTCTTTTAAAAGAAAGAATATTCACCTGCCTTTTTATTATCAGTATGCCTTTGAGTTAATAAGTATCTTGACAATTAAACAGATAAACCCAATTTCTGAGTTGTTTTTACATTATTATTTTATTTTTGTACAAGAAGAACAGTTATTATGGATGACCCATTAAAAAAAACCAGAGATCGGCTTAGAATAACTTTAATTTTATACACATTTTCCCGACCTATATATATTGAGGAGAATGACGAAATAGCTGGTGTTTTTCAAACAGAAATTAAAATTCAGGCTCTTGATTTCCTGCTTCGGTATCCAGATTTTTTGTCCTGTGAACTTATGGATTTAATGGCTAATGATAGTAGCATTGATAAATCTGAAATTCAAACGATAATCAAAGAAATATATCATGATGAAGAACCAGTATTGCGGGTAGATGAAATGCAAAAGTTCTTCTACGGAGCTTATGAAAGTATTGATAGCATTATCCTGTTTCTAAAATCGGTCCGTTTCATTGATTTCGAAAGTAAACGTCGTTCCGATTTACAGCCCTATGACAAGACTTACTATATTACGAAACGGTGTGTCCAACAAGTTGAAAGCAGCTTATTAAGCATCCCAAGTGTTAAATGGTATCACGACAGGTGTAAACTCATTAAAAAATATTTTGATCATTATAACGGCTCCGAGCTTAAAAAACGACAATACAAATATCAGCAATACAATGTTCCGTATACAATGCTTATTCAAAACCTGAATGAGCAAGTACGATTGAGCTATTATGAACATTTCACCGATGAGTTGCCATGAATAGAGAATTCAATTACAAAAAGTTTATTGAGTATGTTCACAAAGAATTTTTAAACTCATATACCGAAGAGGATATTGAAAATCTATTTGAACTAAGTGAGAGCTATGAGAAAGACAACCCAAAATCGCAAGGCAAAATTCTCTCTATTAACGAACTTATTTTCTCAGGTGTGAAATCGGGGCAAGAGCCTTTTTTGTATCAACGAAGATTTCATAAAGGAATAAACACTTGGATTGCGGATAATTTGAAAGGAAAGTCAACAATATTTAAAATTATCAAATACTGTTTGACCGGTGATAATACTATAAAAAAGGCAATCAAAGATTGGTTTAAAGAATTTCTCCTGGAGTTTTCTCTTACTAATGATACGTATACTGTTCATATTGATGCTTCTGCGGCACGTGTAAAATGTGTATTGTACAAATTTGGAATTATAGAATACCAAAAACTTAAGAGCGAGGATAAATTAAAATTGGACAATCCCAAAATGGTATTTAAAGCTTCAAACGAAAAAGAGTTTACGGAGAAGATGGAGGAATTTTTTTTTAATGAACTTTCGTTTTACACACTTCAATACCGACATCGTCCTGGATTTAAAAATGAATCTGTAGAAGCTAATATGTCATGGTCGACCTATTTTAAGTCAATATACCTTGAATCAAGTAATTATAAATATCTGTATTTCGAGAAAGAAAACATAGGCAGACAAGGAACGAAGATTCTTGAAATGTTACTGGGCCTGAAGCTAACTTATCCGATAAATCAACTCACATTACTGAGAGATATTAAAGCCGAAAAATTACGGAATAACCAATTTGTTACAGAGAAAACTCAAAAAGCAAAAACAGATGATCTGAGAAAGTTGACAAAAGATTTGGAAGATGTCAAGGATAAATTAGAAGAATTAAATAAACAAAAAGATTTTCAGTCCCTTGAGCGCCTTCTGAAAGAATATGGGGATTTAGAAATAAGCATTTCAAAAAGAAAAACTGAACGAAATGCTCTTATAACTGCATGTGATATCGCGGATAGAAAAGTCTTTGACCTAGACAATGAAGTAAAGCAATTTTCTGATGAAATAAGGGCAAGAGAAAAGGAAGTTGTAAAAATCGGGAAAGAAATATTGCAAAAGGAATTATTTGTAGATACTGACAGTTTTTTTACCAATCTGGAAGTGTACGAATGTCCTCATTGTGAGCATACTATTAGTGCAGAAAGAAAAGCTGTGGAAAGAGATTCTCATAAATGCAGTCTCTGCGGCACTTCTGTTACCTTAAAAAAGTCTGATGATGAACAACAGAAACGCCAAATAGAAAAACTTAAAACAGAAAAAAACGACATTCTTAGGAAAATAGAACTGTTACAGAAACAAGTGGAAAATAAAAGAGATCACTTAAATAACAGTAGGGCTGAATATAACCGAGCCTTTTCCAGTTTACAAAAATGTCCATCAACTGATAAAGACCAACAGCGATTAACTTCTTTGGGCAATACACTTCGGTTCCAAACTGAAGAGCAAAAACAACGGCAAGAAGCCCTAAATAAAAAAGATGAATATATTCAATCAAAAGCTGTTTTGGAATATCGAATTAAAGAATTACAAAATCAAAATGAATCCGCACTGCCTGATGAAAGTAAAAAACTAGAAAAAGAGATAGAAGTTCTTAATTATGGTATACAAGGCTTATTGCAGAAGCGTTCAGCTTTGAATAATAAAATGCTTCACACCTTTCAAAATCTTATTTTAGCTCAAATACAAGAATTTGGCACGACTTCAATAACTTCTGTAAAAATAGATGAGAAATACGACCTTGTTTTAATTCAGCATGGTAAAGAAGAAAAGTTTGAAGATTTAGTAGAAGGCGAAAAACTAAGAGTAAAATTGGCTTTTTATTTAGCTATTATACAACTAGATATAGATCACCATCTTGGTCGACATCCCCGGTTTTTAATTTTTGATGCTCCAGGTAGCGAAGAAATGATCCCTAAACATTTACAGGGGTTAATTGAAAATTTCAGGTTAATAAACAAAAAATTTCACGATAATCTTCAGATTTTTGTGGGTTCCGCAGTTAGAGGATTTTCAGGTATTACAGATTCTTCTAAATCTGAGATCAAAGAAGAAGAGGAATTTCTATTTTAATGAATATGTTTGACTGGAGTGAAAAAACAGAAGTAGAAAAAATAATATTCTTTGATAACTTCTATCAATACGTCGATACAGAGGTTGTTGATTCAGGTGCGCTATCATTTTTTCTCGAAAATTTATTCAAAACGTCGACTAATAACTTACTAAGAGAACGGGCTCTGCGCTATACATGTGAATTAGCGATTGCTAAAAATATTGAAAATCCGTTCAAGGCCCTTGCTTTATTATTTGATGTCAAGCAAAATGATGAGGAATTTATTATAATTCAGGCGATTAAGCTTCTTTTCTTATTTTATATACAGGGGCAGTCCCAGCAAGAGATTAGAACAGCAATTTCTAAGTTTCAGAATCATCATAGTGCGGAAGTTTCGTCAGAAGTGAATTTCCGTTTAGGATTGATTGAATTGGAAAATATTCAATTCGATCAGACCATTCTTGATATATTGCAGAAAATCAATGATGCTGAACGATACTTTAAAGCGGCAACATTAGAAGTGGAAAATAGAATCGATGCTGATTTCTTTCTGCATTTTATCGATTTGTATACGGCAGTTTACAAGAACAACTACAATTTATTTAACACTACATGTAGCAATTTGGACAGGACAGTTTCTCAAAAGCATCTATATTCATTGAGCGATGGTGATATTGAAATAGAATTTTCTATTCAAAAGTTGGTTGAGCATTTAAAACATAGTTATGAGAGTGCGAGAAGGAGTAATACTTGGCTTTATCCATTAGAAGAATTATCAATCTTGAGTGACGCATTTTTGCAACTTGAAGGATGTGCAATGATCGATTCGCATTACGAGGAATTTCACCAACAAATAAAAACAGGCATTGTTAGTAGTTGCTTGAGCACTATATATACAAGTGGGTTAGCAAATAAATTAGAACTTCTCGAAAGCACTAAAACATCAACGGAAGTTACGATTTCAGGAGACTTTATCAATTATGTATTGAATTTGCTCCAATCAAAAGATGAATCAATCCAACTCGACACGCAATTAGTTTTAGCGTTACGAGAGATTTTAGGCAATATGAAGGACGTTGAAGATACCTTGAAGCAACTGGGAGAAAATAGGGATACTTCATCTATCTTAAACGTATTAGGCGATTTTTTCAAAAGAAGTCAAAACGGATTAGCCTATTTTGAAACAGGGTATAACGTTGGAGATGACATTTTAAATTCATTTAAAGAACAAGTTGCAGAAAAGATTCCTGGCTTGGATGTTAAAAAACAAAAAATATTCTTCAACATATTAGCGCACGTGATTCGTTATGCCTACCATTCACATTTAGGCTATGATAAATCGAAATTTTTGTTCCTATTCTCAAAGAAAGTGACCGGAGGCTTTGGAACAGATGCAGAGGAAAGTCATCTACAGGATAGCTTGTTCGAAAGCTTTAAACATACTTCAATGGCACAATATTTTGAATATGAAAAAGGTAAAGTTGCTAGTGGTGGGCGTGTGGATATAATATTTCAATGCGATAAAATACGTATTCCAATTGAAGTTAAGAGAACAGATGAACCCCCTACTCTCGAAAAAATCGAAGAATACTATATTGCTCAAGCACAAACTTATACCTCAGCTTATGAACAGATAGGAATGTTTGTTCTATTGGATTTAAGCGATAAAGAAAAAAAGCCAATACTTGGGTTTAAAGATTGGTTTAATTTACATCATCTATCACCTGCAACTAACTTACCTGTCAAACATCCCGATTATATTGTTTCGGTGGTGATTCCGGGGAATAAGTTGTTGCCTAGTATGATGAGTACCTATAAATAGTATTATGACAGAACAGGAAAACTTAATTGGAGAACACCCTAGAACACCTCATGTTTTGGGCGAATGGTTGGCTCACGCGGATCAACCAACAACGGTAACTAAAAAGCATCGAAAACTTTCGGAAAACGGTGATTTACGAAAAAAAGCCATAGATGCTATCGCATCCTGGATTATAACACATCATGTATCTGACCATAAAATAAGCCTTTTGAAGAGGAAAACTCTAATATTAAAAAAATACGATTTTGATAAATATGTAGAAACTCAACATTTATTGCCTACAGTTGATAAAACAATGAAGGGAAACATAGCTGAAATAATTCTTGTGGAATACCTGAAAGAAAGCACCAGTTATACTCCATTTATCTATAAGTTGAGATACAATACTAATGTGGAACAGTCAATGAAGGGAGATGATGTTTTACTTTTTAATCCCGTAAATGTTTATGAAAAAGTGATATACGGAGAAAGTAAATATCGTTCAGAACCTCTCAAAAAAGCGATTACGGATGCAGTAGCAAACTTGGAAAAAAGCAAAAAATTGCCTGTATCTATAGGTTTTGTCGCTGATAGATTATATGATATAGGAGAAGGTGCTATTGCAGATAACCTTATGGATTTACAAGGTTTATTGAAAGATGAAAAGTTCATTGTCAATAACGTGGGATTCCTGTTAAGCACCAATTCTACTATTCCTTCAAAAGATACGTTTTCACAAGTAGAAAAACATTTGACCACAACAAATCCCAATCTCGTATTTATGTCATTGGGGCTTGACAATCCTAGTGAAATAGTAGAAGAAAGTTTTAGATTAGCCAGAGAACGACTTTTAAGTATCAAATTAGATGAAACGGATTGACAAAGCTTTAAATCTTTATGGCCAATTGGAAAGCGACCATACAACAAAAAATTTTGTAGCTCAAGCAAATGCTCGGTATATCCTATTTGGTGTTGATGAAGATATTGAGAAATTCCCTCGATTCAGGCTTAATCTGAACGAAGGACTTGATTCGATTGCATATTCCTATTTAGCTGTTGGTTGCTATTTTGCAGAATATGAAATGACTGACAAAGCCATTGATGCACTTAATAAAGCAGCGACAATCATAGAATATAATCATTTACCTGAGAGAAACAGAACAAATATTAGTTCATTCCATATTTTAATGGCAGCTTTGGCCTACTATGCATCTTGTCAATACTCAAAGGCATTTATCCTGCTAAATAAAACTCAATATGATAAAAGACTTACCAGACTATTGTTTCTTTTTTTGAGTAAACATTATAACGAATTATTGCAACAGTTAAATGAAATTCTTTTGAATTCAGAATATACATCAAAAAGGTATTTGAAAATATATGATGTGTTCACTGCAAGAGCATTATCGAGTTTATTGCTGTATATACAATACGGAAACAATCGTCATTTAGATGAATGTATTGAGATTTTAAATGATGCAGTCGAATTAACGGCTATTGATGAAGATCCTTCTCTATGGTGGACTTTTAGACTATTGAGGATTATTTCTAAGGGTTTTAGCGAGAGCTCCTTATGGCCAAATTTAAGCCCGCTAATAGATGGGATTGATGTAAATGACGATTTGGAATATCAACTTAAATTTCATGAATCGCCATTTTTCTCATGGGCTATTCCTGAAAGAAAGCAAACAATTGATAAGTTTATTAGTAATTTCGTTTATAAAGACAGGAATCCTATTGTTGAATTATTTATTTCTCAAAGACAATCATTAGCTAAAGTCCTGTCCTCTAGTGGTGCTGTGGTTAGTTTGCCTACTAGTAGTGGTAAAACACGAATTGCTGAGATTGCTATTTTACAATCATTATTAGATAACCCTTATTCACACATTTTATATTTAGCTCCTTTTCGTTCGCTTGCTTTTGAGATTGAAGGGGTATTGAGTCAAACATTTGAGCCTTTGGGGTATAAGGTATCTCACTTATATGGAGGTGCTCAATTTAATAGTATTGATCATATCATGATTGAAAACTCCCATATTCTTATTGCGACACCGGAAAAAGCAAAAGCTATTATTAGAGCCAACGATGATTTGGCATCAAGAATAGCATTGATTATTATTGACGAAGGTCATTTATTGGGTGAAGATAAGAGATATGTTATAAATGAAATGTTTACGGAAGAGCTGCGTCATTTAATGAAAAAAAATAGTGGCAAGATTATTCTATTATCGGCAGTTTTGCCTAATTCAGCGGAGATATCAAAATGGATAACGAATGACGAGAATCAAACAACAAAATCTGATTGGAGGCCGTCATCCCAACGCTTTGGAATTTTAGAATTTACAGGTAGAAGTGTGAATCTGGAGTGGAAAGGTGAAGAACCAAGTTATAATACTTCATTTATTAAGACTGTAAGTAATAAAAAACAAGCTATCGCTCAATCAGCAGTCAAGTTATCTTTAATCGGTTCAGTTTTAATTTATGTGTGTAGAGCCAATATGGTTATGGGACAAGCAAAGGAGATTTATGATCATTTGGTTTACTTGAAGGAGCCTGATATGAATTGGGGTAATGATTATGACTGGGAACGGTTTGAATTGTCTTGTATAGAGAACGACCTAAATGATGATGTATTAAAATATGCCAGAAAAGGGATAATGTGCCATAGTAATAAGTTATCTCCAGAAATCAGGCTTTGTATGGAACGATTATTAAGAAAGGGGAAAGCAAGATATATTATTTCTACGTCAACATTAGCTCAAGGAGTCAATTTAGGTGTATCAACAGTGATCATTGCAAATGTTTTTTGGGAAGGAAGCAATCGTATTCTTAGTCGTGATTTTTGGAATATTGCAGGCAGAGCAGGCAGGGCTTTTGTAGATACTGAAGGAAAAATTTTATATGTAATAGACAAAAATGGTCGATATGTTGATTGGCATAGAGGTTTAGCTAATGAATATTTTAATCATCGCAAATTAGAATCTGCACAAAGTGGACTTCTTACACAAATCAGACGAATACAAAGTATTGCTGAGAGTTGTGATATTGACTTTGAACATTTATTGGAATTAATTACCGAAAATAATTTTACCCAGATACCTAATGATAAAAAGCAAAAAGATTCTATCATTGATTTTTTCGATTGGATTGATGATTCATTATTAGCATTGAACCTAGCTTATGGAAGTCTTGAGACCGAAGAATCAATTTGGATTGATGACCATTTTCGAGAGTCATTAGCATACATACAAGCAGAAGACGAAGGTGATGATTTTATACGAATTCTGAAAGCAAGAAGTACTGCAGTTAAGAGAATGGCTGGGGACCCAAGACAATGGAAGTCCTTTGCTTCATCAGGAATTCCATTGATGTCTATTGCTAAAATAGATGAATTGATAGACGAAATTTCTGAAATTGTTTATAGTTATTTAAATTCCGACAAACAAATTGATGACAAAAATAATTTTCTGAAAAACATAGAACGTATTATAAATCAATTGCCATCTTCACATTTCAGGCACAGCTTTACCCAAAATGAACTTGATTCAGTAAGACAACTTTGGTTAAGTGGTAATTCGTTGAAAGGCATTCCCAACGGAGACAAAATCGCAAATGAATATTTTAGTTTTACGATTCCGTGGGTCTTAAATGCTATCTCAAAAAAATATAAACAACAAGAAAATGAAGAAGCAGGGGCTGTTTTTGAAGAATTTGGAGTTTTATGTGAGTTGGGACTTCCTTCCTTTTGGGCAGCAAAAATTTATTTATCGGGAATTAGATCAAGACATGCTGCTACAGAGCTGAGCCTTATCTTTAATGAATTATTGATAGATAATAATCTGATTGAAATTTCTAAGATCATTGTTCGGAACCAAGATAAATTGAAGAGAAGAGACGATTGTTCGGAAAATACTTTACATTGGGTTGAAATTTTGACTAAAGAACAATCAGTATTCAAAAATGTCCTCCCCAAAATTACCAATTTTACATTCAGTAAAGCTTTAGAAATAGCATCTTCAAAATTATATTGTAAATCCTATCATGGTTCTTATTTCTTATGCAGCTCAGATTATAAAGATAAAATAGAAGTAGTCGTGAATGAGGATTTCCCTTTCGATAAAGTATGTGACATTCCTGGAATATATTTCGAGTGGGAAGATGATGTTTGGAAAATGAAAAACAAAAATCCCCATTACCAATTAAATTAATGATGATTGATTATACCCAAACATATAAAACATGGTCTTTACCACCGAATGTGATGGAAGCTACTCTTTCGCATCCATACTATCCAACAGCAAGGTGTATTGAGCTAGGGGTATTTAATTTTCACCGTTTTGCATTTTACTTTTGGGCAAAATGGACTAACGAGAAAAAAGATAATATAGTTCCTGATTTGATCACATTTGACTGGCATCAGGACTTATCATATCCAGAGGATATAGAAAAAGAATGGTTAACAAAGTTAGATATAGGTAATTTATTTGAGGTGTCATTTTATTCATGGGCTAAATTACATCCATTTAATGATAATCATATAGTATCAGCAGCCTATCTCAACCTAATCGGAGATATTTATGTGGTTTGTAAGCAGACTCACCATGGTAAAGTTGATGATGGTGTTAAGGAATTCAAAGATATTCAAAGCAAAATTCATCATATAAGAAAATTTGAGAATTATGAAAAATTATTGAAGTTTGCTGAAACTAAGAATATTGAACAAATTTATTTTGATATAGACTTAGATTATTTTACTATTGAAAATTCTACATCAAACGGCAAGCAATATTTCACATACATGAAGGATAAGGAGATTAAGGAAATGTTTATTCTCGAAAATCCATTAATGCAATGGGTAATGAAACGGATCGAAGGAATGACTATTGCCTTCGAACCAGAGCACACCGGGGGCATTAACAAATCCATGAAATACTATAACCTACTTGAGAAACTATTTTTTAATGGTTCAGTTTTCAAATGGAAAACTACGTGGAAACATTTTACCTAAATGGATATCTGAAATTTTAATCATAACTCGAACTAGTTCGTACCGAAAATTAAATAGATAAACTGAAATATTCTAATATTATTTGCCTATATTTGCACTGTAATGTATTGATTATCAGTCGAGACTATATCGAGACCTATTGAAATAAGCGCTTTGTAAAATATTGATAACCAGCTCGGAATAAGAATTAGTTCAAACTCCAGCTGGGTCACTTAAGGTAAAAGACAGTTTACCGCCAAATCAGGAAAAAGCCTTCTAAATTAAATGTTTAGAAGGCTTTTTTATTTGTTTTCATTCCACGTTAAAGACAAAGAAAAGCCAAATCTGACATTAAATTCGGTACTAAATCGGTACGATAGTCAAGAAAGAAAAAATCGTACCGATTTCTGTCACAAGTCTTTGATATGTGCCAAGTTGTCCTCGATTGAGTATTCCTGCTTACTGTTCGAAAATTTATTTTCGTAACATTTAAAATGTAACAGTATGAGGAGCACATTCAATGTCCTTTTTTACATCAAAAGGAACGAACCCAAAAAAGACGGACGAGTAGTAATCATGGTACGGATAACGATTAATGGCGTCCGTTCGCAATTCAGTAGTAAACTGCTTGTAAATCCCGATCAATGGGACAGCAAGAAAGAACAGGCAAAAGGGCAACTGCCCGATGCCCGAAATCTAAATCGTCTGCTTGAGAATATCCGATCAACGTTAACCGTAAATTACAACAAACAGATTGCCTTTGACGGGCATGTCAGCCCTGAACGGTTGAAAAACATATTTCTGGGGCAGGAGGAGCCGGAACATACCATTATCTCATTTTTTGACAGGTATAACAACCAGTACAAATTAAAAGTGGGGACTACTTCTACCCATAAAACTTACACCCGCTACCTTCTTACCCGAGAACGGATGGTTGAGTTTATGAAACAACGATATAACCTTTCCGATATGCCAGTTAAAGAAATAACGGTTTCTTTTGTTGATGAGTTTTATTTGTATATCCGAAACAACACCGGATGCAACAACAACTCTGCCTTGAAATTTCTACAGCGATTTCGTACCATTTTATATTTCGTAAAAAGCCTTGGAATTACGTTTACAGATCCCTTTTGTAACTTCCGCTTCCGGTATGACAAAGTCGACCGTGGTTATCTGGATCAGGACGAATTGGACCTTTTGTTTACCAAAAAGCTTCCTTCAGCCCGACTATCCCGCGTGAGAGATATATTTATATTTAGCTGCTACACAGGACTGGCTTACATAGACATTTTTCAACTCACTGAAGATAAAATAAGAAAAGCCTTTGATGGCCATCTTTGGATTATGACCAAAAGGCAAAAGACGGATATAAATTCAAATATTCGATTACTGGATATTCCCTTGGAAATACTGGAAAGATATAAAGGCAAACAGAAAAACGGGAAAGTGCTGCCGGTAATCAGTAACCAAAAAATAAATGATTATTTGGAAGAAATTGGCGACATCTACGGGATTGCAAAGAAATTCACTTTTCATTTGGCAAGACACACTTTTGCCACTACTGTTGCTCTAGGAAACGATGTGCCAATGGAAAGTGTTCAAACTATGCTTGGTCATGCCGATATAAAAACAACTCAGATATATGCCCATGTAATCGACCGTAAATTAAGCCGTGACATGGATAAGATGGCCAATCTTGTCAACAACCGTAATCCTGTCGAAAATGCCGCTGCGATCAAAGCTCTCATGACTGACGATCTACGTGATGGAAATAAACCAGTTTTGTCTGAGGTTGAAGATAAGTCCAAATTAAAGTACCTGATTACCGATGAAACTTTCCTGTTTTCAAAGAAGGGAAAATTAAAGGAAATACAGGAAAGGGATTTCTTTATTTCAGTGGTTGAACAAGGCTTTAAAATGCTGTATATGTCGCCGAATATCAAATTTGCAACAAACGGTTCTGAAATAATTATCGGTTCTAAATTCTTTGGCGAAATTATGGGTGGATACTATAGCCTGAACAACCAGGTTGGGGTTTTTGAGGATTTCCGCTACGGTACAATCAATATAAATGAATTGCAACCTATGATACCTCAAAACCAAACATTTCAAAAAGCTGTGTCAGAATAATTTAAAAGTAATTGCCATGAATAGAGGAAATATAAGAATCAAAGAAACCGAACATCATAGATATGTAGTAGAGGTCCAAACCGCTGATGGTAATCTTTGGCTTACCAAACATGAAATAGCTGATTTGTTTAATGTGACAATTAGTAGTGTCAGCAATAGCCTGCAATCTATCTTTAAATCCGGCTTGTTGCATAAAGAAGACGTTAGCCGGATTCATTTGTTTGATCGGAATGGAAGACCATGCCAGACGTCACTTTACAACCTGGAAGCCTTAATTTTTGTAAGTTATCGCATTGCCTCGGGCGAAGCCCAGGTATTCAGGCAATGGGTAATTAATACGCTTTGCGAATATTCAGGAGGCAAAAAAAATGTCTCTGCCGGGGAAATCCTTATCACGTATAATCTTTTAAAAAATCAATCTTCAAGCATTTCTTTAAATTAATATCTTAATAAACAGCGGGATTCCAAGAGCAATTAATCTGAAGGCTCTAAATAGCGACAACTAATTCTAGACAAATAATTGCCCCGAAACTTATTGATTCTGGGGCTTTTTTATGCTTTTAACCTACTATTAAAGTACTACTCTCATTCAATTTTATCACAAAGATATTTACGCATCCCGGAAAAGTAAAGGGATTTTTCGTACTCCTGATGGAATCGAAAAATTGCTTTGCACTCGTTCAAAAAACTATTGTTTTCGAGTAAGCATTCGGCCAACCCCGTGTTGTTTTTATGAGCAGAGAGTTTCTCTTTCAGAGTTTCTCTAAAATGTTCGGAGAACTTTGAGAGGCTTCGAAGACCGAATTGGTTGGGTTATAGGTTTTGGGTTTCCCGGTTGAAGTTGTGCGGGAGCAGTTCGGCCAGATCCTTAGTGTAATCGTTGTCGTAATTGTGGACGTTTTCCAGGAAGTAAACCAGCCATTGGCGGAAGTTTACCTGATGGGCCTTACAACAGCCCATCATGGAATAGATGATGGCCGCATTTTCTGCCGCGTCATCATTTCCGCAGAACAACCAGTTCTTCCGGCCAAGGGCAATGGGGCGGATGGCATTTTCACCAAGGTTGTTGTCTATTTTCAACCGGCCATCCAAATGATAACGGGTCAACTTGTGGTAAATGTTATAGGTGTAACCAATGGCTTTGCCTATGCGCCCTTTGGGCAAAACCTTTGGAAACTCGTTTAGCAGCCATTTTTCAAAAGCTACCATAATGGGGTAAGCCAGACGCGAACGAAGTTCTGCCCGCTGGTCGAACGAAAGGTTTTGCTCATCGGCCTGTCTTTCCACCTGGTAAAGCAGGCTGATTTGTTCCAGGGCATACGAAGCCCGTGCCTTGTCTTCGCTCAAAGCTTCTTCAAATTTACGGC
Organism: uncultured Prolixibacteraceae bacterium; assembly: GCA_937915865.1. Classification (GTDB taxonomy): domain Bacteria; phylum Bacteroidota; class Bacteroidia; order Bacteroidales; family Prolixibacteraceae; genus Aquipluma. The sequence continues at coordinate 119,936 of CALGIG010000045.1, read as the reverse complement.
GTGCATGGGCCCAGCACCCGATAGGCAATACCCCTTTTTTGTTTTCGTACATATCGTAAACAGCATAACCATCGCTCTGGATCACTCCCTGGTAATCTTTAAACAATCCGAGCGCCACCTTTTGTGCTCGTGAACCGCGATCGTAATGAAAAAAGACTAACTGGTCCATTACCGCCCGCACCATCCAGATGTATCCTTTAACTGCCTGGTGCTTTTCGTTGTTGATGATCGGGATCGTGGTTTCGTCGCTCTGGATATAATCCGTCCCCAGGACCAACTCCTGTAACCGGTAATAGCTTGGGCGCATCAGATCGGCTACCTGCTCAAACCAGCCGTTGATCGTTGCCGGGGCAAGGGAGATGCCCTGTTGTTTGAACATCTCTATCTGGCGGTAAAATGGCAGGTGGTTCACATATTTATCGATGACCAGGTCGGCCAAAACGCTTGCCCCGGCATAGCTTTTGGCTATGGGCAATGCAGGCATGGGCGCTGTAACAACCTGTTTCTCGATGTCCGGTCCCTGGTTTTTATTTTTCAGCACATATTTGTGGCGGATAATCCGGCGGACGTACCACCTGGCAGGGTCACGTTCGAGTACTTCGGTAACCTCGGGGGTCAGTTCAGCCCAGTTTTCCGAATTGATGTTTTCAGGATAAAGGTGGGTTTCTTCCCGAGGAAGGCTTTCGGGTAGCGGTTTGCGTACCGGATGATTTTTTTCCTTTGCCTCGACAATACGGACGGTCCGGTACTTCTCGATTTCTTCTTTGGCACTGGTGGCCAGTTCTTTTTCTTCAGGGAGAAGGTCAACTCCGTCAAAATCAAGCTTCCGTTGCGCAGGGTCTTCCGCAATGTATTTTTCGCTGGATTTGCCCCATATCTTGCGCTGGAGTGCTTCGATTTGTTGTTTGAGCTTGATGATGGTCTGCTTACTTTGGTCAAGTTGTTGCTGATAAGAGGTCCGTTCTGATTCAAAGTCCTGGTAGCTGCTAAGTTGGCTTTTCAACCTGGAGGTTTCCCGGTAAAGCTCATCGCGATGTTCCAAAATTTGTTGTACAAACAGCTCTTCTTCAGTAGTCATCCACCCTTGTTTTTGATGGCTCGAAGATACTAAATATCAATAGGATAATCAAGTAAAACAGGTTGTAAAAGACGCTATTTTAAAGGGTTTTTCCATCTTTTTGTATTCACTTTTCCACTGGGTGAAACGCCCTGGACGATACCCATCAACTCCTGCCAACTGGTTTGAAACGTGTGAGTGCCAGGATCAAAAAACGGCAGTTTAAAACACCCCCGTTCCAGTTTCAGGTGGTAGATTACCAGTCCGCCGCATTCCATGTGCAGGATCTTCATACTGGTACACGGTCGGTTGATGAAGATGAACACGTCGCCGTCCTGCACGTTACGGCCCATCTGGTTGGTCACCATCCCGCTCAGGGTATAAAAACTCCGGCGCATATCGGTGGGGTACGAATACAGGTAATACTGCATCGAGGGGGTCAGGCTGAACATTTTACCGGTGTGCCAGGAGCAACAACGACTGTAAAACCTGCATATCGGGCAAACTGCCCAGTTTTACGCTCACCCCGTTGGGATAGCTTATCTCGCATGAAAAGGCGGAGTGCTGAACATTCTGGTTGTTCCGAACCGGAACCTGGCTGGACCGAAGTTGTTGCCCATTTTCAAAAACAACCGGAACAAACCCACCTTTGGGCGGGAGTTGCCCTTTTAGCTTGTTTTGCCAATAATAGAATTTGGCTTCGTTGATCTGATGGTTGGCGCAGTAATCTCGGATGGTCAGCCCCGATACCACAAATTCGTCATAAACGGCCCGGAATTTTTTCTCGTTGTACGTGTCGTTTGATTTGATGTAAACGGCAAACTTATAGACCGCCATGCAATATTAGAAGACGCACTTCAGCGAATGCTTACCCCCCAACGACCCTCCCATGAAATTAAAATCCTGGGCATAAGCAAACACTTTACGCCCGTTTATACGGCCATGTCCACAGACTAGTCCATCTCCATACGAACCGGGCAAGGTCTTGTTGTTTTGTGGACGGACAAAGGTGTCTAGTTCCTCAAAACTTTCAGGATCAAACAACAAATCTATTCGCTCGCGAGCAGTTAGTTTTCCTTTTGCATGCTGCCTGTTGCAATACTTTTCGTCATATTGTAGGGTAAGTGCTTCACTGCGTTGGTTAAACCGCACAAATGAGGGTCAGTTGTCTTGCATAACTTTTCTGTTTAATTAAATCACTAATTGTATTTGAAAAATTGCAGTTGGCTTATAGGAGGCGATATGGTCGGCTGATTGATTGAGGATTGGCCTTAACGAATACTGAAAACTGAACTTTAGCTTTTGACCGGCCACATAGTAGTTTGCTCCGCAGTCGTGGTTAATTAGGGCCGTATGGAGCGCGTCGAAGTTTTTGTCGGTAAACGCATAGAAGACCTGCAACCTGCCGGACAATTTCAGGAACTCTTTCGGGAATAAATAGCCCAATGTAGAGTAAAAAATATTTCCGGTACCTATTTTAAATTCATTGTTACCAGCGCCTTCATTTCCGGTTCCACCGCCCCAGTTGTTCATAACACCTGAAGATTTCAAGAAGTCTGCCCCAAAATCGTATTTGTAGAATACAGAGTAGAGCGAAATGGTCTGGTTATTTTTCATCGGAAGTTCGAGCATGAAATCCGCTGCAAATAAATTCCGATTTTTCAACATTTTATTACCAGCGACATTATATTGGGCAATCGACTTCGGGTAAATGTCAAATCCTGCACCGAGGTTGCATATTTTTTTCGAGCCGAAATAAGTCATATCCACATACGAAGTGGTAAAATATTCTACATCAAGGAAATGATAGGCCAGATAGCCTTTATATTCAAGCTTTTCAGAAGGATATTCGTACCCGGTTCCCGTTTTGGGCGAAGAGGAAAGTCCGTTGTATGAAAAAGGTTTTGTCAGTGCGGTGCGATATGAAAGCCTTCCAACAGTACCCTTTGCAAAAATACCAAGCTGGCGGCCTTCTAAATCGGTCCGGTTGATATTGGGATAGTTTATGCCAGGATTGTCGAGTGTCATTGTTTTCATAAAACTGGTGTTGCTCAACCTCGACAAACCGTTCCATCCATTCAGGCCAAAACCGATGTAAAACGATTTTGGCACAAGCCGGAACATCCCCCAGACATCGTGAAAAAACAATTGTGGTTTTGCGCTGGTCGAATTAAGGCTGTTGAATCCGAGTTATGTGTAAAAAATCACCCGGTCGTCCAGGTTGTTGGTCATGATGAAGCGGGTGCGCCTCAGTGCAAATTCGGTTTCCGAACTTATCGGATCGCCAGCCTTGTTCGTACTTCCGGCATTTAACCCGGTGTATCTTCCCCAAAACTGCGTGGCAAACGAAAGCTTTGTTGTTGCAGTTCCACTTTCGTTTAGTTTAAGTTTGATTTCCGTTTGAAGCAAATCTGAAATCTTGCCAGGAGCGCCAGCCCGGTCAACTCCCGGCAAGCATAAAAGAATTGCAATTATAAATAAAACACGTATTGCCATGTTACAAGAAAAGAAGTACTAAGATTTGAGCAAGTAAAACACGAAGGAACATCGTCAATGGATACACTGTTGCATAAGCCGTTGATTGCGCCTGCCCCGGCGATATTGAATTGGCAAATTCCAATGCAGGCGGGTCGGTCATTGAACCGGCCAGAATGCCGCATATCGTCAGGTAATTAAGTTTCATCAACCGGGCAATAATTCCAACAACAAGGATGGGAACCAATGTAATGGCTGCTCCGTAGACCATCCAAACGTAACCTCCGTCAGCAATTGTTTGGATAAATTTTTCTCCTGACGACAATCCTACGCAAGCCAGAAATAAAACGATTCCCAATTCGCGGATGAAGAGGTTAGCGCCCGGAGTCATAAAAAAGTCAAGTTTCCCGATCCGGCCTTTGTGTCCCAAAAACAGAGCAACTAAAAGTGGGCCGCCAGCCAAACCTAACTTTGCCGGTGCGGGTAGCCCAGGTATTGCAACCGGAATGCTCCCAATGATCACACCACCCAGAATTCCGATAAGTATAGGGATAATGTTGGGGTGAGCCAGTTCTTTCATTGAGTTCCCCAATAATTTGGAAACTTCCTTTAGTACCCGGCGTTCGCCTACTATCCGCAGTGTGTCGCCAAATTCGATGGTATCTTCTTCATCGGGCATAATTTCCATACCCGTCCTGAAAACGCGGGTAATATTCACCGGGAAACGGCGCGATAATCCAATCTGTTTGATGGTTTTCCCGGCCATGTTTTTGTTGGTAAATACCACATGCCTTATTCCGAGTTTACCAATTACTTCAATGTCTCCCGTATTTTTTAGCGGGCCAACTTTTAATTCGAGAACCGAAAAATAAGGCTCGCTGGAAACGCCGTAAAGCATATCGTTTTCGCGGATTATCTCGGTATCTTCAGGCATAAAAAACTCGCCATTGCGCCACATGCGCGAAAGCACGAATTCGCCACGTAAAGTCTCGCGCATAAAAGCCAGGTTTTTTCCAATCAGCGCCGGATTGATTATTTTAAGGTTTACTGCCTCAAGCTTCCCCGAAACCCCAGCAACATCTGAATGGTATTTCTCAGCTTCGGTTTTTACCGAAATTTTGAAAATAAACCGCAGTAAGAGCATGGTAAGAATAATTCCAATAATCCCGAACGGATACGCTACGGCATAGCCCATTCCTGCAACCTGCGACAAATCTGGTTGTCCGGCCATTTGCTCGGTAATTACCTGCTGGGCTGCGCCCAAACTGGGTGTGTTGGTTACCGCGCCGCATAATACGCCAACAACCACCGGGATTGGCAAATCGAACGCGATTTTTAAACCGGCAGCCGTTAGTACTCCCAAAACCACAATAGAAGCAGCCAATAAGTTGATTTTTAATCCGTTTTTTTTAGCGATGATAAAAATCGGGGGCCAACTTCGAGGCCAATGGAATAAACAAACAGGATGAGCCCAAATTCCCTTACAAAATGTAGTACTTCGAGATCGGTTTTCGCACCTATGTGTCCCAGAAAAAGTCCGGCAAAAAGGACCCCAGCAATCCCCAGTCCGATTTTAAATACTTTAATTTTCCCGATTAATATTCCTGCAATCCCAACTAAACTCAAGAAAAAAAGTGTAGATGCAGTTCCAGTTTGTGTAAATAGTTTTAGTAAATCCATTTAGTTTTTTTTAGAAGAGAGAAAAAGGGAGGGGATGGATAACTCAAACAAAATCCCCTCCCGAACAATCAAGACAAAATCCCATTTATATTGGAAATGGATTTACGCAATAAACCAGCAGCTTCAACCATATTCTCCAATGCAGAGATGGTCTCAGTCCAGCCCCTGGTTTTTAAACCGCAGTCGGGATTCACCCAGATGTTTTTAACCTGAATAAAGAGAGAGGCGGCATAAATCAAATCACACATTTCGCCTACTGACGGAACCCGTGGCGAGTGAATATCATATACGCCCGGTCCAATTTGGTTGGGATATTGAATGTTTGAGAAAGCTTTCAACAATTCCATTTGCGAACGGCTGGTTTCAATGCTGATCACGTCGGCATCCATGTCGGCAATCGACTGGATGATGTCGTTGAACTCGCAGTAACACATGTGGGTGTGGATTTGCGTCTCGTCCTGAACGCCCCAATAACTTAACCTGAAGGCTTTAACCGCCCAGCGCAGGTAAATGGGCTTATCGGCTTTCAGCAAAGGAAGGCCTTCGCGTAAAGCGGGCTCGTCAATCTGGATAACCCTGATGCCTGCCTTTTCCAAATCAAGCACTTCGCCGCGAATAGCCATTGCTATTTGAATGGCAGTAGTTTCGCGTGGCTGATCGTCGCGAACAAACGACCATTGCAAAATAGTTACCGGGCCGGTCAGCATTCCTTTTACCGGCTTGTCGGTAAGCGACTGGGCATAAACGGTCAGGTCAACCGTCATCGGTTTTTTGCGCGATACATCGCCGTAAATCACCGGCGGTTTTACTCCGCGCGAGCCGTAACTCTGAACCCAGCCTTTTGCGTAAACGCAAATCATTTTTTTAGGCATCGCCGGAAAAATAGATCCTTCAATTGCTCGTATGGCCAGAAGAGCCACCGATGAAGCAGGTATTTCAAGGCGAATCATCGGAGTTTCCCGTTTCAGTAACCAGGAGGAACAAAAAGATATTGAAAGTCATGGTATTGAGACCATTAAAGGTGATTTGCTCGATCCTGAATTTGTTAAAAGCCTTCCTCTGGTGAAAAACGTAATTTTTCTTGTCGGAATGAAATTTGGTGCCGAAAAAGACCTGTCACTGACATGGGCGATGAACACCTTCGTTCCGGCGTTGGTTGCTGCTCATTATAAAAATTCAACCATTGTTGCTTTTTCAACCGGATGTATTTATCCGCTGGTTGGCATTCTGTCAGGCGGATCGCTTGAAACCGACCGGCCAGTGGCTGTTGGCGAATACGCCCAGTCGTGTCTGGGGCGTGAACATATGTTCGAACACGGCAGTCTCCGTTATGGTACACCGGTTTCGCTTATCCGCCTGAATTATGCTGTTGAATTGCGCTATGGAGTGCTAGTTGACATAGCGATCAAAATAAAAAATAAAGAACCGCTGGATTTGTCGATGGGATACTTCAACGTAATATGGCAGGGCGACATGAACGCGATGGTTTTGAGATCGTTGATCCAATGTAGTTCTCCTGCAAAAATAATTAACATAACTGGTGTCAAAATACTTTCGGTTAGGGAAGTAACCCTCGAATTTGGCAAGTTACTCGGAAAGACCCCGATACTGACAGGCAAAGAAGCTCCAACCGCATTGCTCAGCAATCCGGCGTTTTCGTACGATTTGTTTAGCGTTTCTGAAGTGCCACATACACAAATGATTAAATGGATTGCTGACTGGATCAGTCATGAAAACAGAATATTAAATAAACAAACGCATTACGAGGTAAGAGACGGAAAATATTAATTGATAGAAGTATGAATCAGCTTAAATTAAACAAGGAAAAAGTAACTGCGCTCAACAATGGCATTGTTATACCGGCGCTTCCACTGGCACTTAATATTAACCGTAAACTTAACGAGCAGCGGCAGCGTGCTTTGATGCGTTATTATTTCGATGCAGGTGTTGGTGGGGTAGCGGTTGCTGTGCACACCACCCAGTTTGAAATTCGTTTGCCCGAATTTGGGCTGTTTAAACCCATTCTTGAACTGGCAAAAGAAGAACATAACCGCTTCGTAGCCCAAACTCAAAATCCAATTCTGCTCATTTCAGGAGTTATTGGACAGACCAAACAGGCCGTTGCAGAGGCACAACTCGCAGCCGATCTGGGGTACGATGCTGTTTTGTTGAGTGTCGCAGCCTTACGCGATGCTTCAAACGAAGCGCTGCTTCAACATTGCCATGCAGTTGCCGAAATTATTCCTGTAATTGGTTTTTACCTACAATCGGCAGTTGGCGGACGAAGACTGGATGTGAATTTCTGGCGTGAATTTGCCCGTATCGAAAATGTTGTGGCAATCAAGATGGCGCCTTTCAACCGTTACCAAACATTAGATGTGGTCAGGGGTGTTATTGAATCGGGGAGAGCAAATGAAATTATTCTTTACACTGGCAATGACGATAATATTTTGGTTGACCTGTTAACCAATTTCAAGATGTCGGATGGAGATAATGTGATTTCAAAGCGAATATCCGGAGGATTACTTGGGCATTGGGCGGTTTGGACAAAAAAAGCTGTTGAACTGATTGATCTGGTTCATCGTTCAGAAGAAGAAAAAGACATCCGTCATTTATTGACTTTGGCTGCGCAAATCACCGATAGCAACGCAGCTTTTTTCGATTCAGCCAACAATTTCGCCGGATGTATAACCGGTATTCATGAAGTTCTCCGCCGCCAGGGATTGCTCGAAGGTATATGGACACTAAATGAAAAAGAAACTCTTTCTCCCGGGCAGAAGGAAGAAATAGACCGAGTTTGCGCCGCATATCCTCAATTAAACGATGATGTCTTTGTGGCTGAGAATCTGGATCGTTGGCTGTCTTGAAAATCATAGTAGCATAATCTTTTCTGAAAACGAGCAATAAACTAAGTTTAAAAATAAATCATATGAATTCATTAGTTAATGGAAAAAGAAAATCTTTCTTCAGAAGTCAGTTCGTAAATGCCTTTTATTTATTGCAATGCTTTTGCTGCAACAAGAGTTTTGAGCCATAATACTGTGTATTGTTATCTTATAGAGGGCACTATGTGAGTTTCGACAGGGTTGTACAAACAATTAGACAAACAGGTCGTGATTTGTCACACATTATATAAAGAAACTTTAGAAGGAGGACTGGTATTTTTTTATATTGATTTAATCGTAAATATTCCGAATACAAAAGATGGAACGCGAAATGATCTAATAATCAGTTAAATATATAATAATTAATACATAAGGAGAATTTAGAAATGGAAAAGAAAAGCATCTATTGTGTTTATTTGTTGTTCATTATATTGTCCGCTCTATTTGCTGATGTCCAGGCAAGTAACAGAGTTAAAATAGCTACAATTGGTGGTGGAGGTGGATTGGTAAATGTGGAGAATGATTGTGAACCGCAGAAAATTGTGGATCAAATGATAGGATTCTGGCAGAAAGAGTTGAGTAAGGTTCTTCCATATCAACCAGACCTCATTTTGCTAACAGAAGCTTGCGACCGTCCAGGTGGACTATCCACAAAAGGGCAGTTCAATTATTTTAGGGTACGGAAGAATCAAATTTTGGATTATTTTGCTTCAGTAGCAAAAGCAAATCATTGTTATATCGCTTTTGGCATGAAGCGTGAAGAAAACGGAGTTTGGTGGAATTCATGCGTTATACTGGACAGAGAAGGTAAAGTTGCTGGTATCTATAATAAGAATTTTCCGACTATCGATGAAATGAAAGAAATCAAAGCTTCCAATGAGGCACCGGTTTTTCAATGCGATTTTGGCAGTGTGGCCTGTGCTATTTGTTTTGACCTGAACTTTGATGAATTGCGTAATCAATATTCAGTGCAAAAGCCTGATATAATTCTATTTCCTTCGATGTATCATGGTGGCCTCGAACAAAGCAAGTGGGCCTATTCATGTCGGTCATTCTTTGTTTGCTCCTACGGATTCTTGACCGCCCCATCAGAAATTCGTGATCCATTGGGTGAAATAGTTGCTTCAAGTACTAATTATTTTAATTATGCTGTTGCTAGTATTAATCTTGATCGCAAGTTGGTTCACTTGGACAATAATTGGGAAAAACTTGTTGCGCTAAAAAAGAAGTATGGGAAGGAAGTAATTATTACCGATCCAGGTAGAATTGGTGCGGTTATTATCACTAGTGAGAAAGATGGTGTAAGTGCTGAAGATATGACGAAAGAATTTAACATAGAGCTGCTCGACGATTATTTCAATAGGTCACGTTGGCAAAGGCTTAAACAATTAGGGCTAAATTGACCTTATGTTTTTAAAATTCTGCAATACATACAATAAAAAATAATGATTGAATTTTTTTATCTACAGTTTTAATGTTTTTTGAACGAACTATTTTAAAATACTACACATACATATAAGTGTCAGTCATTCTGAGCGAAGCGAAGAATCTTTTATTTTATTCCGGACGACAATGATTTTTTCATATAAATTGTATCTAAATACGAAGTTACATATTATAATCAATACTGAATAGATTGTTTTTTATGCATCAAATAATTTTCAGTCATTATTTTACATAGGAGCCATGCTGCTTGATCCATTTGAAAAACAGTTAGACCTGCCTCTGTCGTGGTAAAGAAGTGCAATTTTTTTGAGTTAGAAGTTGTTGGTGTAAGTGAAGGTCTTTCCACGGTCAGGAGTATTGAATACGATGCGCCTGAGCGAATATCTGATAATCTCCATTGTTTCGCCTGCCTGTGCATATAATTGTTTGGTCTCATATAACATTGTAATCTCCTTCAAGCATTTCTGCTTCGGTTATAAAACCCTGCTGAAACTTTGCTTTCAGTAACACTTAATTACCAACGTTTTTCTACTTGAACGCTTGTTCCGGAATATTGCAGTTACATCGACAATTCGATATATTTTTTATTTTTGCTATTCTCAAACCGAAACTGTATAATGTTCCTGAATGACCAAGACCTTTTATGGAGATTGAAGAGGGATGATGAGATTGCGTTCAAGGTTATATTCAACAAATACTATCCTCAGTTGTATTACTTTATCCTTGAGTTTGTCCCGTTGAAAGACATTGCTGAAAACATTGTTCAGGACTCGTTTTTTACCCTTTGGAATAAACGTCACGAATTAACGGAAAACACCAATTTTGGAGCTTATCTTTTTACTTTGGCAAAAAACAATTGTTTGTATCGAATCAGAGATATGCGATATAAAAAGAAACTGTTTGCTGATTTCCCTATTGACAATGTTGAATTTCAAACAAATCTTGACGTTTTGTCATCTATTGATTCTTCAAACTATACATTTGAAGAAATCGAACATATTATTCAGAGAACTTTGAATGAACTTCCTCCGCAATGTAAGAAGGTGTTTATGCTGAGTCGATTTGAAGAGAAGAAAAATAAAGAGATCGCGGAAGAACTCAATATCTCGGTAAAAGTTGTTGAAAAACACATTACTAAAGGGCTCAAAATATTCAGAATAGCACTGAAAGACTACCTTCCACTTGTCGCCTATTTGTTTATCGAAAACATATAAAACTCTTGTGGTTTTTCATCTGATTCTTCTGCAGAAAAAATTTACCAGCTAAAAGGGGGGGTAAATGCTGGTTTGTGCATTATTCTAACAAAGAAATATATGAACAATCTGGATGACATACTAAATCTCATTACGAACAATCTGGCTCCAGACCAGAAAGAAGAAGTTCTTTCGTCGATTAAAGAAGACTTGGAAAGTGAAAACCTGTACCGTAAAGCTAAGATTACCTGGGCATTAATGGCATCGACACAAAAAATGCCTGATTATGAAATTGAAAAATCGTATGGAAATATTCATGCCCGAATTTCTAGTCAAGCTAATCAAAGAAGTATATTCTTTAAGTACTTTAAATATGCTGCTGTAGTTTTTGCCATGGTTGGTATGTCAGCAACAATGTTTTACATGGGGCGACAAAATACTGGATTCACCCACGCGCTAAAATATACCTCTGTTGTTGCCGATAAAGGTCAGGTTTCAAAGGTAATTCTGCCCGATAGTTCTGTTGTTTGGTTAAACTCAGGAACTACTCTTAGTTACAATAGTAGTTATTCGCAAAACAACCGCGACTTATCGTTGAGTGGTGAAGCATTTCTTGAAGTTCGGAAAAACACGCAATTGCCATTAGTTGTAACCAGTGGTAAATTAATGGTTAAAGTTCTTGGTACACGGTTCGATGTAAAGGCTTACCCTGATGATAAAGAAATTAAAGTTTTATTGGAATCAGGTAAGGTCGAATTACTTCATACAAGCGACAAATCGTTCAGATATAAAATAGATCCTGGTCAAATGGCTAGTTTCGATCAGCAATCAAATAAAATGAATATCTGTACCACTAATGTTCAGGTTTTTTCAGGATGGAAAAAAGGAGAATTAAACTTTGTTGACACACCAATGTCAGAGGTTTTAAAAAGCCTGAAACGGAAATTTGATGTTGTATTTGAAGTTAATAGTTCTAAAGTATACCGATCAGTGTTTAATGCCAATTTTAAAAATGAAAGTCTGAAAGAAATACTTGACTATATACAATATACCTGTCAAATCAGTTACACAATTATACCCGAAAAAAACGGGGTAAAAACTAAGATTATCTTGAACTGAAACAGACCATATTAACCTCAATCCAAATATAAAGCCTATGAAGAACCAATAAATCAAAAGAAATAAAAAAGGAGATGCTCCAACATCCCCTTTTTATGCAAATGTGCCGGCAATCCTAGAAAAATTGGGCACAAAAAAACTTGAATTATTTAAAATCCAAATCATGACAAATTTATGGAAAATAACTTTTGTCGATTGAACTCCATACTAAAATTTGTATGGCAATCGAAATTATTTCGTGTTATGAAAGCAACAATCTTCATAATAATAATGAGTATTGCTCAGGTATTTGCGGTAAATTCCTATTCTCAAACTACCAGATTGAGCCTGAGTGCCAAAAATGTTTCAGCGAAGACAGTTTTACAGCAAATTGAAGACCAGTCACAATTTTATTTCATATATGATGCGACGGTGGTCGATGTTGAAAAAAAAGTAAGTATTGAATCTGAAAATGAATCAATTACGAAAATTTTGGATCAACTATTTGAAGGTACCAACATCGTTTACAAAATAAGCAACCGGCAAATAGCTTTAACAGTCGAACAGCTGAATTCAGAAACCAGCCAATCTGTAATTAAAGTTAGCGGTAAAGTCATCGACATTTCCGGCACACCACTCCCGGGAGTAACTATTCTTGTAAAAGGCACTTCTACCGGGACAATTACAGATAGTGAAGGAAAATACAACTTGCCAAATGTGTCAGCCAACGCAATATTGGTGTTTTCATTTATAGGATTAAAAACTCAGGAAATTACAGTAAACGGTAGAGTTGATATTAATGTAACTATGAGGGATGAGACATTTAAAATTGACGAAATCGTGGCTGTTGGCTACGGAACTCAGAAGAAGAAATTCGTAGTAGGGTCTGTTTCTCAAATTAACTCAAAAGAACTGGTTACAGCTCCAATGCCAAATGTTTCAAATTTACTGACTGGTAAATTACCCGGGGTAACCAGTATCCAACGTTCAGGATTGCCCGGAGATGATCAAACATCAATAAGCATTCGAGGAATTAGCACTTTTACCAATTCAAGTCCGTTAATATTGGTCGATGGGGTCGAACGAATGCTTAATACGGTTAACCCAGCCGACATCGAAAATGTGTCAATACTGAAAGATGCTTCTACTTCGGCCATTTACGGCGTTAAAGGTGGAAATGGTGTAATTCTCATCACCACAAAAAAAGGAGGGGAAGGTAAAGCAAAGATCTCGTATGATGTTTCAGGTACTGTTTCTTTAAATACAGCTTTCCCCAAATTCTTAAATGGACCCGACTATTTGTACTGGTACAACAAGGCCAGTAAGATGGATGGCCTTGGATATGCTTTTGATGCCGACATTCAAACAAAAGTAATTAAAGGTGACGCTAATGGTATTTATGGAAACACCGATTGGCTGGATTTACTTTTCAAAAACTATGGATTTACTCAACAGCATAATATATCAGCCACCGGAGGTACAGATAAAACTAAATACTATTTAAGCGCTGGTATTTTAGACCAGGATGGTATTGTGAAAAATGTTAGCTATAAAAGATATAACATACGTTCAAACATCGACGCCAAAATAGCAGAGAATTTTAACCTGTCATTAAATCTTGGAGGGTTTTATGAAAACAGGAACTGGCCGGGGATTAGCTTGTCGCCGCAGGTATATATGAACCCTATTGAACAGGCTATTGATGCTATACCAATTATTAAATCTAACTATCAGGGAGAATATACTGGTTGGTCTGAAAACGGGTCTATTATTGAAAGTCCGTTAGCTAGCGTAAAAAATGGCGGTTTTCAAAAAATGCAACGCTGGCAGTTCGAAGGAAGTGCAAAACTTGAATACGACTTTTCCAGGATAAAACTGCTTAAAGGCTTAAAAGTTGGTGTATTTTACAGTTACGACTATGGGAATACGGCAAATCGAAATTTTCTGGCTTCGTACAAGGTAATGACTTACAATAAAGCAACCAAAGCAATATCCATGGAGCGTGCAACAGGAACTACCGAAGGAGGAAATTATGACAAGTCTATGTCGCTTGGTTATTCTTACATTTTACGCCCAACAATAGAGTACAGCCGAACAATCGGGAAACATAGCCTGAATGCCATCTTACTTATGGAAGAAAATAAGTCGAATAGCAGTACAATGACCGGGCGCAAATCAGGATATATGTTCTCCGATCCAATTGATATTACCTGGGGAACAACTTACCCTTCAGGGGTTGATCCGGTAACCGGTACCATGGGGCATACTGCATCGCGTGGCTATGCCGGACGTTTTAACTATGGATTTGAGAATAAGTACCTAGCTGAGTTTACTTTCCGTTACGATGGTACCTATATTTTTGCTCCTGAAAATCGTTGGGGATTTTTCCCTTCTGTTGCCTTGGGATGGCTTATTTCAGAAGAAAAATTCTTCAAAAACTTAAATACAGGAAATATCAATTATTTGAAAATTAAGGCATCGTATGGAGAGTCAGGAAGTAATGACGTTGATCCTTACTTATGGACGTCTTCGTATGGATTAAATTCGTCTCCGACATACGTTTTTGGAGGCGAACCAACCAAGTCGGTTTATACGTTAAACAGCATTATTTCAGACCTTACCTGGTCGCGTATTCAAAGCTATAACCTGGGTATCGATTTAAACATGTGGAAAGGACTTTTGGGGGTTGAATTTGATTACTTCTATAAAGTGACTAGCGATATTCTGGAAACCCAGGGGGGAAACATGCCTCCATCGCTGGGCGGAAATTATTCATCAGTTGCTAATTCGGGTAAAGTTGATAACCGTGGATTTGAACTGTTACTGAAACACAATAATAAAATTACCAATGATTGGAGTTACTCGTTAATTGGAAGTTTAGCCTGGGCAAAAAATAAAGTTTTATCACGTCAAATCAGCGAAGGAATCCCTTGGAATCGTAATGAAATAGGCCGCTCGCTTGGCATTATTTATGGTTACAAAGCAATCGGGTTATATCAGACCCAGTCACAGCTCGACAATTCGCCTGCCGCACCTTCCGGAACTAAAAGTTTGGGAGATTTGATATACAATGATTACAATGGAGATGGCCGTATTGACCAGAATGATTTTGTTAAAATTGGTCGGGGAACAACGCCTCAGCTCAATTTCTCACTCACAATGAATACCTCTTATAAAAATTTTTACCTGTCTGCCCTTTGGCAAGGAGTTGCTTTATGCGATTATCAGTTAAGTGCGGCTTATAACAGTGGAATATACGACAATACGGCCTTTACTCGTCCGTTTTATAACAACGGTAATGCTCCATATTATCTTGTTGAGAATGCCTGGACTCCCGAAAATACAAATGCTAAATACCCTCGTTTGAGCACGATCGCAAACGGGAACAATGCCTGGCCATCTTCTTGGTGGGTAGTTGATGGTTCATACCTGCGCTTGAAAAATTTACAAATAGGTTATAACCTGCCAGCTTCGTTGCTGGATCGCTGGAACATTGGAGTTAGTCGTTTAAATTTTTATGTTGCCGGAACCAACCTGTTAACATTTAGCAGCTTTAAATATGTCGACCCGGAAATGCCAAGTGTGAATAATGGATATTATCCGCAGCAGAAAACGTATAGTGTTGGTTTAAATGTAACTTTTTAAGAGAATTAGAAAATGAAAAAACTATATTTACTGATGAGTACGATCACCATTTTATTTATGGTATCGTGTACCGGGCTGGACCTTGATCCAACAGATCGTGTTTCAGAAAATGCCGTTTGGGAAAGTGAAGAGACTGTTGATGCTTATACCACTGGGCTATACGCTCACATGCGCGATGCATCAGAATTATACTCCAATAACCTTACCGACTGTTACTCTGATATTTTAAAATCGGCTTCCTGGGATCAATATAACCATGCTTACAATAAAGCATTGTTGCAGGTCGATTATTTTACGTCAACCGATGCTGGTTCTTTGGATAAATGGAGCAATTATAACCGTATAAAACGTCAAAACGAATTTTTACGTGATGCTCCATCCATGGGAGCCCATTTAGGCCAGGACTTTATAAAAATCAGGATTGCCGAAGCCCGGTTTATTCGTGCTTACGCCTATTTTGAGATGGCGAGGGTTTATGGCGGAGTTGTTATCCGCGATGAAACTGATGGTCTTGATGGTCGCGATCAAAAAGACAAAGCAAGGGCAACTGAGGCTGAAACCTGGGATTTCATTTTGAATGATTTGCAACTGGCAGCTCAGGATTTGCCTGCAAAATGGGATAGCGAATGGACTGGCCGTGCAACAAAAGCTGCTGCTTATGGTTTGTTAAGTCGTTGTGCTCTGTACGCCAAAAAATGGGATATAGCCATTGAAGCTGCAAAAAACACCAAACTGGCAGGGGCAAAGTTGATTACAAGTTCTTATGCCGATGTATTTACAACTCCGCTGGAATCGAACAGTGAAGTATTATTTGCGGTTGATTTTGCTGATCCAATTGTGCATAATTTCGATCGTTATTACCGGCCAAGTGGTGATGTTGATGTTTATTCGGCAGCAGCGCCTACCAGCGAACTAGTTGACAGTTATGAAATGGCCGATGGAACTGCATTTAGTTGGTCAACTCATGGAACAAATCCTTACGTTGGGAGAGAACCCCGATTTTATGCTTCAATTCTTTACAATGGTGCATTATGGGAAGGTCGGACAATTCAATCGTATGTTGGAGGAACTGATGGCTATCTCGAATGGAAACCAGCCGGGGCTACAACAAGTACTGTTACAGGCTATTATATCCGCAAATATTTGCAGGAAGGGAACAACTACCTGACGAATCAAAGTACACAGTTCGATATATTCATCAGGTACGCCGAAGTACTGCTAAACCAGGCAGAAGCCTTGGCTGAGCAGAGTTATTCGCAAAATAAGGCCGATGCATTGGCTGCATTAAACGAGGTTCGTAACCGTGTTGGGTTGCCCGGAATAACCGAAACACAGGCCAGCGATAAAGACAGTTTTATGACCTATCTGCGTCATGAGCGTATGGTCGAATTAGCCTTTGAAGGGTTTCGTTATTGGGATATTCGCCGCTGGAGACTGGCAGAAAGCGTGATTAACGGAAAAACAGCTCATGGTGTAAAAATAACGAAAAACTCTGATGGCTCGTTTTCATACCAGCAAGTTGATTGTGATGGAGGTCAAACCCGCTACTTCGACTCGAAATATTACCTCATGTCTATTCCTGAAAGCGAAAGGTTAAACAATTCATTAATTGGGGAAAATAATCCTGGATGGTAGCTTTTATTGATAATTTCTAAACAAAGTAAAAATGAAACGAGCCATGAACGAGAATCACACACGATGGGATGATTATGATGGCGAGTTCCATGTGGCAATTAAAAAATAAAATATATACAAATGAAAATATTCAAATTCATACTAGTTTCTTTTTTGGCTATGATGACTTTTATTCCTTATTCGTGCCAGAAGGAAGATGAAAGATATATACATACTGATACGACCATCTCGTCAATTTACGTTAGGAATCAAGTAGGTGGTGCTTATGTTGAAGGAACAATCCAGAGTGATAACCAGATAATCTTTAAAATTCCGCTGGCGAAAAAAGACGAAATTGATATATCAAACTTATTGATCTACGCCAATATTTCTGTATCAGCCAAAGTTACTCCGGGATTCGCCGGACGCCATGACCTTTCCTCTCCAAAGGAATTTACGGTTATTAACGACAACAATGTCCCACATAATTATACTTTACAGGCTATATATTTAGATAATTAACAGCATCACATTTAATCTTGAAAGAAATGAAATTATATCTAAAAATATTAAGCACCTTATTTCTGGGCGGATTGTTGTTACTTTTCAATTCGTGTTCACAGAACGATCATTTTGTTACTGATAACGATATCCTTTCTTTTTCACTTACGGTTAATGGCGAACAAAAAACCGGGGTGAAAACAACGCAGGGAGATACAATTAAATTTAAGATGGCTCCCGGGTTCAACACAAATACCCTTGAAGATCTGGTCCCTTCCATATTTATATCCGGATACTCTACTATTTCGCCGTTACCAAGTGAACCACAGAATTTTAACGAACCTGTGAAATACACCGTAACTGCCCAGGATGGAACAATTCGCGAATGGATTGTTAAGTGGACTTATGGCGACCGAGTTAAAGATGGTAACGGAGGAGGCGCTACCATTCCGGTATGGTACAAAACCCCAACAGAACTTGGTATTAACACAACTGGACTGGAAAGTTCGATCGGTGTGAGTGGCGATTACCTGGTGTTTTCGCGCAGTAACAAAACAGTTAACAAATACACAGGTGAGCCTACTGATAAGAAACTGAATGTTACTGGAGTTCCCGGACAGATTTTTTTCCTGGTTAATGACGACAAAGGCAATCTGGTTGGATGTACTCTTCCTGCCATTTCAAGTGGCAAGTTCAATGTTTACAAATGGAGTTCCATTGATGATGCTCCTCAGCTAATCTACACCGAAGACTATACTTCCGGGGCAATGCCTGGCCGCAAATTTGATATTACCGGCGATGTTAACGGAACCGCAATATTTTCGACAAACATGTACGAATCAGGAAAATCAAATGGGAAAATACGCAGATGGAAAATAACCGGTGGTGGTACTCCTGCCGAAATAAGCAGTGTAATTGTTCCAATTGGCGAGGAATATCCGGCAACCGCTACGGCCATTCAATGGCAATCATTTGCCATGTCAGCTCCTGACGAAAATGCACGATTCTACACAACGGTCCCGGCTTTACTTTGGGGAACACTTTATTCTGGAATTGTTGTAAAATATGGTACTCCTGATAATGTCGCCGTTTTAAGCAAGTTTAGGGGAAGCTTTGTTCAGGATGATGGTTCAGCTGGTGGCGGATATTGGGGAAATATTATCCAGGGCCATGTTTCTGCTTTCGATTTCAACGGGAAAACATACGTTGCGGCCTGCGGTTTTTCCTGGACCCGATATACTTATTGCCTTGCCGCTGATGAAGACCTTTTCCCTGGTTGTATCGGAAAAAATATAGGTTATTGGTATGGAGAGATTCCGTTCGCTTCAGGAATAGGAAATGGCACCTCTTCTATCACTTTTAGCAACGTAAACAACAACGAAATGCTCATTTATGTGTATGTCGAAGGAGGTGGGGTTGCTTGCGGTAAAATGACTCGCTACGAAAGATAACTTCTATAAAAAGATTAGTCCCGGTGCTTCAAGCCGGGACTAATTTTTGACATCAAACACAATGAGTTACAATTCAGTGAAAAATATAAACATGAAATAACCATCTCGCCTAAGGCGAGACAAACCGAAAATGAATTGACCGAAAGGAAATCCGTGCAGCGAATAAATGACTATTCCATTTCGTTGTGACATTCAAAAAATAAAAAAAATGATAATACGCAGATTATAAGACGATAAACAAAAAATTAATACGAATGAAAGAGTTTTTAAGTATCATATTTATACTTGTCATGCTGTTCCCTGCGTGTAGCAGCAATAATGCCACCGATGGCGGAAGTATCTATGATGATCAGGATGGTACAGGTGGTACATCCACTACTACAAAACCAGAAAAAGTAAAAATGCTTTGGATTGATGCAGAGGCAAATTTCCAGCTATTTTCCCAAAAGGGAAATATAACAACGTATCTTGATTTGGCAAAAAAAACAGGCTTTAATACAATTGTTGTCGATGTACGTCCGGTTCAGGGTGACGTGCTTTACAAGAGTAGCTTTATCCCGTTTTTAACTACCTTGAATGGTATTACGATAACCCGCGATTGGGATTACCTTCAATTCTTTGTTGACGAAGCGCATAAAAGGGACTTGAAAATTGTTGCTGATGCGACGACTTTTACTGCTGGCTTACTTCAATCGCGCGAAGGAATGGCTTTTCGTTCCAATGAATGGGATAATGATATAAGTGTGATCTATTCTCAGGATGGAAGTCTGGTCAGCGGTAAAAATAACCCAAGTAAAACTGAAGCTACTGTATTTCTGGATCCGGCATCTTCTAAAGTTCAGTATTTCGTTTTGAAATACATAACCGAAATCGTGACAAATTATGATATTGACGGATTTAACCTTGATTATTGCAGGTATTCCAATTATACAACCGATTTTTCAGAAGCATCGAGAGAGGCGTTTTCCAAATATATTGGAACTGATGTAACCAATTTCCCTTCCAGTATTTTTACATACAATGCTGATGGGACTCGTAATCCCGGAAAATATTACAAGCAATGGTGGGAATTTCGCTCGATGACCATACATGATTTTGTTGCTAAAGTAAATCAGACCATTGCAACCATAAAACCCAAGGTAAAATTGTATTACTGGGCAGCTTCGTGGTTTGCCAACCGTTATGAGGTAGGGCAGGATTGGGGAAGCAAAACTTATACAAATTTTGATTCCTCTTGGGCTACTGACAATTACCACAATGCCGGGTTTGCCGATGAACTTGATGTTTTTCTTCTGGGTGCTTACTTAAACAGGGTTTACGGGTTAGACGACAACGAATCGATTGAATATGCCATTGCCAATGGTAAGAAAATTATAAACGGAGCTTGCACAATGTATGGAACTATTGCCGCAAGCAATCACATGGATAACAACGATACCAATTCCAATATCGAAAATGCAGTTTATGTATGTCTCAGAGATACTCCGGGGGTAATGGTTTTTGACATTGTATATGTAATTCAATATGGACTTTGGAATGGCATTAAACGTGGTATTGACAGAGCTGAAACAGAATACAATAAACAATAATCGTGCAATTGAAACAAAATGAGGAATTTTAAATATCGACGTTTGTTACTTACTTTATTCATTTTTGCATTGATGGGCGTCCAGAGTCTGCGTGGACAGGAGGCTCTTCCTTATGATACAACCTATACATTTTCACATTACAAAGAGTTGCGAGCTAAGTATGAAAAGTTACCTGACCAAAAGGGAGAAATAATCTTTCTCGGAAACAGCATTACTGAAAGAGGCGACTGGCCAACTCTGTTTAAGAACAAAAATATAATAAACCGGGGGATAGGTGGCGATGTATGTTTTGGTGTACTGAATCGCCTTGATGAGGTAATTTCGTCTCATCCGAAAATTGTTTTTTTGATGATTGGAATCAACGACATCGGGCGTAATGTACCTCTTGAAATTATCGCAGGAAAAATCAGGCAAATTGTTGATAAAATAAAGGCTAAATCGCCAGAAACCAGGATTTACCTCCAAAGTGTTTTGCCTATCAACGAATCTGTGATGAAATTCGATTATATGAAGAATAAATCAGATGAGATAGTGCTTCTGAACCAGCTAATTCGGTCGTTCGCTTTGAAAGAAAACATCCGTTTTTTAGACCTTTATTCTCATTTTGCTGACGGAAACGGCCAATTGATCGCGCGGTATACTGTAGATGGAATTCATCTGAGCGCTGAAGGATATCATCAATGGGTCAATGTGTTTAAATTAGAAAACATACGTATGTAACTTTGATTATCATAAACGATTATAGTAGCCTTCAAAAAATGGATGGAAAATGAGGATCAGGTTGATAATATTTATCACAAATTTGAGAAACTGTTTAAATTTTATTTTACCGTTCCGTTAGGAACAAGATGTGGGTAGGGAAAGAATGATTTTAGATGATCTCTTGTCCCGTACGGGACAAAATGAAACGATAAATGGTCATTTTTCTACCCATACAGCCTCCGGGAAATTTAAACAGACTCTTAATGTATTTACATTGCACTAAATTAGTAAGATCGATTGTTTATTAATTTTTCAGCTATTTCTTTTAAATATTCATGTTTTTCAACACCTTATAGATTTAATTCGAAAATATGTTTATATTACAATCTGTTTGTTTGATTACAATATAAACATGAGCGAAAATTTTATTTTAACAAGTGCGACTGGATCAATCTTAACCAGGTATAACTTAAAGCTTAATAAGTTTTTTAAGTCCATTCCTCGTCCGTCAATTATTTCGGGTGGCAACAATGCTCTTGTCGTAACATCGCAAATGCCCGATATGTTGCAAACAATGAGATTTGGTTATACCAGTTCATTTTCTGAAGGAAGAATGGATTTGTTAAATCTTTGTACTGATTTTATCTCTTTGGGTGATGATGAACATGAATATGGCGGTTTGCACAACATGTTTGGTAAAGTTCGGTTTGCTGAAATGATAACATATTATCGTTGTATTATTCTTATTGATGCTTTTCTGGTGACTTCGAATGATAACACCAATTACTTTATTCACATGCAAAACCGCGAATATCCCTTCGCTATAGCCGGAATTTACTCGAATTGGCTGAATAAAGAAAGCGGCAGAAGTGAAACAGGTTTTGCTGTTTTAACAACTTCCGCTAATTTGATGTTGCGTCATGTTGGGATTGATCGAATGCCGGTTATTCTAACGAAACCTAATGTTTCTGTTTGGCTCGATTTACATCAGGATATAGAAAAAATATATTCATTGATTTACCCTGTCTCTGACGATTTAATGAATAGTTATCCGGCATCAGGAAGAATTATCAACGACTCAATTTCTATTACTAAATTACAACCCAATAGTTCCAACTTTAAACCGGAAAAATTCCATTCAACCCTCATTGTGGCCTAATATTCTGAGTTTCTATCTGCCAAAGGTTAGTCTCAATTTGAAATGGTTTTAATTTTTATTGCAAAATTCTGAATTGACAGGTTTTAAATTAAGTATTTGTTAAAGCCATATTCCAATTTCTTTTGTTATAGGTGTCAAAACAAATTTAAAAGCTATATTAAAAAGTTTAAAATTCTGATGTAGCAATTTGATAGTAATTCTATAATTATGGGATATAAATGCTCAATTCAAGGCCGAAATTATGTCTTTGATGATCTGAAAACTTTGATGGCAAAGGCAACGCCTTTCAGAAGTGGAGATGCACTCGCCGGTGTGGCTGCCGAAAGTAATGCCGAACGGGTGGCCGCGCAGATGGCCTTAAGTGAAGTTCCGTTAATATCCTTTTTAAATGAGGCAATTATTCCTTACGAACAGGACGAAATTACCCGACTGATTATTGACTCACACAACTCTCAAGCGTTCGAAACTGTTGCCCACTTAACAGTTGGTGAATTTCGGGATTGGCTTTTAACTGAAGCTGCAAGCACAGAAATATTGACAAAACTAGCTTCCGGATTAACTCCTGAAATGGTTGCTGCCACCTCAAAACTTATGCGTAATCAGGATTTGATTGTAGTGGCTCAAAAATGTACGGTAATTAGTAAATTCAGAACTACAGTAGGTCTTCCTGGCCGACTATCTGTTCGGTTACAACCTAATAGTCCGGTGGATGATTCGCGAGCTATTGCCGCCAGTACTATCGATGGTTTAATGTATGGGTGTGGCGATGCTGTTATAGGGATTAATCCCGCAACCGACAGCCCCGAAATAGTTTGTGAACTATTGAAGATGCTCGATCATATCCGGCTGAAATTCGATATTCCTACCCAGTCTTGCGTTCTTTGCCACGTAACCACTGCTCTAAAAATTATAAATAAAGCGCCTGTCGACCTGGTCTTTCAATCCATTGGCGGGACCGAAAAAACCAATGCTTCGTTTGGTGTAAATTTATCTATTCTTCAGGAAGCCTGGGAAGCCGCGAGTGCACTGAAACGGGGAACAATAGGGAATCAAGTTATGTATTTCGAAACCGGACAAGGATCAGCCTTGTCGGCCAATGCTAATTTTGGTGTCGATCAGCAGACCTGCGAAGCTCGCGCTTATGCTGTTGCCCGTAAATTCAATCCATTTTTGGTAAATACGGTTGTTGGCTTTATTGGGCCAGAATATTTGTATGACGGGAAACAAATTATCCGTGCAGCTCTCGAAGATCATTTTTGTGCGAAATTGCTTGGTTTGCCTATGGGTGAAGATGTTTGCTATACCAATCATACCGAAGCCGATCAGGACGACATGGATAATTTACTCACCCTGCTGGGTGTTGCCGGAGTTAATTTTATTATGGGTGTTCCTGGTGCTGATGATATCATGCTTAATTATCAGTCGACTTCTTTTCACGATGCCATGTATATTCGGAAAGTTTTAAAGAAAAAACCTGCCCCTGAATTTGAGCGGTGGTTATTGTTATCGGGCATTACCGACGATAGGGGAAATCGATTGCAAATTAATAAATCGCATAAATTATTAAAAACATGATACAGGAAGATTCTGTTTCAAAAGTAGGTTCAGTTATTCAGGAAGATGCATGGACAAGCCTCAAAGATTTCACTAAAGCCCGGATTGCTCTTGGAAATGTGGGTGGTAGTCTTCCCTTGCGAGAAGTTCTCGCTTTTAAACTGGCTCATGCTGAGGCTAAAGATGCTATTTATTCGGACCTTAATATTACCGAAATACAACAAAATTTAAAAGGACTGGATGTTCCTGTTTATGTACTGAATAGTAATGTTGAAGACCGGATGCAGTACCTGAAACGTCCGGATTTGGGAAGAAGGCTTAACCAACAATCAGTTTCCTTGCTTAAAGAAATTGGTAAATCGTTTGATGTAGTTTTTATTTTAGCTGATGGCCTTTCGGCTGATGCCATAAATCTTCATGCTTTTGAAGTCCTGAAATTGATTATTCCAGTATTGTCATTAAAATACAAAATAGCTGTGGCATTGGTTAATCAGGGACGTGTAGCTATTGGTGATGAAATTGGGAAATTACTCAATGCCCGTTTTACTGCAATTATGATTGGTGAGCGGCCGGGACTTTCGTCACACGAAAGCATGGGGATTTACACAACTTATGCTCCTGAAGTTGGATTAACTGACGAACGACGTAATTGTATTTCCAATATTCATCCCGATGGACTAAATTATTGGGACGCAACACGAATTTTATCATACCTTATTGAGCAATCTTTTCTTCGGAAAATAAGTGGAGTGGAAATTAAACTTGAATTGGGTCAATTAAGTTCAGAATAAAGTTTTTAAAACAAAAGGAAAAGTAAAAACGACAGGAAACAATTCAGCTTTGAAAGTTTCCCATCGTTTTCTATTGTATATCGGTTAAAGTGGTTTCAAAATAGTATTATTATCTTTCCCATAATTCCATTTAAAAAGGAGAAGTATTGCTGCAATTAGTGCGACAACAACAAACATTTCGAATAAGGCATCCCATCCATATTTAGCTGATACAAATGCAACTACCATTGGTGAAAGTAATTGCCCGGCAGAACCTACGCCGTTGATTACTCCGGCTGCAAGGGCTGCCCCCTGATCTTTTCCCATATCCATTGCTGCTGCGCCCGACATAATTGAATCAGGGCCATAAGTAAAAAAGCCAATCATCCCAATCGAAATAATGGTTGGAACCATACCCATTTTACTCAATTGTGGTTGTAAAAAGAGCATCAGCGCCAATCCGAAAAGCATAATTGCTGCAATTGGAAAACGTCGCGATTTGAACAAATAGTCGGAACCAAAACCAGCAACCAGTATTCCAAAAAAGCCGATAGCTTCATAAGCTATTGATGTATAACCAGCCTGAGTATCGGAATATTTTAACGCTTCGGATAAATATAAAGGTAACCAGAATAAAAAGGCATATCGGGTAAATTTCACAAAAAAATACATGATTGCCGCAATCCACACAGCCCCATTTTTCAGTACAGCAAGCTGAGCCTGTTTCTTACTTGTTTTTTCAGATGACGAACTGTCTTCTTCAAATGATTCCAATCCAATATCTTCTGGTTTATTTCGCGTAAATACAATGTAAATCAGTGCGATAGCAAATACTAGAATTGATGGCATAAAGAATGCCCGCTTCCATGCAAGTTCTGGTAAAAAATGTTGATCGGTAATCCAGTAGGTTGCAAATGCAGTTGCAGCAATTCCTCCAATAACATAGCAGGTTGTCCAGAACGACATTACCACTCCGCGCTCTTCTTTCCGATACCAGGGAGTCATGTTTTTTATCAGTCCTGACCAACCTGACGATTGTCCCAATCCATTTAAACTCATCAGAAAAATGAAAGAACCAACAGTTCCGGCCCATCCCATGAAGAAATTTGATACAACAGAGATAATAAGGCCAATGCCTACGATAATCCTGGCGCCTTTCCTATCGCTCAAATAGCCGCTTAGGAATTGCCCAAGCATATACATAATACTATAAACGGTGATAACAATGGCGAATTCTTCTTTGCTAGTATTTAATTCTCTGTTCATTACGGGCATTACAACACTATAATTTTTTCGGCAGAAATACATAGCGAAGTAAGCTAACCATGTTACTGTAAAAATCTGATACCTCCACTTTTTCATCAAAGGAGAAATACTTGAAGCCATTCTAGTTGTTTTAGGTGTTAATGTTGAATCTCTGAAATGCAACTTTTTGCATTGTTTTAACAGCCAAAAATCGTTCTATTGCTCACTGTGGATTTGAACAAAGTGAAGAATAATTGCTTGCTGTTACACAAAGATGTTGAATATTTCCAAAAAATATCAATTTACAACATACCCCTAATAAAAATTAACGAATAGATAATTTTTTAGTTGTTTTTATTATTTAACCCTATTGTTTGTGGGTGTGTATTAATTAAAATGTAATATTTTTAAAATTAAACCTTAATAAAAAAAGCAGATAAACGATTATTAAATCATTTGTCTGCTTTCATTCAGATTAATATGTTTTTTACCAGAATTTCACTGTTTTAATCGTGCGGATTAAACGTTCCATGTCGGCAGGAAAAACTTCGCCAATATTTCCAATTCTGAAAGTATCTCCTTGAGTTACTTTACCCGGATAAATAACAAATCCGTTCTGTTTCAACGATTCATAAAATTTCATGAAAGAGTATACCTCTTCTTTCGGAGACAGAAATGAAGTAATTATTGGTGAATGAAGCGAATCTGGTAACAAAGTTTCAAAACCCAGATTTCGCATACCTTGTACAAGAATTTGTTGGTTCTTAGTGTAGCGCTCATAACGTTTTATTATACCACCTTCGGCATCCAACTCGTGTAATGCTTGTAAAAATGCCCGAACAACATGCGTTGGTGAAGTAAAACGCCATTTACCTTTGCCTTTTTCCATTGTCGCCCATTGATCGTACAGATCAAGAGAAAGTGAGCGTGCCTGCCCTTTACATTGTTCAAGCAATTTGGTCCGGGCTATTATAAACGAAAATCCTGGTACGCCCTGAATACATTTGTTTGCTGAACTTATCAAATAATCAATTTGCCAATCATTAAGGTCAATTGGAATACCTCCAAAGCTACTCATAGCGTCAACAATAGTTACTTTGTTGTATTTCTTAGCCAGTGTAGTAATTTCTTTAACAGGATTCAAAATGCCAGTGGTCGTTTCGCAATGCACTATAGCTACATGGGTTATATCTGGATTATCTTCGAGTAACTGCTGAATTTCTATGATATCAGGAATGCATATTTCAGGTAGATTATAAACCAAATGATTTAAATTGAGTACCTTGGAAATTTGAGCCATGCGATTACCATAAGCGCCATTTGCAATAATCAGTACTTTGTCATTTGACGAAAGAGTTGACCCCAGAACAGATTCAACACCAAAACTGCCACTACCCTGCATTAAGACAGAAGTATATTCACCAATAGTACTTGTTGCCAATTGTAGTAGTTTTTCCCTGATTTGCTGCACGATATTTATGTTATAGTCTTCGTCCCAGGTACACCAGTCTCGTAACATAGCTGCTTTTACTGTTTTGCTGGTTGAAAGTGGGCCTGGAGTTAACAGCAAATATGGATTGTCGGGCAATGTATTTATTTCCATAATGTAATGATTTATATTATTTGTTTTTATAAATGTTTTGTATTGCTTCTTCTAAAATATCAAGAGCACGATTCAATTCTTCTGTTGATATAATGAGTGGAGGGCTCAGTGTAATAACATTCCCTTGCGAAACTTTAAAGCTTAATCCATTTTTCAGGCATTCATACATGATTATTTCTGCTTCAGTAATTGCGCGTTCTTTAGTATCTCTGTCGGTAACCAGATCGATCCCCCAAAGTAGGCCAATGCCGCGAACATCGCCTATAATTGAATAGTGATCTTTCATTTCCAAAAGTCGCATTTTTACTATTTCACCTAATTCCTGAGCCCGCGCCAGTAAGTTTTCATGCTCAATTACTTTTAAAACCGCCAGGGCTGCAGCACTTCCAACGGGAGATTTCTCGTGTGTAAAATGCCCGATGGAATTTTTTGCAACAGTATTATATTTTTCGCTGGTTAAAATTGCAGCCATTGGAAAAACTCCACCACCAAGACCTTTACCTATGGTAACAATGTCCGGTACAATACCATAATGTTCAAATGCAAAGAACTTTCCGGTTCTTCCTAACGAAATAGGAATTTCATCCAGGATAAGTGTTACTTCAAACTCGTCGCATAATTTCCTGACTTTTTGCCAAAATCCGGTAACAGGTATTTGTACATCGGTATCACGAATGGTTTCGGCGATTAACGCCCCAACATCACCTTCGTTTTCGAAAATCTGTCGGATTAGTGCCACATAAATATCCTGTTGCGGATCATTATCACACAATGAACGGTATGTTGATGGTTGTGGAATATGTTCTGCTCCAGTAAGTAAAGGGCCCGCATTTTTTCTAAATGGGGCTTCTCCGCCAACAGAAATTGCATCAAGCCCGGCTCCATGAAAGGCGCCCCACATCGAGACAGTTTTGAATCTTCCGGTTACAAGTCGCGATAATTTTAAAGCCATCGAGTTCGCCTCTGAACCACCCGGCGCAAACAACACTCTGTTTAATCCAGGTACTAACAATCCGAGTTTCTTCGCTAATTCGATCGCTGTTGGATTAGTATATCTTCGTGGTGAAAAAGGTAGTTGCTGTAGCATTTGGGTAACAGCATGTATTACTGTTTTATGTCCGTACCCAACCTGGTGAACATTGTTCCCATGAAAATCAAGAATTTTTCTTCCAGTATTTGTGATTAGATAAGGTCCTTCGCAACTGGTCAAAACATCAAGACATGGAGTTGACAATGCCTGATGAATAAAGCTGTTGGCATCATCATAGAGTATCTCCAATGTTTTCATTGGCAATTCGGTTACCCATCTTTTTCGCGCTTCTGTTAGATTAACATCTCCTTCGGTTTTAAATATTCGATCGTCCATGTTTACTTATATTAAAACATCTAAAATTTTAATGGTAAATTTATGATTTCAAAAATAGAACTAATTTCAAATATTATTAATTAAATATTAAATAAATACAGGCTTATAATAAATTAATTTTCTTTTGTATATTTGAAATCTAAATTTTAAAATATTTTACTATTAGTAAACTTTATGAGCATTCAGGATATTAATAATATAGGTAAACGAATTAAAGACATCAGGCTTTCGAAAGAACAAAAGCTTGTTGATGTTGCAATTAAATCCGGAGTAAGTAAAGGGCTACTTTCACGAGTAGAAAACGGGAGGACCATCCCATCGTTACCTGTGCTGCTGGATATTATTGATGCACTTGGGGAAAAACCTGGCAGTTTTTTCGAATCAATCGAATATAAATCTGGTTCACCATTTTATTTGTTAATCAAAAGGAATGATTATCAACCGGTGAATAAAGAAGATTCGATAGGCTTTAATTACTATTCGATAATCAGCAAATCGTTTAACGAAGTAACATTTAATGCTGTATTGCTTGAACTTGAGCCCAATGCTACAAGGGAAATGGTAACTACGGATGGAATGGAATTTATTTACCTCGTATCTGGATGTATTGATTATCAATTGGGAAATACTTTACTTTCCATGGAAGAGGGCGATTCATTGTTTTTCGATGGTCGTGTACCTCATTTGAAAATAAACAAGTCAGGAAAAAATGCCTTGGTATTAGTTATATATCTGTTATTCAATAAATAATAAACTTATGAATAAAAACATTCAAATGATCGTTTTCGACATGGCCGGAACAACAATTCAAGATAAAAATGAAGTGGAATACTGTTTCATGAAAGCCGTGGACCAAACAGGTTTAATTACAAATCCAGAAGAAATAAATTCGATGATGGGATGGTCAAAACTTACCGTTTTCGAAACTTTGTGGAATAAACAATTAATTGGTGCCACTGAAAATGAAATAAAGGTTCATATAAACAAATCGTATGAGGCGTTTAAAGAAATTCTTGAACATCACTATCTTATTTCTGAAATTTTACCAACTGCAGGTACGCTTGAGATTTTTGATTTCTTAAAGCAAAAGGATATAAAAATTGCCCTGACAACTGGATTTTATCGCAAGGTTACCGATATTATCCTGCAAAAATTGGGATGGAATGAGGGTTTAAATGAAAAATATGCTGGGAATGGCTTAATCAATGCTTCGATAAGTAGCGATCAGGTGAAATCGGGCCGTCCAAATCCATTTATGATATTTCGTGCAATGGAACTTTGCAATGTAAATGATGTACGAAAAATCATCAAGATTGGAGACACGCCATCTGATTTAGCCGAGGGCAAAAATGCGGGTTGTTACCTTTCTCTTGGAGTTACCAATGGAACGCATACAAAAGAACAGCTTGAAAATATAGAAAATGATGGATTGTATGATAATATGATTCAATTTAAATCGCTTCTCGAAGAAATTCTATAAATAAAAAGCCTTGATTAACTTATGCTAATCAAGGCTTTTGTTTTTACTGTGATCCCGGAGAGACTCGAACCCCCAACCTTCTGATCCGTAGTCAGATGCTCTATCCATTAAGCTACGGGACCATTGCTAAAAGCGATGCAAAGATAACACTTAAACATTTAAATGCAACCTTCAACCTGAGTTTTTTCGACTATTTATATTTATTCATTTTATCGTCGATATAAACGTCCTGATCTTTACGAGTTTGGATTTTAATATTCGTGATTATCTCTTCTGCTCCTGCGTGGTAAACTGCTTCATGAATATCTTTAACCAATTTCATAATTTCGTCATACCCACCTTCAATAACTGTTTCAAAGGGACAAACCTGGTAATTCAAACCTGATTTCTGAATTAACTCTATTGCTACATCAACTAACTCGTACGTTCCTATTGATGCTGCCCGCGGCAAAATCTGAATTGCTAAATTAATCTGATTGTTCATTTGTTTCTTTTTTATCAATAAAGTTCCTGATTTCACCAGAACTCATTCTCTTAACATTCGTGATGATAATATCCTGCCGTACAAAATTACCATATTCGTTACACTCATTAATAACACTGCTAAACACTTCCTGGATGTCAGATTTAACCGGAAGAAGAAGCATCGCTTCAGCTAGTTCTTTATCAAAGTTAATTTCTTCGAGCACACCATCGTGACGCTTTAATGAATATTCCAGTTCGTCATGAATCAATTTCTGTTGAATAGATGAATATTCAGTGATATTTTCGTGGCCAATAAAAACAACGAAATACCTTAAGTTTTGCCCTTTCCCTCCCAAACCAGTCGAAATATAAACCTGTTGTTCATCCATCAGCGAACTCTGGATGACCATACGGCTTTCCTGCAATGCGAGAGTGCTCCAGGCCTTTAGTTCAGGATCTGGATTGAGAGCATATTTTTCAATGATCCTGAAAGCTTCAACCTTTTCTTGTGAAGCAAGTAAAACAAGCAAATTTTTTTTCTCATCGATTGGAACCACCGGATCAAATAAATCATCCTGATGTTGCATGATATGCTCAATAGGAAATTTAGTTTTAACATCACGTGAAAAATTAAAGTATTCCATTTGAAGCTCAACATCAATCTGTTCTTCAAGAATACTAAAATTCTCGGGAAGTGAGGCAATGGCTTCCTGAATCTTTTTATATATGTTATCCTCCTCCATATTGTAATACTCGTGTTGCAAATGTAAATTAATCAATTCTGAATTTCTAAGAAAGCAAGATTTTTTAAGAGTTTTTACAAAACTTAAATATCTTTGTCCATTATTCTTATTTAGTTTAAATTAGTTTAGTAGCGGGCTATAAGGTGCGTTTATCAGAGGTAAAAAATAAAGAAACTGTAATCATAACCAAAGTTTTAGGACATGGTTCTTTCAGAAAAAGAATCACTGAAATGGGATTTGTAAAAGGGAAAGAAGTAACCGTAATTAAAAATGCGCCTTTTAATGGTCCTATCGAATACAAAATTTTGGATTACAATATAACCCTGCGCCGCACCGAAGCTAATCTGATTGAAGTAGTTAGCCTTGATGAGGCTGCGAAATACCTGACCCAGAGTTTTGAGGGAGTAATTGATACCGACAGTTTAAAAATTTCGGCAAGACAAAATGAGCGTACTATCAATATTGCTTTGGTCGGTAATCCTAATTGTGGAAAAACTACTTTGTTTAATTTCCTGTCAGGCTCAAAAGAACATGTAGGCAATTACAGTGGAGTAACAGTTGATGCTAAAAAAGCCTCCTTTTCAAGTGGCGAATATTTTTTTAATATTTTCGACCTTCCAGGAACTTACTCACTTACAGCTTATTCTCCTGAGGAAATTTATGTCAGGAAATTTATTCAGGATGAAACGCCCGATATTGTAATTAATGTTATTGATTCATCAAACCTCGAACGAAATCTTTTCCTTACTACTCAGTTAATTGATATGGACATCAAAGTGGTTATTGCTTTGAATATGTATGATGAGCTGTTAAGAAACGGAGTAAAGTTCGACTATCATAGTCTTGGAAAACTAATCGGAATTCCAATCATACCAACTATCAGTTCAAAGGGTAAAGGACTTCAGGAGTTAATAGATAAAACAATTGAGGTGTACGAAGATCGCGACCCGATTGTACGCCATATCCATATCAATTATGGCGCTGAAATTGAAAAATCGATTCAGGTACTTCGTAAGAAGATAAAGCTCGAAAAGCCCATAACTGATAATGTTTCTTCACGGTTTCTTGCTATAAAACTGCTTGAACGCGATAAGCAAACATTTGAAACACTATCAAGCTATCCTAATTTTAAGGAAATTGAGAAATCGACCAGGTATGAGGTTAAACGAATTGAAAATATTTACAATGAGGATAGTGAAACAGTTATTACTGATGCCAAATATGGGTTTATTTCAGGAGCATTAACCGAAACGCTAAAAAAGCATAAAAAATCGGCGACCAGAACTTCTGATAGAATAGATAATATTTTAACTAACCAGTTTTTAGGTTTTCCTATTTTTATACTTTCTATTTCGCTGGCTTTTTTTGCCACATTTAAGTTGGGGGCATATCCAATGAAATGGATTGAAGATTTTGTTTCGTCCATAAGTCAAAGTTTATCAGCAATTCTTCCTGAAGGAATGTTTAAAGACTTGATTGTAAATGGAATTATCGATGGTACAGGTAGTGTCCTGGTTTTTTTACCAAATATTCTGATTCTTTTCTTTTTTATATCGTTTATGGAAGATTCGGGATATATGGCGCGGGCTGCCTTTATTATGGATAAAATAATGCATAGGTTTGGTCTTCATGGCCGGTCG
Organism: uncultured Prolixibacteraceae bacterium; assembly: GCA_937915865.1. Taxonomy (GTDB): domain Bacteria; phylum Bacteroidota; class Bacteroidia; order Bacteroidales; family Prolixibacteraceae; genus Aquipluma. The sequence goes on along the minus strand of CALGIG010000045.1, from coordinate 86,575 downwards.
TTTATTCCCATGGTTATGGGTTTTGGGTGCAATGTCCCGGCGATAATGGCCACTCGTACTTTGCGTAGTTCAAGCGACCGGATTCTGACTATGTTGATTATTCCCTTCATGTCGTGTAGTGCACGGTTGCCTGTGTATGTCTTATTCATTACAGCTTTTTTCCCTGAAAACCCGGCAATTGTACTTAGTGCGATTTATTTCGGGGGAATTTTGATTGCCTTCCTGACAGCCCAACTTCTAAGTCGAACAATTTTCAGGAATAAAGAGACACCTTTCGTTCTGGAACTTCCACCTTATCGGATTCCTACATTAAAGAACATTACAATTCACATGTGGGACAAAGCCCGTCAGTATTTACAAAAGATTGGCGGAGTAATTTTATTAGGTGTTATTATTATTTGGGCATTAGGTTATTTTCCTAAAGAAAGCCAGCCAACACAAACAAATATTAACGTAGAAAATATAGCTGTACATGACACTATAAATAGTCATCAATTAACAGATAATAGTAAACAACTGGAAAATAGTTACCTGGGTCAAATCGGACGATTTATTCAGCCGGTAATGTCGCCTCTTGGGTTTGACTGGAAAATGAGCATCAGTCTTTTAGCCGGACTACCTGCAAAAGAAATAATTGTTAGTACAATGGGTGTTCTTTATCAGGTTGATGAAGCCGATAACCATCATGCTGGGTTAAGTACTAAATTGGCAGACGAAAAATATATATCCGGAGCTAAAATTGGGGAAAAAGTAATTTCACGCCCGGTTGCAATGGCTTTTTTGGCTTTCGTATTAATCTATTTCCCTTGTTTAGGTGTTATAGCAACGATACGAAACGAATCAGGAAAATTAAAATGGGCTTTATTTGCGATTATTTATACAACAATTGTCGCTTGGGTTATTTCATTTTGTGTTTTTCATATTGCCAGTTATTTTATTTAGATGACCTATGATTTTTGATATACTGACATATATAATATTGATTGGTGCATCAGTTGCATTAATTCGGAGAATGCTATTGTTTTTTAATATCATCAGAAGAAAAAACATCCACACTAAGTGTTCAGGATGTTCCGGTGGGTGTGATGTACAAAACGTTAAGTTTCCAACCAAAGAGTTAATGAAATCGTACGATAAATATCGGATTCGCTTATAGTCTCTTGAGTTGGGCGATGGTTTCAACCGGGTTTACTGCTCCAAAAACAAAGCTTCCGGCAACCAAAATGTCAGCCCCAGCAGCATAAAGCTTTTTACCAACTTCAAAATTCACTCCTCCATCAACCTCAATTAAAGCGCCCGAATTTTTTTTCATAATTAGTTCCTTTAATTCGGAGACCTTAGTGTAAGTATTGTCAATGAATTTTTGTCCGCCAAACCCGGGATTTACTGACATTAATAAAACCATATCAACATCTGAAATAATATTCTCAAGCATAAAAACAGGTGTGTGCGGATTAAGGCAAACGCTTGCTTTGATTCCTAAATTCTTAATTTGCTGGATAGTACGGTGTAGATGGGCGCATACTTCGTAATGAACGGTTATTATTTCAGCCCCTGCGTTAAAAAAATCTGAAAGATATTTTTCAGGGCTAACGATCATGAGGTGAACGTCCAATGGTTTTTTACTTATTTTTTTTACAGCCGAAATAACCGGAATACCAAACGAAATGTTGGGTACGAATACTCCATCCATTACATCGCAATGAACAAAATCTGCATCACTTCGATTTAGCATATCTATTTGTTCTCCAAGCTTTGTAAAATCTGCAGCTAATATAGATGGTGCAACTAGTCTCATGTTTTTTCAATTTGACACCAAAAGTAAGATTTTATCTTTTTGCTTAAGTAGGAACAAAAAAATAAAGCTGCCTAAGCAGCTTCATTTTTCACAAATAACTTCTGAGTAACTTATTCCGATATTGATTTCGCATTTTTTTTATGGTTTTCTCTTTTATTTGCCGAACACGTTCACGAGTCAATCCAAATTCATCGCCTATTTCTTCAAGGGTATGCTGTCTGAATCCACTTAATCCAAAATAATAACGAATTACATCAGCTTCCCGTTCTGTTAATGTTGATAAAGTTCGTTCAATTTCTTTACATAACGACCCATAAATTAATCCTCTATCAGGGCTTAGCGAGTCTTCGTTCAGCAATAGGTCATACATATTGTTATTACCTTCTTCCTCATGAATAGGGGCATCCATCGAAATGTGGTGGGTTGATACTTTTAACGCATCTTCAACAAGGTTGGACGATGTTTCAAGTAAAAAAGCTATTTCTTCAGGGGTAGGTTCTCTTTGATATTCCTGTTCTAATCGGCTAAATGTTTTATTAATCCTTGTAATAGAGCCAATCTTATTTAGTGGCAGCCTTACTATCCGCGATTGTTCGGCTAAAGCCTGAAGAATCGATTGGCGAATCCACCAAACACCATAAGAAATAAACTTGAACCCTCGTGTTTCGTCGTATCGTTGCGCCGCCTTTATTAAACCAAGATTTCCTTCATTTATTAAATCAGGCAAGCTCAGCCCTTGGTTTTGATATTGCTTGGCAACTGATACAACAAACCTGAGATTTGCTTTTATTAATCTTTCAAGAGCACCTTTATCTCCTTTTTTTATCCGTTTGGCCAACTCAACTTCTTCTTCCGAAGTTATCAGAGCAACTTTTCCAATCTCATGCAGATATTTATCAAGCGATAAAGTTTCTCTATTTGTAACTTGTTTTGCAATTTTAAGTTGTCGCATATTGTTAGTTTTTTTTGGCGGACCTAACATTTTATTACACTTACCTTCAACGAATGTAGATATTATAAAGTTTGCTGATTCTTGAAAAAAACTGTTTTTTTGTGAACTATACTCTTTTTAGCATGAACTGTTAGTTTATGCGAATGAAAGTTAAAATTGATGAAGGCGATTTTTTGCGTGGCTAAACATAAACCTAATGTTTAGCTTAAAAAATTGATACAAAATTTGATTTTTTATTATTCGCTTTGCAATATATTTAGGATTTAACTATACTTGCACAAAATTTCGAACAAGTCGATTATCCAAAATTTCAAATCCACTATTTTCTTATTTCTAGTCAATTGACATTTGGATTTAACAAATCAATCAAAAATTATGTATGATATTATTGAATTAAGTAGAAAACTTCTTCCAGATTTACGAGAAATTGCAAAAGAACTTGACATTAAGAAAGTTGAATCATTTAAAAAACAAGATTTAATTTATAAAATTTTAGATACCCAGGCGATTTTAGCTTCTGAGAAAAAAAGCGAAGAGAAAAAATTAAAATCGCCAAGAGATATAACTCCTAAAAAAGAAGAAGGTTCTGTTTTTAATAAGCTTTTTAACCGTAAAAAAGAAGAAAAACCGGCTGAACAGCAGGATGAGAAACCTCTGGAAAAACTTGATCCTGAGAAACAAGAGGCTCCTTCTGTTAATACTGAGCAAAAACAGGAAGGCAAAAGAGAATTACAAATCAAAAAACGTCCGAGAACTGAGCACGTGAAAGCTGGCTCATCCAATCCAAATACTAATCAAAATATTAATCCGCGACCTGGTCAAAATACCAATCCAAATCAACGACCAGCTTTTCGCCAGGACCAGGAAAATATACAAAAGAAAGATGACCAGCCAAAGCAAACTCAGGCCCCAAAAGTAAGACAGGAAATTTTGTTTACCGAGGATACCCCGGAAAACGATACATTGCTCGAAACTGCTGAGCCAGTTGAAGAACAAGTAACCCCACTAACTAAAACAGAAATTGCGGTGGATCAACCTTCTGAAGATTCAAAGGTTGATGAATCGGATGAAAAAAAGATTGAGAATCCTCACAAAAAGAAAATCTTTGACAATAATCAGAAGTGGGAAAGCCGTGATAACCAGAATAATAAACCGCAAAAGCAACAACAGCAGCCACAGGAAAAACCTTATGAATTCGACGGTATTATAAGTAACACCGGGGTTTTGGAAATAATGGCTGATGGCTATGGTTTTCTTCGTTCGTCCGACTTTAATTATTTGAACTCGCCTGATGATATTTATGTTTCTCAATCACAAATCAAACTTTTTGGATTGAAAACCGGAGATACGGTTACCGGAACTATTCGCCCACCTAAAGAAGGCGAAAAGTATTTCCCGTTGATTAAAGTTATTGAGATTAATGGACGTACGCCTGATTATATTCGCGACCGTGTTCCTTTTGAACATTTGACGCCACTCTTCCCAAACGAGAAATTCAACCTTACCGGAAATGGGCACGACAACATTTCAACCCGAATTGTTGATCTTTTCTCACCAATTGGTAAAGGTCAGCGTGGATTGATTGTTGCCCAGCCTAAAACAGGTAAAACAATGTTGCTTAAGGAAATTGCCAATGCCATTGCGGCCAATCATCCTGAAGTTTACATGATGGTTTTATTGATTGACGAACGTCCGGAAGAAGTTACCGATATGGCTCGAAATGTAAATGCTGAAGTAATTGCATCGACATTTGATGAGCCGGCTGAACGACATGTTCGCGTTGCCGGAATGGTGCTGGAAAAAGCCAAACGTCTGGTTGAATGTGGCCATGATGTAGTGATTTTGCTTGATTCAATTACGCGTTTGGCCCGTGCTTACAACACTGTAGCTCCGGCATCAGGAAAAGTACTTTCTGGTGGTGTAGATGCTAATGCGTTGCACAAACCTAAACGTTTCTTTGGAGCTGCCCGTAACATCGAAGAAGGTGGTTCATTGACTATTATTTCGACAGCATTGACTGAAACTGGGTCGAAGATGGATGAAGTAATCTTTGAAGAATTTAAAGGTACTGGTAATATGGAGTTACAACTCGACCGTAAATTGTCGAACAAACGTATTTTCCCAGCTGTGGATATTACTTCATCGAGTACCCGTCGCGAAGATTTATTGATGAACAAAAATGTTCTCGATAAAACATACATCCTTCGTAATTTCCTTAGTGATATGAATTCAGTAGAAGCTATGGAATTTATTTCGAACCGAATCATGAAAACTGCTTCCATTGAAGAATTCCTGATCTCGATGAACGACCAATAAAAAGTATACAGTCGCAGTGTTCAAAAAAACATTTTGAACACTGCGGCTAATCCTTGAATATTTCTTCTATTTCAGCCCAAGTTTAAAATTGAAATTTGTTGAAGGTTGTATTGCTTCGCCGTCGATGAATTTCCTGAGCACACGTTTAACAACATTGGCCGTCAATGTTTCTCCGGAATAATCGATCAGAAATCGATTAAATCCATTTTTTTCCAATTGCTTTTTGTAATGGAACAATGCTACCGGTATCGATGGGTAGATTATCGTCACCCCATCTTTTACTGTTTTTCTGAACTTTTTTTTGTTCTCATCTACAAATAGATCATTTTTCGCAATACCAACTGGCATCCTCGAATAAAACAATTCGGGATAAAAGTAAAGTGGAACAATCCCTTGTTTGTTGTTCATTGATAACAAATTATCCAAATCACCTTCTAACGGATAAATAAAATTCTGAATTTGCTCGGTTCTGAGCAGTTGTGCGGAAGCGTCATTCAATATATAAACGTTTTCGTTACAACTAACTTTGACATTCTTCGGTAAAATTAGCTTTTGTGATAAGTGACTAATGAAAAACTGGGTAAATCCTTCGGTAACTAATCTGGTAGCTATATCTTTATAGAAATTGATATGCTTTTCCGAAATAAATTTAGGGAACTCGAACCAAATTTTGTTTTTGTTTATTTTATATATTTCCAATTCACAGTTAAAACTCCTTAAATCAAAACGTTTATACGAAAGAATAACGGCATCATAATCGTTGAACCTTAGCTTTGGCAACCATGCGGGACTTCCAATCCGCACAAAAAGCATTGATTTTTGGTTTAAACCTGAAATGGAAATTAAATCCTTTTTTATTAAAAATTTGTTGATTGGCGGAATCTTTAATTCAGGAAGGTTGTTGGCATTACCTAATCTTGATGGAAAACTTTGGCTTTTTAGCCGGACTAAAAGAATATCGTCGTCTTGCTGAATTTTCGGCCAAAGATCGGTCTTAATTTCGTAAACTCCATTTTTATTAGAAAACCCATCCAATTTGATGTACAATTGTTCATTGTCGCTGGTATTTCTAATTCGAAGGCGATAACCTGCTTCTAGCGGAAGTGAGCTTATAAATCTCAGTGTCCCTTTTTGAACCTGTTTTACTTTCCCGATACATATTCCGGTTGATGAATCTTCTGTAATTGATTCAGAGATATTTTCTCCAAGAAACCATGATGTTTTCTCTCGCCCCATATCCATACTGAGCATTTGAGAGGCATATTCCATATTTTGCGGGTTATCCAAAGCCATTCGATATGCTTTACACACTTGGTATACATAATCGGCTGATTTCATCCGTCCTTCAATTTTCAGTGAACGAATTCCCATTTCAAATAATTTGGCCAGATTTCTTATTTGTTGGTTGTCTTTTAAACTAAAAAGTGTATGTTGTTTTCCATTATGTTGATAAACTCTACGGCAACTTTGTTTGCAAAGACCACGATTGGCGCCTTGTCCGCCTGCATAACTGCTAAATAAGCACATCCCTGAAAAAGAATAACATAAAGCTCCATGAATAAAAACTTCGAGTTCGGTTTTAGCTTTTCGTGCGATTGATCCCAACTCCTGCATAGTGAGTTCTCGTGCAAGTACTGTACGGGTAATACCTTTTTCAGCATTATAATTAACTCCAACCGAATTGTGCACGGCCATTTGAGTGCTGGCGTGTAGCCGAATGTTTGGGAAATATTTATGGGCCAGGTAATAAACACCCCAATCCTGAATGATAATTCCATCAACTTTTACCGCATCAAGGAAGACTAGAATTTCAAGCAGAAAATCAATTTCCCGATTTTTAATTAAAACATTCAGTGTTACATATACTTTTATATTTTTCTCCTTTGCTTTTTTTAATGCAAGCCTCAGCATTTGACGGTTGAAATTGTTGGCTCGCCCACGGGCATTAAATTCCTGAAGACCCAGGAAGATGGCATCGGCGCCTGCATTAAGTGCTGCGTAAAACGATTCAATATTTCCTGTGGGAGCGAGTAACTCGGGTTTTTGCTTTGTCATTTACAAACATTTAACGCACAAAAGTACAGTTTTTGTCAGCTTTGTAACAAACAAAAATTCCGATCCATAACGCGATAATCAATGCAACAACGGAAATGATATCTATTTACAATAAATTCAACATAGAAATAGCAAGGTTTTGTTATTTTTAATAATTATAAATTACAATTTTATTTCAAAATTGTCATCTTTAGATTGCAATTTTGACAATTCATTGATTACATTTGTTGCATAAAATTCTCTAAATGCAAAGTTTGATCAATATCCACAATGCACTTCTGGAGCAATCAGACAAAACCATAAGGCGTGAGCTTATGGATGAGATTGATTGGAATCATAGAATCATTGGTATAAAGGGTTTCAGAGGGGTAGGTAAAACAACTTTTTTGCTCGATATTATTAAAGAAAGGTTCCTGAACGATAAATCGTGCCTATATGTAAATCTCAATAGCTTTTATTTTACAAAGAGGAGAATCACTTCGTTTGCTGATGAATTTTATAAAACTGGCGGTAAAACTTTGATTTTAGAACAAATACACAAATATCCGGGTTGGGCTGCCGAATTAAAAACCTGCTACGATAATTTTCCTGAATTACAGATTATATTTTCGGCTTCGCCGGTTTTGCGTGTGCTCGAAGGTAACAGCGAACTTAAAGAAATTGCCAAGATTTACCATCTCGAAGGATTTTCGTTTCGCGAGTACCTGAATTACCAAACCAATCAAAAATTCAGAAGTTATACGCTATCAGATATTTTAGAAAACCACAGGAACATTGCCCATGAAATTGTTCAGGAGGTAAAGCCACTGGCTTTTTTCAATGATTACCTAAAGGAAGGATATTATCCTTATTTCTTTGAAAGTAAGGCTTTTTACGGAGAAACTTTATTAAAGCATATCAATCTGGCGCTCGAAATTGATGTGACATATCTCAATCAGATTGATTTGCAATATCTGCCTAAACTTAGGAAATTGCTACAGATTATTGCCAGCCAGGCTCCATTCTCGCCCAATGTGAGTAAAATAAGTAACGATGTGCAAACCTCGCGGGCAACAATCATGAATTACCTGAGATACATGAAAAATGCCCGGATTATAAACTTACTTTTCTCGAATGGAAACGAAGACGAAATTAAAAAACCTGACTTGGTTTACCTGCACAATACTAACCTAATGTATGCTATTGACGATACAAATATCAACAACAGTATTTTACGAAAAACATTCTTTTACAATCAGGTTGGTTACAAACATCAGTTGAAAAGTTCTGAAAAATCAGATTTTCTGGTAAACGATAATTTACATTTCAGTATTGGAGGAAAGTACACTGAACCCAAAGAAGAAGGTTATTATGCTGCCGCCGATATGATTGAAATTGGCAAAAACAATGTAATTCCTTTATGGTTATTCGGTTTTTTATATTGAAATAAGGATTCTAAAGATTATAATAAATATAACACGAACTAAAATTAATAAAAATGGCAAAAGAAAAAAAGTTCATTACATGTGACGGTAACTACGCGGCAGCGCATATCAGTTACATGTTTAGTGAGGTAGCCTGTATCTACCCAATTACGCCGTCATCAACAATGGCCGAATATGTTGACGAATGGGCAGCAAATGGAAAAACTAATATTTTTGGTCGACCAGTGCGTTTAGCCGAAATGCAAAGTGAAGGTGGAGCTGCTGGTGCAGTTCATGGCGCGTTGCAGGCTGGTGCATTAACCTCAACTTATACTGCTTCGCAAGGTTTGTTACTGATGATTCCAAACATGTACAAAATTGCAGGCGAATTACTTCCTACTGTATTCCATATCAGCGCCCGTGCTTTGGCAAGCCATGCTTTGTCGATTTTTGGCGACCACAGCGACGTTTATTCTGCCCGCCAAACAGGTTTTGCCATGTTAGCTTCAGGCTCGGTTCAGGAAGAAATGGACTTAGCCGGTGTTGCCCATCTTGCAACATTGAAAGCTCGTGTTCCTTTCATGGCTTTCTTCGATGGGTTCCGTACTTCGCACGAAATTCAGAAAATTGAGGTGATATCTAAAGAAGATATGTTGCCGTTAATTGATATGGACCTGATACAGGAATTCCGCGACCGCGCTTTAAACCCTGAACATCCTGTAACCCGGGGCACAGCTCAAAATCCTGATATTTTCTTCCAGGCTAAAGAATCGGCGAATCGTTATTACGATGCAGTTCCCGATATTGTTGAACACTATATGCAGGAAATTAAAAAAGTTACAGGGCGCGAATATCACCCATTTAGCTACTATGGTCCTACCGATGCCGAAAACATCGTTATTGCAATGGGTTCGGTTACCGAAACTACCCGTGAAGTAATTGACTACCTGGTAGCCCAAGGTAAAAAAGTTGGTTTAATCTCTGTTCATCTTTATCGTCCGTTCTCTGCAAAATATTTCTTCGATGTATTGCCAAAATCTGTTAAACGCATTGCAGTTCTTGATCGCACCAAAGAACCAGGAGCTAACGGCGAACCGTTATACTTGGATGTTGTTGAATTATTTAAAGGAGATGCCAATGCACCGCTTATCGTTGGCGGACGTTATGGTTTAGGTTCGAAAGACACAACTCCTGCTCAGGTTTTAGCAGTTTATGAAAACCTTGAACTGAACGAACCAAAAAACCAGTTTACCATAGGTATTGTTGATGATGTAACTTTCAAATCGCTTCCAACCAAAGGCGAAGTAAACGTTGCCCCGGCTGGAACTTACGAAGCTAAATTCTATGGTTTAGGTTCTGACGGTACTGTTGGCGCCAATAAAAACTCAATCAAAATTATTGGTGAAGCTACCGATAAGTACTGCCAGGCATATTTTGCTTACGACTCAAAGAAATCGGGCGGTTTCACTTCTTCGCACCTTCGTTTTGGCGATGTACCAATTCGTTCGACCTATTTGGTAACCAACCCCGACTTTGTTGCTTGCCATGTTCCGGCATATATTCACCTGTACGATGTTCTTAAAGGTTTGAAAAAAGGAGGTTCATTCCTTCTTAACTCAATTTGGGACGAAGAAGAAACCAAAAAACGTTTGCCTGACCACATGAAAAAATATTTGGCAGAAAACGAAATTAATTTCTATATCATTAACGGAACGAAATTGGGTGAAGAAATTGGTTTGGGATCGCGTACCAACACCATCATGCAATCGGCATTCTTCAAAATTACCGGCGTAATTCCTTTCGAAACTGCTGTTTACGAAATGAAAAAAGCCATTGTAAAATCGTATGGTAAGGCAGGTGAAAAAGTAGTTAATATGAACTACGCTGCTGTTGATGCCGGCGCGGAAAATTTCCACAAAGTTGAAGTTCCTGCCGAATGGAAAAACATTAAATTAACCGACGAACTTGCTGATATAAACCGCCCGGCATACATCAAGAATATTGTAGATGTGATGAATGCACAAAAAGGTGACGATCTTCCTGTAAGTAGTTTTGTTGGTGCAGAAGATGGCGCTTTCGAGTCTGGCACATCGGCTTACGAAAAACGTGGTATTGCTGTAAATGTTCCTGAATGGCAATCTGAAAACTGTATCCAATGTAACCAGTGTGCTTATGTTTGTCCTCACGCTGCAATTCGTCCATTCCTGATCAACGACGAAGAAATGGCCAAGCTACCCGAAGGGACCAAAACACTGGCTGCTGTTCCAAACAAACAGTTCCCTGGCTTGAACTTTAAAATACAGGTGAGTGTACTCGACTGTACAGGTTGTGGTAACTGTGCCGATGTATGTCCGGCAAAAACAAAAGCTCTGGTGATGAAGCCACTTGGAACCCAGGATGTTGAAATTGACCGTTGGGACCATTTTGCTAAAAATATTACCTATAAGGAAAAAGTTGTTGAAAAGAATAAATCAATCAAAAACTCTCAGTTTGCACAGCCATTGTTCGAATTCTCGGGCGCTTGCGCTGGTTGTGGCGAAACTCCTTATATCAAACTTATTTCTCAGTTGTTTGGCGAACGTATGATGGTATCCAACGCTACCGGTTGTTCTTCAATCTATGGTGGTTCTGCACCTTCAACTCCATATTGTAAACACAATCAAAGTGGGCACGGTGTTGCATGGGCAAACTCATTGTTCGAAGACAATGCCGAATATGGTTTCGGTATGGCTGAAGGTGTTTCGGCGCAACGCGACCGCATCGAAATGATCATGAAAAATGCTATTGCCGATGGTGCAACTGAGGCTGAAAAAGAAGCATTCCAGGCTTGGATTGACAATAAACTGAACGCTGAAAAAACTGAAGAAGTATCGGCTAAAGTATTGGCAGTATTGGACGGAAACAGTACTGCTTACGCTAAAGAAATTGCTAGCCTGAAACAGTACCTGGTTAAAAAATCACAATGGATATTTGGTGGTGATGGCTGGGCTTACGACATTGGTTATGGCGGTTTGGACCACGTGTTGGCTTCGGGCGCCGATGTTAATGTATTGGTAATGGACACCGAAGTATATTCAAATACCGGTGGTCAGGCATCAAAATCAACGCCGGTGGGAGCTGTAGCTAAATTTGCTGCTTCGGGAAAACGTATCCGTAAAAAGGACCTTGGCGTAATGGCAATGTCATACGGTTATGTGTATGTAGCCCAGGTAGCTATGGGTGCCAACCAGGCCCAGTACCTGAAAGCAATCCGCGAAGCTGAAGCTTATCCCGGACCATCACTCATTATTGCTTACGCTCCATGTATCAATCATGGTTTGAGAGCTTCTATGGGAAAATCGCAACAGGAAGAAAAACTTGCTGTAGAATGCGGTTACTGGAGTTTGTTCCGCTACAATCCATTGTTGGAAGAAGAGGGAAAGAACCCATTCGTGCTCGATTCAAACGTGCCCGATTGGTCTAAATTCCAAGGATTCCTGAATGGAGAGGTTCGTTACACTTCGTTGAAGAAAGCATTCCCTGAAGTTGCTGACCAATTGTTTGCAGCAGCCGAAGACAATGCTAAATGGCGTTATGCAAGTTATACCAGGATGGCCTCGGCCAATTTTGCAAACGTGGAATAAAAACCAATTCCAATAAGTACTCAGAAACATTCAAATTTGAAGACTGAGTCTAGTTCAAAAAACTCCGGAGTAGTAAATACACCGGAGTTTTTTTGTTTAAACATAAATACAGACGGGATATCAGGACGAGTTGTTGATGTTGGAACTTTTGCTCGAATAATCAGAGTAAACTACTGATTGCAAATATAGAATTCGTTAATCCCCAAAATGCACGTAAATTCCTGAAAATGTAATTGAAAATGATGGAAATGAACAACGAATTAATTGTAACATACGCAAAACCATTTAGCATTCTTTTTGCCAGATATTACCAATATTTCTGTAACAGAATAAATTGTAGAACAAATTTGGAATGAGATTGCAAACAAATTGCTAAGTTTATGTCGAATAAAATAATAATCACAGCTGGATTATTGTATTCGGTGAGAGCAAAACCGTTTGTCCCAATATTCTTCGGGATAGGGTCCTTGCAAGTGTAAAAACTACTTGGTTAAGCCATGATATGAGACAGACACTATTCGTATTAACAGTCATAATTTTAATGACTTCATGTGCAACAATCATGAACCAAATGCAGCAGAACCTGACTATTTATACCACTGAACCTGGCAAGATCATTTATAACCGTGATACAGCTAAAACTATCAATAACAAAGCAAACTTTCGAGTTGAAAGAAAAAAGGAACCAATTAGTTTTACTGTAACAACTGATAGCCTGACAAAGACTTTTCAAGTTGCATCCCAAAATTCATTTATGTACTGGAGTAATATTTTTTGTAATTACGGCATTGGTATGCTTGTGGACCGAAAAAGCCCTAAAAGATGTTCGTACCCGCAAAGGATTTATTTCGATTCAACAGATACAATTAACAACTATTCTAGGTTTGGACAGTTATACAATAAAGGTGAATTATATTTACACTTGTCATTGCCGCATATCAATTCATTTCGATTAATACCGGAAAGTGAAGGAGTAAAAGTAAATACAGGATTTTGGGGCCTTACAATCGGGCTTGATTACTACTATTCAAAAAATAGGTTTATCAATTTAGGGATTTCCGGGGTATCTGACTTCTTTATTCCATTTCCGGCAGCAGTTGATTTAAGTGGCGAATATGAATTGATGAGTTCAAGATATATTAGTCTTTCGAACAACAAAAGACTTAAACGTTTTACGATTGGTTATGGGCTTTCTTATGCAAGAAATACTTGGGACTTTAGGTATTATGGTAGATTTGATCCACCTCCGCCAACAAGAGACCCAATTAAAAAAAGTAGTTATGCATTAGGATTAATTTTCCCGACTTATTTCCAGGTAGGTGAGTATTTTAATATTGGAGTTGTGTACAGGCCAACTTTTTACAGGATGAATATAGCCGACAAATTCAAATATGAGCATTTGTTAAGTATAGATTTTGCGTGGAAAATACGACTAAAAAAATAATTACGGATGGTAACAGTTTACCCAATTAACAGGCATTGATTACTGGAAATATTCAGTTTGTACAAATGATACCGAGACCTTTACAATTCGCATGTTTTAACATTAAATAATTAGCAACCAGAATAAAACAACATTGTAATGAATATAGAACTAATTGAAAAATTATCGAAAAAACCTCAATTGTATGAGAAAGGTTCATCTGTAATGTGGACAGACCCTTACATCTCGAAACAATTGTTAGAACTACATATTAATCCAGAAAATGATTTAGCAAGCCGAAGTCAGACGAAAATTGAAAGAATAACAAATTGGATTTTAGAACAAACAGACATATCGCAAATGAAAATCCTTGATTTGGGTTGTGGGCCAGGTCTTTATGCAGAACGATTAGCACAAAGAGGACATTCAATAATTGGTGTTGATTATTCTGAAAATTCAATACAGTATGCAACCAAGCAAGCAAAAGAAAAGAAACTTGGTATTGAATATTTCACGAAAAACTATCTGGATTTGGACTTTGATAATCAGTTTGACTTAGTAATTCTGATTTATCTTGATTTTTGTGTCCTATTGCCAACCGAACGAGATAAAGTATTGGAAAATATTTATCGGGCATTAATGAAAGGTGGTTTGTTTATCTGTGATATTGTAAATGAACGAAACATTGATCAAAAAATAATTTCACAGTCGTGGGAGGTACAAAATAGTGGATTTTGGAAAGGCACACCTTACCTTGCTTTAGCAAACGGATATCACTATCCAGAAGAAAAGGTATTTGCAAATCATCATATAATAATTGGTGAGCATGATACGGTTGATAACTACATTTTTTGGAACCATTATTACAGAAAAGATGATTTGGTGCAAATATTCGAATCAAAAGGTTTTACTGATATCAGAGATTTTGAAAACATATTACCCGCCAGCGACGATTGCTGGAATGGGGAAAATGTTACATTTTATGTATCAAGAAAAGGATAATTTGCTTCGGTCAGAGGTTCAGTCTAATCCACTGCTATCCAAAATTCAAATGTTGAGCCTTTCCCAATTTCAGAATTAAGGATAATGTCTCCTCCTAATAATTGCACCAGATTTTTTACAATTGATAAACCTAATCCTGCACCTCCATAGATTCTAGTCGTCGAATCATTTACCTGTCTAAATCGTTCAAAGATTGTATACTGCATGTTCTTTTCAATCCCTATTCCAGTGTCGGTTACAAAAAATGTTATGGTTGTATTTGAAATTTGAGAAACGCCAAATACAATTTTTCCTTCATGGGTAAATTTCAATGAGTTATTTAGTAGGTTGGTTATGATTTGAACAAGACGAACCATATCTGTATATATCGTACAATTTTGGTCGACATTATTTAGTTCAATGTCTATATTTTCTTTATTAAGATTGATTAGTTTCTTTTTATATTCAGTTAAAAGCTCTTTGAGTATTTGATTGAGATTAAATCTATTTTTTGAAATCTTTAGCTGGCCAGTTTCTAATTTGGAAATGTCCAGAATATCATTAATTATTTGCAATAGGTTTTCTGCATTTCTGTTAATTATTTTTGAATATTCTTTCTTTGTAATTTGGTCAATATCTGGTTCTTGTGTTAATTCATTGGTAAATCCGAGTATTGCATTAAGTGGAGTGCGTATTTCATGGCTCATATTTGCTAAAAAGGCCGATTTTAAGCGGTCGCTTTCTTCTGCTTTTTCTTTTGCAATTTTCAAATCTTCATATATTTTTTTCTTTTCAGTGATATCTTCTTTATTTTCAACAAAATGAGTTATTACACCATCTTTGTCAACAATTGAAGAAATAACTGCATTTTCCCAGTATAACTCTCCATTTTTTCTTTTGTTTAAGAATTCACCATGCCATTCTTTTCCAGTCTTTATTGTCTTCCAAAGGTTTTGATAAAAATCTCTGGAATGAATTCCCGATTTAAGAAAGTTTGGGTTTTTACCGATAACTTCAGAATAGTTATAACCACTGGTTTCTGTAAATTTAGGATTTACATACTCAATTATTCCATTGGGATCAGTAATTACTATACTAACGGGGCTTTGATTCGTTGACCGACTTAGTAGTTGTAGTAATTTTTCGGCTTTTTTCTTTTCAGTAATGTCATAGACAATTGAATGAAGGTACTTATTGTCTTGAAAATCAATTAAACTTGTAAATACTTCAACATTACGAATAGTTCCATCGGAAACCCGATGAAAATATTCAGCTTGTTTTTTTTGTGCATTTTTTATGTCTGATAGTTCTTTAAAAAAGTCAGTTTCTTCCAAAACGAGAATTTCTTTAAAATTCATTTTCTGCAATTCCTTTTTGGAATATCCATAAAAATTTTCAGCGGCAGAATTAGCATCAATAATTATTCCCGTTTCAGGATTAATAATCATTTTAATTGCTGAGTGATTTTTGAACAGGTTCTTGTAGCTCTTTTCACTTTTTTGAAGCGCCTCTAGTGTTATAGTTAATTCGGTAATGTCAATATTAATACCTCTCAGTCTGACCAGATTGTCTTGTTCAAATTCGGGTATAATCTTATTTAGAATCCATCGAATTTGCCCATTGGGCATTATTAAGCGAATCTTCATTTCAACTGGCTTACGACAAGCCAATATTTTAGAACGATTTTTATCAAGCAATATCAGGTCATCAGGATGAATTCGGCTCCTGAAATATTCGTAAGTAGGAGTAATCTCATAAGGTTCGAGGCCAAACAACCGATAACAATTTTCCGACCAGATGTGAACGTTATTTATAATATCATATTTCCAGTCGCCCATTTGAGCAATCTCCTGCGCTTCCTTCAGCGATTCTTCACTTTGAATTAATGCTTCTTCAACCCTTTTTCTTTCGGTAATGTCTTGATAAATTACCAGGAATTGTAATTTACCGTCCCAAATTATTGTTTTTCTGAGGACATGCAAATGTCTTATTTCGTTATTTGGCCGGAAAATAGTAATATCATATTCGGGGTTTACAAATTTTCCACTTTTTCGTTTTTCTCGCCTTTCAACATGCTCCGTAAGGCTTTTTTGAGAGTATCTTTCTTCTATCTTTTTAAAGTCAAAGTCATTGCTATTTTCAAATCCAAAAAAATGGAATAATGCTTGATTGATATATAAAGTATGTCCATTTTCAGATACAATTCGTATTCCAAGAGGTGATTCGTCAATTGAACGCCTAAAATTATCTTCTGACTGACGGAGGTCTTCCTCGGCTTTTTTGCGATCTGAAATGTCTGTAATAGTACCAATATAACCGATTAATTCCCCATGTATTGAAAACTCTGGTACAGCAACACCTAATACCCAAACAACGGACCCATCCTTCTTTTTAAAACGATATTCTGTAACAGACTTCGTTTGATTTTGAATGGTTTTATTCCATTCATTTTGCAGGTATTCTATATCATCAGGCATAATTGCGTTATACCAGCCATAGCCTAATGCTGCTTCATAAGATAAATCACTTAATTTGCACCATTGGGGATTGACATAAGTTGTTTGTCCATCAGGACTCGTTCTAAAAATTCCAACTGGAGAATTATTTGTTAAATTATGATATAGCCGTTCACGTTCTAAGAGTTCATCTTCAATTAACTTACTTTTGGTATAGTCGTTCATTATTGACATTACTTCAACCACGTTATCATATTCATCTGTCAGTGGGATACAAGTTATGTTGAGAAATTTTCTTCCAGTTTTGCTGTTATCCAGTGATAAATTAATCTGATTGATTTTATTAGCGACAAATGTTTTCTTCAGAACAGGGAAATATGCCTCATAAAAGTCTACAGGCCAGATTTCAACATCAGACAAACCAATGACAGTTGAATTAAGCGCTTGGATAATAGTTTCTACCTTATCGTTAACAAATTGAATTTTTAAATCTTGATCGTAGATAAAAACGGCATCAGGTATATTTTCTACGGCTCGTTTAAATCTTTCTTTATTTTCATGGAGCTGATATAAAATTGTTCTTTCTTCAGTCTGGTCTCTAAACACAAGAACTACTCCAGAAATATTACCTTGTTCATCTTTAATTGGTGCTCCGCTATCGGCTATTGGAGTTTTTCTACCGTCTTTTGAAAGCAATGTTGTATGATTTGCCAACCCGATAACTTTGCCTTCTTTTAATATTCGTTGGACAGGGCACTCCATTTTTAGGCCTGAATCTTCGCTAAAAATTAAGAATATACTATCGATAGATTGACCTATCGCTTCATTTTCGGTCCATCCGGTTAAGTGTTCGGCCTGAGCGTTCATAAATCTCACTTTTCCTAAACAATCGGTTGTAATTACTGCATCACCAATGCTGTGAAGCGTAATCCTATAAAGAGATTCGCTCTTTTTTAATTCTTTTTCAGCGATTGACCGTTTTTGATCAGTGGCCAAAAGAAGTCCCATCAGTAGTGTGGCAAGAGGAAATACTAACAAAACGGGACCCCAGATTTTCTGAATTGTTTCAATGCCAGATGGCATGGGAAGTAAAAGTTGGCAAAAAAGCATCAAAATATGGGTAAGTAAACCCATAAAAAATAGCCTGCTGATACTAAGTGATTCCGGTTTATGATCATGGTATATACGAAAAAGTAATCCTACACTGGCTGAAGCAACAATTGTTGTAGTTCCAGCCCAAACCCCGGCTCCTCCAATATAAAAACGATATATTCCGGCTATCATTGTTGAGATTACTGCCGGAATACCTCCTCCAAACAGGCCTGCCAATGTTAAAACAATAGAACGTCCATCATAAATGATTCCTTTATCATAATGGACAGACATTTTCATGGCAGCCAACGCAATTGTACCAAATAATATCCCGCCAAGTATTTTGTAGATTATTGAATTTTGATTTCCAAATCGAGTAAGTAAACTATAAAAAACAGTTAATGTTATCAGCAATGAAGCATTTTGAATTAGGTCTAGGATCATTATATATCTGGTTTATATAGATTTGATTTGGCTAGTGAAAGCTAACAATATAAATTGAAAAAGTGAAATTTTAGTATTGAAATAAATGTCATTTTTTATCGAATTATGATTGTAGAGAGATTGATTTAAGGTAAAATCAGACAAGCTTTATTTTTATAAAAATATGGATCTCGGAATCTGGTAAGTTTCTCATATTGTATATTTTAAGAGAATTTGATAAAGAAATGGATAAGGTATAGGCAATACATGATTAAATGACTATCGATTGATATTTACAAACGCTAATCTGCTTTTAGAAAAAACTCGATAAGAAAATGAATTTGGCTGTTAAAAAAGGTTTTGTTACAAATAGCTAAACTATCAGTATTTTTTACTCACATACTTTATTAAATAGTAAAAAAAATGGTATAAACCAGGTAGTTCATTACTTCGATTTTATAGTTGGCTGGTCTTAATTCTACATGGGTTAATCTTTTTAAGTAGGTTTAAATGAAATTCATAAAAGCATTATTATTTAACACATAGAATTTTATATATTTGAATACACTGTTGTCCGGTGAAACTGGGGTATTACAAGATGTCGCAACTAAGTTGCTCAGTGTTTCTGTCAGATGTCATTGCAATACAAAGATTTAGCAATCGTATTGCTATGAAGTTTGCAGCGTAGCTGTTTTATCTTTGTAGAAAATTGGCAAGATGAAAATGTAAGCCACGTAGTGGTGTAATCTTCCGAAATGCCTTTAAATTTATTAGTTTACGGATAACTATGAGAATTTTAACCGGACAACAGTGATAAAGAATAAGTTTTAAGACATTAAACTAAAATTTGTACGAATGGGAAATAGTCGAGTGTGCCAGTTCTGGCCAATCGTAAATATATAAATGGCTATTCCATGCGTTGGATTGTAAAATGTTAATGCGCAGATTTTAAGGCGCTAAACAAAAATTTTTACACATGAAATTACTTGTTCAGAAAAGAAATTTTACTCTCAATTGTTTTGAGATAAAAGAAAAAGGATTGTTGGTTTCGTTGAAGTCGTTTTCTGAAAAATTCGAAGAAGAATTTAATTATGAAGACATTTCGAGTCGAATGACCCGAACAATAAAGAAAGAAACAGGATGGCTTTTCTTTTCTTCGGTTTTTGGTTTAGTAGGTATTTTTACTTTGCTTGGAGGATCATTCGTAGGATTTTTAGTTTGTCTGGCTGTATCTGCTGTGTTTTTGGTTATTCTGAAATTGACGACTAAGGAAATGGTAAATTTATATGTTCATGGAGAAAGGGTTATACCTGTTTATGCCGATAACCCTGATAAAAAAACGGTGGAGGAGTTTATTGAAACATTAAAAACAACTAAACGGAATTATCTTATTTCGAAATACGGTAAGATTGATAGAGATTTGCCTGTCGAAGGTCAATTGAATAACTTAATTTGGTTAAAGAATGCCGATTATTTGTCGGAAGAAGAATTTCTTGGTTTGAAAGAAAATTTACTTGGAAAACCAAGTAGTAGTGGTATAGGATTTAATAAGTAGTGCTTTTTATGAAGTGTTCTGTGATTCTGTCAGAAATTAATTTGGGTTGAAACTAAACAATTATGGAGATTGCTTATTTCTCAATAGGCCGAAATGAGCAAGGCTGGATTACTTTTTCTCCCTAAATATTTTTAATCACTGTTTTAATAATAATATTTAAAAATTGAGTTTTGTTAAAATGGTAGATGCACAGTAATCATCTGATTTGTATGAAATACTGATAAAATAAATTAAAAACTAATAACATGGAAGAACTTAACAGCACACCTGCACCGGAGAAGCTGGTAATGGGAAATGAAACTATAGAATCTTACATTTTGGAATCCGCCAAATGGGGAAAATTCCTCGCAATAGTAGGGTATGTATTCATGGGATTAATGGTATTGTTTGCATTCGTAATAATGTTTGGAATGTCGGAGCTAAGCAAGGCAACAGGGACGAAATTTCCATCGATGCTGCTCGGATTGTTTTACCTTTTGTTTACCGGTATAAATTTTATCCCAATAACTTACTTGTACCGGTTCTCCACTGAAGCAAAACAAGCCGTTGAAAACAACGACGAAGAACAATACACTTCGGCATTTGGTAACCTGAAATCGTTGTTGAAATTTACTGGTATTTTTACTATTGTAGTTTTATCTCTTTATGCGCTAATGATTGTTATTGCAGTACCAATGGCCATGATACTGAAATAAAACTAGTGAGAAGTTTTATTTTTCTGAAAAACCATGAGCAACAATTTAAGGGGAAGTCTAAAAGATATAAACAGAAGAGGAGTAGGAGATAGTTAATTGTAAAACAATAAACTGTAAGTGATATGATGCATCATGAATTTGTAAATAAAGCTATTGAAATAGCAAAAGCTGATGCTTCTATTCTTGGATTGGCTGCCGGCGGATCATGGATAGATAACCAGATCGACGAATTTTCAGACATCGACCTTGTGCTGGTAACCGAAAAACTGGTTTCCGGTAGTTTTGACCAAATGTATTATTATGCTTCGCAGTTTGGCACACTGCTGAATGCCTTTACTGGTGAACATGTTGGCGAAAAACGCCTTTTAATTTGTATGTATGATAATCCATTATTACATGTTGATATTAAATTTATTACAATTGAAGAACTAAAACAACGAGTTGAAAATCCGGTTGTTTTATGGGATCGTGATGGTACATTATCTCAAGTTATTGAAAGTACGGCTTCAGCCTGGCCTGAATTAAACTATCAATGGATTGAAGATCGATTCTGGACATGGATTCATTATAGCTCTTTAAAAATAGGAAGAGGAGAGTTGTTTGAAACCATCGATTCTATTTCGGCCATGCGTGTAATGGTTTTGGCGCCTATGATGCAGATCAAGAATAGTCAGTTACCACGGGGAATGCGAAAAATTGAGCAAAATTTTCCGAAAAATGAGATAGAATTGCTTAAAAAAACCATTCCGGAATACTCACTTGAATCGATTGTTGAGGCTTTAAGAAAAACTATTGAAATTTACCGTTTGTTGCGTCTGGTTATCTTCGATAAAAAAATTAACTTGCGGTCGACCACAGAGGAAAAATGTGTAGCATATTTTGAAAATATTGCTGCACAGGTTACTAAGTAGTGTCACCAATAAATATAGGGGAATAAAAGGAATAATTGTGACATGAATAATTTTGAAAAAAAACCAAATGAAGAAAAACCGATTACAGAAGATGACGATATCCTGGATATCGACGAAGAAATGAGAGAAGAAATAGATCCTGAATTTGAAAATCCGACTCCAAGGGATGAGTTTATCTATCGATTTAAAACAATAGCTGAGATTAGTAACGATCCCAGTTTAGACGATATAGATAAAACTCCTACTTTGTATTCAGATAAAGTTATTTATGTATTCTCTGTCTTGTTCTCGGTTATTGCTGGCGGGATTTTACTTGCCCGGAACCTGAAGGAAGTTGACCGTAAAGATGGCATTCCGCATGTTTTAGCTTTTTCGGTAATTTACACCTTCTTATCTTCATATTTTTTGTATGTTGTTAAGATTGGTTTACCTGGAACAGTAGCGCTTGCTATCATCGGATCAATGGTGCTTAATTCGTATTATTGGAATGCGTACATTGGTAAAGGAATAACTTATTACCGTAAAAACTACCAGAAAGCGTTGATGATTGTGCTTTTGATCTTAATTCCTTTGTTTTTTCTGGCATTATGGAGCGCTGCAATCACAGGGCACCAACCTGCTGACGGGTTACTTTTGAATTAACGAAAATTTCAAAAATACCCCAGTGAAGAATTGTCCGAATTGCAAGGCCGAATTGGAAGATAATTTTGAATTGTGTTGGAACTGTAATTACAGCCTTACTGAAGAACGTGTAATTGATATTAATGAATTATCACAAAGCACCCGTACGCTAAAATGTTTACGGTGTGGTGATATACAAATGATTTTCTCTGGAAATTTCAGGTTTCATGAAGGGACTCGTTTGGGCGCCTTAGGTAATTTATTCGAATTGTTTGAGAATAGGGAAACTTTCGATTTATACATTTGTCCGAAATGTGGAAAAGTTGAGTTTTTTACGCCTCTTGAATAATTGTCAAGGCATATAACCTGTAAAATGAATCCCGAATTTTGTTTGCTAGCCCATACAAACTGCGAAAACTATAAGGAAGTAATTACTATTTACACCGATATTTTCCCGGCGAATGAGCGACAATCGCTCCAAGTTATAGAAGAACGTATTGTTACAGGGAAGTCTGTTTTTCTTGTTGCTAAAGCCGAAGGTTGTGTGGTTGGGTTTGCAATTCTATGGAACTTTGCAAATTCAAATTTTGCATTGCTCGATTATCTTGCTGTTGATAACCGTTGGCGTAATAAGAAGATTGGTACCGCTTTAATGAATGAAATAAAGCGAATGTCCATAAATTGGGGCAAAGATTTAATTTTGGAAATTGAACATCCATCAGAAGGGGATAATTGCGAAGACAGAAAAAATCGACTTCGGTTTTATCTTGATAATGGCGCTTCTATCCTTAATAAAGTACCCTATATATTGCCAGCATTAGATGGTACAAGTTCTACCTCCATGATTTTGATGGCAATTCCGGGTACCGAAAGAAATTGTTATTCAGGAAATGAAATTAAATGTCTGATCCAACTTCTTTATTCATCTGTTTACAACAAAGGTTTTGACGACAAAGAACTTCAATTGTTTATTAACCTTGTTCCAGAAACTGTTGTTTTAACGAACAGAATGGAATAAACAAATTGGCTGAAACTTTGTCAATTTGATCATTCAATGATCTGTATAACAAATTTGATCTAATAAATTATGGCAACTGTATTCAAATCAGCCGACAGAGATTTTCAGGAAGATAGAAACAAAATAGACAATTACCGGTTAATGACTGATGTGTCGCGATTCAAAAAAGGGTTGAAACCGCAAAATCTGAATTTTGATTTGCGGCAACTCAATCCGGGACAATTTTCAGCGCCATATCATTCGCATAGGTTTGCCGAAGAGCTTTTTATGGTGCTTTCAGGAACGATGACTTTGCGAACGCCTGAAGGATTGTCGGTTGTAAGTAAAGGAGACCTGATTTTCTTCGAAATGGGTGAAAGTGGAGCTCATCAGCTTTACAATCATACCGATGAACCTTGTATGTATTTGGATATTCGAACATTCATCGGCTACGATGTGTGCGATTATCCCGATTCAGGAAAGATATTAATGGCTCCTTCTTTCGAAATATTCAGTAAAGAAGATAATAAAAGCTATTTCGATGGCGAAACCCATATCCTTGATATTTGGGAGAATCTTCAATCGGAAAGGGATAAAGGTTAGTGTGCTTTAACTCATTTGTAAATCTTTGATTATTTATTTCTGAAATATTTCAAAAAAAATACATAAAAAATTAGGGTAAATAAAAATTCATGCGGAATAGTGTTGTCCATAATTAAAAAGACACCTGTTTGTATGAAAGATGTTTTGTCAAATCACAAAAGGATTGATATGTTGAAGAAATTTACCCTATTAATTTTTCTTTTGTTTGTAGTATTGGCATCGGTTAAAGCTCAAAGCCTGTACATTAAAACAAAAGATGGAAGTACAACTGCAAAATCGCTTTCAACTCTTGAGCGGTTTACTTTCTCAAATAATAATCTGCTAATCAATTATCTGTCTGGACCAGTTGAAACTTACAGTTTGAGCAATATTAGTAAACTGTCGTTTAAATCAGCAGTAACTGGGGTAGATGAACTTAGTTTGCCGGAAACCGTTAGTATGAAAGTTTATCCAAATCCGGTTAGCGACATCATTTACATTCAAAATGCACCTGAAACAACGTACCAGGTATCTATTTACAGAATAACCGGATCCTTGATACTGAATACACAAATAAGTTCAGGTGAAAAATCAATCGATGTTAGTTTTTTACAAAGCGGACTTTATCTGCTGAATGTAAATGGACGTACGTTTAAATTCGTTAAGTTATGAGAAAGTTTCTGCTCCTTCTTTTGTGCTTATTTTCAGGCTTCAGCTTATTTGCCCAGAAAAACCTTTACGTTTATAAAAATGATAAATCATCAACAGAATATCAGATATCGAATATTGACAGTATTTATTTCAGCACTGATGGTGCAAAAGCTTATTTTCGTGTTTCTGGTATATTAACTGAATATCAGGTTTCTGAAATAGATAGTGTTTCATTTCTTAGCTCGAATACAGTATATGTAACATACAACGGGTCGTCTGTTTCGGTAGTCAATCCGCTTTCTGATAGTGGTGTCAGTATAAGTGTAAGTGGCGCTGATGTAACAGTTAATTCAAGTATTACAGATACTGATGTAACTTATGTTCTGAAAGGAACATCAACCGATGGTATGTTTAAAATATACAGTTTGGCCAAATTTGATCTCTATTTAAACGGGCTTACACTTACCAACGCCGACGGGCCAGCTATAAATATTCAATCGAAAAAGAAGGCTAATCTGTCGTTGATTGGGGGAACGAGTAATACGTTGGTTGATGGGTCATCTTATGCTAAATCGTCTGAAGATCAGAAAGGAACTATTTTTAGTGAAGGACAAATTGTATTCGATGGAAGTGGAAGTCTTAGCGTAAAAAGTGTTTCGAAACATGCGATATGCAGCGACGATTATGTTGAGATTCAAGATGGGGCAATTACCATCCCCTCTTCTTCAAAAGATGGCATTCATTCCAACGATTACTTTAAGATGAGTGGTGGAACGCTGAGTATTACTGCTACAGGCGATGGAATTGAATGCGAAGGTGGTTATATCCTGATTTCAGGAGGAAATTTAACAGCAAACAATTCTTCAGCTGATGTAAAGGGATTGGTTTGCGATAGTACATTAACAATTAGTGGCGGAACTATTAACCTCAACATTTCAGGAAACCAGTCGAAAGGCATAAAATCTGCTCAAAATATGGAATTGAGTGGAGGAACTATTACAATAGTTAATTCAGGAGCAGCTGTACTTACGGCATCGGGTTCGGGATATGATCCTTCGTATGCAACAGCCATAAAATGCGACAGTACTATCACTATTAATGGAGCAAGTATTGCTATTACAAGTAGTGGGGCTGGCGGAAAAGGAATCTCGTCGGATAAAAATGTGGATATAACAAGTGGAACGATTGTAATTAATACTTCAGGAAATGCTGCTGCTTATACAACAGCCAGCGGCACAACCGATTCGTATTCGGCAACAGGTATTGGTGCTGATGAAAATATTAATGTTGTAGGAGGAAATATAACAATTACTCAATCGGGAACTGGATGCAAGGGTATTAGCGCCGATGGTAAGTTAACCTTTGGTGATGACAGTAATTCGCCAACTGTAAAAATTACAACTACCGGGACCCGTTTCCTGGTTTCAGGAACCAGCGGTTATGCAACAGCTAACTATACAAAGCCTAAATGTATCAAAAGTGATGGTGCATTAACAGTTAATAAAGGAACGTTCACTCTATCGACATCGAACCCAAGCAGTGCATGTTTCGACAGCGGAAGTACGATCACTGTTTTGGGAGGGACAGGCGATTTAACTGTAGGAGGAAATCAATCGAAAGGTTTTACTTCAACGGGCGCTATTAAATTCAATGGCGGAACTTATACCATAAATGCAACGGGGGGTGTTGAATTGGAAACTTCGGGTTCAGGCTATGATCCGGCCTACTGTAAAGCTATCACCTGCGATGCCGATGTAAATATTGGTGGCAGCAATATTACCATAACAAGTTCAGGTATAGCAGGAAAAGGTGTTTCGAGTGATACCAGCATAAATATGACAAGTGGTACGCTTAAGATTACTTCATCGGGGTCAGGAACAACTTACAAAAATTCGAGTGGAACAACCGATTCGTATAGTGCAAATTGTTTATCGGCTGCCAATATAAACATCGTTGGGGGAAATATTACTACTTCTAGTTCGGGTAGTGGCGGAAAAGGGTTTAAAGCAGATACCGCAATTACAATTGGCGATACCAGCAATTCACCTACGATAGGAATTACAACCACTGGTTCTAAATTTAGTGTTTCCGGCACTGATTATTGTCATCCTAAAGCTATTGTTTCCGATGGAGCCGTTACAATAAATAACGGAAATATTACTATTTCGTCGTCGGACGATGGTATTCATGCCGAAAAGGTATATACACAAAATGGTGGTAATGTGAATATAAACAATTCATACGAAGGTGTTGAAAGTTATTTGATTACCTTGAACGATGGCACCCTTACTGTTAGCGCAACAAACGATGGAATTAATGCTACTGCAGGAACAGTAAGCGGCGGAACTGAATCAAACGATGGTAGTTACTTGTATGTGAAAGGTGGCACATTGGTTACAAGTTGTAGTAACGGCGATGCTATCGACAGTAATGGAAATGTTGAAATTTCGGGAGGAGTGACTATCGCAAATGGCCCAAATTCAGGTGTAGAAGAAGCATGTGACTTTAATGGTATCTTTAATATGAAAGGAGGCTTTTTTATTGGAGCAGGTTCAAATTCAAATATGACTAAATCGATGAGCTCAAGTTCTACTCAACCCAACATGTATATTTCATCCTCAGCTTCAATTTCATCAAGCACTTTCCTGCATATTCAGGATGCAAGTGGTAAAGATATTTTGAGCTTTAAACCTCAAAACGGTGGCTACAAATTCCTGTATTCATCAACAGCATTGACAAAAGGTAGTTCTTATTCAATATATACCGGAGGGTCATACTCGGGCGGAAGTTCAGTGAACGGATTATATACAGGTGGAACGTATTCAAGTTCGGGTGCATCACTTAAGAAAACAGTATCTCTGTCGAGTTCATCAACAGTGAATACGGTTTCGTTCTAAGAGAGGTCTTTTTTATAAATATGGTTTTTTTCGAGTGTGGGTAACCCAGCGGGGGCCTTCACTCTGGTGGACAGTTAAACGTTAATTAGTAAAGAATGAGCAACAATACCAGAGGGTAGAGTTGCTCTTCTTATTTTTACACATTCTATACAAATGTTATTTTCATCATTTTATATGTACAAACTTTTGATTTCTGCTTTTAAATCTGGGTGTTAACATTTTTATTTAGACAAAACTATCCAATGGACTAGAATTAACAGAAGGAAAATCTGCGAAGCGAATAGCCATTTAGGATTTATCTCGACTAAGGAAAGATGGCTATTTCATCTTATTACTTCAACTCAACCAGATGTGTAAAGAGTAAAAAAAATCTGGTTGCTTTCAGGAAACAACCAGATTTTTAAAGATTTTAAATCAAATAGCTTATTTCACGTAATCGGCATTTTGAAGGAATTCCAATGATTGTTTAACACCATCGATTGGGTTAGAATTGAATTCTTCAACTTCAACGATGTATTTTTTCATGCCAGCTAATTTAGCATTTTCGAAAATTGGTTTAAAATTCATTTTTGCATCGCTGCCACCCAATTCTCGTTTATCTTTAACATGCCACAGTTCGAAGCGGCCAGGATAAGCTTTGAAATAGTCGATAGGGTTTTTACCGCCTTCAGTAATCCAGTATAAATCCATCTGGAACATAACTTTTTTAGGGTCGGTATTTTTAAGCATATAATCGTAAATAGTTTGTCCGTTGATGGCTTTAAATTCGCCGCTATGGTTGTGGTAACCAAAGCGAATACCGGCAGCATTGCATTTTTCACCAACAGCGTTAAAATAATCGCAATAGCGTTTTAATCCTTCAAGTGATTCATAACCAACTTTATCCATAAAAGGCTGAACAATGTATTTTACGCCTGCAGCTTTGTGAGCAGCAATACAAGTGTCCCACCATTTCATGCAGGCATTCCAGCCAGCTTTATCAGGAACCGCCTGACCACAATGTGATGAATAGAAATTAAGTCCGTTGGCTTCGCACAGGGCTTTGAATGCTGCAGGTTCCATGCCATAAAATTTACCATCGCCATAACCGGCTGCTTCAACAATTTTATAGCCCATTGCGCCAACTTGTTGAACAACTGTTTTAATATCGGTTTTTTTTATGGCTTCGCGAACAGAATATAACTGAAGACCAACTTCTTTGCCTTTTTTAGAGGCAGCAAACGAATGAATTCCTCCCAGCAGAACAGCAAGCAAAAGGAAAGTCAATGACTTTTTAAGTTTCAAGCTCATAATAAATAATTTAGTCGATTTAGAAAATTTGTTTGTAGCTTAAATAAGCTTAAGCAAAAATAATTTCTTAAATCGAACCAAGAAAGGAAAGTAACTATTTATTAGTAATACGAATGAAATAATGTCGTACTTAAGTTTGTGTTTTTATACTGACTCCATCCATCCATCGTATGACTGAACGTTCGACTGTGCTTGCACCAAAGTCTGAGATGCTTTCTCCATACAAACATACAAGCCTTTCTTTCTGAATTTGGACAAGGGGTGAACACTAAATAAAATGTAACAATATATTGGGTCTGTTACTTAGTTTTGAAATACTTAATAGAGTTCATTGGTTTTAAAATCCCAACCCAAAACAGTTGCCATAACCGGCAAAACATGACTGGCCATCTTACGTTGTCCCGAATAGTTAGGGTGATAATCAGAACCTAAATCTTTTTCTGGATTTGTTAAATAAGAGGGAATGCCAATAAAATAGATGTTTTTCTTTTGGTATATATTCCTAAAATCGTCAACCATTTGTTTTACATACGAATAACAAGGCTCGTCAATCATTGGTCCAACAACGCAAAAAATCGGAAGTTCGCCATATTGATTTGTCACTTCGCTGATTAGATTTTCATACCCTTTCCGAAAATCGATCTGATCAGGAAATGGTTGTGTGCTAAAGTCATTGGTCCCCAGATTGATAACAACAACTTCGGGCTTCCAGAGTTTGAAATTCCAGAGTGGTTGTTCTTTTCCGTCATAGACCCTGTTAAAACGATCGGGCATAGCTTTGTCCGATATTTTTTTCTTATCGCCGTAATTACGTACAACACCTTGTCCTGAATGGGCAATAATGTGATAATCGGCATTAAATGCACGGGCAATTATTGGGGCATAACTGAGGTAATTGTTTTCGGTAGCAGGAGTCCAACGTTCGTTTTTTGCACGTCCTTCAGTACCATATCCACAAGTGATAGAGTTTCCAATAAATTCTATGGCGTGTAATGGAACGTCTTTCCAAGGTAACATTTCGCCATTTTCGTCAAGGAAAATTCCTTTGAACGAACCAATACCCTGGCTACCTTCAGTTCTTTTATAAATTCTTGCCCTATGGATTTGAGGACCCAGGTTTTTCCCTATTATTAATGTTGTATCGCTTTTTACATCAAAGGTTGTTGAGAGTTGGTTGTCAATAAAAACATTGTAATAATTGTGCCCGGTATCACTCATTTTTATCGAACATTCACTCCCTCTGAAGCAAAATTGTATGTAAACTCCGGACCAGTCGAACGAGACCTCCTGCGGTTTTGAAAAATCCATACGACCAACATAACGGATGTTTGCATTATCGACCGGAATAAATTTTTGTTGACTATAACAATATGTTCCCAACAACAATAATCCGAATGCAAGTGTAAATATCTGTTTCATATTTGTGGTTAAATATTAATTACTTCTTTTGTCTTCACCCTTCCTGTTTTTTGTGCAACTTTTTTCAGGTTTTCTATGTTCCGGCTAAAATCGAGGTTGTTACCCTAAAAATAAGGTTTTCGTTGATAGTTGATTGTTATGCTAGTTCCAATTTGTGGCAATTTAATTTTGGTATTCCCAATTTTCTTCACTCAAAAAATGCCTCTACTCCCGGATAGTTGTATTTCTCCTTTGCTTCAGTTTCTGAAAGCAGGAAAAAACGAAGTTCGGCTTCAGCACAAACAATACCTTCGGCATTTATTATCCGCGACTGAATGTTTGCTGTTCGTTTGGTTTGTTCCAAAAGCTTGGCCCTAATCGTAATCTCATTTTGGTCAATCAGTAATGGCTTTTTGAAACGCACTTTCATTTCGGCAGTTACACCTACAGTTCCGCATTTCACATAAACGACCCAACCAGCAATTTCGTCGAGCAAAGTCGATTGAATTCCACCATGCAATACATTCGGATAACTTTGTAATATGGGCTGCGGTTTCCAAAATGAAACAACTTCATCACCATCTTCCCAAAAATGAAGGTGTAATCCAATCTCGTTGTAAGGCGAGCATCCAAAACATTGATAAACCTTCGGATCATCGTTTAAATGGATATTTTTTATCTTTTTCATGAACACCAAAATTAGTAAAACACTGAGTTTTTAAAATAAACAGGCTGGCGCTTTTCTTCAGAATTTCGAAAGAGTTAATTTTGGACAATAATAGCCTGAATTTCTGAAATACCTGCTAAATCAATGATTTCAGTGAAAAAAATTGACATTTTAAACCTTTTTATCTAGTTTAGGCAAATTAAAACAATGAAATAGCCATCTCGCCTAAGGCGAGACAAACTCAAAATGTATAAATGGCTATTCCATGCGTTGGATTGTTCGACTAAAAGAAATGTTAATACGCAGGTTTTAAGGCGTTAAACAAAAATTTATACGAAAATGATTAAATCTTCAGAACTTATCATAAATCCTGATGGGAGTATTTTCCATTTGCACCTGAAACCTGGACAAATTGCCGACAATATTGTTTTGGTTGGCGATCCGGGTCGTGTTGAACTGATTGGCCAAATGCTTTCAGATGTCGAATTCTTGGTGAATAACCGTGAATTCGTTTCAACTACAGGGAAATATAATGGGACGCGTATAACTGTTGTTTCAACTGGAATAGGTACTGATAATATTGATATTGTTGTAAATGAACTTGATGCACTGGCTAATATCAATTTAATTACACGCGAAGTCAATCCAGAACACCGGACTTTGAATTTTGTACGAATAGGAACATCAGGAGGCTTGCAAGATTTTTTAGACATTAATTCGTTTGTGGTTTCTGAGAAAGCTATTGGGTTTGATGGGCTTTTAAATTTTTATGCTAATCGTGATTCAGTTTCGGACCTGGTATTTGAAGAAGCCTTTAGGGCATATACCGGATGGAACAAGCAATTGACATCGCCTTATGTTGTTGACTGTTCCAAAAAGTTACTTGAGAAAATTCATACAGGGAACACTATTGCTGGTGTTACAATTTCGGCGCCAGGGTTTTATGGTCCGCAGGGCAGGGTATTGCGCTTGCCTTTAGCCGATCCAAATCTGAATGAAAAGATTGAGTCGTTTGAATACAAAGGTTATCGTATTACCAATTTTGAAATGGAATGTTCGGCAATTTATGGATTATCGAAACTTTTGGGACACGAAGCGCTTACTGTTTGCCTGATTATAGCTAATCGTATAAAGAAAGACGCCAATGCCAGTTATCATCATTCGATTGAATCGTTGATAGAGCTGGTGCTTGATAGATTAACAAGTTAAATCAAAATTGTTTATGGATGAAAACAAGCTGGTTTCTCTGATTTCACTTCTTGATGACCCCGATGATTCAGTTTTTCAGCTTATTCGGGATGAGATTCAAAACCAAGGTATGCCAATCGTTGATCGATTGGAACATATCTGGGAAACTAGTCTTGACGATTTGGTCCAGAAAAGAATTGAACTTTTGATCCAGACAATTCAACTTAACGATACAAAGCATAAAATTAGAACCTGGGCCAGCAATGAAAACCTTGACTTGTTTGAAGGAATTTTCCTGATTTCGCGTTACCAATATCCGGGGATTAAACTTAAAAATATTCAGGAACAAATCGAGAAAGTCAGAAAAGATGTTTGGCTTGAATATAGAAATTCATATACTGCTCTGGAGAAAATAACCATACTTAATCATGTTTTTTTTAGCCGTTATAAATTCAAAATAGACAGGTCGAGCGCTGTTTCGCCGCAAAACTGTTATATCAACAGGGTGCTTGATATGCGAAAGGGGAATTCAATTTCGCTGGCTATTCTTTATATGCTTGTTGGTCGTTCGCTGCATCTTCCGCTTCAATACTTCAGTTTCGACGATTTCCCGTTAATTGGATACGCTGATGAAAAGCTTCCAGTACTAACCAATGATGTTCGGGTTAGTAAATTTTCCACAATATTTTTTATCAATACTTCGAATAGTGGCGCTATTATCGGACCGCGGGAAGTTGAATATTTTCAGCAATCAGACGATTTTTTAAATGAAAAACGAAAAATAGAACCTTGTACTGATCGATGTATCATAAAGTGCCTGATCGAAAGGTTAAAAGACGATTACAAAAAGATCGGGTCGCTTGATAAAGTTGATTACCTAAGTGAAATAGCCCAAATTCTCTAATATTAACCTGTCTTTTTTGGATTTAGCTTTTTGATATATGCTGGTATATCGCCATTCGCAATTTTCCAAAGTACGAAACAGGTTTTTACAGCTCCCCGAACAGTTTCGTAAGTAACTTCGGTTACTGTTGCTCCCGAAACTGCATCAACCGAATAGTAATGCTTTTCAGCTGCTTTATTTGTTAAATTCTCAAGTTTGTAAAAGCGCAGATATGAGTTTGGATTGCTTAATAGTTCGTTGAGCTTTTGATAATCGCGAGGCGAAAATGGTTTATGGTTAATTTTCGTCAGTCCATATCCTTCGGGAGTTGTCAGCTTCATATAATTGCCATTTTGGTCCCAATACAAGCGTACCTGCATACGCTGGCATAACGAGTCGTCGCATGGAAACTGGTCGATGTCACGATAAAAATAGAGCGTTTTACCAGCTTTGTCAATTACCTGTGAAAGGATGAACGATGTTGAATCGTTTTTTATTTCCAGCGGAATTACCTTCTCGTTTGCATTTTCGGGTTGTTCAATTATATATGTAAAGCTTAAACACATAATCAGTAGCAATATGCCTGCTATCCTGATTACAATACTGATTATTTTGAATTTGTATGACCAATATGCCTGCATGATGTTTGTTTTATTTTATTTACTTTTTCTGATTTTCACCTGAATGCTGAATCCAATGCGTAAAGCATCGATTGAGAATCCGGAATGGTTATTTAAATATTCTTTTCCCAGACTGATTTGGTTGTCATTACTAACAAAAATCTGGAAGTTATGAGTTGGAGATGTCAATATGGTTCCCAAACTATATACAGGTTTTGGGCTTTTAGGGCTTTTGCTTGCTGCCGAAGATATTCCGAGCGGGAAATCGCAAGAGGTATAGAACGAAGTTTTACGGCTGACTCGCAAGGCTAAGGCTAAGTTTTCAGACAGGAACTCTGAATACGACTGGTCTGGAACAATGTTGAAGTGCACAAAAGTTGTATTCGACATGATTTGCACCCGTGTAGAAATTTGCCGGGATACAGCCATTTGTGTGGTGAAGAAAAAACGGTTGACAAAATAAAAATTGTCACCAAAGAATTTTTTATTGCGTGTGTCGGCTGAAACCGAAAAAGATAGCGCCGAACTAATTGGTGTTGTATCGCTAAGTGTTTGTCGCGTAAGCTGTAAGCGTGCGCCAACTTCGTGCGTTTTATTTTGTTTTTCGGTATAATAGTAAACCGAAAAACTTTTTCCAATACCCTGTTCAATACCCAATTGAATGTTTGAAGTCCCGTAAATTCCAAACCAGTCGCTTATTCCATTAGCCGTAATCTGATCAAAATAGTGTACAATAAATATTGACGTAGAACCTTTTCCGCCAAATTCTGCTGTTTGATGGTTGGTTAGCCTGTTTCCCCAAACGGCAGAAATAGGTACCTCGTCTTGCGCTTTGGTTGAAGTAATGTTAATCGATATGGCAATAGCGATGAAGAGAAGCCTGAATGTTTTACTGATAATCATTTTTCGTAGTTTTAGTTATTTTCAGCGCCTTCTTTTATCCAATCGCCAATTCGTTGTATCTCTTTTTCAGATAAGGCATTGGTATACGGGTGCCCCGATTGGACTTTGAGTATTATAATGCTATTCTCTGGATCAGAAACTGTAATGTATTTACCCTGGGTGAGTGATTGATAGGCATTGACATCGCGCAAATCTGGCAGTGCAACTGTTCCGTCGTGGCACGAGGCACAAGTCGATTTCAGTATGGGTAATACATCATTACTAAAACTTTTGGCATTGGTTGTGGTTTCGTCTTCCTCAAAAATTACATCGTAATAGCAACTGTGAAATGTTATTAATCCTGAAACCAGTATTATTACTCCTATTTTTTCAATTATTTTTTGCACCATTGTTAATCCAGTCAAAAATTAGTTGCTTATCTGCCGAAGTCGCCGAACTACTTGCTGCATGGTCAAAATCGACATCTTTGTTCAGAACTTTATACAAGTAACTGTAGTTGCCCGATCCGGTGTTGACTCGTAGAAACGACGAATTTTTGTATGCCGGTATGCCAACCAGCTGAGAGTAGCTTTTGCCAGGCATCAGATTGAGGTTTGCTGCTAATTCGCCGCTCGACCCTCCGTGGCATAAAATGCACGAATTCAGTATTTGTTGTTGAACCCTGCTGAAGGTAACCAGTTTAATTTCTTTTGCCGAAATAACTTTTGCGGCAGTTATTTCAACATCGCCCAAATTGGCAATATCGGCTTTATAAACAGCATTTTCTGTTATGTATACTTTGAATTGATATGTTCCTTGAGAAACTTGTCCTATTGCAACTTCAGTTTGGCCTGAAGTTGGTTTTTCAATACCAATACTTGTAACCGGATTTTTTGTGTCGTCGGCAGCAAAAGCCCCGAGCCTTACTTGTTGTCCTGTAGGCCAGTATTGAGGATCGGTAAATGTAAGTTCTGCCCTGACATCCCAGCTCGGTTTTTCTTCAGGGATGAACTCGTGTGTGCACGAAAAAAAGGCTGTAAATACTGACAGAAAAAGAATGAAATTATTCTTCATCGGCATAGTTTTTCAGATTATAAGGCAAATTGAAGTTGAAGGCAAAACTGGTGTTCCGACATCCCGTTATCGTCGTCGTTGGCCTCGCTGGCGCTACCATGTCCTGCTTTCCCGAGGTACTGGTACATTGCTTGCACTTTCAGGTTATGGCCCGCAACATAGTAGTTTAGTCCGGCTGCTGGCATATACAAAATTCCTTTTTTTGAGATCGAATTTCTGTCCAATACATCAAATCTTATTGCAGGTTGTATTTTTTTATTCAGGAAATAGCCCGCTTGAATGTAACTTCCCCAAAATGAATACACAGGTGAAACCTGCTGCCGTTCAACAAAATCCATATTCAGCAAATAAGCTTCTGCTGAAAGAAACCAACGTTTGTATAGTAATGAACATTCCAGCCCTGCATGGAAATCGTTACTGCTTTCGTAATTAGCTTCTACACCGTAGCCAACTGATGCTGCAATTAAAAAAGCTTTTCGTTCAAAGTTTGATGGATCGCCCTGATGTTGCGGCATTATTCCCCAGGGCATATACGCCAGGCGGCCAATATAGAGTAAGGACGGTAAACCATTATCGTCGCCCAGAGTCCCTGTTGCAGTATTTACGTCGATTCCTGTCCCGTTGAAAATTCCAAGCTGGTATTCCAGTTTTTTATTCAGCAACCCGTGCATTTGCACACCAATATCGAATCCGGTTGATAATTTTGGGTTTACCGAATTTATATCATAAGGCAAATTTACCCTTGTGGTAAGAGAGACAGGTAAAATCGGAAAAAGTGTTTGCCCATTTTGTACCAGAAATGCCTGGTTAAATGGCGTTTTAAATTTTCCAATTCTAAACCGGAGTTCATCGCGCATGTTTATATCAAACCATGCCTGGTTAAGCAGTACTGCTCCCGAGGCTGCTGCATTGATGGCTACATTGAAAGTTATCTTATTGAATGCTTTGCCGGCAAAACCCACTAGTGCATACGGCATTTCAAATCCTGTATTCAGTACGTTGTCTTGTTCGGCAAGGTCCAGTCCTTCGTCGTCGTAATAATTAAAAATACCTCTGCTCTGAATCAAAGTATAAGGCTTAAAAAGGAAGTCGCCTGCACGTGTTTGCCAGGTAATACCATCTTTCCCGGCTAACGAAATCAATCCATTTTCAATGTATTTATCAACTTCTGATGGTTTATTCTTTTCAATAACTTCCTGAGCGAAAGCCGTTGTACTTAATGCAAAAATGATCAATAATCCTGAAATTTTTTTCATAACTCACTAATTTTAATAGTTGTTGTATTTTGGATTATTGATAGATTTTATGGCTATACCTTCAATTTCAACCAGCCATCCTGGACGGCAAACTGACGCCTGAACCACAACTCTTGGAAGGCAAGGATAATACTTTTCAATATACATGTCGATGAGATGTGAATCGGCTATATCACGGACATAAACAACAATATGGGTAAGATCGGTTATTGAAGCGCCAGCCTCTGAAAGCAGAGCGTTAATATTTTCAAACGTGCGGTCAAGTTGTCCTGTGATACTTCCTGTGTTTATAATCTGCCCGCAGTTATTGATACTGGCAGTGCCCGAAATGAAAATATGATCTCGGTCGCCATAATGGACCACTGTCCCCCTTTCAAATGCCACGCCATATTCGTGAGTCGGATTCAGGTGTGTTGGCGCTTTTAAAAAGGTAATTTGCTCAGGACGAATACCTCCAACGGAATAAGCATCCATCAGTACCAGCACATTGGAATTGGCATGACGTCCTTCGATTCCCGTACTTGCAATGAAATGAGTTTCCCTGGTAAGGTTTTCAGAAATAAAAATCTGGTTGCGGGCAGTAACCATTCCTGAATAGTTGTTATCAATGTCGCGCACATAAAGCCAGGTCCGAATGCAATTTTCGGCGAGCGTCAAATTCTGTTTCTGAAGTATTTCATGGTAATCCTGAAAAATCTCCAATGTTTGGCCAAACGAACTCGACTTTGCTTTCTCGTCGAACATCTGTGTTGAAAACAAATGGGTGTAGCCATTCCTTTTCATAATCAAGTTATTCTTTTCGAGCATTTTTTGAGTAACCGATCCTTCCAGAAGGGTTGCCAGAAGAATAACTTTAGCGCCCAACAATGGGGTTTGTTGTACAACCGAAGTTGCACAAGTGTATCTCCAGTTTTTGATACGGTCGTAAATTTCAGTCTGGTTGGAATAATCGCTGACGAAATAACGTTTGAATATTACTGTTTCATCGTTCATCTCCTGTTCTTTCAAAAAATGTTTCAGCGCTTTTTCAACTGCAGTCAGCTGTTCCGAAAAGTTAAATGGTCCCGATTCTGGTGTTATAATCAGGTTAAATTCGGTTGAGTTCTCACCATCGAATCTCGAAAAAGCCACTTTAGCTTTGTCCAAACAATCCAGATCGAAAATGATAGTTTTATTTTCAGTATTAAATAGTGTATTCATTGTATAATGTTGATTTTTAATTTTTTTATCAAATTAAAGTGAGCGAAGGAACATGATTAATGTTTCGCGCTCTTCTTTGGTCATTTGACTGAATTTTTTACGTGATATATCGCCTTCGCCACCATGCCACATAATGGCTTCAACAAAGTTCCGGGCTCGTCCGTCGTGTAAAAAGTTGCTGTGCCCGTTCACTACTTCCTGTAAGCCAACACCCCAAAGAGGGGTTGTACGCCACTCATCACCGGTAGCCAGAAATTGTGAATAGTCGTCGCCAAGTTCAGGTCCCATGTCATGTAAAAGATAATCTGAATATGGATGTATAACCTGACTACCTAACCAGGGAACGTTTGTTCCGTCGATTAGTTGGACACCTCCAGCCTTTGTGTGTAGGGTTGGTGTATGGCAAAGATTACATTTGGCATGGTTAAACAATTCTTCGCCTGTTTGAACTGCAGAATTACTTACAGCTCTGCGTGCCGGAACACCTAAAGCGTGCAAATAAAAATCGACGGCAGCCATTTCTTTCGTAGTTATCTGTATTCCATAATCATCATTTACCTGTTCCTGACCTTCTGCAACTTCGTGTGGAAAACGGTCGTTTGTTACGCCCAGGTCTGAGCTAAAACCCAGTTCAACAGTTAAATCAGCATGTTGTGCTTTGTGACCCGATAATCCCAAATATTTTTTGTTTCGCTCGGTAACCCAATTTACTTTTCCTGAAATTCCGTATTCGGGATATTGAATGGTAGCCAGTCGTAGAATTTCAGTTTGATCGAGCGCCATCATTAATCCCATACCAACATGGCGAAGCGGTACGCGAACACTCATTTCTATCTGGTTCATTGGTATCGAATCGGCATACCAGTTGTATATTTCGTAATGAGGAGTTATTAAACTGTATTTTTCGCCATCGGGAAAACTATATTCCTTTTCGGTGTATGTAACCCTGAGTTTTCCTTCAGGTTTGGAACCATAAATAGACTGATCGTGCAACACACGCCCATATTGCCTGAAGTTTTGATCGTTGGTAGTTCTGATAAATGTCAAAAAAGATGAAAAGCCGTAAGGTCCTGAACCTCCTGACGTAAAAAGTGTTGAACGGGTCCTGCCCGCATCATTATGACAACTGGAACATGAATATCCTGCATAAACTGGTCCAAGACCGCCGCTGGTTGTATTTTCACCGGAAACACGCGGATTGTCATACAGCGCATCACCTTTCAGAAATAAATCCAGCAAATCGCCTGTCACCCAATTGGCTGGTGTATCATAAGCCTTACTTGTTGAGGAAAAGATAGTTGATTGACCACCCGAAAGCTCTGACGGAAGAGCAACCCTTCCACCTGGTGTTAAAATCAAATCGTCATTCTCTTTTAGGCAAGCCTGCATAAACAGGCTCACCACAAAAAGAAAGATAGCAAATGCTAAAAGCTTTATTTTAGGATATACAGGAGTCATTTTGATGGATTTCGTATCAAGATCCAAAAACTGATTATTCAACAATCAGCGGTAATACCTTTTTAGTCAATACATTTTCAAGTTCGCCCATTGCAGTTATAGCTGCGCTGGTTTTTTCGGTATTATTTAAACTGTTACGGAAAGGCGCCGGAATATTATTGATAGCAATTTTGGCAGCAGATATTTTTGCTTTTACTTCCGAATCAATAGTAGGATCAATTTCCTTTACAAATTCAGATAAACTTGCTCCCGGCGAAGAACCATCGTACCCATTAATGTAAGCATTCTCAATACTGTTTACATTATTGGTAAAGTCAGTCAGAGAATTCCAACTGAACCATGATTCAACATCGAGTACATTTTGGCTTTTAACTGGTCCTGCAATCTTCTGGCTGCCAACTTCATTCGCAATATCAATCATTCCCTGTACTATTTCTTCGATTGCACTTGTTTGCGACAGGTAGCGGCTTCCGGCATCACCTGCTTTTTTAAATTCGGTGCCATAAGGTGTTCCAACAGAAACTTCTATCTTATCAAGAATATCAGCTTCTTCCGAACCTTCCTTAACACCGGCCCACAATGCCCAAAGGGTTATACAATCGTCGCGTAGCACTTCGGTTACAGCAACTAAATATTGTTTTTCTCGCTCAGTAATATCCGTAGCTTTTCGGGGCGAACCTTCACGAAATATCAGATATTCGATGGTATGGAAACCACGTAAGCCTGCACCGAGACCGTTTCTGACAAATTCAGCTGTTAACTCCTGTTTGCCTGACAGTACCTGCTCAAGCTGGGTCTGGTCGAGCGGCCATGAGTCAATTAGTGGATCAATATCTTTATAATCAGCAGGGCCAAACAAAAATGCTTCGCTACATTCCCACGGTTTACGGGTAGCTTTCCACGCTGCACAAGTGGCATCGAGATCGGCTTGAGAGTTAGTTTCTGTAAATTTTTCAGTAGCAGCGAGCAAAAGCTTGGCATTATCCTTCATTGCGGCATAAGTAGCAATTACTGTATTGTTGACATAGTCGGTTAATATATTGGTATAGTCGTATTCCTCATTTTCGCCATTATCTTTTCCATCGTCTTTCGAGCAGGAAAAAAGGAACACTGTGAGCAAAAGAAAAAGTGTAAAATATCTGTTCATGATAATATGATTTATGGGTTAAGTTTTATTTCTGAATCATCCAGCCTGTGTAAACGAGGGCTAGTCCAAGGGTATTTTCGTTGTTGTAATTTCCACCACCTATTCGGCGTTTGGCATAATCGGCTTTGATAGCCAACGATGGTAAAATGTAGTAGTTGAGCCCTATAGTAAGTATGTCGCGTTTAAAACGTTCGTCGGCATGCATACCACTAACTGTTTTTTCCATTGAATTATAATATTCATAGCGGGTAAAGGGAATTATCCGTTCTCCCGAATTACCAATTCTAATGCTATATCCAGCTTCGGCGCCATAAGCCAGTGCATTTTTTGCTACCGGAGTACGTGAATACTGGATGTTTTTTGATAAGGTTTTATTGATTGCCGAAATCTGGTAAGAATCGCTTAAATCGCCCGAAATGATATTACCTCTGATAATAAGTTTACGGTTGTTGTATTCCAGGTCGCCTGATATAATTCCAACCCGGCCATTGTATTTTTTCATGTCGTTTGATTTGCTTGTGTTACCTGTACTGTTTCCCCAATAGGCTGAAGCCGATAACCGCAAATGGCGCAAC
The DNA here is from genome assembly GCA_937915865.1 of uncultured Prolixibacteraceae bacterium. GTDB lineage: Bacteria > Bacteroidota > Bacteroidia > Bacteroidales > Prolixibacteraceae > Aquipluma. The sequence continues at coordinate 45,506 of CALGIG010000045.1, read as the reverse complement.
CCTGTATTTTCGATACGGGCCGCCATAGCCGGATCAGTCATCCTGACTTCTTCAAAAATTCCCTGTTTTCCTTCGCGTACCCAATAGGCCGAAGTAAAACCATTGGCATCCAATCCGTTCACCACCATGAACTGATATGACCAACGACGATAATTTCCCAATAATGCAATGCCCGATTCATGCCACGTTAGTGGAATGATGCTGGTTTCGCTTTCGGGACGTACTGTACCGAAATAAAGGATTGATTCGTGGCGGGCATTAGTTTGTCCGATGGGAACAATTAGGTGACCAGCGCGAACTTTTAACCAGGGTTTAAATATCTTGGTAAAGTGAAACTGTTCGAGTACAACTTCGCCGGCTTTTTCAACTTCCATTTCATATTCACCCGCTTCTTCGTATTCAAGTTCCATTGCAGAGCCTGTGCCTCCGTGTTCAAATTCAAGTTCGGTAGAAAAAATAATATCATTTCTCAATTTGTAGTCGAACGAAAAAACCGACCGCGGCATTCCAATTAACGACCGGTTGTCGGGTTGAGCCCCATCGTTATAATTGTAACGGTCGGCGCCGTAATCCATGTGCTGATACAATATTTCGCCATAACCGCCCAAGCGATATTTTTTGAATCCTTGCTCAAATTGAAGTGAATCTTGCTTTACTTGTGCATAAACCAATGCCGAGCTTATCCAAAGTAAAATGAGGGAAAAAGTAATTTTTTTTGTTAGTTTCATGTATATAAATTTTTGTTTAACGCCTTAAAATCTGCGTATTAACATTTTATTTTAGTTGAACAATCCAACGCATGGAATAGCCATTTATTCGCTGCACGGATTTCCCTTCGGTCAATTCATTTTGGGTTTGTCTCACCTTAGGCGAGATGGCTATTTCATTTTAATAGTTTTTTGAAGCAACCAGAGAACTCTTCGAAAACTGTGTTTAGACAGCATGTTCTTTTTTCCAAATAATCATGAATTTAGAGCCTCCTGGTAGCATGGAAATTCTGTTTCCAAAGCAATTCAAACTCAAAAATTATTACAATCCCCATAATTAGCTATTTATTAAAATTCAATCCCCAGAAGTGGTGATTATGACTTAAAAGCCTTATCAGTAAAGGATAGTAGAAGTATAATTGTCATATTTTAACTAACTAGTTGTTGGGATTGCCAATCGTATTTTCATTATTTTAAGTGATTGACCGGCTATTTGTGCTTAAGTACTTTTGATTTTAAGTTTTGACTGGTTTTAGAATAACACAGGAGCTCTTTAAAAAATTAAATAGTCATCTCGCCTAAGGTGAGACAAACCCAAATTGTATTAATGGCTATTCTATTTGGTTAGATTTTTGAAAAGAGATATTGTTAATACGAAAATTCTAAGACGTCGAACCGAAATTTATATGAAGTCTTGTATCACTTTTTAGATCAAATAGAGATGGTTATAGTTAAAAGTACAATTGGACAGATTTTTATTTGTTCTCAATGCCGGAAAATTCATTTAGAGTTTGGCAATTTCACAATTGATTTTCTGGATGAAGACCAGTTAAACAGTTTTTATAAGCACCTTAAACAAATTGATGGCCAATATTATGCTGACATAAACCAACATTCGGCATACATACGCAAAATTATGGTGCCAATCCCCAACAGTGGTATAAAAGTGCTGTTTACCCTCGAAGAGTTGAGTGAAATTAAATTATTATGCGAGAAATTTTTAAGCCGCAATCAACGCGAATTGGTACAGGTTACTCGTATTGAGTTCGATTTTAATACATTAACATTTCAGCATCTTAATTAGAACTGTGTTATGATTAGAAAACCAGATATACTTTCTGTTCCCAAAAAGATTTCAGCATCTTTTGATATATACAACTATTTAATACCATCTGGTCATTCCGAATTTATTATCACAGGTGAGTCAAAATTGGTCGATATAATTCAACTTAATCAGCGTTTATTGCTTGTAATCAGCCGTTTTGGTATATCGCTTGGTTTTGGCGACAAATCTGTTGCTGAAGTTTGTAAGGCTAATGGTTTAAATACATCACTCGTTTTACTTGTTCTCAATGTTTTTAACAGCCATTCGTATTCGGTTCCCGAATTATTGCCTAAAAACTATATAGCAGAGTTAATACAATATCTGAAAAATGGACATAAATATTTTTTAACCAGTAAGTTGCCTTATATTGAGGAGTTGATAAACCGCTTTATAGAAAAAAATGATAATCCGAATTCGTACCTGTTACGAAATTTCTTTAAGGAATACACAAACGAAGTTGTTGAACACATGAGCCTTGAAGAACGAACTGTTTTCCCTTATATCCTTGGGTTGCTGCAACAGTCGGATGTTGAAAAAGCTGATGTAAGGCAACCTCTCACATACAAAATCGATGACTTTATTGATAATCATTCTAATATAGAGGAAAAGCTTGATGATTTGAAGCAGTTATTAATCAAACATTTTCCACCAACACCCGATCAGTTCTTTCGTAACCTGATTTTGTTTGAGCTGTTTGATCTGGATTACGATTTGAACGACCATAACGGACTGGAAGAACGCATTTTGACCCCAATAGTACGAACACTTGAAAAGGAAATAAAAGGAAATGGATAAATTGAGAATTCTTGTTGTTGAGCATTCAGAAATTATAAGACAAGGTATTTTTTCGATACTTCGTTCTCAATCATACAAGTATGAAATCAGGTTTTCAGATCAGGCCCGGGACATCAATGACCAAATCCGATCTGGTAAACTGGATTTAATGTTGCTGAACCCATCAACTTATTTCGATCCTAAAGGAGAACGTATCAGGTTGTTACGGCAAGATGCCATTAATTTTGGTTTTAAGCTTGTAGCGTTGGTGTATGCTTATTTTGATGAACAGCTGTTGTTGCTTTTTGATGAAATAATTTACATAAACGATGAGGAAGAAAAGATTTTCAGCAAGCTCGAAAAAGTGGTTGAAACAGCAGTTCAGTTGCAAGACGATGATGTTACTGTTTCGCAACGTGAAATGGATGTTATCCGACTTGTCGCTCTTGGTAAAAGTAACCGGGAAATTGCTGAAGAACTTTTTATTAGCGTTCATACAGTTATTTCGCACCGGAAAAATATAACCAATAAACTTGGTATAAAATCAGTTTCGGGATTAACTATTTATGCGGTAATCAATAAATTAATCGGGGCTGAAGATTTTAGTAAAAGTTAATTAAAATGGTTGAATAGAATTTTTTTACTGCAAATATCCATTCAACCATTTTTTACGGTAGTTTCTGTTATTTATCCTATGAACCCTGTAATTTTCAGCATAAAATTGTGCAGGTCAATATTTTTAACAAATGGCGGTAACGCTTCGCTACCTGGCCCAAACATACCCAATTCTACAAATTCGCCTGAATGATCCATTCCCGACCAACCTACTGATGTATAGGTTTGTTGAATCTGAGCTAACCGTTTATATGGCAATTTATAAGCATTGTAAATTCCTTCGTTGTCTAAATCGGAGTAGTGCGTGAGTATTTCTGACGCCTCATCTTTTGTAATAGCAATTCCCTGAGCCTCAACAATACGGTCGATAACCGATTGCGCTGAGTCGGTTTTACGAATGCCATTTAAAATCCACTCATTAGTGTGCTTGAATTTCTGAATCTTGTCAAAACAGGCATCTACATTTTTACTTTTAATCAATCCAGGACTTGCATTACCATGATCTGTGGTAATTACCACCAGCGTGTCGCGATTTTTTTCAGCAAATTCTATGGCTACGCCAATTGCATCGTCAAAAGCAATCTGATCGTAAAGCAAAGCCCCAACATCGTTGGCGTGTGCGCCCCAGTCTACCTTTCCACCTTCTACCTGAAGAACAAAACCATTCGGATTTTTGCTTAATTGCTCAATAGCTTTCCTGGTCATGTCGGCCAATGTTGGTATCCTTGAAATAAGTTCCGAATCAGATTTTTGGTCGAGCGTATATGGAAGCCCATCTTCATAGAAGACACCTAACAGCGGCTTGTTTGCATTGACTAAATTCATTTCTTCTTTTGTGCGAACAACCTGAAATCCATTTTGTGTAAAATCGGAGAATAAGTCACGTTTATCTTTACGTTTTTCGGAACTGAAGAATTCGGTTCCAGCCCCCATCATAACATCAAATTTCAGATCGAGGTACATTGTTGCAATATCTTCCTGGCTACCACGGCTTTTGGTGCTAACACAAAAACCAGCAGGAGTGGCATGGGTGATTGGCACTGTTGTTACACATCCTACCGATTTTCCTCCATCTTTAAATTTCTGAAGTATTGGTTTGTACGAAGTTCCATCGGGTCCAACGTTAAGTGCGCCATTATTTACCCTGGCTCCGCCACCCCATGATGAACTTCCGGCGGCAGAATCGGTAACCATTGAATCGGCTGAAGCTGTATCCATATAAGCACGGCGGGCCTTGTTTTCGCGATAAAGTTTTATCCAGTTGCTTGAGCGCCCATCTTTGCGTTGCAAAAGTAAATCGGCCATATTCAGCGTACCATGGCTCATCCCGTCGCTCACCATAAAAATGATATTCTTGGCTTTACCTTTTCCCGAAGTTTTGAATTGTTTCGAAACTTCACTGGCAAAACCTGGTGTTGCAATGGCTCCGCCAACGGCAGCAAGAGCTCCGATATTTAAAAAATCTCTTCTTTTCATTGTACAATTTTTAGTTGGTTTTTAATATGACTGAAAAGGTGCGCAAGGTTTAATAATATTTGGAAATTTACCCGATATATTTTGTTATTTTTTTTAAAGAGGTCAGCATTTATAGCGATTGTAAAAATTTAAGCAACAAATTTCTGTCACCCTCCGACAGTTTTTTAAAATCTTCACGCGATTTTTCGGCTTCGCCTCCATGCCAGAGAATTGCCTCTGTAAGGTTTCTGGCACGTCCGTCGTGTAAAAAACTGGTATGGCCGCTGGTTATTGCTGTAAGGCCAATTCCCCAAAGTGGCCTGGTTTTCCATTCATTACCATTAGCCTCAAATTCAGCGCGATTGTCTGCAAGTTCATCGCCCATGTCGTGTAAAAGCATATCGGTATATGGATATATTTTTTGATTGCTGATCTCTGGAATTCCATCGTAATTGCCAGTTGTGAACGACGCAATATGACAGGACGAACACTTTATTTGTTCAAATATTTTCTGTCCGGCAATTACTTCCGGGTTATCGAAACCTCGTGTAGCAGGAACACCCAGTGTTAAGGCATAAAAAACAACATTTTCCAAAAGTACGTCGGTTATTTCGGGTGAACTCGAATTCGGATCACCATTTGATTGACCTGTTGAACTTTCGACAGGTTTCAGGTAATTGGTTAATCCCATATCTTCGTTAAAAGCACCGGCAGTTTGAACCAGTACGCTGGGTGTTCCGGCTTTCCATCCAAAACGTCCCAACCTGGTAGTTTGGGTTACCGGGTCCCATACATAATTTGGTCTTCCCGATATTCCATCCTTATCCAGGTCGTTGGGGTCGGCGTTGGCTAAAATTACTTGTTCAGGAATCGCTTCCAGCAAGCCTAATCCAAATACAGGCATTCCTATTCGTGGCGAGATCAGAATATTTTCAGGCAATGGAAGGTAAGGCGAAACAATTGAATAAACAGGTTTTCGCAGTGATACTGTTGTTCCATCGGGAAAGCTGACTGTGTATTCCTGAAAAACGATATTCATTTTTCCTTCAGCCTGAAATCCGTATATCGACTGATGTTGAAGTTGAGTGCCAAAACCTGGGACAGGAGCCGGGCCTTCATGTTCATCGGTACCGGGTACGCTAATTTTATAAAAGAGACCACTTAGCGAATTTATATTTTCAGGAAATGAAGCTCTTCCATCCGATGGATGACATCCATTACATGAGGTGTTGTTGAAAATTGGTCCTAATCCACCATTTTTAGGAGCGGGACCTGCCACAAATTGTGACTCAAAACCAACATCGCCAAGCAAATGTTTAGCTAAATGTTCTGACGATAGATTTGGCGCTGGCAGACCGAAGGCCTGACTTGTCCTGACAAATACAGTGGTTTCGCCTCCGGCTTTCTCACCTTCAAGCATATTCCTATTTTCGGTATTATCCTTCTTACATGTTAAAAACAGTACTGAAAAGAAAAAAAAAGTTGCGAAGTTTCTCATAAACCATAAATCTGCAAAAATATTTGACCAGGAGATAGCTGTCAATCCCTACAAATAGGGATATTGCGATGTGTCTGCAAATTGTTGTATCGATTGATAGGTACCAGCTTTTTTTGACTCAATAAACGTGTGAAATTAGTTTAATAAACAGTCTATGTTGTTGAAGTTCAATTTTATACTATCAATTTGTTGATATTAAAATTCAAATCTTTCTTAAAAATGGCTTAAAATTGTATTGTGATTATTGGCTGTTGTATTTTGTCGAAAATACAACATAAAAGGGAATCCGGTGGTTTGCACAATTAAGTGTCAAAGAATCCGGAGCTGTACCCGCAGCTGTAAGTCCATTGAAGGATTTTGACATACCTCGCCACTGTTTCGTATCCTGATGGTTATTGGGAGGGATGGGAAGGCGTCAGAAAAACCGGACAAGCCAGAAGACCTGCCATAACCAGTTTTTTCAATTAGGCTTTCGGGAATAAAAGTCTGGTTCGGGATAGAATCCGTTTTCAAGTTTTATATTATCGGATTATTCTGTCTTCGTACCTTGTTTATTCCCAGGGATATGTTTATAAAAATAGGATGAGTGTAAACTTATATTATTGGTAATAAGACTGCTTACAGATTTGAAAAATAGAGACAAAATTCAGGAAGATAAAATTTAAAGTTATGAGAGGCACCGAATTAATCATTGTAAAAAGAGACGGTAAAAGAGTTCCGTTTTCTATCGAAAAAATCAGAAATGCTGTTAAAAAAGCCTTTCTTTCGGTTGGAAGCTTTGCAAGCGAAGATGACCTTACAAATATTCTGCACCGGTTAAATATTCGCGATGAAATGAGCGTGGAAGATATTCAAAACCAGGTAGAGCGCTCGCTCATGGCTGAAAACTACTTCGCGGTAGCAAAATCGTATATGCTTTATCGTCAGAAACATTCGGAAGATCGAGAAACCCGTGATCGTATTAAATTCCTGATTGATTACTGTGCCGCCGGAAATGCTGCAAGTGGAAGTAAATTCGACGCAAACGCCAATGTGGACAAGAAAAACATTGCAACACTTATTGGCGAGCTTCCAAAAGGCAATTTCATCAGGCTGAACCGCCGTTTGTTAACCGACAAACTTTCGGACATGTTCGGGAAAGAGCTTTCTGATAAATACATTAGTTTTTTAAACCAGCATTTCATTTATAAAAACGATGAAACCAGTCTTGCCCCATATTGCGCCAGCATCACCATGTATCCGTGGCTGCTCGACGGAACGTCGAAAATAGGAGGAAACTCTACTGCGCCAACCAATTTAAAGTCGTTTTGCGGAGGTTTTATCAACATGGTATTTATTGTTTCAAGCATGTTGAGTGGAGCGTGTGCAACCCCTGAATTTTTGATGTACCTGAATTATTTTATTGGCAAGGAATATGGCGGCGATTACTTCAAACGTAGTAGTGAGATTGTTGACTTGTCGAAGAGGAAACGTTCGATTGATAAAGTAATTACCGACTGTTTTGAGCAGATTGTATATTCGCTGAACCAGCCAACCGGAGCACGTAATTTTCAGGCTGTATTCTGGAATATAGCCTATTACGATAAATATTACTTTGAAAGTTTATTCGGCGAATTTGTTTTCCCCGATGGTAGCAAACCCGAATGGGAATCGTTGAGCTGGTTGCAAAAACGCTTTATGATGTGGTTTAACAAAGAAAGAACTAAAACGGTTTTAACATTTCCGGTGGAAACAATGGCTTTACTTGCCGAAAATGCCGATGTGAAAGATAAAGAATATGGTGATTTCACAGCTAAGATGTATGCTGAAGGGCATTCATTCTTTACTTATCTGAGCGATAATGCTGATAGCTTAAGTTCGTGTTGCCGTTTGCGTAACGAAATTCAGGATAACGGGTTTAGCTATACATTGGGTGCAGGTGGTGTTTCTACTGGCTCGAAAAGCGTATTAACAATTAACCTGAACCGTTGTGTACAGCAAGCTAAAAGGGAGCGGATACCATACATCAATTTTTTGGAAGAGGTGGTTGATTTGGTACATAAAGTACAACTGGGCTACAACGAGAACCTGAAGGAATTACAGCAAAAAGGAATGCTTCCACTGTTTGATGCTGGTTACATCAATATGGGGCGCCAATATCTTACCATAGGTGTGAACGGGCTGGTCGAAGCTGCCGAATTCCTGGGGATTGAGATTAGTGATAATTCTGAATACGTGGTATTTACACGCGAGGTTCTTGGTTTAATTGAAAGTTACAATAAAAAATACCGCTCCAAAGATACATTGTTCAATTGCGAAATGATTCCAGCTGAAAACGTGGGTGTAAAACATGCCAAATGGGATAGGGAAGATGGCTATTTTGTTCCGCGTGATTGCTACAACAGCTATTTCTATATTGTTGAAGACGAATCGCTGAATGTGATCGATAAATTTCGCGTTCACGGGAAAAAATACATCGAGCATTTAACAGGTGGTTCAGCTTTACATGCAAATCTTGAAGAACATTTAAGCGAAGATCAATACCGTCAGTTAATCAAAGTAGCTGCCAGTGAGGGCTGTAATTATTTTACATTCAATATTCCGAATACAGTTTGCAATGATTGCGGACATATTGATAAACGTTATTTAAAAGAATGCCCAAAATGTAAAAGTAAAAACATTGACTACCTGACACGTATTATTGGCTATATGAAGCGGATCAGTAGTTTCTCGGATGCCCGCCAGAAAGAAGCAGCAAAAAGATACTATGCTAAAAACCGAATTGAGCAAAAAGAACAACGGCGGGTCGAAGAATATGCTTAAGTATTACAACTACGATATTGTTTTTCAGGAAATTCCAAACGAGGTAACTTTAGCGGTAAATATAACTAATTGCCCGAACCGTTGTCGAGGGTGCCACAGCCCTCACTTGCAAGCGGATATTGGAGAGGAACTAAATGAGGACCGGATTATTGCGATAATTGGAAAATATGCCTCGGCTATTACCTGCTTTTGTTTTATGGGAGGCGATGCCGACACTCAACAGGTTGTTAAACTAGCCGGTTTTGTCCGACTTCATTACCCTGAAATGAAACTAGCCTGGTATTCCGGTTGTGCAAAGTTGCCTGAAGAATTTGACGCCAGAAGTTTTCAGTATATTAAGCTTGGTGGTTATGTTGAAGAATTAGGAAACCTGAAAAGTAATACAAGTAATCAGCATCTATTTCAAATTCAGCCAGATGGAGTTATGAAAGATATTAGTTGGTTGTTCAGGACGGTTTAGTTTGGACTTTGGAGGTTTAAAAAACCTTTAAGGTCCAAAAAAGTTCCGATATTTGAAGACATTAACATCAACTTTTATGTCTTTCCAACTACGAATAACTTTACTATTCCTGATATTTTCCATTGCCTCATTTTCATTTGCATCCGATCGGGAAAAGCAAATTCGCCAGTTTATTAGCGATGAATTAAAGCACTATCCCGAAGCACATTTGACCGACTTGTACAAAAATTATTTTCAGGACGCTTACGGGCCGGGGCATTTAATACCAGATACTACAAGCGCTGGTAATTACCTGCGTTGGGAACTGCAACAACCTAACTGGTCAGATTCACTGCTTTTCCAGCCATTGGGAATAAATCACGATTTTTATCGGGTTAACCTGCTTCTGGTTAAAAATAAGGTTATTCCGCGAGACACACTATTGCTTGCCATGGTTGAAAGCGTGAAGCTTGCCCGTAATCCTGAAATTGAAATTTGGAAACAGGAATGGAACGAAGTTTTAGCAGTCGTAAAACGAATGAACCTTAGTTTGCCTGACATGGAATCAGAAGAAATCCGTATTCAGAAGAATTTGGAAAAAGGTGATGTTGTTGCGCATCACAGCAAGCATTACGAAGAAAAGTATAATCCGCATTACCGAATTGTTCACCGTACTGTTTTCGAACGGTGGAAGAATTTGTATTTCAGGTGAATTTAATATCCGACGGAATTGACGGTTATGTTTGCACACTTCGCCCGAAGTTTGTATGTTGCATTACCGGTAACCAATAATTATTAATTGATTCGCTTATGGCACAAAAACATCGACCACTTACTTCGGTGCTGATAAAACCATCGGGACCTGATTGTAATCTGGGATGCACCTATTGTTTTTATCTTGAAAAGGAAGCGCTTTTCCCCGAAACAAAGGTTCATCCAATGAGCCCTGAGATTCAGGAAGAGATGATCCGTCAGGTAATGCAACAGTCGGGCGATTCTGTATCGTTTGGCTGGCAGGGTGGTGAACCAGCTTTGATGGGCCTCGATTTTTACAAACGCGCCATCGAACTTGAAAAAAAATACGGGCACGGTCAATCGGTTGGAAATGGTTTCCAAACCAATGGCACTTTACTCGACCGCGAATGGGCCAGATTTTTTAAAGAATACGATTGGTTGATCGGGCTTTCGCTGGATGGGCCGCAACATATTCACGATAGGTACCGGCTCGATAAAGGTCAGCGCCCAACATGGGAGAAAGTGGAACGTGTGGCCCGTATGCTTCTCGAAGAAGGAGTTGCTGTAAATGCAATGTGCTGCATCACCGATTACTCATCGGATTTTGCAGAGGAACTGTACAACTACTACAAAAATCTTGGATTGACCTGGATGCAGTTTATCCCGATTGTTGAAACTGACAAGGAAGATAGTACGCGTGCTGCCTCGTTTTCGCTGACCGACGAAAAGTATGGTCATTTTCTGGTCAAATTGTTCGATTTATGGTACAAAGATATCGTAGACGGAATAGCTACTACTTCGGTGCGCGATTTTGATTCGCTGTTTCATCATTACGTTGGGCTTGAACCGCCCGAATGTGTTCATCAAAAAGAGTGTGGCCCTTATGTGGTGATAGAGCACAATGGCAATGCCTATTCTTGCGATTTCTTTGTGGAACCGCGTCACCGCCTTGGGAATATCCGCCACAACCGGATTATAGATATGCTGAACTCGAAAAAACAGGATGATTTTGGAAAAGCAAAGTCCTTGTTACCCCGGAAATGTAAGCAATGCCACTGGTACCACAAATGCTTTGGCGGCTGTACCAAAGACCGGATAAAAGACCCGCAGGATCAGCGCCAGCCACGATTTTGTTTGGCTTACCAAATGTTGTTTGAACATGCCGATGAGCGACTCAGAAAGCTGGCCGACGACTGGCAAATACGTCAATCCGACTATGCCCAAAGCCAGAGGACTGGTGGCATTTTCGATGCTTCTGATTATTTTTTGAAAAGTACGAGAGTAAATAAGTGATGATTATCGCGGCTATCGTACTGGTGGTTTTTGATTAACAACTTTAACAACAGGAAGCCGAAAAATAATCTGTTTCAATAAGCTTAATTATTTTAGTTTCATTGATGATTCTCTGACATTTAACCTGCCATTTAAAATTACTGTCTGAGGTACAAATATCCCTTTCGATTCAATTTGTTCCAATAATAATCTAGCAGCGGTTTTGCCAATTTCGTGTGTGGGTTGTGCTACACTTGTTAGCGGAGGGTCGATTAATTCGGCCAAACTTGATTCTGTAAAGCCAACCAAAGCAACATCGTTAGGTATTTTGTATCCGTGTTTACGGAGCATTTTCATTGCTCCAATGGCTGTAGGATCGTTCACCGCAAAAATTGCATCAGGCAGGTTGCCTTCGTTAATTAGTTTTTCCATGACTCGTTCTCCATCAGCAATCATCAAACCCGTTTCAATTATATTGTTATCATCAATTGGTAGCTTATGTTTCCGGTGTGCATCAATAAATCCATCCTTCCTTTTTTGTGTAAATATATGTCCGGAAGGGCCACCGAAATGGAAAATATGTTTATACCCCTGATAAATAAGGTGTTCTGTTGCAAAAAAAGCCCATTTGTAATCATCAAAAACTACTTTTGATGTATCGAGTTCATTCGATACCCTGTTGAAAAGTACAAGTGGAAATCCTTGGGCAATTAGGTTCTTGTAATATTCAACGTTTTGAGTACCTAACGAAAGCGAAACGATCATCCCATCAATCATATTGTTTTCCAGTGTTTTGATATTTTCGAGTTCGGTTATTTGCGATTCATTGGATTGCATAATCAATACCTGGTATCCTTTTTTTATCAAGACCTCCTGTATGCCAATAATCACTTCAGGAAAAAAAGAATTAATGAATTCGGGCACCACCACTCCAATTTGGTTCGAACATTGCTTGAGCAGACTTTTTGCAATTGGGTTGGGAGAGTAACCCATTGCTGCCGCTGTTGCCAGAATGTGGTCGCGGGTTTCTTTTTTAATATCGTATTTGTCGTTGAAAGCTCTGGATATAGTGGACACTGAGCAATTCAATTTTTTTGCAACATCTTTAATTGTAACGTGTTTCATAAATATTATAAGGTTTTGTTCTGCTGGTTATATTGGGGGATAAAAGTATAAAAAAAATAGTTTTCGGAAACGTTTCCGAATATTTAAAACGTTTCCGAAAACGTTTCCGAAAATATTTTAATTGATTTTTGATGAAATCTTGCCCAACCTGACTAACATTACACCATAATTCTTAAACTACTATTATTCTAAACTGGCATGACAAGTATTGATTACATCGTCATAGTACTTTTTTCCTTGTTGATAATATTCATCGGGTTATCGTTTTCGAAAAAATCGGGCAACGATATGGTTTCTTTTTTTGCTGCCGGAGGTGCTGTCCCATGGTGGATTAACAGTCTGTCGTTGTTTATGGGATTTGTATCGGCAAGTACTTTTGTTGTTTGGGGTTCAATCGCTTATTCTTCGGGTTGGGTCGCCATTTCGATACAGTGGGCCATGTCGGTTGCTGGTTTGGTCGTTGGGTTTTTAATTGCCCCCAAATGGCACAAAACAAAGTCGTTAACTGCTGCTGAATATATTTGTAACCGGCTAGGTGTTAAAACCCAAAAGATATACTCTTATATCTACCTTTTTATCATGGTTTTTCTGAAAGGGGTATGTCTTTATGCCGTTGCTCTTATCTTACAAATCACCACCGGAATTTCTCTTTACTGGTGGGTTGGCTTATTGGGGACAATTGTTGTTTTATATACAACTTTCGGAGGCCTTTGGGCGGTAGTGGTAACCGATGTGCTCCAGTTTATTATACTTTTGTCAGCGGGATTAATATTGCTGCCTTTGTCATTCGATAAAGTTGGCGGAATTTCGTCTTTTGTTCATAGCATTCATTCTCAAAATCTACCTGATTTCTTTCATTTCAGCGATCATAAATACACTATCAGCTTTCTTCTTGGATTTTTGTTTTATAATATATTTTACCTGGGTGGGCAATGGAGTTTCATTCAACGTTACACCAGCGTCGAATCTCCCAACGAATCCAAAAAAGTAGGGATACTATTTGGTTTGTTTTACATTATAAGTCCTGTAATTTGGATGTTACCTCCAATGATCTATCGTGCAGTTAATCCATCACTTGAAGGTATCGAAAATGAACAGGCCTACATGCAAATGGCAAAGGCAGCATTACCTTCAGGAATGCTTGGGTTAATTACAATCAGCCTGATATTTGCTACCAACAGTTCGGTCCAGGGTTTTTTAAATATTTCTGCCGGAGTAATTACCAATGATTTATTCAGGAATATTTATCCACAATCGTCAGAAAAAATATTGATGCGGGTGGCGCGGATTGCTACACTGGTGATGGGTGTAGTGGTTGTTGTAATGGGTTTGTTGGTTCCGTTAATGGGGGGTGCAACTAATGTTATTTTGAGTGTAGCTTCAATCACAGGTGGGGCTATGTACTTCCCGCTAATCTGGACTTTGTTTTCAAAAAAGCAAAATAGTTATACTGTCCTGGGTACAACTATCCTGGCGTTGGCTATCGCATTGGCATATAAGTTTGTGGTTCCGCAAATTACCGGTCAGTCGCTATCGCGTGCCGCCGAAATGGTATTGGGAGTGCTGGTTCCAATTTCAATCATAGCGTTGTTCGAAATTTGGTTGAGGCTTAAAAACTTTCCTGAAACCGAATTTGAAAATTACCAGCGCTATTTGGCGACGAAAATTTCAACGGATACAGAGATTACCAAGACTTTGGTTGATTCGGGAGGTGAGAACCATTTCGGTAAACGGATGATTTCAATTGGTATTCTTACAATAGGTTCCATCATTGCAGGTCTTGGTTTATTCTCACCCCGTGGTAAAATTTATGTTTTGGGAGTGTCGTTCCTCTTGCTCCTGATCGGTTCCCGATTATTATATAAAACGCTTAAATAAAATAACTTACACTTTATGGTACGTGAAGATTTATCTCCTGAAATCAGGAGAACTGCCCAAGTTATGCTTAGTCCCGACCTGGTTATTGTTGGTGGCGGAATGGCCGGGACATGTGCTGCTATTACTGCAGCCCGCAATGGCATTAAAGTAACATTGGTCCAGGATAGGCCTGTTTTGGGAGGAAATGGATCAAGTGAGGTACGGCTATGGATTTTAGGAGCCACTTCACACATGGGCAATAACAATCGATGGGCTCGTGAAGGTGGTGTGATTGACGAAATTCTGGTAGAAAACCTTTACCGGAACAAAGAAGGCAATGCTGTTATTTTTGATACCATCCTGCTCGAAAAAATTAAATGCGAACCTAATATTACATTGTTACTCAATACAATGGTTTATGATTTGGCGAAACGGGATGGGACAAATATTTCGTCGGTAAAAGCATTTTGCAGCCAGAATTCGACTGAATATATACTTTCAGCTCCTCTTTTTTGTGATGCTTCGGGCGATGGAATTCTCGCATATAAGGCTGGCGCCACTTATCGTATGGGAGCCGAATCGAAAGATGAATTTGGAGAGGCATTTTCTCCGGCAAAAGAATATGGCGAACTTCTGGGGCACACCATTTATTTTTATAGCAAAGACACTGGAAAACCGGTTAAGTATGTTGCCCCATCGTATGCGCTTAAAGATATTACCCAAATCCCGCGGTTCAATAGTATACAAACTGGCCAGATGGGATGTAATTTCTGGTGGTTTGAGTATGGCGGACGGTTAGATACCATATTAAAATCAGAGGAAATCAAATGGGAGCTATGGAGCATCGTTTTTGGAGTTTGGGATTACATAAAAAATTCCGGGAAATTTCCTGAATCGGAGAACCTGACGCTTGAATGGGTTGGCACAATTCCGGGCAAACGCGAAAGCCGGAGGTTTGAAGGGCATTACATTCTGAAACAACAGGATATTGTTGAACAGGCGCATTTTTATGATGCTGTTTCGTTTGGCGGCTGGGCTGTCGACCTTCATCCTGCCGATGGGGTTTTTTCCGAACTTCCAGGCTGTAACCAATATCACTCAAAAGGAGTGTATGAAATTCCATACCGTTGCTTTGTTAGTAAAGACATTCAAAACCTCTTTTATGCCGGACGGTTGATCAGTGCTTCTCATGTGGCTTTTGGTTCAACACGGGTTATGGCCACTTCAGGCCATGGTGGTCAGGCTGTTGGTATGGCGGCAGCAATTTGCACAAAAACAGGAATCAACCCTTCAGACTTAATTAGTCCTGATCAAATTAAGTTACTTCAGAACAGATTAAACATGATGGGCCAAAGCATTCCGGGTGTACCTATCGAACGTTCAGGAAACATTGCTGCTTCTGCTAAAATTGAATCATCAAGTGAGCTTAAAGTCAGTCAGTTGCCTTTTGATGGAGAATGGCACAATTTATCGATGGCAATAGGTCAGCTTTTGCCATTGAAAAAGAATGTATGGTATAGCTTCGAAGTTTCGGTTGATGCTTCGGTTGATACTTTACTGGAAGCCGAATTAATGGTGAGTTCCAAAGTTTTTAATTATACGCCCGATGTTTTGATCGAAAAACAATGTATTACTTTGAAAAAAGGTGAACAACAAATTACGATTTCTTTTGCTGAAACATTGCTCCATGATCAATATGCTTTTTTAATTTTCCGCAATAATCCTGATGTTAAGATTCGTTGCAGCGAGAAACGTATTACCGGGATAGTTTCAGTTTTCAATAAAATTAATCCGGCTGTCAATAATTTTGGCAAGCAAATTCCACCTGAAAACAGTGGTTTCGATTCATTCGAATTTTGGTGTCCTGAACGTCGCCCAAAAGGTCAAAATCTGGCCATGAAAATTTCACCTGCGCTGGATTGTTTTGATGTCAGTAATGTTGTCAATGGTTTTACCCGTCCGTATATTCAGTCTAATGCCTGGGTTGCTTCATGGGATGACGCTACTCCTGGTTTCACTTTGAGGTGGGAACAACATCAGAAAATAAATTCGATAATACTTTATTTTGACACCGATTTTGATCACCCGATGGAATCATCACAAATGGGACATCCTGAAGATGTTATCCCGTTTTGTGTTCAGAACTGTAGAATATGGGATGAGTCGGGCGAATTACTTTTCGAGAAAACAAACAATCATCAAACGATAATCCATTGGATTCCTGATGCTGGTTTGGTTGTGCGCTTCCTGAAATTTGAATTTGATCACCCTGGCAGAAATATACCTGCATCTATTTTCCAAATCTATATTGATTAATCTCCTAATTTAAATTTTTATAAACTATGAAAAAACTCTTTTCGCTGTTCATTTTGGTACTTTCTTTTACTATGCTTTATGCACAGGAGAAGACAGTTACCGGTAGTGTGACCGATGAAAACTCTGAATCGTTACCCGGTGTTAATGTGATTGTAAAAGGTACTACAACAGGTACTATTACCGATGTTGACGGGAATTTTAAGATTACAATTCCCAATGGAAAATCGTTACTTCAGTTTTCTTTCATAGGTTTTGAATCTAAAGAAATTGATATAAGCAAAACGAATAAAGTTACTGTTCAGTTAAAATCATCAACGATTGGGTTGGATGAGGTTGTTGCAGTGGGCTATGGTGTACAGAAAAAAGTGAACCTTTCCGGTTCTATTGAATCGGTAAAGGGAGATGCTCTTGCCCAGCGCAGTACTATCCAGACTTCGCAGGCTTTGCAAGGAATTGCTGCAGGTGTGACTGTAACTTCAAACAACGGAAAACCTGGAAAGGAACAAACGACTGTTCGTATCCGTGGTATTGGTACCATTAACGACAATAATCCACTTGTGCTGGTTGATGGTGTTTCTTCATCGCTTGATGCTGTTGATCCGAACGACATCGAAAGTATGTCGATATTGAAAGATGCTGCATCTGCTTCTATTTATGGTTCGCGCGCAGCAAATGGTGTAATTCTGATTACTACCAAACGTGGAAAGACCGATAAAGTAACTGTTACTTACAAAGGTTCTGTTGGTGTAACTGTTCCGATTACTATGCCTAAAAACGCATCTGCATGGGATTACATGACTTTGTATGACGAGGCAAATGCAAACGACCTGCGTAACGATGCAGGTGTTCCCGGTGGTTCGATTTATGGAACTGATAAAATTAATGCATGGAAAGCTGCAACCGACAGAGATGCTTATCCTAATACAGATATGCTGAGAGAAACATACAAGAAGCAAGCTGTAGAAACTCAACAATACATCGGTTTTTCAGTTGGAAATGAAAAATTCAGCTCAAATACTTCATTGAATTATACATGGCAGGATTCGCATATCCCTAATTCGTTTTATAAACGTTATGGAATTCGTTCGAACAACAGCTATACGGTGAGCAAATTTGTTGAATTCGGCTTCGACCTGTCAGCTCGCAATTCCTACACCGAAGATGCTGCAAATAGCGGGCTCGACCAGTTAATGAGGCAACCAGCGATATATCAGACCAGATATTCGAATGGCGTATGGGGATCGAATTATTCGGGAACTCCGCATCAAATGCAGGTTATTGTTGATAAACTCAATATGCATTATGAAGACTGGTACGAAACAATTGCAAAAATCAGCGCTACGATCAAGCCAATTAGTGGATTGCGTTTAGATTTATCTTACACTCCAAAATTTTCAGGCGGTAGTTATAAAGATGTTACCAAACAAGCTCAACTGTATGATTATAAAACACTGCAATTAATTTATACATCGCCTTCTCCTGCAACTATAACTGAAGTAAGAGACAAAACCCGTGAAGACGACATTAACATACTGGCTAACTACAATAAGTCATTAGGAAAACATGATATTGCCTTGTTGGGTGGATTTCAGTACCTGACAAATACATACAATTACCTGAGCGCCTATAGACAAGGTAACAGTTTTCAACAACTTGAAGAAATAAATGCTTACGACCCTACCGGATTGACTAATAGCGGATACACCAGCGAATGGGCATTGATGTCTTATTTCGGTCGTTTGAACTATGCCTATGCCGGAAAATATTTGTTGGAAGCCAATGTTCGCTACGATGGTTCATCGCGTTTCGCCAACGGTTATAAGTGGGGCCTTTTCCCATCATTCTCAGGAGCATGGCGCTTTTCTTCTGAAAACTTTATGCAAAAATTCAGCTGGCTAAACAACGGTAAACTCCGTGCTTCGTGGGGTGAATTGGGTAACCAAAGTAGCTTTGATGGCAATGGTAAACCTATAAATTATCCGTTTGCATTAACTGTTGCAACCAACCAGTATGCTGTTTTCGGAACTACCTTGAATACAGGTTTTGCCCCGGTTAACTATGCTTTGACCGATATTACCTGGGAATCGACCCGAATGATTGACTTTGGTATCGATCTTTCTTTCTTTAAAGGAAAACTGGATGCCACATTCGACTGGTACAAAAAAGACACCCGCGATATTTTGCTGAACATGGCAATTCCCGGAGTTATGGGATACGCAAACTCGCCCAAGCAAAATGCCGGAGCTGTTGAAAATAAAGGTTGGGATTTAACTTTGTCGCACAGCAATACGATTGGAAAGTTCTATTACAAAGTGACAGGTATTTTATCGGATGTGAAAAACCAGATCACCAATTTAGGTGGATTAGCTCCACAGGTTAGCGGTGTGCATGTTAAACAGGTTGGTTCTCCGATCGATGCTTTTTATGGATACCAGGCCGATGGATTCTTTAGTTCGTTTACTGAAGCGAGAGCTTATCCGGTAGCTCAATTCGGAAAATTACAAGGTGGCGATATTCGCTACAAAGATTTGGATGATGATAAAAAAATTACCGGGAATGACCGTGTCGTTCTTGGAAACCCAATTCCTCGCTATGCTTATTCGTTAGATGTATATGCTTCTTACAAGGGATTTGATTTGACTATGTTCTTCCAGGGTATTGCCAAACGCGACAGTTATATTTCAGGTTGGCTGGCATACCCGTTCCAGAATGCATCAACAGCATTGGTGCAACATTTAGATCGCTGGAACGAAGCAAACCCAAATCCGAATGCCGCTTATCCACGTTTGTCAATTAATCAGCAGTCGAATAACTTACAGTCATCATCTTTCTGGATGGTTAATGCTGCTTATTTCCGCTTAAAAAATGTTCAGTTAGGATATTCGTTGCCAAATAATTTATTTAAAAGCGTGGGCATTTCAAGCGTTCGTTTTTATGCCAATGGGACCAATGTGTTTACAAAAAGCAAAATGCCATTAGGTATGGACCCCGAATCACCTGAGAGTGTTCAGGGAAGCTATCCTTTGATATCAACTTATACATTTGGTGTTGAAGTCAAATTTTAATCCTTGTTATAATTTATAAAATCAAATAAAATGAATAAGAATTTAATATATATAGCTTTGATGGTGTTACTGCTGGCAACTGCATGTGACTCAGCTTTAGAACGCTATCCTTTAGATGTTCCCTCGGCAGAAACAATTTATACGAACGAATCAGAAATTCAAGGCGGAGTAAATGCCTGCTATTATTTTGTTGTTGCCGGTAATAATGGATATTTAACTCCCGAGTATAGCTGGGATGCCCTGGCTGATGTAATGTTTATTCGTGGCGGTGGTTTTGCACAAAACATGCTTATGTCTTCCTTAGATTTTAAAGAAGGATATTTTAGAACTATATGGTTAAATATGTATCAGGGAGTTGCCCGTTGCAACCTTATGTTCGAAAAAATTGATGCCATAAAAGATAAGTTGAGTGCCGACAAAATTAAACAGTTTCAGGGCGAACTTTATTTTCTTCGTGCTTACTATTATTTACGACTGACGAACCAGTTTGGCGATGTCGTATATACGGATAAAACAATCAATTCTGTTGCTGATGCAAAATCAGTGGTGCGTACAGCTAAATCCGAAGTACTGAAGAAGATTTATGCTGATTTAGATAAATCGGCAGAGTTGCTTGCAAACTCATCAGTAAAAACGTTGGGCCGTGCAACCTGGGGCGCTGCTATGTCTTATAAGGCAAGGGCTGCAATTCAGAATAACGATTGGGCAACCGCCGCTGCCGCTGCTAAAGCTGTAATCGATTCGAAACAATACAGCCTGATGCCCAAATATGAAACTTTATTTACCGAAACCGTTTTAAACAGCACCTCAAATACTGAGCAAATCTTTACTCAGTGCCATTTATATACTGCCGGAAATGCTACAGCTTTTCCGTTGTATGCAGGTTCTCGCGCTGCCGCAGGCTATTCCACTATTGTCCCAACTCAAAATATGATTGATTCCTATCAATGTACCGATGGGTTAGATATTAGTAAATCACCTTTGTACAACAAAACTAATCCTTATGATAAGCGCGACCCTCGTATGCGTTATTCGTTGGTATTACCTGGCGATATGTGGGGCGGCTATGTTTACGATACCAGAAAGGATAAAACAACGACTCTGAATTCAAGCGGGGCTTCGGTTTTAAATCTCGACAGTTACAGCAAAACCGAGTTTACTTCATTTACCGGTTACCTGTTGCGCAAATATTACGATTTTAAATATGTTAGCAAGTCGAGCCAATGCGAAACTCCATTCATGTTGTGCCGTTATGCCGAGGTTTTACTGACTTATGCCGAAGCAAAAATTGAGTTAAACCAAATTGATGCTGACTGTATTAATGCCATCAACCTCGTTCGTGGCCGTTCAGATGTTAATATGCCTGCAGTTACAGCAACAAGCCAGACTGATTTGAGAAAAGTTGTTCGCTACGAACGCAAAGTAGAACTGTTCAACGAAAACCTGCGTTACCAGGACCTTCTGCGCTGGAAGCGTGCTGAAGTTGTTTTAACCAGACCAATTTTGGGAAGACCTGTATTGGGTGAATTTAATGTGTACCCGTCAGTTTCTTTTGATGAATTTGGTGATCCGGTATATGATGTAGCTTCTTATGTTCCACACCCGTCAACCGATTATCGTGTATTGATATTAACCAACTTTAACAAGAACAGGGATTATTTATGGCCAATTCCTGAAACCGAATTAAGCCTGAATCCGGGATTGGGACAAAATCCTGGCTGGTAATGTGTATTAAAAGTTTGTTCGATCTGTTTTTGGGCTGGTGTAATGCCAGCCCATTTCTTCATTTTTTTAAACTATTTGGAAAAGGTTATCGGTTATTGGAAAAGAGTTTCAGATCGATTTTCTTTATAACCCGTAACTAAATTGCATCACACCTTAAACAAATAAACCTGACATGAGAAAAATACTATTCATCCTGCTGGTATGTTTTTGTTTTTTAGGCTATTCTCAACCGAAAATGGTCTTGAAAAATGACAAGCTTGTTATCGAGTTCAGTAAAACACCAAATGGCTGGCAAGTTTCCCGGTTTGAAGCTTCTGATACTGGTGGACGTTTTGTTCCTTTTGGCAAACCCAGCGGAGAGTATGCACTTTTATTCTCAGAATTAAAACCTTCCGTAGAAGAAGTTACGCTGGTTGAAAACGGTGATACCCTTAACTACCTTGAGAGTTTATACAAAAAGACCGTTATGCCTCATTACAAAAAGAGTATGGCCGCAGTTCCACTGAATATTGCAGGCGAGGCATCTTATTTCTATCCTGAAAATGTCAGGAAAGTCGATCAATCGTTAGTTTTTGAAAAAGAAACTCCTTATGGAAAATATACTGCAATATGGAAACTTGACAATAATTTTCTCAATGATTTGCATGTAAGCATTCAATTCACAGCTTCCAGAAATGGCTATTATTCGTTGGCAACCCCCACGTTAGCCACCATTCGGGATAACGACATTTTATGGGGCGCTGTTCCAGGTGTTTTTTGGGGCGATGGAATCCAGAAAGACTTCAAATTGGCTTACAACTATGCTCAGGGATTACCAACATACCCTGTGCAGTGCAACGAGAATACCATCACAACCATGGCATCAATACTCAGCACTAAAAAAGGAGTTACTTTGGCTGCAATACCAAGCCCCGGACAAGACAGAAACCCTTATTTTAAAGATGCCATAACTCATGGCAAGATATGGAAGGTTTCACTATCTCATAAAAACCGTAAGTCGGAATTGTCGCCGACAGCTTACCATCCGGTATTGGGCGAAGAAGGTTCTGAATTGAAGGCAGGCG
This sequence comes from uncultured Prolixibacteraceae bacterium, assembly GCA_937915865.1. Taxonomy (GTDB): domain Bacteria; phylum Bacteroidota; class Bacteroidia; order Bacteroidales; family Prolixibacteraceae; genus Aquipluma. The sequence continues at coordinate 22,952 of CALGIG010000045.1, read as the reverse complement.
AAAGTATGACCTTTGATTTTCGGTACAGTTTGCAATGCGCCGATTGGTATAATGTGTATAAACATGTGATTTATGATATTTACGATTTAAAGAAATCGCTGAATTATAAGAAAACTGAGCAATCGCTTACAGAACGTGTTTTGTCGATGTACGATTACGTGCTTGACGATCAGAATTCCATGTGGCATGTCGAAGATTATAATGGCTTAAAAATAGGGGCACAATCGTATCTCGGTATGGTTGTTGGCGCCGACAACGATGCGATGAAAAATGCCGATTATGGCGCTGTGTGGATGCTTGCAAAATCTACTGGCGACAAACGGCTAATGACCGACAGATTACCTTACCTACGCAATTTCAAGATCGCTCAGCAGGAAACGAAACCCGGTTTTGCCCAGGGTGCAACCAAAGGGCAGTATTATCTGGCTAAGAAAAAAGATTTTGTGGAAGAATTTGGCGATCATGTCGAACCTGTTGCGCTGACTTATTATACCCTTATGGATATGGGCAATATCCTCCTGTTCGAGCCACAGGATGTGGAATTGAAAAATGCCCTTCGTTTAGGCGCCGACCGGCTTTTGGCCTGGCAACATGCTGATGGTGGTTTTGATGTGGGCTATCAGCGATCAACGGGCAAACCAATACATACAGACTTGAAGGATTTACGTCCGACTTTCTACGGTTTTGTGATAGCTTACCGGTTGCTAGGAGATAAAAAATATCTTGAAGCTGCCCAAAAAGGCGCTGACTGGCTGGTCGAAAATGCAGTAAAGAAGGGGCATTTTCTTGGAGTGTGTGGCGATGCACGATTTGTAAACGACTTTGCCACAGGTCAGTGCGTACAGGCTTTGCTCGACATGTACGATATTACAAAAAACAAGAAATATTTGGATGCTGCGGTTGCCACAGCCAAAATATATACAATGTCGATTTATACACATCCGGTACCTACCGATGAGGAAAAGACAGTGAAAGGCAAAGCGTGGAAAGACTGGCAGCTCAGTCAGGTTGGCCTTAATTTCGAACATGGTGGAACCATGGGATCAGCCAATGGAGGTGGTCCAATTTTGCTGGTAAGTCATACCGGAATGTTCGTCAGACTGTATGCTTTAACCAAAGACCCGTTGTTCCTGGATATGGCGAGAGCCGGGGCGCTTGGCCGCGATGCACATGTAAATCCTCAAAATCATGTGGCTTCTTATTATTGGTCAAGCATGAATCAGGGGCCGGGCCCATGGCCGCATCACGCCTGGTGGCAAATAGGCTGGATTATGGATTACCTTGTAGCCGAAGCTGAATTGAGGACTGAAGGAAAAGTAAAGTTTGACCGCGGGTTTATGACACCCAAAGTAGGTCCCAATGAGCCAATGGGTTTTAAGCCGGGAACCATAAACGACGAAAAGGCGAATCTCGTAATTCGTAAGGAACTGGTGAAATTTAATGATTCGAATGTTGATTATATTGCAGCTCAAAGCCTTGATAAAAAGAAATTGTTTGTGATTGTTCTGAATAGTCAGAATAGAGAATGTAGTGTAAATGCAACTGTTGACTTGTCGCATCTTGATAATAAAAACAAAAAGGTAGAAACAAAATCAATTAACCTTTCTCCTTTTGGCGCTAAAATTCTTGAAATAAGTACAATTCCTTAAAAACTAACCGATTTGAATAGCCTAAACCGAAGCCTAAACCAATATGAAAAATTTATTCTTTCTTATAATCTTAATTACCCTTTGTTCAAATGTTTGGTCGCAGGAAAAGACAATACTTGTTGAAGCTGAAAGCTTTAAACAAAAAGGTGGCTGGGTAGTCGATCAGCAGTTCATGGACATTATGGGATCGCCTTACCTGATGGCGCACGGATGGGGTAATGTTGTTGCTGATGCCACAACCCGGGTGGTTTTTCCTGAAACCGGGAAATACAAGATTTTTGTTCGGACATTCAACTGGACTTCGCCCTGGTACAAAAGCGAAGGGCCCGGGAAATTTCAATTGTTCGTTGATGGCAAGCCTTTGCCTGTTATTCTGGGTGTTGTTGGCGATTCGTGGTTGTGGCAGGATGCCGGAACAGTTCAGATCAAAAACAAGGAGATCGGGCTTGCTTTGCACGACCTCACTGGTTTTAACGGGCGTTGTGATGCCATTCTTTTTACTAAAGATTTGTCGTTCGTTCCTCCTTCAAATTGCGATGAACTGGTTGTACTTCGGAAAAAACTCCTGAATATCGGCCTTCCCAAAGAAGGCGGCGATTACGATTTGGTGGTGGCTGGCGCTGGCGCTGCCGGTATATGCGCTGCAATTTCGGCTGCCAGGTTGGGGCTGAAAGTAGCTCTGATCAACGATCGTCCGGTTGTTGGCGGAAACAACAGTTCGGAAGTGCGCGTTGGGCTTTCCGGAGACATCGATAAAAATCTTTACCCGAATTTGGGAAATGTACTGAAAGAGTTTAACCCGAAACGTCCGCCCAATGCGGGTCCGGCTGAAGCGTTTATCGATGATAAAAAAGAACAGCTTATCCGGTCGGAAAATAATATCTCACTGTTTCTGAATTACCATGTTTTTAAGACTGAAATGGATGACGACAGGATCAAGGCAATTGTTGCCAGAAACATCGAAACCGGTGAGGAAATGCGGTTTAGCGGGCGGCTATTTGCCGACTGTACCGGCGATGCGACAGTTGGTTATCTTGCAGGCGCTGATTTCAGGATTGGCCGTGAGAGCAAATACGAAGCTTTTGAATCGCTTGCCCCTCTATCGGCTGACCAGAAAACATTGGGTACATCCAATTTATGGTCATTCGAAACAACCAGCGCTCCGTCAACCTTTCCGGTACTGGATTGGGCCTGCAAGTTCAGCGATAAATATTTTATAGAAGAAGCCAAACCCGATTGGAGATGGGAAGGCGGTTTTGGTAAAAACACAATTTCCGACGCCGAGAATATACGGGATCAGAACCTTCGGGCAATATATGGAAACTGGTCGTACCTGAAAAATAATCGCCCGAATTATGCCAACCGGCGGATAACCTGGGTCGCATATATTGGAGGGAAAAGGGAATCGCGCAGATTATTGGGCGACATTATTCTGAATCAGAACGATATTCAGAATCAGGTTAAATATCCGGATGCAAGTTTTACTACAACATGGTCGCTCGATTTACATTATCCTGACCCGAAAAACAGCCAGTTTTTCCCTGGAGAAGAGTTTTTCAGTTATTGTGAGCAACCGCAGATTATACCTTACCATGTGCCTTACCGCTGCCTTTATTCGAGAAACATCGCGAATTTGTTTATGGCTGGAAGGAACATTAGCGTAACCCATGTAGCTTATGGTACGATTAGGGTACAGCGCACCACTGCCATGATGGGTGAAGTTGTTGGAATGGCTGCATCGGTTTGCAAAACTCACAATACAAATCCAAGGGAAGTCTATCTCAACTATTTAGATGAATTGAAGAAATTGATGAAAGCAGGTATTCCAAAAGGGGAACAGTAAATTTCGGAAATGAAGAAAATTCTATTATTAACGGTATTATGTTTGTTCGTGCGGTATTTTGCCGATGCACAACAAAAGAATATTTCTCCAGGTGAATTGAATTTAAATGCCATGATTCAGCCGGTACCTGTTACGGCGAAGTTCATCAATGATACGTCGTATATCTGGTGTGGCACTCTTGTTAAGTCGCACATCGACCATAAATATCACTTGTTTTATTCCAGATGGCCAAGGAAATTTGGTATGGCAGCATGGGTTTCGCACTCCGAAGTTGCACATGCAGTTTCCGATTCGCCGTTCGGGCCTTTCAAATTCAAAGATATTGCGCTACCGGCCAGAGGGAAGGATTTCTGGGATGGAATGGTTGCGCACAATCCTACAGTTCACTTCTTTAACGGGAAATATTACCTTTATTATGCCGGGAACTTTGGCGACGGAAAAGTTACCAGTCCTGAATTGAACTGGACTCACCGCAACAATCAAAGGATAGGAGTTGCTGTTGCCGACGATCCGAATGGTCCCTGGAAACGATTCGATCATCCGGTTATTGATGTTTCGCCCGACTCAACGGCATTCGATGCCCAAATGGTCGCCAATCCTTCGGTTACTCAGATGCCCGATGGGCGTTTCCTTATGGTTTACAAAGCTGTGGCAAAGAAAAAACCTCAGCCATTCGGAGGTCCTGTTGTTCATTTAACCGCTGTTTCCAATAATCCTGAAGGACTATTTGTGAAACAGTACAAGCCCATTTTTACTGCCGAAAATGTAGACTTTCCGGCAGAAGACCCTTTTGTCTGGTATCAGGGTAATTGTTATTATGCCATCGTAAAAGATATGAAAGGCGCCTTCACCAATGCTGGTCGCAGTTTGGTACTTTTTTATTCGGTCGACGGTCTGGATTGGAAACTGGTAAGCCATCCTCTGGTTTCCACTCTGAATATCAGGTGGAAAAACGGTAATTCCCAAAAACTTGAAGCACTGGAAAGGCCTCAGCTATTTTTCGAGAATGGGAAACTAGTGGCACTACTTTGTGCGGTAAATGAAACCCTTGAGCATTCGTATAATGTACAAATACCTCTGAAATAATCAGGGAAAGTGCATCATGGTAGCAGCGAAATTGCATTTAACTTTTAAACGAATCATCGGCTTGTTTTTTTGTTGTCGTTCGGAACTCATTCCATCCCTCGCAAAGCTTGGGATTTTCCTTCTCTCACTGGAGAGGGGTGGAGCGATGCAGGTGCGTCGGGGTGAGTACATTAAAAATACGACAATAAATTTTTCCTATTACATAAGAAACATTGAAAGTGTAAAATTATGATGAAGTATGTCAATACTTTGATATTAAATATGATGCTGGTCGCCGCTCTTGGTATGGCTGTCAACGCTCAAAATACACAATATCGGAAATCTCAGGGAAAAAAGGGAACTTATGATATTGTTGTTTACGGTGGAACGAGCGGCGGTGTCATTGCTGCGGTTCAGGCTGCGCGGATGGGAAAAACAGTGGCTTTGATCGAGCCGGGCGCACACTTTGGAGGTTTGACTAGCGGTGGGCTTGGCTGGGTTGATGTGGGAAATCCGAAAACAATAGGAGGACTGGCCCGTGAGTATTTCCATCGGGTTTGGAAGCATTACCAGGATGATGCCGCCTGGAAATGGGAGAAAAAGCACGACATGCCGGGGCAGCATGAGCCGCTTGAGCCTGGAGACCAGACCATGTGGATTGTTGAGCCGTCGGTTGCGGAGCGGTTGTTTGACCAAATGGTAACTGAAGCAAATGTAACGGTTGTCCGAAACGAGAGGCTTAATCGTAGAAATGGCGTGATAAAGGAAGGACAGAAAATCACCAGGATTGTCATGGAATCCGGTCGCATTTTTAAAGCCAGAATATTCATCGATGCAACTTATGAAGGCGATTTGATGGCTGCATCCGGTGTTTCATATTTCGTCGGACGCGAACCCAATAGTTTGTACAATGAAACGATCAACGGAATCGGTCCCATGCCGCCACCCAACAATTTGCCCGACATTGACCCTTATCAAATTAAAGGAGATCCGAAGAGCGGACTTTTACCCCGCATTCATCCCGACTGGGGTGGAAAGATTGGCGATGGAGATCGTGGTGTACAGACCTACAATTACCGGATGTGCATGACACAGAATCCTGCCAACCGGGTATTCGTGGAAAAACCCGCCGATTACGATGAAAAGCAATATGAGATACTTTTTCGGTTTATTGAAGCTGGGGGAATGGAAAGCGATTTTTTCAACAAGTCGTTGAAAGGCAGCTTCATCACCTTGTCGCTTCTGCCAAACGGGAAAACAGATACGAATAACAGCGGCTATATTTCGACAGATTATATCGGGATGAGCTGGGACTACCCGGAGGCCGACTATGCAACCCGCGCCCGCATCGACAAAGAGCATGAGCAATGGCAGCGTGGACTGATTTGGACATTGCAGCACCATCCGCGCATTCCCGAAAAAGTTCGCCAGACTTACGCACCATGGGGCTTGGCAAAGGATGAGTTTACCGACAATGGGAACTGGCCTTTTCAACTCTACATTCGCGAAGCCCGCCGCATGATTTCTGATTATGTGATCACAGAACACACTGCGCTTGGTAAAGCGTTTGCACCAGATCCGGTGGGATTGGGTTCCTACCACATGGACTCCCATGCGGTAAAATACTTCGTTTCGCCGGCAGGATTCCTGACAAGAGATGGCGGCATGTTCGTTCATATACCGGCGCCTTACGGAATCAGCTATCGGGCCATCATTCCCAAACGTGGTGAATGCGAGAATTTGCTGGTACCAGTTTGTGCTTCCGCCACTCATGCAGCATACGGGTCTATGCGAATGGAACCGGTTTTCATGGTGTTGGGGCAGTCAGCCGCCACAGCAGCAAGCCTGGCCATTGACGGTAATATTGCATTGCATGATGTTCCCTACAGTGCGCTGAAAAAGAGTTTGTTGGCGGATAGGCAGATTGTTAATTGGCCGCCTGAAGGCTTTCAAAAGGATCATTGATATTCAATGGAATATAGTGAAAAACGAATAATATGGATGATAGCTAAATGCTGTGATATGAAATAATTCGAAAAATTTATTTCAGAAATTGCCTGATAAAAGGTCAGCCACTGAGGACCGAAGATGTTGAGATGAATGAATTTGTGGATAAACCTGTTATTGAAAACCGGTCAAATTAAACGATTTGATGTGGAGTAACTAATTTTAAAGTATTTTGCTGGTATTTATGAAGTTAACGCTAGGAATATTGACATTTTGTGTAGGAGTTAGTTTGGCTGTGCAGGCTGGAAATGTCGGAAACAGATTTTTCTCGCATGATAAACTGACTTATATTGAATGGGTTCATTTAAAAGATGAAACCGTATTAAAATCTTCCATTCGGGGTATTGATTTTCTTTCCGAAATTGGAATTACAATCGATAGCAAAAATTACGATTTCAATTCGGTCTCAAATTCGAAACAAATACCCGCCGATGGTCTGGAATATGATATTTATAAATTTCATTCAAAAAAGTCGAGAGTTGCACTTGAGGTTGCCGTTTTGAACAATGCCGTTGCTTTCAGGTATATTTCAGATTTGGGAACAGGTTGGCGTGTAAATTCCGAAAAGTCGTCGTTTAAACTGCCCGAAGGAAGTCGGGTTTACTATTTTGAACGTAAAAACGACTGGAAATTAAAATCGTATGCCGGAACATGGGAGAATTGTAAGGTAGAGCAACTGTCATTTATTTCAGGGGAAAACCCTATTCAGGGACCGCCGTTAATTGTGCAATTGCCCAACGGAAAATATGCGGTAGCCACCGAAGTTAATCTTCAAAACTACAGTGGATTACGTTGGGATTGTGCAACTCCTTTCTGGATAAAAGCCAATTTCACCGAATCATCGAAGGGTTTTTTACTAAGTTCTAATCTCTGCTCACCTTGGCGAGTGATTTTTGTTGCCGATAATCTGAATGATTTGGTTAATCAAACAGTCATCAAACAACTTTCACCCAAACCTGATCCGGCGCTTTATTCCGACACCGATTACATTAAGCCTGGCAAGTCGGTTTGGCGATGGTTCAGTCTTGGGACCGGCAATCCTGAGCAGGAAAAAGAATTTATCGATTATGCGGCAGAATTAGGTTTCGATTATTCTATGATTGACGAAGGTGCAATGGACTGGAAAGATCCCTGGGTGCAGCTAAAAACCTTATCTGATTATGGTAACGGAAAACATGTCAAGCTGATTTTATGGAACCATTCCAATCAAATTTCCGATCCGACTGATAACTATCTGCTCATGCGCAACTGGCTTGATAAAGTTAAGCAAGCCGGGATTGCAGGTATAAAGATTGATTTCATGAACAGCGAAAGCAAGTATTTCGTTGATTTTGAAATTAAACTGTTAAAAGAGTGTGCAAGGCGAAAGCTTATGGTTAATTTTCATGGTTGCCAAAAGCCTACCGGCGAAGCATTTACTTATCCGAACGAAATTACACGAGAGGGGATTCGCGGCCTGGAGCTGAATAAGCTAAAGGAAGGCCCTATTCCGGCGTATCACAATGTATTGCTCCCTTTTACACGGTTTGTTGTCGGGCATGGTGATTACACTCCGCTTTCGTTTGTAAATCCCGGGCAAACAACTTTCGCACACCAGCTGGCTACTTTGGTGGCATTCAATTCCCCGTTACAGGTGATTGCCGAAGATCCATCTGTTTTGTTACACGAGCCTTCGGTTGCCCCGGCGCTCGATTTAATAAGGGCAGTCCCCACGGTATGGGATCAAACGCTTGTGTTACCGCAGTCTGAACTGGGGCGACTTGCCGTTGTAGCCAGGCGGTCGGGTTCCGATTGGTTTATTTATGCTTTAAACGGAACCAATAGCAACGAGCAAATAACAATTCCTGTTTCTGAAATAGTTTCCAATTACCGGGAACTGATGGCATCTCTGTATGTGGATGATATGCCGGGCGAAAAAATAAAAATTGAAGCGAAAAATCATCGGATATCACAATTAAAACAGGACCCGGTTCTGCCTTTCAAAAAAATAGTTTCAGCGCTCAGGGCGCAAATAACTATTGACTTGGCTCCTGATGGTGGCGCTGTTTTATGGTTGCACGATGTAAATAAACAATAGATTTAATAGAAATGAATTGATACAGAAATATTTATTGTCGTATTTAAACTTACTCACCCCAAGCCACCTTGCGGTGACTTTGCCCCTCTCTCGCGAGTGAGGGGCGGAACGAGCACAGCGAGCTCGGGGTGAGTTATGAAACAGAAATATGACATTTATTTTTCCTATTACTTAATAACCTAAGAGTCTGTTGAAATTTAATTTAAAACTCAATACTCACCCCGTCGTCCCGTTTTAAACGGGACTCTGCCTCTCTCTACGTGTAGAGAGGGGAAAAGTCCGATTTGTCGGACTTGGGGTGAGTCAAAAAAGATAGAATTAAGGTTAAAATTCTTCAATAAAAATTTTTGAATAGTTTCTTAGATACTAACAACCTAAACTTATGAAAAAATACATTGCATTCTTCTTTTTGAACCTGTTACTGATTTCATTTACAGGCAAGTGTTTTCAAAGTAAAACTGAAGGGAAACCCCTGACTCCAAATACGATTGCATCAAATTCAGAAGTTAAAATCTCATTGAATGGCCTGTGGAATTTTAAAGCCGATTACTACAATGAAGGGGAACGACAGGCATGGTTTGCGGTTGGTTTTAATGATTCGGGATGGGACAAGTTACCTGTACCCGGGAACTGGGATTTGCGCAACGAATATGCCAATTACAGCGGCAAAGGATGGTATCGTACTTCTTTTGAAACGCCTGCTGATATTGACGGCAAAGTAGTCCGGCTCAATTTTGAAGCCGTAGGGATTGATTATAAAGTTTGGCTTAATGGCTCTCAGATTGCCAATGTTACAGGTGGTTATTTCCCCAATTACATCGACATCAGCCGTAAACTGGAAAAGGGCATTAAAAACAGCCTGGTTGTTTGCGCCGACAATACATTCCGAAGTGGTGCCTACTGGAGTTGGGGAGGTATCAGGCGTCCTGTGGCTTTGGTTATTAACGAACCACTATTCATCAGGGAAACACATGTAACTGCCATTCCTGATTTGAAAAAGGGCACGGCTTCAGTTTCGTTCAATGTCTCTGTTTGTAATAAAAATGAGGTAAAGGAAAATGTGTCGCTGGAATACGAATTGGTTTTCGACGGGAAACCTGTTAAAAAGGGAACGTTGGCTATTTCATTGTCCGGATTGGTAAGTCAGACTGCAATTCAGGAATTTACACTGAATAAAAAAGATGTAAGGCTTTGGCACATCGATCATCCCAATTTATATACCCTGATCATTCGGCTAAAACAGGGAAATAATTTGTACCACGAAGTGAGCGAGCGCATTGGTATACGCAAGGTGGAGATTGCCGGTCATCAGTTTTTGCTTAACGGTGAATCAATTCGCGGCATGGGGCTCAATTGGGTGGCCGACGACCGTTTTACCGGGAATACGCTTCCGGTTGAATTGTATAAACGCGACATCGATAACATGAAATCACTTGGTGTGTGCATCGCCCGGCTATCGCATTTGCCTTTACCTAAGGAGGTTTACGATTATCTTGACGAAAAGGGAATGATGATTATTGCTGAAATTCCGGTGTGGGGTGTTACAAAACTGGCCGAACCCGATAATCAGGTTTCAAAATCGTGGATGAAGCAATTGGTAACCAACAATTTTAATCATCCGGCAATTATTGGTTGGTGCGTTGGAAATGAGATAGGAAGGAAAGATCCGGGCGCCAGGGTGACGGAGTATGTTGATAAGGCCGTCAGATATGTCAAGGACTCGCTTGATCATTCGCGGCTTGTTGTCATGGTTTCCCACACGGCCAATTGGTGGAAAGATGACCCATCGCAATTTGGCGACTTCGTGCCTTACAATACCTACGGCGATTGGAGCAGAAATGTTGAGAAGGTTCATGAAAATCAGCCTGATAAAATGGTTTTTATTTCTGAGTGTGGCGGAAACTTAATTGGTGAAGATTTAAATACTTCTACCGGTGATTTCATAAAAATGCTGAACGATTTCAGAGGTAGGGAATATTTGTTTGGGGCTTCTATCTGGACATACAACGATTATCGCAGTAACTTCCGCTCGGATAACATTACCTGGGACAGCAAGATTTCGCAAAACCGCGATTGGGGCTTAATTGATGGGTATGGAAACAAGAAACGGGCGTTTTATATTATTCGAAAAGAATTTGCTCCGCTTAAATCGCTTCGCGTCAAAGGCAACGGAAACAATATAGATGTTACGCTGGCACCAAGGTCAAAACTTGATCTGCCTGCCTATACTTTGCACGATTACAAATTGGTTTGCGAAGATATGGGGAAAGATAATATGCCGATCAACAAAACGGAGATCATCCTTCCTGAAGTCAAGCCAGGCGATGCGCAGTTTTCAAAATCGTTTGTTGTGGATGGGAATCCGGCAGCCAGGAGAATTTCGCTGGTTAACCCGGTCAATTATAACCTGATGGACACGACGATTTATTATCAATCGCCCGCTAAGCCTGTAATTAAAGCTGTATTTAGTACCGGCGATAAAATCCGGGTGGTTTTTGATCATCTGCCCCTGGCTAACGAATACAAACTGCGTTACGGCGATCGGGATTTGAATTTGGAAACATCGCCAACGATTGATCATTTTATTGAAGTACAAAAACTTACCGGCAATAAAGAATACGGACGGAAGGTGAAAATTCAACTGGTTACAATTAATGGTTTTGGCGAAAGCCGATCCGAAATTCATACTGTAGAACTTTCGGGCTTTAATGTTTTCCCGCCGGTAATAAAAGCGGTCAGCGCTTTTCAGAACGGGATAAACATGGGGTACAGCAGCGAAAAGAACGGATATCTGTTTAAAGTACAGTATTCCACAACGGCGGATTTTTCTGCTGATTCACACATCATTCAGACTACAAGTAAGGGCGCATGTTATATTCCTGATTTGAAACCGGGCATGACTTACTATGTTCGCATGTGTGTGGTCGAGCAGTACGAAGTGCAAAGCCCGTGGAGCGAAGTCTGGTCTGTAAAAATATAGTCAGAAGCTGATTTCAGTGTTGATTTCGCGTGTTCTATATTCCATCTGGTTATTTCAGGTGGATCAAAATTGTAAGTAATGAGACTTATTTATTGTCCTAATTTTTAAAGTACTCACCCCAAGCCACCTTACGGTGACTTTTCCCCTCTCTCGCGAGCTCGGGGTGGGTCATGAAATAGAAATATGACATTTTATCTTTTCTATTAATTTTTCTTATTGCTTATATTAGTTAAAATGAAGTAAAACAACTCTTTGCCATGAAGTTTTTTCAACTTGTACTAGCAGCGATCCTTAGCTGCCATTTTTTTACCGCAAATGGTCAAAATTCAGTTAAAAAGCATGACGAAATCAGACCAGCCCAATTGTGGATGGACACAAACGGGAATCCAATCAATGCGCATGGTGGCGGAGTTATTTATTTTGAAGGAGTTTATTATTGGTATGGCGAACATAAACTGGAAGGCAAATCGGAAGCCACATTTGCCGATGGGGGAATTCATTGTTATTCATCAGTTGATCTGATCAAATGGAAGGACGAAGGAATTGTACTCAACGTTGATTACGATAATGACAAAAGCGATTTAGCTTACGGTTGTATACTGGAAAGGCCTAAAGTGGTTTACAATCAGAAAAACAGGCAGTTTGTCGCTTTTTTCAAACTATACCTGAAAGGAGTTGGTTACGAAACAAGCAATGTAGGAGTGGCGGTGGCCGACAGGCCCAATGGCCCATTCCGGTATCATCACAAATTTCATGGAGGCGGATCGCCAAATGGGTCCGGAGATTTCTCCATGTTTAAAGACGATAATGGCGATTTGTACCATTTAACAGTCCGGAAACCCGATAAAACATTTGTAATAGGCAAAATGGATTCGGATTACTATTATCCGGCTGGTCTATATCAGGTTTGCGATGGAATTGAGCCGCACACCGAAGCTCCGGCTTTGGTAAAGAAAGACGGCATATACCACTTGCTCGGATCGGGTTCCAGTGGATGGAAACCCAATGCTGCGCGTTATTTTACAACGACAGATTTACTCGGGAAATGGACCTATTGTGGAAATCCCTGCGAAGGAGAAAACAATATTGATAAAGCTGGAAAAGAGTACACTTTTGGAGGTCAGGTTTCATTTATTATTCCTGTAGATGGAATACCAGGCGCCTGCATTGCGATGTTCGATATTTGGAAACCGGAAAATCCGGTTTCAGGACGATATATCTGGTTGCCCATCGAATTTGTGGACGGAAAGATTCACATAACCTGGCGCGATCACTGGGGAATGAATGATTTTACCAGGTAACCATTTCAGAAATAGTACAAGATAAAAACGATAAGCTATGAAATCATCTCAGTTTAAGCTGCTACTGTTTAGTGTTTTGTTTTTGACAACAGTTTTTATGTCGCCACTTTGGGCTCAGATCGAAAAAATAAATACGACAGAACCGTCTTTGGATCAGGTCTTTGATAATCCTCAGGCATCAGCCAGACCACATGTTTACTGGTATTGGGTTAGCAATAATATTTCGAAGGAAGGTATCAGAAAAGACCTGGAGGCGATGGCCCGGATTGGGATTGGCGGGGTGAGCATTGCTCAGATTGGGTACAAGGATTCTCCCGTTGGCGACGTGACATTGTTCAGCGAAAAATGGTGGGATTGCTTGACTTATGCTATGGAAGAAGCTTCCCGTTTGGGAATTGAAGTCAATCTGTTTAATTCACCCGGATGGAGTGGAACTGGCGGTTCCTGGATCAAGCCTGAACAGGCCATGCGCTACCTGGATATTCATGAATATAGGGTGAAAGGGCCTCAGAAACTGGTGATGCAATTACCTTGTTATGAATCGAACGAACGTGTCCGCCAATCTTCTTTGTCGTTTGAATATGATATTGACAAATCAAAATTCAAATTTCAGCAGGTTGGTGTTCATGCGTTTCCAGTGACAAAAGGAACCGACGAAATAATTTCCGCTAAGCATCACCAAATCACTTCAACTCCTCAAATTGAGGGAATCGGGTATATGTTCGACGACGATGAAACGACCAAAACCTCGTTGTACGATTTACCGGTGAGCATAGAAATAAATACAAACGAGAAATTTACAATTCGCTCATTTGAACTGGTTCCGGCAGATATTCCTTTAAATGTTTTTTGTGAATTGGAATACTTAAATGATCGTGGAAACTGGGAAAAGGTAATGTTGCGGCGGGTGAACCGCGCAGAAACACGAATCATTGCTTCCGGTTTTTTACCATTTGTACCGGTGGCCGAATCGTTTCCTGCAGTTAGTTCAACTAAATTCAGACTTACTATAAGTGAAAACGATTCAAAAACAGCATCATCTGCTGATTTAATTGGTAGAAAGAAAGAAGAAAAGGGGCGCATTGCTGAAATAAAACTATGGGGAGCCGAACGGATGGACGATTACGGCGAAAAACAACTGGCAAATAAAGCTACATACCAGAAACGAAATCCCGAATCATATTATCCTGTTGGAGCTGGATATGCAATAAAGAAAGGTGACGTTTTGAATTTGTCCCCTCAGGTTGATGCCAACGGAGTACTGACCTGGAATGTACCTTCCGGCGAATGGGTTATCCAGCATTCAGGGATGACACAAACCGGTGTCCAGATTCATCCTGTACCCCAAAATACCGAAAGTGGCTTTGCTGCCGATGTTTTGAGTAAAGAGGCAATTCAGGCTAGTTTTGATTCTTACATTGGTCAAATATTAAAACGCATTCCTCCTGAAAAGCGGAAAACTCTTTTGCGGATTGTGCTCGACAGCTACGAGCAGGGCTCGGCCAACTGGACCGACAATCTGGTTCAGAAATTCAGGGAAACTTACGGATACGATCCGATGCCATGGACACCTGTACTGAAGGGCCATGTGGTTGAAAGCCGGGAACAGTCGGATCGGTTTTTATGGGATTTACGTCGGTTGGTCGCCGATTTGATGCCAGAAAATTTTGAGAAAGCAATTCTGGAAAAAAGTCGGGCTAATGGGTTGAAACTTTGGCATGAGCCTTATGGCGGGCATGGTTTCCCGGGCGAATTTTTCAATTTTGGCAAGTTTACCGATGTGCCCGCCGGAGAATTTTGGTGGGCCGAAAAGCCGGGCGGAGATTTTTCCTATTGTCGGGCTGCTACTTCGGTAGCCAGCATTTATGGCCGGAATCTGGTGTCGGCAGAGGCTTTTACTTCAGGAGCCAACTATTTATACAAGCTGATGCCCCGCGATTTTAAAATGTTGGGTGATTGGGCTTTTGCTCAGGGAATTAATCATTTGACATTTCATGTTTCCATTCATCAGCCCGACGACAATCAGCCCGGGATAAATACCTGGTATGGCTCCGAATTTAACCGCAACAACAACTGGTTTCAGGATGCCAAAACATATATTGATTACATAAGGCGTACGTCGGCAGTATTACAAAGAGGCCGGCGACAAACGGATGTTGCCATTTTTATAGGCGAGGATGTGCCTTGCGACAAACCTTCGTTGCCTTATGATTTCCCGAAAGGTTACGATTTGGATTTTATTAATTATGATGCTTTGGTCAACCTTGCTAAAGTTGAAAATGGCCGACTGGCGCTACCATCAGGCGCTTCGTACAGAGTACTGGTATTGCCGCCAGTTGCCACAATGCGTCCTGAACTTTTGCGTAAAATTGAAGAGTTCGTAAAATCAGGATTGATCGTATACGGGCCACGTCCGGTGCAGTCGCCTAGTCTGATGGGATTTCCCGAATGTGATAACAAAGTGAAATTGATTGCAGGTCGCTTATGGGGTAACATTGACGGAAAAAATGTTTTATGGAATAGCTATGGTAAAGGGAAAGTATGTTTTGGAATTAATCTTGATGATTTTCTTTCTAAGGCCGGATTAGAGCCTGATGTAATTTCGCCAGATGATTTCGTTTATACTCACAGAAAAGACGGCGATGCGGATATTTACTTTATTGCCAGTCAGAAAAAGGAGGAATGCAAGACCGAAATATCTTTTCATATTGCCAACAAACAGCCCGAATTTTGGGATGCCCTAACCGGCGAACGAAGAACTTTAAACAATTATACATTCCAAAACGGACGAACAATTATTCCTCTGGAATTTTCGCAGGAAGGTTCGTGCTTTATTGTTTTCCGGGGGAAAAGCCAGGTTCAGGGTGATGACAAAGCGAATTTTCCAGTTTATTCCAAAGTGCAAACTATTGCAGATGACTGGAATGTCAAATTTTCCGAAAATGGGCATCAGCCTTTTTACCGTACGTTTAAACAATTAACCGACTGGACGTTGTCTGATGATAAAGAGGTGAAATATTTCTGCGGGAAGGCCACTTATACCATTGATTTTTCGTTTGACCGGAAATTACCCGGAGCTTGGTATATCAATCTTGGGAGGGTTGAATCTTTGGCGAAAGTCAGGCTGAATGGAAAAGAAATCAATACGCTGTGGTGTTATCCCTACCGGCTCAATGTATCGGCTTACCTGGTAAACGGAACAAACAAGCTGGAAGTTGAACTTGTAAACCAGTGGTGGAACAGGTTAATTGGCGACGAACAACCTGGAGCAATACGCCAAACCAGCGTGTCGGCCCGCTTGTTCTGGAAGGCCGACGACAAGCTCATTCCTTCAGGATTATTAGGACCTGTAGTGCTTGAAACAATCAAATAACCGGGAAGATTCATAAAATAACGATCATGAAGAATTCTTTACTAGTACTGCTTATTTCCCTTTTTTTTCAAAACACGATGACAGCGCAAAAGCCTCAACTCTTTTTGCTGGCAGGGCAAAGCAATGCCGTTGGTCAGGGCGATTCGCTGAAAAGCCCTGTTTGTAATCCCAATACGGCTTTCGAGTTCGACGCTTCAGAAAACAGGTTTGTGCCGCTAAAAGATCCGGTGGGGAAATCCTGGAAATTGTTTCAGCGCGCATCAACCGGAAGTATAGCCCCTGCTTTTGCCAAACGATTGAACGAGCTTTCCAATCGGTCAGTTTATATAGTTACCGCTGCCCGTGGTGGAGCTTCGTGTCATCGTAAAGCAGAAATGGCCGATTTCGGGACCTGGGATTCTTGCGGAAAGTTATTCGGTTTGGCGGTCGAAAAAACAAAAATGGCCGAAACGAAAGCTGGAGTTTCACTTTCAGGAATAATCTGGATACAGGGAGAACGCGATGCCAACGCCATGCTCGCCGGGCAGCTTTCCAAAGAAGAATACCGGCAGGCGCTGGTAAGTGTTATTCAGCGTTTCAGAAAAGAGTTTGGCAAACGCCTTCCGTTTTATATCATTCAAACAGCCTTTCAGCAGGATAAAGCTCCGGAAGGTTGTCAGACTGTTCGCGATGTCCAGGCTGAAGTGGCGAATACCATAAAAAGGGTTTATATCGCCTATGATGAAACAGGTGAATTCAAACGGCGCGGATGGTTTAAAGATATTGTGCATTACAATCAGGAAGCATTAAACGATATTGGTGTGAAAACTGCCGCGTTTGTGTATTCAAAAACCGGAAAATAATGTTTAAAAAACCCTATTTATGAGGAATTTTCTGAAAATATTTCCAGGTCTTATTTTTTTGTTCGCTTTCATTAAGGAGATGCCAGTGCAAGCACAAAATCAGTCGGCTGACCAGCAAAACCTGATAGCTGCCAGCCAGACAGGAGCCAGCCCGCTGTTTTTTTATCCTGACTCGTTTGCGCTGCCTGCTGCTCAACCTTCGTCTTTTCATCATTCAAGCGAATTTCAGATCAGAGACGGATTGCCTAATCTTTTCAGAAAATTACGTTCCGGGAAATCGGTAACGATTGGTTATTTGGGCGGAAGCATTACCCGGGCCGATGAGCAATACCGCGTTCAGTCGGCAAAATTTATTCAAAGCATTTTTCCTGACACCAAAATAACTGGCATCAATGCCGGTGTTTCGGGAACCGGAACCGATTTGGGAGCCTGTCGTCTGTACGAACAGTTGCTGAGATACAATCCTGATGTAATTTTTGTGGAGTTTGCCGTCAACGGCGCTTTTGCGGAAGGTATGGAAGGCATTATTCGTCAGGTTTGGAGGTGCAACCCGCAAATAGATATATGTCTGATTTATACGATAACCGATGGGGTTGGAAAGATTTATCCCGAAGGGAAAATACCTGACCACATTGCCAAACTTGATCTTTTGGCCCGGCATTATAGCATTCCGTCGGTGCATTTAGGGATGGAAGCAGCGTTCCTTGAAAAGGAAGAAAAGCTTATCTGGAAAGGAAATCCTGATCAGGTAAAAGATAAAATTGTTTTTTCGGCTGATGGGGTTCATCCACTGTTGGCTGGAGGAAATTTATATGCCGGATCGCTCGCCCGGGCATTGCTTCAGATGAATAGGAATGCCAGAACTAAAAATCACAGGTTGCCTGAACCCATGCTTGCCGATAATTGGGAGGATGCCCAAATGATTGATCCCACAGTAGCCGCTTTGTTCGACAGCCAGTGGATCAAAATAAACCCTGCTGAATCAACTGATTTGAAGCAATTTTCCGGCTGGTTCCCTTATCTGTTGAGAGCCGAAGAACCAGGTGCTTCTTTCACCTTTTTGTTTGAAGGAAACATGTTTGGTTTGTTTGACATAGGAGGCCCAGAGGTCGGTCAGCTTGAATTTCAAATGGATGGCAAGCCGCTTTTAATGAGGCAATTAAATATGGATAATTTTATTGAGACATCAGATAGTTCATCTGCTAACCCAATTAACCGGTTTAACAGGTTTTGCAACAACAGGTACCGGGGACAATGTTTTTTTGCGAAAGTTAGGCCAGGTAAACATGTTGTGAAAGTAATAATCTCTTCGCAAATGCCTGATAAGACCAATATATTGGGGGAAAACGAAAATACAGATATTACCAGTCATCCTGAAAAGTACAATAGAACCGTAGAGTATCTGGGGAAAATCCTGGTTCGCGGAAAAATAATAGAATACAACAATAACCATAACTAAATTATTGAATATGAAATTTTTTATACCGTTTTTTGCTGCATTCCTGCTTTTGGCATTTGCATGGTCCGGTTTTTCACAAACAACGGCCAAAGAAGAAATTTATAAACCTTTCGTTAATCAGGCTGGGTATAATCTGGGTGAATCGAAACGGTTTGTTTGTTATGGAGCTCCTGATAATACTCCGTTTAAAATAATGGAAGCCAAAACAAATCAGGTGGTATTTGAAGGCAAAATGATCAATAATCAAGGCTGGTTTACGGAATTTAACCCTGTTTCTGCCGGAGATGAATATATTGTGGAAGTGGAAGGCCGGGGCAAATCAGTTCCGTTTTGGATTGCCGATCATTTGATGGAAAAAGTATCATCGAAACTTGCGTACGATTTTTTCGCTGATGTTCGCGGGTACGACGATCTGGATAAATATGATATGTCGAAAGTTTATGGCGGCGGTCCTTCTCGTGATGGCGGAGCTTACGGATTGGAGGCTGTTTTCGAGGTTTTGCAATATGCCGCTAATCCGGCCCTTTACGACAACTGGAAAACGGAACTGGGCGATAAAAATGTTCCCGATTTGATTGACCTGATTCTTTGGCATGCTGAGTTTGCATACAAATATTTCGATTACAACGGACCAACCGGTTATCGGCATGGAACACTCGGTTATGAAGGCCAGCCCCGCATGAATTACGATTATTGGAACACGCTGGACCAACTGGCTGCGGTGTGTGCAGCGTATCATTCGTTCCTGAAGCCTTATCTGTCAGAAGAAAAGTATCAAAAGTACCGTAGGGTATGCCTTGATAACTGGGAAAAGTATGATCGACATAAAGTTGTTCGCTATTGGACTTATAGCTTAAAATGGGTTGATCAGGGTTTTCAGGAGTTTAATGAAATGGGAAATGCTTTTGGCCAATCGGTATTTAGCAACCTGTTTATGTACCTTTGCGAGAAGAATGAAAAAGACGGTCATCCGGATAAATTTCTGAAATATGCGCAGGAGAGTGCTGCCGATATAATTACAAACTGGGATTTTAACAATCCGCGGCATACATGGTGGATTCGCAATGCAGAACACATTACTCCACAAGCGCTCGAATGGTTCCTGCTGGTTGCGCCGGATAAAGCGCCTGCCGGTACCCGCGAAAAATTAGCGGCATGGGCAAATTACGTGAAGCAAAAAACTAATAATTTCTGGAAATACCGGGTACACAGCGAAACCGAATGGGCACATCCAAAAACCAAAGAACTGGGAGGCGCCCCTGCCTTGGGCGGTTCGTTGTTTGCTGCTGCTTATTTATTGAACGATCCAACTTTGCGGGACTTGGGCTGGGCACAGGTCGATTTTGTATTTGGAATTAATCCGGTTGGCACTCATTTGAGCAATAAAAGTGATGAGCGTGTGAAGATTGGTGGTTTTTGGGATGGGGTAGAAGAGGGCTGGCCTCAATCACATCCTGATGGATACGGCCGTTTAGGATTGGTGCGCGGTACTTTGGACGGGACGCCTCTTGATGGTCAGTTTCCGATTGCGAAAAATGTTGAGAAGGTTGTAGGTGAGAATAACGGTCAGGTTTTTGGTAAAAATGCCTATGCTACTGAGGGCTGGTGCGTTTCGAACAGGGGCTGGGAAACAACTGTAACGTTCGCTACATTAGGTAGTCAGCAGCTTAAAGTATTTGATGCCGGATATAAAAATGAAATATCTCAGGCTAAAGCAGGCGAAAGCATTATTATCGAACTAAAAGCCGCTTTAAATCAGGATTGGAATAAAATTGACAAAGGGTGGGTAATCCTTACTGATGAAAAAGGTACCAATAGTAAAGTAGAAGTGGTGGAAACCGGAGCTAATACCGGAATATTTATAGCAAAATACCATTTCCCCGAATTGACAAATACGAAAAAACTAATAATTTCATACGGATATTTTGGGCTTGGTACAACTATTAATTTAATGTAAGTTCGACCTAAAAAGAATCATTATTTATTGGAATATAGCAAGTTAAGTAATAAGAATAAAATAAAGTCGGACTCGAATTTATATTTTATCATTGTTGTCAGGTTAAATCTTCACAACGCTCATTAAGTCGAGATTTCTCACTTCGTTTGAAATGAAATCAACGAGTTGTGATAGGGAGTCAGGGTAGGTTTGCGGCGAAGCCGCAAACCTACCCTGACTCCCTATGCATTCTTGCAAATAGCTGTCATCCTGAGCGAAAGCGAAGAATCTCATATTTTTACCGGACAACAATGATATTTTATACGGACTCACCCCCGCGTACCGTTCGACTGAGACTTCGGCGTGAGCTCAGTCGAACGTTCACGCCGAAGTCTGCGATGCTTCCCCCTCTTTTTCAGAAAAAAGAGAAGGGGAACAGCCGCCTTGCGGACGACGGGGGTGAGTACAAAAAAATATGACAATAAATTGTTCTCATTATTAAGTCTAAGTTTTCCGGAGGAAAAATATATGGGTAGAAAAAAATAACCATTTATCGTTTCATTTTGTCCCGTACGGGACAAGAGATCATCTGAAATCATTCTTTTCCTACCCACATTTTGTTCCTAACGGAACGGTAAAATAAAATTTAAACAGTTTTTTAATAAGGCTCGGCATTATTGGGAGGATTTATATTATATCACTGTTGTCCGTTAAAACTGGAGTATTACAAGATGTCGCAACTACGTTGCTCAATACTTCAAACCAATATCACTGTGCTACAAAGATTTAGCAACTACGTTGCTGAGAAGTTGACAGCGTTGCTGTTTAATCTTTGTAGAAAATAGGCATGATAAAATGTAAGCCACGTAGTGGCGTAATCTTCTTGAATGCCTTAAAATTATTAGGTTACGGATAACTATGGGAATTTTAACCGGAAAACAGTGTAATTTAATATGAATATCCTTTTCGTTGCCTAAAGCTGAATGAAGTGCAAACGGCCCAGGCCGGTGAGCCGAAAAACTAGTGAAAACGGCGTTAAAAAATCTTTTCTGTTTGATCCAGGTTTAACCGGGAGAGTTTAAAAGATTTTAGATGTCAAACGTATTTTTTTGCGAGAACCGGGCTCAGCCTTGACCTTTATAGTACTTTTTTGTGTAAGGACTAAAAAGTAATTGGAGTTTTGGGGCAAAGCCCCAACGCTAAATCAATTCGATAATTCTATGGGATATTCAATTTAATTAAACAACATCCTTGGGTCAAACGTTGTAATTACGGTTTGCTGAAAATCGCAGAGAAGATAAAAACGACCCGAGAGAGGTCTAGCTGTTTTGTCGGTAGCTAAAGGCTTCACACCTAACAGGTTTTCAAAACCTGTTAGGTGTCTTAGTTATAGTAAATACGCTCAAATGGATAAAAACATCATTGAAATGTTAAATGCCAACAAAGAAAAAAAATGAGACACTGAAAAAAGCTAGCAACATATCTCATAAGTTGTTTGTTATACTATTTACTATCAATACTTAGGATGTTTTTCTGCAGACCCTAATTATTAGAGTGTAAATTGCTTTTTGCTGATGCAGCAGATACAATATTGTTTAGTATAGATCGTCATTACGAGACAAAGCGAAGTAATCCATTCGCGAACAGACTGCTTTTCTGTAAAAACGGGGATAGATAGTTCCTTGAAGTGACGGGTTCAATGATTTGGGCTTCTTAACTAAACGACATAGAATACAGATAGGAAATTTAAGCTTTACACAAATCTAAGTTGTTGTGTATCCAGTAATTTCCACAATATTAAAGCCATTAAAGAGGCTTTATTAGGTATATAGCCTCGATAGTTTGTAAAACGATAATCTGAGGCTTATAGCGCTGATATTTGAGAGTAAAAGCAATTTCATTGTTCCTATTAGTCTGCTTGTTCTTATAGAAACAGAAGCTGAAATTACAGTTCCATTGGCAGCGACATATTAATCGGGTATATTTGTATTTAGCCCGATTATACATTTTTGAACGATGAAAATATCTGTTTGATAATTCAAATTGTTGTTTTGGTAATTGATCGGTTTCTTCATGAACCTGTTATTAGTTTATTGATTATTTTTATATCGTTTGAGTTGAATATGACTTGAAAAATTGATTTTAACTGACCAGCTAGAGTGTAGTATTAACTAAATCGAATTGAAACTATGCCTTCATTTGTACAGTTGAATTGTGATGTTGTCATTATTAATCTTATGCACCTTTTCTTCTTTTGCATAAGATGGTTTCAGTTTAATTTTAATCACTCAATTTTTTCCAATCATGTCATTTTTGTTCTTTGTAATTTTATCCAATTGTCCTTATTTGTATTTCAATTTATAAGTATTCAATTTTCGCAAGTTCAATAAAACATTGAAAATCAAGTAAAAAGCAGCATA
>CALGIG010000044.1 GCA_937915865.1 uncultured Prolixibacteraceae bacterium | reverse complement strand
AATTCGTGCAAAAAAGCGACATTTTAACAGTATGATATTGGCGTGATTTTTCCAAATCAAAACAAACTTAATTTGGTAATACCCGAAAATTTATTAATAACCGTTTTGAAAAATGGGTGTATTACTATGAACATTGTCTCTTAATAAAAAGAAAATTCGTTTTTTCGAAGCAGATTTATTCTTTAACCATCAGCAGCGTCGCAATAAAAGCAGCAACATTTCAAATTTTTAGGGTTGATACCCCGATTGGTTCAATATCCCCTGGAAGTCCTGGTTATTCATTAAGTCGGGCAATTTCTTTTCAGGATGGGCTTTCATGTAAGCCCGAACAATTTGCCACCCAAGCCAAGCCCCTGTTCGTCCGGGTGATCCTTCGGTAAACGGTCCGGTATAAGGTGCATCATCAATGAACCGTTTGATGCTCATACGATCAGTGGTAAACAGTATTTTGTGTTCGGCCAAAAAAGTCCACATTTTGGCTTCATTTTTCCTGCAAAAATCCAATTGTCTTTTAGTGAATCCAATTTTAATTGTATCATTCATTTCTGGGAACATTGCGTCCAGAAAATAAAGTACTTTCCCTTGCTGGATCATGTAACTAAATAAGGTATTTTCCTTGTCCGATTTGGGCCATTCGGCATCGGCCCATGCCTGAATCATATCGGGAACCATTTTCCCTGAATGCATGTTTCTACGTTTATACGCTGGTAAACCCAGCTTTTCGTAAAACTTACATTCGGCTCCCAGATATTTTTCGAGGCTTACTCCAATCAAGTTATCAGCAATTACAACCGACTGATTAAAGCCTGAGATACAAGTATAAAGGCGAGGTATTTCTTTTTCGGGGAAATAATATTTGTAATGTCTGAAAGCCAATTCCATATCTTTTCTGAACCTGATTGTGTCAATGTTTTGAGCCACACTGACTTTAGCCTGTTTTATTATTGTATCGTTGATAAACGAATTAAGTTCCTGTATAAAACCAGGTTTATCTACTCCTCCAATCTGAATCATTTGGTAGGTAAAAATATCGAAGAAATCGCCATACGATTTCTTTAGGATAGGTATGCGAACAGGTATATCTACAGTCTTCAGGTTCAGTAAATCGGCATCCAAATGTTTGATTTTTAAGTCGATATTGATTTTGGAAACATTAATTTTGAGCGGATTTCTTGAACATGCAACAAAAAGAAATACAAGCAAAAAAAAGAAAACAGTATTCTTCATTTCAATTAATTTTAAGCTATTTACGTATAACTTACTTTTTTATTGTTGCTTTGAATATAAAATTC
The DNA here is from genome assembly GCA_937915865.1 of uncultured Prolixibacteraceae bacterium. Taxonomy (GTDB): domain Bacteria; phylum Bacteroidota; class Bacteroidia; order Bacteroidales; family Prolixibacteraceae; genus Aquipluma. The sequence goes on along the minus strand of CALGIG010000044.1, from coordinate 77,340 downwards.
GAATTTTACAGCAGGCAAAACTAAGTGATTCTTACGTTATTTCATTACACCGAAAACGTTTGTTTTTACTTAAAAATACTTTGATCGATTAATTTTACACCACAAAATAATAAGGAACATGAAACGTATCACATTATTTTTATTCATCGCCCTTTTATCTGCTATTTCTTATGGCCAGCAACATTTTCGGTTGTCGTTTGTCGCCGACCCATCGGTAAACTGGTTAAGAACAAGTAATTCCACCGTCGAAAATGGGAAGCCAATTCTTGGATACGATTTTGGATTAAATGCTGATTGTTACTTTTCGGATGACGAACGTTATGCACTTGCAACCGGTATACAAATTACTAATGTTGGCGGTGAACTTAATTACCATTCAACATCCGACTTCGATTTTGCAGGTGTTACTTTATCGGGTTCACCAAAAATAAAATACCAACTACGTTATATAGAAATGCCTGTTTCCATAAAACTTCGTACCGATGAATTTAACCGGGCTTATTATTGGGGGTTGCTTGGATTTTCAGGAATGGTAAATATAGGATCAAAAGGAACCAGCAATGATGGTATAATGCATAAAGTTTCGCTTGCTGATGAAATAAACTTGTTTAACCTCGCAATGAATGTTGGCATTGGGTTCGATTACGACCTGGGAAAAACCAATTCTATTTCGATGGGATTAATTTTCCAGAATGGATTACTGGACGTAACAACCGATAATGCCTTTAAGGATAAGACAATCATCAACTCACTGAAATTTAAAGTCGGCCTGATTTTTTAATGACATATTATGAAGATTGCAATTGCCCAACTTAATTACCACATAGGAAATTTTGCCCTCAATACATCGAAAATAGTAGAGCATATCAACAAGGCAAAGGCTGGTGGCGCTGAGTTGGTTGTTTTTACTGAACTTTCGATAACAGGATATTATCCCCACGACCTTCTCGAACGAAAAGAATTTATTGAACAGGCAGAACAAGCGCTCAATCAGGTAGCAAAACATTGTGTAGATATTGCAGCAGTGGTTGGCGGGCCTCGCATCAACCCCGAACCTCGTGGCAAAAAGCTGTTTAATTCGGCTTTTTTCATGTACAACGGAGCCATTCAGCATGTTGTAAACAAATCGTTGCTGCCAACCTACGATATTTTCGACGAATACCGCCATTTCGAGCCTAACAAAACCTTTTCTGTTTTCGACTTTAAAGGTAAAAAGCTTGCAATTACAATATGTGAAGATTTGTGGGACGAACAGGAAACTCAAAACGAATTTGGCCGCGAAAAACTCTACCAGATTTCACCTCTCAACGAACTTTCGGCTTTAAATCCCGATTTGGTTATTAATCTTTCTGCTTCGCCATTTTCGTACAACCAGGAAAATTTCAGGAAGAATATATTGGTAAAAAATGCCATTAAATACAATCTGCCAATTATTTATGCCAATCAGGTTGGCGCCCATACCGAACTGGTTTTCGACGGAGGTTCCGTTTTCCTTAATGGCAAAGGCGAGATTGTTGAAGAGCTAAAATACTTCGAGGAAGATTTCAGAATATTTGATACTGATTCCCAAACACAAAACCTTCAGCCTAAAACCGGTTATATCGAGAAAATCTACAATGCCTTAATTCTGGGTATTCGCGATTATTTTGGAAAAATGGGATTTAAAAAGGCCACACTCGGTTTATCGGGTGGAATCGATTCGGCCTTAGTCCTTGTGCTTGCCGAAGCTGCATTGGGTAAAGAAAATGTACGTGTTCTGCTGATGCCCTCCCAATATTCATCCGATCATAGTATAACAGATGCGGTTCAGTTGGCAAAAAACCTGGATATTCAGTACGAAATTATTCCTATTCAACCCATGGTCGATCGTTTTAGCGAAAGCCTTTCTGAAGTATTTGCCAACCTGAAAAGTGATATAACTGAAGAAAATATACAGGCCCGTACCCGTGGAATTCTGCTCATGGCCATATCCAATAAATTTGGACATATTCTGCTCAATACCACCAATAAAAGCGAATGCGCTGTTGGCTATGGAACACTATATGGCGATATGAACGGCGGCCTCTCGGTTCTTGGCGATGTATATAAAACCGATGTTTTCAAAATGGCCAAATGGATTAACCGCGAGCACGAAATTATTCCTGTTAACACAATACAAAAACCACCATCGGCTGAACTTCGTCCCGACCAAAAAGACACTGATTCGTTGCCCGATTATAATATTCTCGACCAGATATTATTCGACTATATTGAATTAAACCTTTCGCCGGTTGAAATTATAGCCAAGGGATTTGATGAAGCGACGGTTCTACGCACTGTTAAAATGGTAAACACCAATGAATATAAACGATTCCAGGCACCACCTATTTTAAGAGTTAGTTCGAAGGCGTTTGGTTTTGGCCGACGTATGCCTTTGGTAGCACGTTATTCTTAGAACACGTCACTAAATATATGTTTTTTTGATTGGCTACTTCTCCATATCTGAAAGGGAAAATAAACGAGCTAAATTTTCTTCTTTGACAAATTTATTTAACTTTGATGCTGCAAAACATGTAAATTTATTTCTATGTTGAGTCAGGAATTGGGAATGAAGGAAGTTTTTGAAAATCCGAAATCTGTTTTCAGTACTTTATCACCTGAAGAAAAACAAGATTTGCAAAAGCACATTACACTGTCGTATTATAAAAAAAACGAATTCATTTTCAAGGAAGGAGAAAAACCTGGCGCCTTTTTATTCCTTATCGAAGGGAAAATAATTATTTACAAAGAAGGTGTTGGTGGCCGCGAACAAATTATCCGTATGGCAAAACCACTTGGACTAATTGGTTATAGAGCTTTGCTGGCCGACGAAATGCACATTGGGTCAGCTATTACACTTGAAGATTGTACAATTGGTGTTATCCCAACCGAATATTTCTTTGGCAAATTACTCAAAAAACCAGACTTTTCTTTAAAGCTCCTTCAGAAAGTTGCACGTGAATTAGGTTTCTCGAACATGAGAACTGTTACACTTACTCAGAAACATATTCGTGGCCGTTTAGCCGAATCTCTTTTACTTTTGAAAGAAAAATACGGCTGGGAAAACGATGGCGCTACATTGAAGGTATACTTGTCACGCGAAGATATTGCCAACCTTTCGAACATGACCACATCAAATGCTATTCGTACACTTTCAACTTTTGCCGGCGAAAAGATTATTGCAATTGATGGTCGTAAGATTAGAATTTTAGACATTCATAAACTCGAAAAAATCAGCAAACTGGGATAACAAGTTTCGGGTTATGTGTTTAAAATTCGCGTAACTCGCTACTATTTCTACAGAAAATTTTTCTACTCCTGAAGGTATACTCGTTTGACTCGTTGAGAAATTCCTGTAAGTATTTCGTAAGAAATAGTTCCAATGTTTTTAGCAATATCGTTAACGTGAATATGTTCACCCATCAATTCAACTTCGTCTCCAACACTTACTTCCATACCAGTTACATCAACCATGCACATGTCCATGCAAATATTGCCAATAACTGGAGCAATTTTACCACGAATAAACACTTTGCCAACGCCATTGCTCAACCTACGATCATATCCATCGGCATAACCAATGGGTAAAACGGCTATTTGAGCTGGGTTAGTTACTTTACCTTTACGACCATAGCCAATCGTTTGTCCTGCCTCAACTTTGCGAATTTGTGAAATGCTGGTTTTTAACCGACTGATACTTTTCACCTGTGGATTTTCGATAGCACTTACCCCATATAATCCAATTCCAAGCCGAACCATTTCATACTGATATTTCGTGAATCGCTCAATTCCGGCAGAATTCAGTATATGTCGGAAAATTTTATATGGCAATTTTTTTAAAATAATGGTGGAAAGTTGTTCGAAACAATTTATCTGATTTATTGTAAATTCATCATGAACAGCCTCATCAGATCCGGCAAGGTGCGAAAATACCGACCTTACAATCATCTCCTCCTGATTTACAAGTAGTGACGCAATTCTTTCTACTTTATCTACCGAATCAAAACCTAGCCGGTGCATACCTGTATCCAACTTTAAATGAACTGGGTAACCAATAACGGCATGTTGTTGCAAAACACGGAGGAATGATTCAAAAATTTCTTCGGAATAAATGTTAGGTTCGAGCCTAAACTCAATCATATTCTCAAAACTATGCGACTCGGGATTCATTACAATTATTGGCAGATCAATACCCGATTGCCTCAACTCGATTCCTTCATCGGCTACTGCTACTGCTAAATAATCAACCTTATGATATTGAAGAATGCGGGCAACCTCAGCAAAACCACTTCCATACGAGAAAGCTTTCACCATAATCATAATTCGTGTTTCGGGGCGAATAAGTGAACGAAAGAAATTCAAATTATCAACCATTGCATTTAGGTCTATCTCCAAAACTGTTTGATGATATTTTTTTTGCAATGCCGACGAAATCCGTTCAAAATGGAAATCACGAGCTCCTTTAAGTAAAATGCACTCGCCCTTAAACCTATTTGGCTGGATTGTTTCCAAAAACTGGTTGGTTGACTCAAAAAAAGAGGCTGAAGAATCAAAAACATCAGCAAACTTCTTAATTCGATGCCCGATACCGATCAATTGAGTAACCTTATTTAATTTCAGCAAACGGCTTACTTCGGTATATAATTTATCGTCCGAAAATCCAGCTTGTTGAATATCGGAAAGAATTACAGTTTTCCCTGAGTATGGATGAACGGCATGATTATTCAAAAAACCAAGAGCTATTTGTAGCGAATTTAAATCAGAATTATAATAGTCGTTAATCAGCAGGCAGTTGTTCACGCCATCTTTAATTTCGAGGCGCATAGCTACAGGTTGCAAACGGCTAAACAGCATAATTACCACATCGGTGGCCCAATGTTGTGTTAATACCAAGGCCAGACAATGACAAGCATTTTCGATACTTGCAATATCCTGAAAAGGTAACCGGATCGTAATCGTTTTCCCTTCAAATGTTGTTGTTATTTCAGTTGAATATCCAATATCAGCTTTACTTAAAAACAAATCAGCGCTTCTATCGGAAAACGACCAGCCGATAGTTTTACCTTTTGGAATTATCTGATGAATTGTTTCACAGACCAGTTCATGGTCTTTGCAAAAGACAACCTTATCGCACGAAACGAAAAGCTGAAGTTTTTCCAGAAGTTTTTCCCTTTTCGATTTGAAGTTCTCTTGGTGTGCATCTCCCAAATTGGTTAAAATACCAATTGTTGGTTTAATAATTTCGGCCAGATTATGCATTTCACCGGGCCTTGAAATACCAGCCTCGAAAATGGCCAGCTCGTGTCCGGCTTTAAGATTCCAAACAGATAAAGGTACACCAACCTGCGAGTTATAACTTTTCGGGCTTCGAAGTACCGATTTGCTTTGCAGCAATTCGAATAACCACTCTTTTACAATAGTCTTTCCGTTGCTTCCTGTAATTCCGATTACTGGAACCTGAAACTGAGACCTATGCCATGCCGCAAGTTGCTGAAGAGCCTGAAGAGTATCATCAACCACAATAAACCAACAATTTGCATGAGGCTTTAATTCTTCAGAATATTCAGAAATCACAAATGTCCGAACTCCTTCCCAAATTAAATCAGTTATATATTTATGTCCATTGTTTCGCTCTGTTTTCAGGGCAAAGAAGAGAGTAGCTTCAGGATCAAAAACGGTACGACTATCAATACTTATCGTATAAATCCGACTATCAATTTCATTGGCCGTATGTAATTTCCCATTTACGGCAGCCGATATTTGAGAAACAGTATAACCCGACATTAATTTGTAGCTTTAATAAAACATGATCGGCAAAGAGGCTCATACTCGTCTTTTTCACCAAGTAAAACCAATTTATCAGCCTTCGATAACCGGTGTGAAAACTGAGCAACATCTCCGCAATGCATACAAATTGCATGAACTTTAGTTACATAATCGGCAATAGCCATAAGCCCTGGAATCGGGCCAAAAGGTTTGCCTTTAAAATCCATATCCAATCCGGCAATAATTACCCTGGTCCCCATATCGGCCAAGGCTACACAAACATCAATCAACCCATTGTCAAAGAATTGTGCCTCATCAATTCCAACAACATCAACATCACCTGCCAATAGCATGATATTCCCGGAATTCTCCACTGGTGTACTTAAAATTGAATTTTCATCATGCGAAACCACTTCAGCAACCGAATAACGTGTGTCAATAGCCGGTTTAAAAATTTCAACTTTAAGCTTGGCTATTTTGGCGCGTTTCAACCGCCTTATAAGCTCTTCTGTTTTACCTGAGAACATCGAACCGGCAATAACCTCTATTGAACCTCGCTTTTTATATCGGTCTATTCCTCTTTCAATAAACATTCTTTGATTTGCTAAAGATTTTATACTTTTACATTTTTCAAAATCCAGTATCAATTATGAATCAACATTTATTGAATACATATAACCGGATTTGAAGAAAAAGTAAAATTAATTGTTTGAAGAAATAAAACAGCTGGAATTACCGATTAAAATTAGAAATAAAAAATGGATAAACATAAATTGATCCAGATCATCGAAAAAGAACTGGAAGAATTGAAAGTTATTACAGCAGAAGTATCAGAGAATGAAAAAGATTCGAGGTTAATTATAGAAATAGCATTAGGCAAAGCCCGCGTTTTGTGCAACGAAATTGAATTATTACGCACACTTTCTGCCAAAGAAGAATCGGGTGACGAAGCAAATATTGATGACGAACTAAATGAACCCGGTAGTACATTAGATATAGATATAGATATTGCTGATCCGGAACTCGAAATTGCCGGGCCTGAAGATGAAAACGAAATGCTAACATTTTCTATTGATGAATCCGATGAAACCGACATTATAGAAGATGATGAGAATGAAGATACATTTGATGATGATATTATCGATGAAGATGATGATTTGGTTGACGACGAAGATTTAGATGACGAAGACAATGAAACAGATGAAAGCCAAGATCAGGAAGAGGAACTTATTGAATTTGAACATGATGATAGTTTAACTGCAAATGACAATGAAGTTTCTGAACAAACTTTTGATAAATCAGAGCCCCAACACATTTCTAATCCTAAAATCAGGGAAATAACCCTTGGGGAAATAGAAGATGAACCATTTCATGTTAAGCAACAGCCCATTTCGAAAGCCGCAGAACGTCCGGTTTTTAGGGAAATACCTAAGCCGGAAGAACCTACTTCGGGCGAAAAAGGAGTTACCGAAACTATCAATAAAGGGCAAACGCTCAATGATTCCATTGGAGAAACAAAAGTTAGTGAAACGAAACTTAATACTGGTCCAATTAGCAGTTTGAAAGCTTCGATTGGACTAAATGACAGATATCAGTTTGTTCGGGAAATATTTGGGAACAATACAGAAAAATACAATAAAGTTATCGACCACCTCGATAAGCTTGAAACCATTCAGCAAGCAGTTGAATATTTAAAGTCGCAACTGACTTTACAAAAAACTGAGACAAGTATGAAATTTGTAGAATTGCTTAAACGGCGATTCACGAAATAGGGTTATTCATTTAATTAATTTGAGGCAATGGTAAATTTTAATTTATCATTGCTTCTTTTTTCGGCCCAATTAAATAAACAAAACAAATGGGAAAATTATTCCTGGTACCTACCCCAATTGGTAACCTTGAGGACATGACCTTCAGGGGAATACGCATATTAAAAGAAGCAGATATGATTTTAGCCGAGGATACCCGCACATCGGCAAAATTGCTTGAACATTTTGGAATAAAGAACAAACTGTTTTCACATCATAAATTCAACGAACACAAAACTGTTGAAATGATTTCCCGGCAAATAGAAGATGGAAAAAATGTTGCTTTAATTTCTGATGCAGGCACCCCTGGAATAAGCGATCCCGGATTTCTTTTGGTAAGGACATGTATCGAAAAAGATTTAGAAATAGAATGTTTGCCCGGAGCTACCGCATTGATTCCCGCTTTGGTCAATTCGGGGTTTCCGACTGATAGATTTACTTTTGAAGGGTTTCTTCCCCAAAAAAAAGGACGGCAAAAGAAAATTAAAGAATTGGTCACAGAACAAAGAACAATGATATTTTATGAGTCTCCATTTAGATTATTAAAATGTCTTGAACAATTTGCTGAATTTTTTGGATACAGCAGACATGCTTCTGTTTCACGGGAATTATCAAAATACTATGAAGAGAACAAAAGAGGAACTCTGGCTGAATTAATTGAATATTTTAAAAGTAAGACTATAAAAGGGGAAATAGTGATAGTGGTTGAAGGATATGCCGGCGACAAAAGTGATGAAGATGATAATAATGAGGAAGAATGAGACAATATGACCACCTTTTTTTTGATTTGGATAATACATTGTGGGATTTCACAACCAATTCGAAACTGGCTATGTTTGAAACATTACAGCATACCGGGCTTTTGGAGCTACTACCCGATTTCGATATTTTCTTCGCCGAATACGAAAAAATCAACACAAAACTTTGGAATGACTACCACTTTAACCGAATTACCAAACAGAAACTCATTATCGAACGGTTTTGTCAATCATTTAAATTATTCGGAATTAACTATCAAGACTGGGAAGAATTGAATGATTTCTACCTTGAAAAAATGGCGATACAAGATCATTTATTTAAAGGTACAATAGAAACACTTGAAAAGCTGAAATCACAGAATTACCAAATGCACATTATTACCAACGGATTCAGAGAAGTTCAGCGCAAAAAACTTGTTAATTGTGGGCTAGATAAATATTTTACAAAAGTTTTTATTTCAGAGGAAGTACAAGCAACAAAACCACATCGGGCAATTTTTGAGCATGCTGTTAAATCAACCAATGCCAAAAAGAAGAGAAGTCTAATGATTGGAGACTCATGGGAAACCGACATTATTGGTGCATTAAATTACGGAATAGACCAGGTAATGTTCCTGAACTACGGGAAAAATGAGGCTTCATGCAGTCAAGCTGAGCAAAAAATAACGCCAACATCTTCATATATACATCTAAAAAGTACAATTAAGACATATTTTATTAATGAAATCAACAATTTACTTGAGATTCTATAATTTAGAATCATTCTCAATAAACTCATCAATTGAGCATTCAAACCAATGTTAATTAATATTTTACAAGTATTAATTGATTGCCAATAAAATGATTTAAAATAGCACTTTTGTTAAAAGTGTTAAAATATGTCAATTTTTATATATATACGTTAATCATACTTAACCCATTTTTTTAAATTTGTATTTGCTTTAAAGTACAGATTAAGCCAAATATGTACTATAGAGAGTTATTAGGGGTATATTATTTAGAAATAATACTACTGATAAGTTTGATTTGGGGGAGTCAATTTATCAAAATATTTCCAATTAAGTAGTTTTATTATTAAATGATCGATCCTGTATTTTAAAAAGATGCTGTTTAATTTAAATTTATTTTACATGAAAAAAATCGCGTTATTGCTTGCATTTTTTGCAATTGGTTTGCAGGTCTTAATAGCCCAAACCAAGGAGATTTCAGGGAAAGTAACCTCTGCCGATGACGGAGGTGTAATTCCTGGAGTGTCTGTTTCTGTGAAAGGAACCACTTTGGGTACGATTACCGACATTGACGGCGTGTTCCATTTAAAAGTACCACAGGACGCTAAAACACTTTCGTTCAGTTTCGTGGGAATGAAAAACAAAGAAGTCAATATCACAGGCTCCTCGATTAATGTTACATTGCAGTCTGATGTTTTTGGGATTGATGAAGTGGTCGTATCTGCTGTTGCCAGTAGTACTCCAGTAAAAAAGATGACTGTATCTGTATCAAAAGTTGGAGAAGAAGCTTTAGAATCTGTCCCTGCAACTTCTGCTGCATCTGCACTCCAAGGTAAAGTCTCTGGAGTCACAGTTGTAAGCTCAAGTGGTAATCCAGGACAGTCTACCGGAATACGGTTACGTGGATCAACCTCAATTACTGGTTCTCAGCAACCATTAGTTCTTATTGATGGAGTTATTTTTGAAGGAGAGCTTGCCGATGTTAACACCGACGATATTTCTACTTTTGAAGTTGTAAAAGGAGCTGCAGCATCGGCACTATATGGTTCGCGCGCAGGAGCTGGTGTAATCGTCATTACATCTAAACGCGGTGGTAGCCTCCAAGAGGGTAAAACAGAAATTAGGGTACGTAACGAATTCGGGTTTCAGGAAATAGGAAAGAAAATGGACCTAGCTTCGCATCACCCATATTCCCTGGCTAGCGATTACCAATCAGTAAATACTTATACAAAATATGCAGGGGTTACTTATCCAAGTGGTTATACAGGAGGCCCTTCCAGTGATATTGTTGGAACCAGACAAATTAAATTTGACGGCTATATGGATAATCCTTTTGGGGTTTATCATGACTACCAGGATCAAATATTTACAGAAGGTCAGTTTCTTACAAATTACATCTCGATAGGGAACAATGCGAAAAACACTAAAATCTTTGCCTCTTTTGAGAACAACCGAAATCAGGGAATTGTTTGGTCAACTGATGGATCAAACCGCCAAAACTTCAGGTTTAACATCGACCATAATCTTACTGACAAAATAAAAATTTCCACTTCAACCCTGATTACCAAGATGAAGATCGACTTGCCCGAAGCGAGGGAAGCAACTGAATATGGTGGCGACGAAGCTTATGGTGGTGGCCAGGGTACGGCTTTCTTTAACATGTTGTTTATGGAACCTGATGTGAATCTGGATATGGATTCGCCTAACAATGATATACTGTCAAAATATTATTACTTGCCCAACCCATGGTCACAAGAAATAGAAAATCCTAAACATGCTTTATATTATGAGAAAAGAGAACTCAATCGTCGTGGAGTTGTTCAAAATATTACTGGGACCTACAAAATGTTTGATTGGGGAAATTTTGAAGCAAGTTATAGCTTTGATCGTCGAGATAACGATTTTACCAGAATCCGGCCCAAAGGATATATGGAACAGGCAAAAGCATTTATTAAGGGCCAGATATTCAAATCCGATTATACCGGGCTTTCCCAAACGTTCCAGGGAACGTTTAATGTCAACAAGCAATTTGGTATTGTTCTGGCCAAAGGTAAGTTAAGCTATCTGTATGAGAATCGTCTTGAAAAAGGGTTTAGTGTAACAGGTAATGACTTGGTCGCAAGTAATGTTACCTCGCTGGATGCTGTTACTGGCACCAAATCAATATCATCTTACCAATATCAGGAGATTGCCCGAAATTACTTTGGAATTTTAGACCTTGACATCAAGGATAGATATCTGGTTTCGATGCTTTACCGGTATGACGGGTCTTCTTTATTTGGAGAAAATAACAGATGGAACCCTTATTACAGATTTTCAGGAGCTTATCGTTTAACTGAAGACATTAAGATTCCTGGAATTCAGGAATTAAAAATCAGGGCTTCAATTGGTTCATCAGGTCAACGTCCAGGATTTAGTTACCAATACGAAACCTATGGATTATATAATGGAAGCGTTTACAAAAGTACCATTGGAAATAAAAACCTAAAACCTTCGGAAACGGTAGAACAGGAAATTGGGTTAAATGTCGATTTCTTAGACCGGTTCAGTTTTGAAGCTATCGTTTCTCAAAATGAGACAAAAGATGCTTTTGTTGCAGTTCCTTTGTCTGCAGCAACAGGATATATAGCTCAATGGAGAAATGCCGCCATTCTTCAAGGGAAATCAATTGAAGCCACATTGGGGGTACAGGCAATCAAAACTAAAAAGGTCAACCTAAAGTTCAACTTTGCCTTCGACAGGCTCAGACAAAAAGTGAAAGAGCTTGATGCCCCTGCATTTCAGGTTGGACCAGGTGCCAATGAAGTATCAGCTTTCTATCTAAGAGATAATGAAACATTTGGTATCATGTATGGGTATGATTGGGTTACTTCTCTTGATCAAATGAAGAATCAGCTTCCTTCAGGTGCTACTATTGATAATTATGTTATGAACTCTGATGGGTACGTAATTCAAAAAGGAACTGAAGGAACTACACTCGAAAAGCCAATTGCTTTAGACCAAAATAATGACAAAACAGCTGATTATGTGAAAATAGCTGACATGAACCCTGACTTCAACCTTTCGTTTACAACTTCGCTTAAATGGAATAATTTTACCTTAAATATGCTGTGGCACTGGAAACAGGGAGGCGATATTTATAACCTCACTAAACAATGGCTATACCGTGATAATAGGCATGGAGATATGGATATGTTTGGTGTTCCAGATTATAAGAAAAAGACCATTTACTACTTCCAATCGCTATATAATGCAAATAACGTAAACAGCCGTTTTGTGGAGGATGGAACTTTTGTGAAATTAAGAGAAATTTCATTGTATTATGATGTTAACGAACGTGTTTTCGCCAAAGCAGGGATTCCTTTTATAAAAGGATTAAAAGCTGGAATACTTGGACGAAACCTCTTAACGTTTACCAAATATTCTGGATGGGACCCTGAAGTCTCGGCCGGAGGTGACTTAACAAATTATTCCATGGATATTTTCAACTATCCTAATTTCAGAACATACACGTTCTCATTAGAATTTAAATTTTAATTAAACCACAAAAGTTTAAGATATGAAAGCAATATATAAATACAAGTTAATATTCATTCTTAGTCTGGGATTGGTGGCACTATGGAGCTGCGAGAGCCTTAACGTTGAGAATCTCAACGAACCTGATACCGCAAGCGTACTAGCCAGTTCTGAAGACATAAGAACAGTTTTGGAAGGTTCTTTTCTAAGCTATTGGCAAACACAGCGTGCAACAAACATCCATATCGCTTCACTAGTAGCTGCTGATCAGTTTACCTGTTCTTGGGGTAACTTTTACATGCGTTACATCTCGGCTGAGCCCCGAACTCCCTGGGACAATTCAGTCAGCGCTCCAAACGACCAGATAAGCGAAAATTTCTGGAATGGTTCTTATGCAGCTCTTTCTCAAGTAAATGATGCACTTAAGCTAATCAATGCAGGAACTCAAATTGGAACCAATGGTGTTGATAATAAATCAATGCTCGCCTTTGGCTATTTCATGCAAGGTCTTATTCTTGGGAACATTGGATTAGCTTACGATAAAGGTTATATCGTTTCAGAAGAAACGGATCTCTCTTTACTGGATTTCTCTCCTTATACGGATGTTATTAAAGCTGCTGTTGCTTCTTTAGAAAAAGCGATTGAGATAGCAGGTAGTGCCAGTCCTTTTATATTAAATTCCAACACTATCAACGGAGTTACCGTTAATAACAGTTTGATTGTCGCACTATCTCATAGTTACATTGCCCGGTTTTTAGCTTTAGCACCGCGAACTGCTACACAAAATTTGGCAGTTGATTGGCAAAAGGTTCTGGATAACGCTAAATTGGGTATCACAACAGACTTTGGACCAGAAGGGAACGGCTCACCTTATGCTAATGCAACGTGGTATGATGAGAATTTTATTTATTTGGCACAACCAGGTTGGGCTAGGATAGACAATAGGATTATTAACCTGATGGATCCGACGTATCCTAAAAAATATTGGTCAGATGGAGTTGCTAAAGTTGTTCATACCGGCCTAACAGCAGGACAGGCTCAAAGTAGTGATAAACGGTTACTTTCTGACTACCAATTCTTAGCATCTGTTGATTTTAGACCTGACCGTGGATATTACCATTTTTCTAATTACAGGTACAGTAGATTTGACGAAACAATGTACAAAGGGTTAGGAAAATTGTACGAATTCAGGGCTTATGAGAATGCTTTATACAAAGCTGAAGCGTCGGTTATGTTAGGAAAAAACGAAGATGCTTTAAATATTCTTAATAACTCAAGTCAACCCAGAAAATTACGTGGAGGTCTTGCTGATATAGCTACATCTGCTACAAAAGATCAGATTTTAACTGCCATATTTTATGAACGTGATATTGAATTAACCTCACAAGCATTTATGATCGGGTTTTACGATATGAGAAGAAGGGATATGCTTCAAAAAGGCCAATTCTTGCATTATCCTGTTCCTGGAAAAGAACTTGAATCGTTGGGACTTCCTCTTTATACCTTTGGAGGTGAGGCCAATGCCGATGGAGTTGATGTTTCAAAAGGAGGTTGGTTCTAACCCTGTTTATTTTTACAATATTTAACTTAATGAATATGAAAAAGATAAGTTTAAAAATATTAGCTATTGCATTCTTCCTTTTCACGATGGGATGTAGTAACGAAGATAATTACAACTATGACGAAATAATACCTGTTGTCCTCAATGGCATACAAGGGCCAACCCAAGCTGTCCAAACCTTTACTGCAACATATACTACAGCTTATTTCAGAGGAGGTTCAACTTGGAACTGGACCGTTTCTGATGCTAAAATTAAGAGTATAAGCGAAGATACAAGGACCATTGTGGTGGAATTCGATACTTACCCCGCTGATGAACACGCAACAATTTCAGTTACTGAAACAACGCATGGAGGACTCACATCTGAAGCAAAATCGCTGGAAGTATTGGTGAAAAAATATTGCGCCCTGACTAACGGAATTAAGGATTTGGTTGGATCGTGGGAAGGGAGTGATTGGGAATATGACAGTGAAATCACAACTAATGTAAACGGTACTAAATTGGCCGTTTCAGGAATAAGTGCAGGACTTATCTCCGATTGGTGGGGAGAAACAATTGTTTCTGGCGGTACCTTCAATATGACTATCAATGAAGATGGAACACTTGACATTCCAAGACAATTTATTTATACAACTGATTATAAAGGTGCTCTTTCTGATTACGAGATTGAAGGTTCAGGTACATGGGACAATTGTGGTGCTAGTCCTACGTTGGAGATAAAGTATGATATTTATTATGCAGGCGATGCAAAAGGCATTGGAGCAACTTATGCCGGTGTTGAGTATTTTACTGCAAAAATATTGTTAAGTAAATGATATTTTAAGAACTCTAGCTCAATATCACTATGTTCTAAATAAGATATTTAATGTAAAAAGGCAGCCTTAGTGGCTGTCTTTTTTGTTCGCGCAAACCACAAAAGGTGTTCAAAAATATTCAATCAGGTTTTTAGAAGAAAATAACTAAAAAAAACATAAAAAATAGGATATGTAGGTATATGTCCTTGTAAATTTTTTAACATTTTTTTACATTAGCTGTAGAATATTGTGAAAATAAGGAGGAAAATTGTCTTTAGTTTAATAAGTTATCAACCTAGGGGAGGGAAGATGGCTTTTCACTTTAACAATCATAGTATTAGTATTCAAAGCTGTTTAATTTAAAATAATTTTCTATGAAAAAAATCGCGTTGTTGCTTGCATTTTTTGCAATTGGTTTGACTGCTGCCCTAGCGCAAACCAAAGAAATTACAGGTAGCGTGACTTCGGCTGATGACGGAGGCGCTATACCTGGTGTGTCTATCTCTGCAAAAGGTTCTACCGTTGGAACAGTTACTGATATGGACGGTAAATACAACCTAAAGGTACCCAAAGATGCTAAAACGTTAGTTTTCTCGTTTGTTGGCATGACTACGCAAGAAGTGGCTATTGGTGGCCAGTCGATTATTAATGTTCAACTTAAATCGCAGGATGTTTCGGTTGATGAAGTCGTAGTTGTAGGATATGGCGTACAGAAGAAAAAGGATATAACCAGTTCTATTTCGCAGGTTAAGAATACGGATATTGCAGAAAAAGCATCTCCTAGTTTTGCCCAGCAAATTGCTGGACGTGCTTCCGGGGTACAGATTATTCAATCGTCTGCAGATCTTGGAACGCCTCCAGACATAAGAATTCGTGGTGTTAATACAATTTCTTCGGGTTCGCAACCATTGGTGGTAATTAACGGTATTCCTGCAACCTCTGGCAATATTGGTGGCTCGTATACCAACAATAATCCGCTGGGCGATATTAATCCAACAGATATCGAATCGGTTGAAATTCTAAAAGACGGTGCCGCTACTGCAATTTATGGATCAAGGGCCTCGAATGGAGTTATCTTAGTAACTACTAAAAAAGGGAAAGAGCAGAAAACAAAAGTTACCTATGATGTTTGGGGTGCTTTTTCTTCAGCATCAAAACTTTATGATCTTCTGAATGCACAGGAATTTGTGACGATTGCAAATGAGAAGTACGCCAATATTGGGTCCGCACAACGTCCAGCTGTGATGGATTCAGAAAATACTGACACCAATTGGTTCGATTATGTTTTCCGCACGGGGTTCCAGCATAGCCATTCCTTGTCAGTTTCGGGTGGAACCGATGCTACTCAGTATTACCTATCGGCAGGATACAGTAAGCAGCAAGGTATTGTTATCAATAATAGTCTGAAAAGATATACTTTTAATTCAAGCGTTGACCATAAATTACTTAAGTGGGTAAAGGCTGGTTTTTCGTTTAACGGATCGTACCAAAAGAATGAAGGCCCTGTAAAAGGCACAAATAGTATATCCGACAATATGTATGCTACTACCCGAATGCTACCCAATGTTAAAGTTTATAATCCTGACGATCCTACTGGCTATAATATTGATGCGACCAGCCGAAAAAGCTTGGGCCGTGGAGCAAACCTCCAACCCATCGACCTGACTGTCCCCAATATTGTGTGGGTTTTAAAGAATAACGTTCAGGAAAACGAGTCGTACCGTTTAATGCCAAATGCTTATCTGGAAGTGAAACCCATTTCTGGTTTAACATTGAAAACGACGGTTGGTGCCGACGTTTCTTTAATGGACAACATTTATGCATGGTACCCAGAAACAGGTGATGGAAACGGTTATAACGGATTGATTAACGAAACGAATTATACCCGTAAACGGTGGACTTTCCAGAATATTGCCTCCTATTTGAAGAAATTAAATAAACATAATATTGACTTAACTGCAGTAGCTGAGTATTCTAAGTATGAATATCGTTCTGTATATGCCGGAGCCAGAGATATGTCGAGCGCATTTTTTATGCCCTATATAATTAGTAGTACCTATAATACCCAAACTTCAGGTGGAAACTATTATTACAACGGAATATCTTCTTATGTGTTCCGAGCTAATTACAACTATAATAGCACCTATTATTTAGGTGGGTCTGTTCGTAAAGACGGGCTTTCCAAGCTTCCAGAGAATAACCGTTGGGGATGGTTCTATGGTGGTTCATTTGCTGTACGTTTGTCGGAGATGGGCTTCTGGAAAGGGATTAAAAATATAGTGAACGATTTCCGATTAAGGGGAAGTATAGCCCAGGTAGGGAACGAAGATATAGGTAGCTTTTCGTACCTTGATACATTCAGTGCTCAATTATACGGCTCTCAAGCTGGTATTTCCTATTCTCAGACTGGGAATAGCAACCTGAAATGGGAAAAACAAAATATCTATGACATAGGTGCCGAATTGTCATTTCTAAACCGATTTAATTTTACCGCTGCATACTGGAAAAAGAAGAATACCGATATTGTTCTACAAGCTCCCACCCCTCCATCACTTGGCGTTCCAGGAAACGTGATCAGTCAGAATGTTGGCTCACTTGTCAATCATGGATTGGAATTCGAATTGAGCGGTAAAGTTGTAAAAACAAATGATTTCGAATACAATTTATCTCTTAACTTTTCGACCCAATACAATAAGGTGACAAAATTATTGAGCGATATGATGTACCAATTTACCATCATACGCGAAGGCGAGTCGATGCGTTCGTTGTATGGCTTCGAATATATGGGTGTAAATATGGCCAACGGGTATCCATTATATAAGAAGGCTGATAACACGATCGTTCAGGGTAACCCTACTAATAGCAACTACTATGTATATGATGCCGCTAACCCTGGAACTTTGGGTGCATTAAGTAGTCTGAGTGCTTCTGATAAGAAAATACTTGGCAATACAATTCCCAAATGGTTTGGAGGGGTTGACAACAATTTCAAATATAAGAATTTCGATATGAACATCTTCTTTCGTTTCTCAGGAGGTAATAAAGTGGCCAATGTTACTCGTCGTGATATGATGACTATGAGCTTCCAAAACAACAGCACCGAAATCCTCGATCGCTGGCAAAGTACCAGCAATCCAGGGAATGGCGATGTCCCAATTATTATGTCCGGCAAGGGATCATTCCTCAACCTGGAATCTGATGGTTCATCTCGATGGATTGAAAACGGAAATTTCCTGAAACTTCAAAATGTTTCTATTGGCTATACCTTACCCAAAATTATAACCAATAAACTAACCTTAGAAAAGGTGCGGTTTTATGTCCAAGGACAAAACTTACTGACACTTACCAAATATTCAGGTCTTGATCCTGAAGCCTTTTCTTCATCAACAGATAGTTCTGGTGCAGAAATTTATGGCACAGGTGTTGATTGGAACGGCAACCCACAACAACGCTCCTTTGTAATTGGTCTTAATGTCGTCTTTTAATTAAAAACTAGAATGTATTATGAAACAGATTATAAAATTCAAATATATACTTGGCAGTTTCGTAACAATGGTACTTCTATTGTCGATTTCTGCATGTGAAGAAGAAACCCTTAATTTATTACCTGCCAATTCGGTTGCATATAGCGATGCATTTAGTACGGCAAAAATGTGTGAACTTTCGATGGTAGGTTGTTACGATGCTGCTCAGAGTGGATATTACCCAGGTAATTCTCAACGAAGGGGATATCCGTTTGGAGCTGCTTCGATCGAACAAGGCGATATGCGCGGTGAAGACATGTTAAACGTACAGTCATTTTTTGCAATTACTTATCAAAGTACTTATAGCTCATCATCGCCAAATGGACAAGCCATGTGGGAATGTACTTATCAGATGATCAATAAAATTAATATTTGTATTGATGGATTTAAGATGGCCGGTCAAGCAGGTACGATTACTGCAGCAAAAGCACTTGAATACGAGGCCGAGGCACGTTTCCTTCGAGCTCTTGGATTTCATGAACTTTTGATTCATTTTGCCTATCCTTATACACATACTGCTGATGCCTCGCACATGGGCATCCCAGTAAGTATTAAACCCATCAATTCTGTTGAAACGGTTAATGAAGCCAAATCGGCAGGCCGAGCCACAGTTGCCCAAACCTATAAACAAATACTTGAAGACCTTGATTTTGCCGAAGCCAACCTTCCTGCAACACGTACTGGTGGACTAAAAATATCAAGAGCATGTTCTGGTGCTGCTATTGGTTTAAAAACAAGGATTTACCAACACATGGGCAAATGGGATAAAGTGTTAACTGAATCTCAAAAGATTGTCAATTCTTCGTTTACCAGTCCGATTGGCGGCTATAAACTTACTACTGAACCCAATGGCCCATTTAGAGCCAATAGCTCGAATACAGAGTCCATGTTTTCTATAGAAAATAATGACATTGATAACTGTACCAACAACGGCTCATTGTCTCAATTTTATACTAGAGTTCGTTCCCTGGTCTGTATCAGTCCGATCATGTATAATGCTGACTTTTGGTTGGCAACTGATAAAAGGAGAACCCAATTGGTTGTTAATGACGTTAGCTACAATGCGAATTTTGCCTATTGGTGCGACAAATACAATACCTATGAAAAAATGACTGATTGGACACCTATTCTTCGTTATGCCGAAATCCTTCTTAATTATGCTGAAGCCGAAGTGCGTACGAACGGAGTAACCCAAAAAGCTGTTGATCTGTTAAACCAAGTCAGGAACAGAGCAGTGACAGAAACAGCCAAACAATATACTCTAAGCAGTTTTACTGATGCAAAAAGCCTGATGAAAGCTATCTTTAACGAAAGGCGCATAGAGTTCCTGGGCGAAGGTCGTCGGTGGGCCGATATTCATCGATTGGCAAAAGACCCTGATTATTTTGTTCCAGCCTTAAATAACGCACCTGGTGTTCCATCCAAAGTTAATACGGCTAAAGTTACGTCAACAGTATGGAGCGCCGCTAGTGGCCCGGTAAGTTCTTCTATCCTTACGGTTGCGGCTTATCCTTATACCGATAAACGATTTTTGTGGCCAATTCCGGATTCGGAAACAAACACTAATGCAAAGTTGAAAGAACAGCAAAACCCAGGGTGGTAATAAAAGTAAAAAACGGACAGTCAAAAATAGCTGTCCGTTTTTTTTAACTTTTATTTACATACATTTTTCAGCCAGTATTATCATAAAACAAAAAAATAATCTACAGAAAAACAGAAATTTATAACTTTATTTTATTCCTTCCTGTGAAATTATTGAAGACCGAAATACAAGTCATTATCCTTTCAATCTGTATCGGTGCAGTTGTTATTGTTTCAGGTAAAATGGCATACGAAAGTCTGGCTCAAATAGTCGAAACTATTCACAAAGAAGCTCGTCCCGATATTAGATTATTAACAATTAAGGATATTACATCTGATTTAAATCAGGTTGAAAATTCGATCCGTCTTTATAGTCTTACCAACAATGGGGCATTCTTACGATCTTACCGACAATTGGGCGATTCAATCCAGAAGAAGCTTAAAATGCTTTCAGAATATGCTATTCCAGGATCGGAAGAAATTTCACACATCGATTCTATTTCCAGGCTTACCAAGCGGAAACTGATAATCTGGGACCAAATAAGGTCGCTTCACAAATCAAAAGCGGATACACACAAGAGCTTCACCGACCTTTATTCAAAAATTGATACCGTAATTATAAAACCTGATACCATTCGGTTTAAACCTGAACCCAAGAAAAGCTTCTTCAAACGACTGTTCGGGAAACGCGATACTACGACCAAACGCCCGATAATAATTGATAAACAAAAAGATAAGGAAATAATTAAGAAAGAAATAGCCGGAGTTGAAGAACAAATAACCACCGAAGCCAAAAATCTGCAATCAAAAGAAACAGACCTTTATAAGCAAAATATCAGGATTAGCAAAATGCTCAACCGGAATATCCTTACTCTGGAACAAATAGAGCAAAGGCATCTCGAAACCAAAACACAGGAAGCTGATTCTCTGGCCGCTCAAACCTATAGCCGGATGAAATCGTTTACGATGGCTGCCGTTATACTTTTAATAATCACCCTAATTTTAATAATTCGCAACCTTCAAAAAAACAGAACTTATCAACGAATTTCAAACGAAGCAAAAACTGAAGCGGAAAACCTGGCCAAAGCAAAAGAAATGTTTGTGGCAACCGTAAGTCATGAAATGCGGACACCAATAAATGCCATATATGGGCTTACTGGTCAGATGCTTCAAAAAACTGAAAATGAAGGGGCTGTCAACGATTTAAAAGTAGTGCACCGCTCGGCAGAACATTTGATTGCTTTGGTTAACGACACACTGGACTTTTCGAAAATAGAATCACAAAAAATGAAAATAGAACAAATTGAATTTGTTCTAAGCGAAATAATATCTGAAATACAAATTTTGCATAAAAATCAGGCAGAAAGCAAAGGCCTTCAACTGGTAATAACAAACCATATTACAGAAAATCTTGTACTTATAGGTGATCCAATACGGTTAAAACAAATACTTATAAACCTGATTACCAATGCACTTAAATTTACAAGTTTTGGACACGTAACATTATCTGTTTCAGGAAATGAAATTTCAAACCAAAAATTCCTTTTGCACATCGAAGTTGGCGATTCAGGAGTTGGAATATCGCAAGAAAACCTCCCTTTAATTTTTGAAGAATTTGTCCAGTTAGGTAGCGACCTTAAACAAAAACAGAGAGGCGCAGGTTTAGGCCTTTCAATCGTAAAAAAACTTGTACAATTACAGGATGGAAAAATTGATGTACAAAGCACTCTGGGAAAAGGGACTACTTTTACTATCGAAATACCATATAAAATTGGGCATTCAAATAATATAAAACCAATAGGAAAAAACAATTTTCAAATTCCTCAATGGTTCAGTAAATTACATTTTTTGGTTGTCGATGATGAAGAATTTAACCGGTACCTGATCCGGAATATTTTAAGTAACTGGGAAATTTCGTTTACCGAAGCCCTGAATGGGCAGGAAGCTGTGGCTCTTGCCCGACAATACAAATACGACCTGATATTGATGGATATTCGTATGCCCGTTATGGATGGATATGAAGCAGCCCAGTTTATCCTAAAATCGAGTCCCGAGGCAAAAATCATAGCATTAACTGCATCATCAAAATCAACTGAAATTCAGAAGATTAAAAACTCAGGAATGAATATTTTCCTTCAGAAACCTTTTGAAGAAAAAGACTTGGTTGATATTATCCTTGAATTAGTTCCTGAAAAAGTTGAAAACCAACAATCTCAAACAGAACAACCAATTCTTTTCGACCTTAGTGAAATGGAAAGAATGTCCTCAGGTGATGAACTTTTTTTCAAAGAAATGATCCAAATCTTTATCCGATCAAGCGAGGACGCTTTACTCAAGTTTAAAGAAAATATTGAGAGCCAGAACTTAATAGCAATAGCTGACGCAGCTCATAAACTTGCCGCACCAGCCAAACACATGCAAGCTAACTCATTATATAAAAAACTGAAACATTTGGAAGCCCAAATTGAAAACCTATCGAATACTGAAATAGAAAAGCTTGTTATTGAAATAAACGATGAAATAATACAGATTAATTTAATTCTGCGGGAAAAACTAAATAACTTATAAATCGATTTTCTCAATCTGAAAAATTCTAAAACTGTTTCAGAAAAAACTTTGTACCTTGCAGAAAATTTGGCTGATTGTAATCTTACCTCGATAAAAAATGTCGGAAAAAGCGTTTAAAATATTTGTTGTTGAGGACGATGAATGGTATGGCCGGTTACTTGTTCATACCTTATCTCTTAACCCCGACTATGAAATAAGGTTATTTACAACCGGTAAAGATTGTTTAGCCAACATACATCTGTCGCCTGACATTGTAACCCTCGATTATCGTCTTCCCGACATGAAAGGGCTCGAAGTTCTCAAGCAAATCAAAGAAATAAACGACGAAATCCAGATCATACTAATTTCGGAGCAAGACGATATTGAAGTTGTTGTTACGCTTCTTCAAACCGGAGCTTACGATTATATCGTAAAATCGAGAGATATTCGCGAACGACTGTTAAATACAGTAAACAACATCAGGCAAGGAAATAACTTAAAAAAAGAAATTGTTAGTTTACGCCAGGAAGTAAAGCAAAAGTATATACACCAGAATACAATAATTGGCAACAGCGCTGCAACACGCAAAGTGTACGAACTTATTGAAAAAGCCATACGAACAAACATCACAGTTACAATTACGGGCGAAACAGGAACTGGAAAGGAGCTTGTAGCCAAGGCTATACATTATAATTCGAGCAGAGCAAAAAATCCATTTGTCGCCGTCAATGTTGCAGCTATCCCAAAAGATTTAATTGAAAGCGAGTTATTTGGCCACGAAAAAGGTGCTTTTACGGGGGCAACTTTTCGTAGGATTGGTAAATTTGAGGAAGCCAATGGAGGTACACTTTTCCTTGATGAAATGGCAGAGATGGAAATTTCACTTCAGGCAAAACTTCTACGTGCACTTCAGGAAAAGGAAATTATTAGAATTGGAAGCAATACTCCTGTTAAATTCGACTGCCGAATAATTATTGCTACCAACAAAGACCTTCAGGAAGAAATACAAAAAGGAAATTTCAGACAAGACCTTTATTATAGGCTTTACGGATTACCAATAGAACTTCCTCCTTTGCGCGAACGTGAAAATGATGTTATTATACTAGCCAAACATTTTATAAATCAGTTCTGTAAAGAGAATAATATGGATATTAAGACTCTTTCAACAGAAGCTTCTGCGCGGTTATTGGCATACCCTTTCCCCGGAAATATACGCGAATTAAAATCAGTTATTGAGCTTGCCGTTACATTGGCTGACCAGAACGAAATTCAGGCCGACCACATTGTATTAAGCAAAGGGACTAACCTTATCAATGATTTATTCAAACAGGAGATGACACTTCGTGAATATGAAATACAAATCCTGAAGAAATCACTTGAAAAACACGACAACAATATTAAACTGGTAGCCGAAAAACTTGACATAGGCGTTGCAACAATCTACCGGATGCTTAAAGAAATCTCCAAAGAATAAAATTGCTTTATCAAAATAACCTACCACTATTGTACAATTCTCATTTTGAGAATTGATAACACCCAATGAATCATTGCAAAAACCTGTATTTCAATAAATTAAAATAATTTTTAAAAATGGCATATCAATTGACAGGTTTTCAACTCAAAAAGCAAGCAGCACTTATTGGTAAAATTTCGAATTATTTGAGAAAAGGATAAGTAGACTGTTTGTTTTGTGTACCAACGAATCATTCTTACAAATTAATAAAACTATTATGGAGGCACAAAAATCACAGTTAACAACAATCATTGTTGCAGCATTAATTTTCATTGGAGTTGTTGGTGGCGGACTTTACGTTATCAACCAGAAAAATGGTCAGATCAAATCTTTGACATTTGAAAGAGATAATTTAAATGTAGCTGTCCAGAAAAAAGATTCAACAGTAAACGATATGGAAAATACATTTGCTGAAATTGAAAACAACATGAGCTTTATTAAAGAAAAAAGAGCTCAAATTGCTACTATCCAGAGCGAAGGAGGGAAAAATAAGAAGCAGATGATTGTTGAAAATGTGAAACTAATGAATACCATGTTGGAAGAAAGCAGCAAAAAAATTGCTGAACTTGAAGCCAAGCTAAAAGCCTCGGGCATGAATATCAAAGCCTATGAGAAAAGAATTCAGGCTCTAAATGAAACCATTGAAGCCCAGAATAATGAAATTGCCCAGTTAAAGAAAACTATTGAAGATAAAAATGCAAGTCTTGCACAATTCGATACCCAGGTTAAAAAGCTGAATTCTGATCTTAAGGAAAAAGTTGATACAATTACCTACAAACAATCAGTTATTGTTGATAAAACCAATAAATTAAACACAGCCTATTATACTATTGGAACATTCAAAAAATTGAAAGAAGATGGGATTGTAAACCGTGAAGGTGCTTTTCTTGGAATTGGTGGTGGAAAAGCTATTCAGGGAAATTTCGATCCTAAGAAATTCACAGAAATTGATATTCGGAAAACTCAGAAGATTGATTTAAAAACAAAGAAAGCTGTTGTTATCTCAGAACACCCAAGTAATTCATTCAAATTGGTCGAAGAAAACGGGCAAATTGCATATCTGCAGATTGAAAACCCTTCTGAATTCTGGAGAATATCTAAATATCTCGTTATACAGATAAAATAAATAGCATTCATACTTTCCAGAAGCAATAACCGAAAAGCTTGAGAAAACAAAAGCTTCCATGAAAGTATGAAACCTCAGACAGTTTCATGGGTTTATGGTTCTTACCTGTGGAACTGCAATACATACAAAAGGCTTCAGTAGATATCTACTGAAGCCTTTCCTCTTTATTAAAGTCTGATTAGCTTATTTAATGATTTTCAATAATTTACCAACTTTTATGAATGCAGCAACTGCAAAGTCAATTTGTTCTATAGTATGAGCAGCTGATAATTGAACACGAATTCGGGCTTTACCTTTAGGTACAACCGGATATACAAAACCAATAACGTAAATTCCCTCTTTTAACAATTCATCAGCAAATTTAACAGCCAGAGGTGCGTCGTAAATCATTACCGGAACTATTGCAGTATCACCATTTACCAAATCAAACCCGGCTGCTTGCATTTTAGTACGGAAATGAATCGCATTTGCCATAGTCTTTGCCGGAATTTCGGAAGATGCATTAAGCAAATCCAAGACTTTAGAGGTTGCACCTACTGTTGCCGGAGCCAAAGTATTCGAAAACAAATATGGGCGCGAGCGTTGCCTAAGCATTTCTATTATTTCTTTTCGACCAGAAGTACAACCTCCATTTCCACCACCCAGAGCTTTACCGAAAGTCGTGGTAATAATATCAATCTTCCCCATTAATCCAAAGTGTTCAGCAGTTCCTCTCCCGGTTTTACCAATATAACCCGAAGCATGAGAATCGTCAACCATTATTAATGAATCGTATTTTTCGCATAGCGCTACAATTTCAGGCAGTTTTGCCAAATCGCCATCCATTGAGAAAA
Source organism: uncultured Prolixibacteraceae bacterium (assembly GCA_937915865.1). Taxonomy (GTDB): domain Bacteria; phylum Bacteroidota; class Bacteroidia; order Bacteroidales; family Prolixibacteraceae; genus Aquipluma. The sequence continues at coordinate 51,267 of CALGIG010000044.1, read as the reverse complement.
CACCATCTGTAACAACCATGCGGTATCTGAAATTTTGAGCTTCTTTCAGGCGGATTTCCAATTCGGCCATATCAGCATGTTTGTAACGGGCACGCTGAGCCTTGCACAAACGAACACCATCAATTATCGAAGCATGATTTAATTCATCAGAAATAATAATACTGTCATCGCCTAACAAAGGCTCGAAAACCCCGCCATTAGCATCAAAAGCCGCGCAATAAAGAATAGTATCTTCAGTCCCCAGAAATTCCGAAACTTTTTTCTCCAAATCTTTATGAATTTGCTGTGTTCCACAAATAAACCGAACCGATGATAAGCCAAATCCCCAAACATCCATTGTTTGCTGGGCAGCTTTAACCACTTCGGGATGATTGGCCAAACCCAGATAGTTATTGGCGCAAAAATTCAAAACAGGTTTATCCCCAGCAACCGTTATTTGCGAACTTTGTGATGATGTAATAATACGTTCAGATTTATACAACCCCAGCTTTTTTAACTCCTGAAGTGTTTTCTCCAGGTCTTGTTTAATTTTTCCGTACATGGTTTATAGTTTATATTTGAAGTAAATTAAAGTATATGATTACAGATAAACATTGACAAATAGCACAACTGAATAAAACTTGTCATCGCGAAATAAATTACTTTCAGCCGACAAAAATAATCTGTTAGCAGCCTCGTTATCACAAATATTTTTTATTATTTGGTCAAAAGTTTAACTATTTAACCTGAGTGTATGAAGGCCTTGGTTTTGACCGGAATTCGACAAATGAGAATGATTGATATGCCTGTTCCAATCATCCAAAATGAAAACGATGTTTTAATCCAGATAAAAACAGTTGGAGTTTGTGGTTCAGATATTCATTATTACACCGCTGGGAAAATAGGCTCTCAAGTGGTTGAATTTCCTTTTGCATTAGGACACGAATGCTCAGGACTTGTTGTTGAAACCGGCTCATCAGTTACCCGTGTAAAACCTGGCGATTTAATAGCTCTTGACCCAAGTGTTCATTGCGGTGAATGCGATCAGTGTTTGGCTGGACGCCCACATACCTGTCGGAAAAATCGGTTTCTTGGGTGCCCGGGACAATTAGACGGATGTCTGTGCGAATACATTGTTATGCCTGATTTTTGTTGCTATCCTCTGGGTGAAACATTCAACCCAACACAGGCTGCCCTCGTTGAACCTCTTACAATTGGAGCATATAGTGTTGAACTGGCCAACTGTGGTTTTAAAGGAAAAACAGTTGGAATCTTCGGTACGGGTCCAATCGGATTAAGTGTTTTAATGGTCATAAAATCGATAGAACAATCGTGCAGGATATTCTGCTTCGAACCATTGAATTACCGCAGGGATAAAGCTTCTGATTTTGGAGCAAATTTTACTTTTAATCCTTATGAAACAGATATTTACCAAGAAACGAGTTTGATTGAGCCATTGTTGCTCGATGTTATTTTTGATTGTAGTGGGGAACAAAAAGCCATTGATGATGCTACAAAGATTCTAAAACCAGGAGGAAAATTAATCCTGACTGGAATACCCCCAGAAGGAAAATATACTTTTGATATGGACATGATGCGACGTAAAGAGATTACGATCATTAATGTTCGGCGCCAAAATCACTGCGTCGAAAAAACGATAGATTTGATTAAAAACGGATTGCCTGTCGAACAAATGGTTACACATCACTTTAAACCTGATGCTACACAAACAGCTTTTGAGATTGTTGCTGATTATAAAGATGGAGCAATTAAAGCCATGATCGACTTTTCTTAATAATGCATTAGAGAAAATTTGAGAATATTGTGCAAAAATGTTGCACGAACAATAGATTTTCATTTATATTCGTCCCATTAGATTTATTTATTTTTTCCATATAAAAATATTAATCGATGAATTCAAACAAGCCCAGAGTAATTAAGGATTACGACAAACTTGATCCAGAAATTCAAGAAAGAATTAAACTTGAATACCCCAATGGATACAGTGATAACCTAATCTATTTTACCAACAGAGATGGAAAGCGGGTTAGTGCATTGCCTTTCGAAACCGATGACAAATATTATTTAGTTCGGATGACTGTTTATGAAGCCGAGAGAATTATTGAGGACGACGATGACTTCGACAGCTCAGGTTCTCTAAAGGATAACATTAAAGAAGAGTACGAAGCAAAATATGGCGACGACGATATTCTTGCCGGAACCGATGATGTTGAAGAAGTAGACGACGTTGCTGATGACGATGATTATGACGATGAAGATTATGGTGAGGAAGAAGACGATGCTGGCGAGGAGGAAGATTAAAAAGCCGGTTCCTCAAGAAACCTACTCATAAATCGTAATTTCAAATTGCATCCATGTTGGTAATACAAATTACCAACATGGATGTTTTTTATTTCACAGTTAGCACGATTTGGTTTTCAGATCAAAAATCGAGAGTTAGCTGATCGCCCTGATTAGCAAAAGATATCCTATGGTATGGCGATATTCCTATTTCACGTACTTTTTTCCGGTGATATAAAGTAGGATATCCTTTATTTTTAATCCAGTCATATTGGGGATATTCCAAGTGAATAGTATTCATGTAATCGTCCCTGTAAGTCTTTGCTAAAACCGATGCTGCAGCAATCGGTAAAAACTTACCATCTCCCTTAATGATGCAAGAGTGATCGATCCCCTGATAAACCCTAAACCTATTCCCGTCAATTAATAAATGATCGGGTATTACTTTTAACTGAGCAATAGCCCTGTGCATTGCAAGAAAGGAGGCATTAAGAATATTAATTTTATCAATCTCATGATTATCAACTATTCCGATGGCATAAGCTATAGCCTGACTTTCAATAATCGGACGAAGTGTATAACGCTGTTTTTCTGTCAGCTTTTTAGAGTCGTTTAATAAATCGTTTTCAAAATTTTCGGGGAGAATAACAGCCGCTGCAAAGACCGGACCAGCCAAACATCCCCGACCAGCCTCATCACAGCCAGCCTCCACCCTTCCTTCTTTTAGAAATAACTGTAGTTTATCTTTTTTCATTAATAAAAGCCTGAATATGTAATTCGGGAACCCATTATGTATTAACACAAATCTGGATACTTCCCCACAGTAACTCTGCTGTTTTGTCCCAACTAAATTTTTCCCGTTGTTTGAATCCTTTTTCAATAAGTGAGTCACGCAGCTCCTTATCCTGAAAAATCCTGATCATTGCGTCTTTAATTTGGGTCAACGAAAAAGGATCGACATAAAGCACTGCGTTTCCTCCAACCTCGGGCAAGGAAGTTGTATTTGAACAAATAACAGGAACTCCGGCATTCATTGCCTCTAACACCGGGATACCAAATCCCTCAAAATAAGGAACAAAAGTCAAGGCTAAAGATGCACCTAATACCAGATGTAATTCATCATTGTTCAGTCGTCCGGTAAAAACAACATCGTTTTTATAGCGCATCCCTTCATAAGTCATTTCTATATCGCTGGTTTTAAACATACTTTCGCCAACAATTAGTAATTTCACGTCAGTATCAACCGAAGTCCTAAAACCATCAAATGCACGCAATAAACCACAAATATTTTTACGTGGATGCAACGAGCCAATAAACAAAAAATAATCTTTACCAGAAGAAAAAGTTTCTTTCGTTTCCCTGTTTTGCTCCTGTGATGTTGGTGTATAGGTAGTATTTACTCCATTGTAAACTACATCAACTTTATCTGCATCAATGTGATAAGTCCGATTAATATCTTCTTTCGAAAAATATGATACTGTTACAATTCGTTTTGCCTTTCGTGCAAATTTTGGGAAAAAGTGATTGTAGTACCTGGCTTTTAACCAAGGTAAGTCTTTGGGCCTATGGGCAAAGTTAATATCATGAATTGCAGCCAATTGCCTCACTTTTGTATTTAATGATAAATAACCATCAGGAGAGAAAAATAAATCAGCCTGATATTTTCTCAATATCCTTGGTATCTGGAATTCGAACCAGATGTACCACAAAATAGGATGTCTGGTAGGTGGTGAAAGTACAATTGGGACAACATTATCAGAAAAAACAAACTCCTCGGCAAAAGGTCGGTCAAAAATAAAGATAAACTTATGCTCCAAATGTTCGCTGGTGATTCGTGATAAAGTCTCACGCGTAAACCAACCGATACCTTCGAGTTTGCCCTGAATCAATAAACGAGTATTTACAGCAATTATCATGTTTTTGGGAAAAAATCCGAATTATATTCAAATGTACAAAGTCTGCATAAAAATTGCTACTTTTGGGGCACTTTAATCAAATACAGAAAAAGTTTACCGCTTGAAACGGAAGTTTATTACAAATCTTTTACTGCTTCTTTTTCTGAATGTTTTAATCAAACCTTTCTGGATATTCGGAATCGACATCACTGTTCAAAATATGGTGGGTGATGAGAGTTATGGTTTGTATTTTTCTTTGCTCAATTTCTCAATGATTCTCAATATCATTTTAGATATGGGAATCACCAATTACAACAACAAAAATATAGCCCAACATAGGCAGTTGCTCCGTAAACACATCAGCAATATTGTTGGCCTAAAATTTATTCTCGCAGGAATTTATGCTATTATTTGTATTGTAACTGCTTTATTAATAGGATACAGGGAAATACAACTCCATTTGTTGGCATTTCTTATTTTAAATCAATTTCTGATTTCGTTTACGCTTTATCTCAGATCTAACATTAGCGGGTTACACCTGTTTCGAACCGATAGTTTATTGTCGGTCCTCGATCGCACAATAATGATTATCATTTGCTCTATTCTCCTTTTTACCAATATTACCAACCATACGTTTAAAATAGAATGGTTTGTATATGCTCAAACTACTGCTTATATTTTGGCTTGTCTAATTACGTTAGCCGTTGTTTTGGCACGAACCGGAAAGCTGAAACTATACTTCGATCGTCCTTTTTTCATTGTGTTCCTGCGTAAAACTTATCCTTATGCGTTGCTGGCGTTATTGATGTCGTTCTATAACCGAATAGACTCAGTGATGCTCGAACGATTATTGCCCGACGGGAAAGAACAAGCAGGTATTTATGCCCATGCTTTCAGGTTGCTGGATGCAGTTTCGATGTTTGGTGTGTTGTTTGCCGGGCTCTTACTACCGATTTTTGCCCGGATGATTAAGCAGAAAGAAGAAATTGGCTCAATGGTACAGTTTTCGTTTTTGCTCCTTTTTGTTCCAGCCATCATAATAAGTTTGTCTTCAGGATTTTACGATCAGGAAATCATGATTTTATTAAATTACAGCCATACTGAGTTATCAGCTTCAATTTTTCAGATTCTGATGGTAAGTTTTTTAGGAATAGCCACAACATATATTTTTGGGACACTACTAACAGCGAATGGAAGCATTAAACAATTAAATTTAATGGCAATCGTAGGAATGGGGATTAATATTGGCCTTAATCTGTTGTTTATTCCTCATATTAAAGCGCTTGGGTCGGCTTGGGCCAGTTTAGGGACTCAACTGTTTACTGCATTGGCCCAAACAATTTTGGCTGCAGTAATCCTAAAATTAACAGTGAATTATAAATTAATTGGTAAACTTGCTGTCTTTATTGCTTTTGTAAGTATCGCAGGTTATGTGAGCCGCATGTTCGACACTTGGTATATTGGTTATATTTCTATGATTTTGGCAAGCGTATTATTCGCTCTCTTTACTCGCCTTATTAACTTAGCAGCATTAGCTCAAATTATTCGAAACGATCAGGATGAAAGAAAAGTTAACGCCTGAAAGTCTGCAAAACAGCAATGAATTTGAATTATTGGATGAGGTTTCGCACAATGAACTTAAGGAATTTGTTATAAATCAAATAACAAAGGAAAAATATATCATCAGAATTTACTCCAGCTACCAATTGGTGATGTTCCTTCTCTTCATGTTCTTTTTTACCCGAAGTATTGTACTAGCCATAAAAGGTTTTCCCGAAATGTTTATTCCTATTATTCTTGCTACTGCCTTTTCGGTTACAATTCTGGTAATTGTTCACGAGTTGATTCATGCCTTGGCTTATTGGGTGACCGGTGCCCGAAAAATCTCGTTCGGAGCTATAATCAGAAAATTCATTTTCTATGTTTTAGCAAACCGACAGGTAATAACGCCAAATGCTTTTCGGATTGTTGCCTTAAGCCCATTTGTTATGATTAAAGTAACTTGCCTTATTGGAATTGTAATTTTTTATAATCAACAATTAATGTACTTTTTCATAACAGTAATGTGTTTGCATTCATTATTTTGCGCCGGCGATATTGCTATGCTTGCTTTTTATCGGATTCATAGAAACAAAGAAATTTATAATTTCGACGATAAAACCACGGGGAAAACTTATTTTTATTGCCGTAAAACCAGATCATAAATTATGACAATTTTTGAAACAATCGTTATCGGTGTGGTTGAAGGTCTCACCGAATTCCTGCCCATTTCGTCAACCGGTCACATGGCCCTTACCTCAGCCATACTTGGCATTGAAAAAGATGCTTTCACCAAGCTTTTTATTGAAAACATTCAGTTTGGAACCATCATTTCGGTCATTATTCTTTACTGGCGAAAATTTTTCGATCTGAAGAGGATCAATTTCTATATCAAGCTGTTGGTTGCATTTATTCCGGCGGCTATCGTTGGCATACTCCTGAAAAAACACATCGATAAAGTGCTCGAAACTCCTTTGTTTATTTCAGTAGTGATGTTCCTCGGAGGCTTCGTTCTTCTTTTTGTCGATAACTGGTTCAAAAAAACTACCATTGACAAGGAAGAGGATATTAGCATGAAAAGTTCGCTATGGATTGGGGTTTTCCAGGTTATTGCAATTGTGTTGCCGGGTTTCAGCCGGAGCGCTGCCACAATTATTGGCGGTATGCAGCAAAAACTTACCCGCAAAGTTGCAGCCGAATTTTCGTTTTTCATGGCAGTACCGGCATTGGCAGGCGCTTTTGCCAAAAGCCTGTGGGATGCCTGGAAAGATACGCCCGAATTGCTTACCGGAAGCAATATACAAATGCTGGCTTTGGGCAACCTGGTCGGATTTCTGGTGGCAATGGTGGCAATAAAAACGTTTATCGGATTTTTACAGAAGCACGGATTCAAAGCTTTTGGGTGGTACCGGATAATAGTTGGCCTGATCCTGATTATCCTGCTGCTGTCTGGTTTTGATCTGAAAGTAGCATAGAACAAAGTACAACGCATAAAAAAGTGAAGGCTCCGTTTCTTTGATTCGGAGCCTTCACTTTTTTTTATTTGGCCTGTCTATTTCAGAAGCTCAACTGCTATTTCAATTCGCCTGATGCATTCTTGCTGGCCAACCAGTTCCAGAATTTCGAATAAATCGGGGCCAGTGCTGGCTCCAACCAAAGCGAGACGAATTGGAACCATTACAGCGCCAAATCCCCATTCTTTACTAGCCATAAATGCTGAAAACAATTCTTTAATTGTCTCTGCTTTCCATTCTTCAATAGTTTCGAGAAATGTGGCAATAGTCAAGAGTTTCTCTCCGGTATCGGCTTTCCATTTGGCCTTTATTGTTTTCTCGTCGTAGCTTTCAGGTGCAACAAAAAAATAATGACTTTGCGACCAAAGATCTTTAACAAACTCACACCGATCTTTTATTTTACTAACGATAATTTCAAGCTTGTTACCATCTACTTCAATTCCTTTGTCAACTAATTCAGGTTTAAACTGTTCGGCAAGTTCTAACGCCGACTTTTGGTGCAGGTAATGACGGTTAAACCATTTGGCTTTCTCCGGATCGAACCTGGCGCCCGATTTTACCACACGTGATAAATCAAAAGCCTCTATCAGCTCTTCAATCGAAAAGAATTCCTGTTCTGTTCCTGAGTTCCATCCTAAAAGAGCAAGCATATTTATAAATGCTTCGGGGAAATATCCATCTTCACGATAACCTCTTGAATATTCACCTGTTTCGGGATCCTTCCACAACAGAGGAAATACCGGAAACCCCATCTTATCACCATCACGCTTGCTCAACTTTCCTTTTCCTTCTGGTTTCAGAATAAGTGGTAAATGAGAGAAGTACGGGCGTGTTTCGGACCAACCCAAGGACTCGTAAAGCAAAATATGTAATGGCATCGACGAAAGCCATTCTTCTCCCCGGATAACATGAGTAATCTTCATCAAGTGATCATCAACAACATTCGCCAAATGGTAAGTAGGCATACCATCCGATTTAAACAAAACTTTATCATCGAGTTGATTAGTATTAAACGAAACTCTGCCACGAATCAAATCTTCCTCAATAATATCTCTGTTTTCTGGCATTTTGAAACGAATAACATAGTGTTCACCGGTTTGCAATCTTTCTAACACTTCTTCCGGTGACAATGTGAGCGAATTTTTCAGGTTGTTGCGCGTATGTAAATCGTACGAAAAAACATGTTTATTAGCTTCTGCTTCTTTCCTCAGACTGTTCAGCTCTTCGGCTGTATCAAACGCATAATAAGCAAAACCGTTCTCAATCAGGAAATCAGCATATTGTTTATACATAACCTTACGTTCGCTCTGGCGGTATGGGCCATATTCTCCCCCAAAACCAACGCCTTCGTCAGGCACAAGGCCACACCATTTCAACGATTCAATGATGTAATCTTCAGCTCCGGGAACATATCTGTTTTGATCGGTGTCTTCAATTCTCAATAGAAAATCACCACCATGTTTTTTTGCGAATAAATAGTTGAATAGTGCAGTACGCACACCACCCATGTGCAAAGGTCCGGTTGGACTGGGCGCAAATCGCACCCTTACTCTTCTTTCCATGATTTTAACAAATAAAATTTCAGGCCAAAGATAGCTGAAAAGTTTGAAGTCGGAAGTCGGAAACTGGAAGTAAAAATATCCTTCTGCTGAAGAAAAACTAAAAAAGAAAAATTGCATTTCGCTGTTAGAATAACGTTGTTTACCCTTCAGTTCAAGGCATTTAAAGATATTAGCATGTTTTTTTTCAACCAATCAAAAAAAAGAATTGCTATAAAGTATATATACATATCTTTGCCCTTTCAATTTTTAAATTTTTTTAAACCGTAGGATGAAACGTTTATTAGCAATTGTCGCTTTCATTCAGGTAGTTATGCCTGGAATGGTTATGGCTGACGAGGGGATGTGGTTGCCGGCTTTAATAGAGAAGTTGAATATCAACCAAATGAAACAGGAGGGATGTAAAATTAGCGCTGAAGATATTTACAGCATAAACCATTCGAGTTTGAAAGATGCAGTTGTTGCATTGGATCATGGCTCATGTACTGCTGAGTTAGTTTCTGATGAAGGATTGCTGTTAACCAACCACCATTGTGGATTCGATGAAATTCAGGAGCATAGTACGATTGATCACGACTATCTTCAAAATGGATTTTGGGCCAAAACAAAAGAGGAAGAACTCCCCAATGAAGGGAAAACAGCCTCATTCTTAGTTAATTTTGAAGATGTGACAGATAAAATTGCCCCTCAACTAAACGACCAGATGAGCGTTGAAGAACGCAATAAAAAGATCAGGGAAATTTCAGGGGAAATTGAAAAAGCTGCGATTGGCGACAACCATTATGAAGCCAGGGTACAAGGAATGTATAACGACAATCGCTACTATCTTTTTGTTTATGAAACTTTCCGCGACATCCGTCTTGTTGGGGCTCCACCACAGTCGATGGGTAAATTTGGGGGCGACACCGACAATTGGATGTGGCCGCGTCATACATGCGATTTCAGTATGTTTCGCATTTATTGCAGTAAAGACGGGAAACCTGCATCGTATTCCAAAGATAATATTCCATACAAACCCAAATACCACTTGCCCATTTCGTTGAAAGGTTACAAAATCAATGATTTTGCTATGATTTTGGGCTATCCGGGAAACACTAACCGTTACAAAACGTCGTACGGAATAGAATATACGATGAATGTTACCAATCCAATCCGAATTCAGGTACGTGCCGAGAAACAACGTATCATGGAGGAATTCATGAATACATCAAGGAAAGCTCGTATTATGTATTCGGCAAAATATGCCCGAAGCTCAAACTATTACAAATACAGCATTGGCCAAAATCAAGGTCTCAAAAACTTGAATGTTCTGGGTAAAAAGAGAGAATTGGAAGCCCGGTTTAACCAATGGATTGACGCCGATCCTGCAAGGAAAGCCAAATATGGAGAAGCGCTCCCAACAATTGCTAAAGCGTATAAAGACCTTGATGATGAAAAAGCGTTTGAATATATGGTCGAATCGATGGTACGCGGGCCTGAAATATTTTATTTTGCATACCGTACACGTCCATTATATGATGCTTTAAAATCGGACAAAAACTCTGAACGCATAAATCTGGCCAGCGAACGTGTGAAAAGTGGGTTGGATGAATTCTTCAGGGACTATGATTCGGAAACTGATCAGAAAATAGCTGGAGCACTTTTTAAATTATATGCCAATAATGTTTCTTCGCAATACCACCCTCCTTTTTTCAAAATAGTGAAATCGAAATACAACAACGATTTTGAAAAATACACCAAAGAAATGTATGCCAAATCGGTTTTTGGTAGCCGCGAACGGTTAGAAAAATTTTTCAACTCGCCAAAGGCCAAGGTGCTCGAAAATGACCCGATTTTTCAATCTTCTCTTGAAATTTTCAGGATGATGGGTTTGATTGGTGAGGAAACCAACCAAACGACCGATGATCTCGAAAAAGGAAATCGGTTGTTCCTGGGAGGATTAATGGAAATGCAGTCGGACAAGAATTTTTACCCCGATGCAAATTCGACCATGCGCCTGACTTATGGAACCGTTGGCGATTACATTCCGCGCGATGCTGTTAAATATGATTACTTCACTACATTAAAGGGTTATATCGAAAAAGAAATTCCGGGAGATGAGGAGTTTGATGTTCCAGCTAAGCTAAAAGAGCTTTATTACAAAAAGGATTTCGGTAGGTACGCCGATTTGGATGGTACACTTCATACATGTTTTTTAACCAATAACGATATTACCGGAGGAAATTCTGGAAGTCCAGTAATCAATGGGAAAGGCGAATTAATTGGTATTGCTTTCGATGGAAACTGGGAAGCCATGAGTGGCGACATTGCTTTTGAAAACTCATTACAAAAATGTATTAATGTCGATATTCGTTTTGTACTTTGGACGATCGACAAAATGGGTGATGCTCAGAATCTTATTAAAGAAATGACGATAGAAGAATAAGAATTTATTTTTATAATACATGAAAGACCCGTATTTTTGCGGGTCTTTTGTTTTGAAGCGGATTAAAATTAATTTGTTTACTCTCAACTTCACTGATTTCTAATTTAGAACTTAGATATTTGGACATCACAATTTATACCGACGGTGCAGCACGAGGAAATCCAGGTCCTGGAGGATATGGTGTCGTTTTAATTTCAGGGCAACACCGTAAAGAACTTTCCGAAGGATATGAACTTACAACTAACAACCGAATGGAATTACTTGGTGTAATTGCAGGTTTGGAAGCATTGAAGATTGAAAATTGCCAGGTAACCATTTATAGTGACTCGAAATATGTAGTTGACGCTGTTGAAAAAGGCTGGATTTGGAACTGGGTAAAAAACAGATTTAAAGGGAAAAAAAATCAGGATCTTTGGATGCGTTTCCTGAAAATTTACCAGAAACATCAGGTTAAGTTTGTTTGGGTAAAGGGTCATGCAAGTATTCCGGAAAACGAACGATGCGACCAGCTTGCTGTAGCAGCATCAATGAGTCCGCGCTTACAAAAAGATATTGGATATTTAGCTAATTGCTAATTTATAGATTAACATTAATTACACAAAATGAACCTTCTATATTCTATTTCAATTCGATTGTTTTCGCTCATGTTAAAACTCGCTGCTCCATTTAATATGAAAGCAAAACAAATATGCATGGGCCGACGCCAAACGTTTCGGTTATTAAGCGACAGGATCAAAAATGGGGATCGTATTGTTTGGGTTCATTGTGCCTCATTAGGCGAATTTGAGCAAGGCCGCCCCCTTATTGAAGCCATAAAAAAACAATATTCGACTTACAAAATACTCCTGACATTCTTTTCTCCATCAGGATATGAAATTCGTAAAAATTACGATTTGGCAGATTGCATCTGTTACTTACCCTCTGACACAAAAGCAAATGCAAAGAAAATGATCGACATGGTAAAACCAGAGATTGTATTCTTTGTAAAATACGAATTCTGGAATAATTATCTTCATGAATTTAAGAAGCGAAATATTCCGCTCTATCTTGTTTCAGCTATTTTCAGAGAAAACCAGCAATTTTTCAAAAAAACGATGGGAGGCAAATGGTATCGCGAAATGCTTTTTTGTTTCAGCCACTTTTTTGTTCAGGATGAGAATTCAGTTCTTTTATTAAAAAACATCGGTATAAACAACGTTACACGTGCTGGCGACACTCGATTCGACCGTGTAGCTGAAATTGCTAAAAATGGGAAAAACATGCCGTTAATTGAAAAATTTAAAGGTAATAATTTACTTGTCGTTGTTGGTAGTTCATGGAGACCTGATGAAGAACTGATTGCCGATTATATTTTTAATCATCCTGAGATAAAATTCGTAATTGCCCCGCACGAAACCAAGCGTGCCAATGTCGACAGGTTGATAAACCTGTTGAAAACCAATATTATTTGTTACACAGAAGCCAACGAAGAAACAGTTATCAACAAGCAGGTAATGATTGTTGATACTATAGGTATACTTTCATCGATATACAGATATGCCAATTTGGCCTACATTGGCGGTGGTTTTGGCGTAGGTATTCACAACACTCTCGAAGCGGCAATTTTTGGAATGCCAATTGTTTTTGGCCCCAATTACCATAAGTTTAACGAAGCTACAACAATGGTCAAACTTGGTGTTGCGTTTCCTGTAAATTCAAAGGATGAATTAAACACTGCCTTAAATCAGATGTTATTTAATAAAGAAAAAAGAGAAAATGTAGCACAAGAATGCGTATTATTTACCAACCAAAACCTCGGCGCTACACAAATCATTTTAAATAAAGTTTTCAACAAAGAATAAAAAACCCTGGACAAGCAACACCTACCTGTAAGTATACAATAATTAATTACAATTCAGGGCTTTTACACCGGAAATGTTCATCTTCTTTTCAAAACCCAATTTTCATTTTTGTAAACTTTTTGTATTTGTTAAAAATACAAATGTTTGATAATCTTAATATTAACACTTTTGAGTTGATAACTTTTATCAATTTTAATAATTTCAGTATTCATTTTTTTAAACTTTGAACCTATATTGCAGGTAGCAAAATAAATAAAACAATTGACCGAAATTTTTCACGTACTCAAGGTTTTAAAGAATATAAAGTAATAAAATTTAAAGAATATGACATTGAAAAACGTGGCTGTACCACCCCAAAAAGAAAAGACAACCTACTCTCAGGACGAAGCTTATAAAGCTTCATTGAAATATTTCAAGGGAGACGACCTTGCAGCCAGGGTCTGGGTAAATAAGTATGCATTAAAAGATTCGTTCGGTAATTTGTATGAAGCTTCGCCAGATGATATGCACCGACGTCTTGCTTCAGAAATTGCTAGAATTGAGAAGAATTATATCAATCCGATGCCGGAAGATGAAATTTTCGAACTTCTGAAAGACTTCAAGTACATTGTGCCCCAGGGAGGACCTATGACTGGCATTGGTAACGAATTTCAAATTGCCTCATTATCAAATTGTTTTGTAATTGGTAATGAAGGTAATTCCGACTCTTATGGCGGCATAATGAAAATTGACCAGGAGCAGGTCCAGCTGATGAAAAGACGCGGAGGCGTTGGTCATGATCTCTCTCACATACGACCCAAAGGTTCACCAGTTAAAAATTCAGCGCTTACATCAACAGGAATTGTTCCTTTCATGGAACGTTATTCGAACTCAACCCGTGAAGTTGCACAGGATGGACGCCGTGGTGCTCTCATGTTGTCAGTATCAATAAAACATCCTGATGCTGAATCGTTTATTGATGCAAAACTCGAACAGGGTAAAGTAACCGGAGCCAATGTTTCAGTAAAGATTCACGACGATTTTATGAACGCAATAGAATCAGGCGAATCCTATCGTACGCAATATCCTATTGATGCAAACAATCCGAAATACACCAAAGACATTGATGCCAGCAACTTATGGAAAAAGATTGTTCATAATGCATGGAAATCAGCCGAACCTGGTATTTTGTTCTGGGATACCATTATCCGCGAATCAGTTCCGGATTGTTATGCTGATTTAGGCTATAAAACGGTATCGACAAACCCATGTGGTGAGATTCCACTCTGCCCTTATGATAGTTGCCGACTGATTGCGGTAAACCTGTTTTCGTATGTCGAGAAACCATTTACGCCACAGGCACGGTTTAATTTCGATTTATTTAAAAAACACATTCAGGTTGCGCAGCGAATGATGGATGACATCATTGATCTGGAATTGGAAAAAATCAATGGTATTCTTGGAAAAATTGAAGAAGACCCGGAAGACGATGAAATTAAGTATATTGAACGGTCGATGTGGCTTAAAATTCAAACCAAAGCAAAAGAAGGTCGCCGTACCGGCGTTGGCATTACTGCTGAAGGCGATATGTTAGCTGCCCTTGGTCTTTGTTACGGAAGTGAAGATGCTACCGACTTCAGTGAAGAAATTCATAAAACTGTTGCCCTTGAGGCGTACCGTTCGTCGGTTAACATGGCAAAAGAACGCGGTGCTTTTAAAATTTACAACACCGATCGCGAAAAAAATAACCCTATGATCAAACGGTTACGCGAAGCTGATGAAGAATTGTACCAGGATATGGTAAAATACGGACGTCGTAATATTGCTCTTTTAACAATCGCCCCAACCGGTACTACAAGCTTGATGACACAAACAACCTCTGGAATTGAACCAGTTTTCATGCCTGTTTATAAACGTCGCCGCAAAGTAAACCCAAACGACAAAGATGTTCGGGTCGATTTTGTTGACGAAGTTGGCGATTCATGGGAAGAATATGTAGTTATCCATCACAAATTTAAAGATTGGATGGATATTAACGGCTTAACTCTAGCCGACAACGCTTCGCAGGAAGAACTTGATGATATGGTTGCTAAATCTCCATATTTCAAAGCAACATCAAACGATATCGACTGGATTGCAAAAGTCCAGATGCAAGGAAGGATTCAGAAATGGGTCGATCATTCAATCAGTGTAACAATTAATCTACCTGCTGAAACTGAAGAAGATTTAGTTGGTAAATTGTACTTCGAAGCCTGGAAAAGCGGATGTAAGGGAGTGACTGTTTACCGTGATGGTTCTCGTTCAGGCGTGTTGGTTTCGAATAAAAAAGAAGAAAAAGAAAAGGAAAAAGAAGAAACAATAACGAGCGATTTTCCGACCAAACGACCAGTTGAACTTGAAGCCGACGTTGTTCGTTTTCAGAATGCTAAAGACAAATGGATTGCTTTCATTGGTAAAATTGACGGGCGTCCGTATGAAATTTTTACCGGTCTGTCGGATGATGAAGATGGTATCCTTTTACCGCGGTCAGTTATAAACGGGAAAATCATCAAAAACGTTAGTTTCGACGGAACTAAACGGTATGATTTTCAATACACTAATAAACATGGATATCGTACTACCATTGAAGGTCTGTCGTACAAATTCAATCCGGTATTCTGGAATTATGCCAAATTGATTTCTGGAGTATTGCGCCACGGAATGCCTATACACAAAGTTGTTGATACAGTTTCCAGCCTTCAGTTCGACAATGATACCATCAATAGCTGGAAAGCTGGAGTAGCCCGTGCTTTGAAAAAATATGTACCTGATGGTACTGTTGCAGAAGGAGCTGTTTGTGGCGAATGTGGCTCAAAAAATGTGATTTACCGTGAAGGTTGTTTGATTTGCCCAGATTGTGGAACCTCAAAATGCGGATAAGAAAATTTCGTTCAAATTTACCTTATACACAAGAAACTAATTTTCAAGAAGGCTACCCAATAAGGTAGCCTTCTTTATGTTATACAAAATAAAAAAATAACAAGTTAATATACAATAAATTAAACCAACCGTATGAAAACTGATAAACTTGCCCTTTGTATTTTATTTTCGATTTTTGCAAATGTTATAATTGCCCAGGATTGGGCCAACACTTCACGTTTTAAGGAACAAAATGCGAAGCTTCCATTACCCGCTAAGGACGAAAAACGTGTTGTTTTTATGGGAAACTCTATTACTGAAGGATGGATAAATACATGTCCCGAATTTTTCGCCAACAAACCCTATGTTAATCGTGGAATAAGTGGCCAAACAACACCGCAGATGCTGGTTCGTTTCCGCTCCGATGTTATTAACCTTAAACCTGCATTGGTGGTAATCCTGGCCGGGACCAACGATATTGCAGGAAACACTGGCCCATCAACCCTTGAAATGATTATGGATAACCTGATTTCAATGTGCGAATTAGCCAAAGCCAACAAAATTAAAGTCATTCTCAGCTCCGTTCTGCCCGCTTTTGATTACCCCTGGAAGCCAGGACTGGAACCAGCGCCCAAAATCATCAGGCTCAACGAAATGATACAAAATTATGCCAATAGCCACGGGATCGTATATCTCGACTACTATTCATCAATGGTTGACGATCGCAAAGGATTGCCAAAAAAACTTTCAGGCGATGGAGTTCATCCCAACAAACAAGGTTATGAAATTATGGCACCATTGGCCGAAGCCGCAATTAAAAAAGCATTGAAAAAATAGGACTTATTCTAACGGTTCAAGCGAAAGGCTACTTGCTCGGCAAGTAGCCTTTCGCTTTTTTGCATATTCTAAAAGTAACTTTGATATTGAAAAAAACATCAAAACTTAGCTGACTTTTGACAGATTCCATTATCTTGTTTAGGCCATTTTGATTACAAAGTTGTCAAAATAATAAAACAATGATTTCCGAAAGCAGTCTTGAAAAATTGAAAATACTGGCCGGTGCAGCTAAATATGATGTTTCGTGTGCTTCAAGCGGAACCAAGCGCAGTAATACATCTGGAGGAATAGGAAATGCTGCTGCATGGGGCATTTGCCACAGTTTTGCTGAAGATGGAAGGTGCATTTCGTTACTGAAAATCATGCTCAGCAATTATTGTATATTCGATTGTGCGTACTGCTATAATCGCAAAAGCAATGATATTCAGCGCACTTCATTCACTCCTGACGAGATTGCTGATTTGACCATCGAGTTTTACCGTCGGAATTATATTGAAGGACTATTTCTTAGTTCAGGAGTATTGGTTAGCCCCGACCATACGATGGAGAGAATGGTTTCGGTGGTGAAAAAACTGCGGACAGAACATCGGTATAACGGATACATACACATGAAAACTATCCCTGGAGCCAGCCAGCAACTGGTTTCTGAAGCTGGTAGATGGGCTGACCGATTAAGTGTAAATATCGAAATTCCGAGTGAAGGAAACCTGAAAGTTCTGGCTCCAGACAAAGACTATAAAAGCATTCTGGAGCCAATGAAAATGATCTCATCAGGAATAACTGAAGCAAAAGAAGAACGCAAAAAATACAGAAATGCCCCACAATTCAGTCCATCCGGGCAGAGCACTCAATTGATAATCGGCGCCACTAACGATACCGACAATACTATACTCAAGCTTTCGGCGGCGCTTTATACCAGGCGCGATTTGAAGCGGGTTTATTATTCGGGATACATTCCGGTAAATACCTACGACAACAGGTTACCCGCATTGATTACTCCACCACTCCGGCGCGAACATCGACTTTACCAGGCTGATTGGCTATTGCGCTTTTATGGTTTCAGAAATAATGAAATAGTAAATGACGAAAATCCCAACCTAGATTTGGAACTTGATCCGAAAGTTACCTGGGCTTTGCGAAACCCACATCTTTTCCCAGTTGATGTGAATACAGCTGATCCGCTAATGTTGCTTCGCATTCCGGGCGTAGGCACCAAATCAGTACAATTGATCCTGATGGCAAGGAAACATAACAGGCTCAATTCATCACACCTCAAAAAAATGGGTGTAGTGATGAAACGTGCCCAATATTTCATTACATGCAATGAATTACGCTCAAGAAACGTGCAGGATTTGAAACCTGAAATTGTCCGTCAGCTTCTGATCGACAAAAAACAAATATCAAGCGACTCTGCGATTCAATTAAAAATGTTTTACCCAACAATACCGGTGCTAAGATAAAAACATTGTGCGACAGGGTTTACCAGTTACCTGCAACCGCATCACGAAACCCTTAACAAATGAAACGATCATGCCATGGTAACAATTTTCAAGGTGGAGGCACGAAAGGCCATGTAAACCTTGTGGAAAAAACCACTTTTTATGGCATGGAATTCCATATATACACATCTAATATTCAATAAATTAATAACTATATTTACGTGTGAATATCTATTCTTTTGATAATACATTCGAAGGCTTTCTGACACTGGTTTTCGAATGCTATAACAGCAAACAATTTCCTGATGAAATACTTTCGGGAGAAGGAAGCCAGACTGTTTTGTTCGGGTCGGACACGCTGGTTGTAACCGACGAAACTAAAGCGGAAAGGGTTTGGAACGGAATCGTGAAAAAATCGTCGGAAGATAATGCTCACCGCATATACCGCGTTTTTCTATCAGAAACTCAGGAAACGCCGATGCTTCTAATAAAATATGTTAGGCTGATCATTGATTCAGAAAAAAACGAAGAAACTAATTTTTCAGTGCCCATAGTGGTAGAATTCAATAAACTGCACCAGAAAGTTTGTCGCGAGGCACAGCGAATTCACATGTTTACACGGTTTCAAAAAACAATTGAAGGTAGTTATTATGCCTCGTATGCCCCTATGTACAATGTACTTCCACTGTGTATTCCTCATTTCCGCGACCGTTTTGCCGATCAAAACTGGATTATTTACGACTTAAGACGTAACTACGGATTTTTGTACGACTTAAAAACTGTAACCAGAATTGTGTTTGACGACATGCAAGTTAACCCTCAAAGCGGACAATTACATCCGTCAATACTGGCTGAAGATGAAAAGCTCTTCCAGAGATTATGGAAACAATACTTCAAAAGCATTTGCATTGAAGAACGAAGAAACGAAAAAGTACATCGGCAATACCTTCCTCAACGCTTCTGGAAATACCTTCCTGAGAAATGGTAAAAACAGTTTAGATGAACGAAAAGATGGTTTTACACGAATGTTTGCTAATAATATCTTCAAGTATTTGAATCGTGATATCAGGATATTTTACATGCAAAACATCGTCGCTTTTTACCCATTCTGATAAAATCGCTCCTGAAGTTGAGAATTTTTCGAGGACCCGGATTCCCATCGATTTCAAGAATGCTGCATTACAATACTGTTCATACTGTTTTTTCATAGGGATAACGCACAGTTTTTTGCCTAAATAAATAGCTTCGGCAGGTCCCTCGAAACCAGCGGTACACAATAACCCGGTGCAATTAAGGAAACTTTCGGTAAATTTTTCGAGCGAAACTGGCTGAAAATTAATGTTTCCGATTGAATATATATTTTTCGAATGTTTTGAGAAAACCTGCCATTCGATTTCCGGTATACCGGATAAAACATCAATAATCTGCTGATCGCTGTACGCCGGCAAATAGACCGTGTAATAAGGTTTTTGGGATGATTCAGCATTGCGGATGTCGCCTCGAATGACAGGTGGGAAGATATAAGGGAAAGAAGGTTTAAAATTAAACCCAAACTTTTGGTTAACGGGGGCATAATATTTTAGTATCAACTTCCCGACAATATCATTAAAATCGGGTTTTGGAGCTGATGGATGTAAAACAGCATTTTGATGACTTAATCCAATACATTCTTTCCCACGCAACCAGCAAGCCCAGGCCGACACTGGTTCAAAATCGTTGATTACTATGTCGTACTGATCAACCGGTAAATTCCTGATGTCTTTGACAAACTGTCTTATATGTAATTTTTGTGCTGTTTTAATCAAATCAACGCCACCACTTTGCCCAATTATAAAACTCAACCCTTTCAGCTTATAATCTATCGAAAACGGAACATTCAGGTCGGCCTGAGTACCGCTCACCAGCACATCAGTATGTGCCATCGATTTCAGAATAGGGACAATTTCTGTAGCCCTTGCCAAATGCCCATTTCCAGTTCCTTGTATGGCGTAAAGTATTTTAGTCATATTGATTTACTATTTAATGTTTTACTATTTACAATTGCCATAAATTTTTATCACATCTAACCTAAAAAAAAGAGGCAACAGCCAACTCCTCAACAATTGATTTATAAACCTGTTTTTTATTTGGAATAAATAGTTCATCTTCAGGCGAATCACCAACTTCAACAACTTCGTCAGGCGTATAAACAATGCTCCATTCGCCATTACAAAACTCGGCAGCCGAAAAATGTTCAACCCAATCGCCGCAATTGATATATCTCACAGCGCCTTTATCTGTACTAATCTGTTTATCAACAGGAATATGAGTGTGGCCGCAAATTACCACATTCATATTCTTACTTGCAGCAGCATTGGCAATAGCTTTTTCAAAATTGGTTAACACTTTTCCATGTCTTGCTATACGATCGCTCATCGATTTATATAAAATCATTTCTTTTCCACCCAACAACTTCAGGAAAACGTTAATTACTTTATTGAAAACTGTCAGGAAACCATAAGCGGCTGCACCAAGTTTAGCCAGCCAAGGCGAATGATGAATGATATGATCGAACACATCGCCGTGAAATATCCAGTTTTTTTTCCCATCAACATTCAACTCCAATTGATTGACAATACTGAAATTACCGAGTTTGATGTTATTAAATTTTCGGAATACATCATCATGATTACCAGTTATATAAACAATCCTTACACCCTTTTCAACCATCTTAAGCAATTGACGTATTACTTTTAAATGCGATTTGGGAAAGTAATTTTTGCTGAAACGCCACGAATCGATGATGTCGCCATTCAATACAAGAATGTCTGGGTCAATTGATTTTAAATAAACAAGCAGGGTTTTGGCCTTACTGGCGTGAGTTGCCAGGTGTACATCGGAAATTACAGAGATATAGATTTTACGAACTTCGTCGTGCATACTTGCTGTTACAAAATTACATGTGCAAGTAGCAACTAAAAGATTACAAGACGATTAACCATCAATCAATCTTCAGTTAAAGAATTTAAAAAAAGGCTGACCCATTCAGAGCCAGCCTCAAACAGAATTGCTATAAAATACATCCAATACTTTACTTTTTATCCCACCAAAGCTTGTCGGTTACAAAATTTATTGTTGGAACATTATCTTTATTATATAATTTAGGACTGGTACCATAAGGGAACCGTACCGGAACGTTGGAATATTGAGCATCAATAGGCAAAATCACAACCGGATAATGAGTCCGTCTGTAATCGTTGTAATTCTCCAGCGACAGATAATTCGCGATATATTTTAGCTCTATAATCATTTTTTGAGCATTTTCGAATGTGGTGGGTAAGGGGGGTAGCGAGGCCACGAAAGCATTAGCTTGTTCCTGTGTAAATGCCGGAGCATCGTCCTGTTGCAGTTTCAGCATACTGGCACTAGTCCCTTCTTTTAAGTATTTGTAGGCGTTCGCGTAGTCATTTTTCCAAAGATAAGCTTCCGATTTCAGGAAACAGGCTTCTGCAAAAGTGATTAACGCAACTGGTGTTGACTTGGTTATGAAGCATGGTGAAACAGATTCGCCCTCGTCATACTCAGTGCGTTCGATTGCCAGTTTGGAGGTTACGCCAGGCAAAGTTGTGAGTAACCCGTTCTGATGAGGGACAATCTCACCTATCTGATCGCCTGCATAAGTCGGTTCAGCAAAAACATGTAATCGCGGGTCGTTGTACTTTTTCAGGATATTATAAGTATTTATGTCCAGATAAAGTAAATTGAATTTGCTCATATTTTGGTACCACGGATTTTCGGCGGCAGTTTTGTCGAAATAAACAAAATCGGCATCGTCGCTGTTGCTTTCGAACCCGTTGGCCAGGGCCGCTAAAACAATATCGGCCTGAGCAGCACCACCTTTGACGTACGACAACCTCATGGCATACCTGGCTTTCAGCGTATAGGCCAGCTTTTTCCATTGAGTCAGGTCGCCCCAATAAAACAAATCAACATCGTCGGGCGAGGCCGATTGAATAGCTGTGGATCCCAGGTTGGTAATTGCTTCGTCGAGTAGCTTGAAAATGGCAGTATAAATTTCTTCCTGCGTGTCGAATTTGGGTTTGGGGTAAGTAATAGGCTGAAAAGCTTGGGAGTATGGGACGCTGCCCCACAGGTCGGTTGTGACCGCCAGGCAATAAGCCATCAAAATTTGCCCAATACCTTTAAAATGAGTGTTTTTATTGGCATCAGCCTTTTGAATAAGTATATTCAAATTTTTTAACACATTGGTATACAAAGCATATTCCCAAGTATTGTTCACATCGGCATCCAGTATCTTGAACGTTTGGACATCGGGGCCAAGGCCGTTAAAAGCGTATTGCCCCACCCAGGCGTTAGGGTACCTGGCCGGATAACCACCAGCCAATTCGAACGACACACTGGTTTCGATGCCGGGCAGCAGTACGCTTTCAATAATTACATCTTCGGTAGGCGAATCAGGGTCCTTGTTAATGTCGAGCCAGTTTGAGCAACCACTAAGGCTGACCAACAAGGCCAAAAGAAACGCGGTTTTATATATAGTATTCATAATCATCGGTTTATAATGTTAATTTAATAGCGAAGTTGATGCTCTTGCTCGAAGGCACGGCCATGTTGGTCAAGCCTTGACCATTCCCACTCCCGTACAAGCTGTTTTCCGGGTCAGAACCGGTAAAGTTGTCCGACGTTTTGAGCCATAGGTTTCGTCCCGATAAGGTAAATGACAAGCCTTTAACTGAAAATTTGTTGAGCAAGTTCTTGGGAAATTCGTAGCTGATTGAGACATCACGCAAACGGACGAAACTGGCATCCTGAACGTTCGCTTCGTCGGTATTGCTATTTGAATACCAATAAGTGCGCAAATCGGTGATTTCGGTTGTGTTGACTTTCCCGTCGGATTGGCGAATACCATCGACAACAATTGGGTGTTCGCGGTCGCGCGTGAACCACGAGGTGCCATAAGCTTTGGTGTAATACTCGTCGAGGTTATAAACATCGCCACCCTGACGGGTATCGATAAAAGCGGAGACCGAGATGCCCTTCCATGTAAACGTACTACGAATGCCACCAATCCAGTTGGGCATGGCATTGCCAATTGGACCACTTTCCGAGTCAACGAGTTCGTAACCATCGTCGTCAACCAACAACTGTCCTTTGTCGTTACGCAAAAATCGCGACCCCCAAATCACGCCATACGGTTGGTCGGCCATGACGAAAATTCCAGGTTTGTCGAAGCCTGCCAGACGGATACTGCTGACCCCTTCAGTAAGGCTGATAACCTTGTTGTTGTTTTTCGAATAGTTCAGGTTAATTTCCCAACTGAAATCGTTTATTACCAATGGGGTAAGACTTAGCTGGACCTCAACGCCCTTGTTTTTTATTTCAGCTGCATTAACCACCCTGCTGCCAAAACCGGTTTCAGGAGCTGTGGGCGCGCTAAGGATTTGGTCCTTACTAGTTTTGTCGTAACAGGTAAGATCGAGAGAAGCTCTGTTGTTGAGGAACTTTAGTTCGAGGCCGGCTTCCAATTCATTGCTTTGCTCGGGCTTCAAATCGGGGTTTCCCATTATATTCGATTCAAGGTAACTTCCAACGCCATTATATGGGAAATTAATCACGCCTCTTTGCCCGTCGTCGATGGATGCTTTGTAATAGCTGGTTACCGTGGCGTATTCGGGGGCGTCGTTGCCTACCTGTGCATACGAAAGACGAAGCTTGCCAAAGTCGAACCAGTTATTTTTTAATCTCAAGGCCTCGCTGAAAATCAGTCCTGAACTAATCGACGAATAGAAATAGGAATTTTCGCCTATGGGAAGGGTCGATGACCAGTCGTTTCGCCCGGTAGCCGTAACATACAGGTAATTGTCGTACGACCAGGTGGCCGAACCGTAAACGCTCACCATCCGTTTTCGGGTAGTTGCTTCCATCGGGTCGTAAACCTTGCAATTCGAAAGGTTGTAAAAACCGGGGATGATAAAATCGGTCGCCTTTACTGTTTTTGCACTATAAAATTGCGAGTTGATGTTGTGCCCCACCATGAAATCGAGCTTCATCTTCTGGCCAAAACTTTGGTCGCCCGATAGCATAATATCCGAATTCACTTCCCTTCGGGTACGTTCCGATTCGATTATCCTTCCGGTGGGATAGGAACCGCGGGCACCCACGTTTTCGTGATAGCTCGTCGATGAGGAGTAGTAGTCGGTTCCCATGGTGCCTTTTATCTTTAACCAGGGAAGTAATTTGTATTCGAAGTTGAACGTTGGTGCAAAACGGTCGCGGCTATCGCTGAACAACGTATTGTCGATGAGCCAATAAGCGTTGTTTCGAGTAGGGGTGCGCCATAGGCGCTGCACCCCGTTGGCATCAACGGCTGGATAGATGTTATAGGTAGGCGGGCAGGTGAGTATGGTCCACATGATCGAGCTATTCTCGTTGCCCTCGCTCAGGCGGTCGTTTTTGGTATTGACGTACTCCAGTTTGGCCCCGATCGTAAGCCTTTCGCCCAGTTGGGTGTTGAACTTGGCCATAAAGCTGTAGCGGTCGAGTGTGTTGTTGGGGACGGTACCCGTTTGGTTCAAGGCGCTGGCACTGACAAAATAGCCCGATTTTTCATTACCGCCCTGGACGCTCAGCGAGTTTTCATAGGTCTTGCCAATATCGAAAATCGCCCATCTGTCGTAGGTTTTGATGTCGGTTGTGTCGAGGCGCGGTCCCCAAACCCACGACGATTTCTGGGTTTCGCCATCGATGTATATCCCATTGGTGCCCAAACCATAAGTATTTTGGAGCTTGTTCGGCCTGATTTTATCGAACCCGGCACGCGAACTAAATGTGATCACCGCACCTTTAGACGCAATGCCACTTTTGGTGGTAATAAGGATTACACCATTGGCAGCCCTCGACCCATAAAGAGCAGTAGCGGCAGCACCTTTTAAAACTGTCATCGTAGCAATCTGGTTAGGGTCAATATCAACTCCGGTATTTGCAGTGGAACCATAAAATAAGGCCTCATCCTCGTCACTTTCATCAAAGTTGTATTCCCTGTTGTCGAATGGAACACCATCGATTACGAACAACGGCTGGTTATTCCCTTTTAATGACGACACTCCACGAATGGTTATACGCGACGATCCACCAGCCAAACCGCTCGAATTAGATATCTGTACCCCAGCAACTTTCCCCGATAGGGAAGTGACTATGTTGGCTTCATTTGCTTTAATCAATTCATCAGACTTAACTTCGGTTGCCGAATAAGTCAACGACTTCTTTTCCCTTGAAATACCTAGCGCAGTTACTACAACTTCATCAACATGAACCACATCTGGCGACAAAACGACATCAAGTTTGTTTGAAGCAGTGACCTGAATTTCCCGGCTAGCCATCCCAACAAACGAGAAAACTACCTCCTTAGCCGTAGTGGGAATGGTAATAGTATAAATACCATCCATGTTGGTAACAGTTCCCAGGGAAGTCCCTTTCACCGAAATGGTTACCCCGGGAATGGGTGATCCATCCTCTGATGAAGTAACTTTCCCGGTAAGTACCCTTGATTGAGCAATCCCATTCAGGATACTTAATGCAAGAATAAATACAAGTAAAAATCCTGTTTTCATAGACCTTATTTTAGAGTTAGATAAATTTGCCCGACGTTCATACTTCGAGGCACTTTAATTGCTATTATATTGTTATAATTCAAACAGCTTATGTAGCTTATTATCAGAATATTTTAACCTAAATTCGATAGAACTGTCAGTAATCATATCAAACATATCGATTTAACCTAAAGTCATTATTTTTAATCAACGACAGGTGTTTTATTTGGGTCGAAAGTTTGGTATGGAAGTAAAATCAGGAGAAAAGTCTGAAAAAATGCTGTTTGAACTTCTTTTCGTGTAGTTGAACAGGAGGAATACGGTTTTTAATGTCAACGTTAAACTTTAAAACACAAATGGTTTTTAAAACGATTTAGTCATACATAAAAAAATGCCTAAAACAAAAAACAGTGAAATTTTTGAAACCGCCCTTAGATAAATTCGATTATATTGCAGAAAATTTGTCGGGTAATATAAAATCAGAATAAGGATGGCAAACAGTTTCATTGAACAAATAACCCACGAATTTGAACGGCCATTTCAGAATCCTGTATTGGTGTTTTCTGTCATTCTGTTCATTATTCTGTTATCGCCAATATTATTACGCAAGCTCAGAATCCCGGGAATTATCGGGCTTATTATTTCAGGTGTAATTGTTGGCCCCCACGGGATTAACCTACTCGAACAAAACTCCGCAGTCAAACTTTTTTCAACAATTGGGTTACTCTACATCATGTTTATTGCCGGATTGGAACTTGACTTAAAAGAATTCCAGCGGAACCAGAACAAAAGTTTGGTCTTCGGGTTTCTGACATTTACAATTCCTTTGGTTTTGGGGTTTCCGGTTTGCTTTTTTTTACTTAATTACGATTTCACAGCGAGCCTTCTCATTTCCAGCATGTTTTCAACCCACACCATGGTGGCTTATCCTATTGTAAGTAAATTCGGTATATCTAAAAACGAAGCTGTTGCCACAACAGTGGGAGGTACAATATTAACTGACACCGCAGTACTCGTCATGTTGGCAGTTATTTTAAGTTCAAATAACGGTGGATTAAGCCTTGCATTTTGGATAAGACTGGCTGGATCGCTTGCTGTTTTTTTAGGCATCATGTTTTACATTATTCCAAAGATTACTGCATGGTTCTTCCAAAAGCTTGAAAGTGAGAAAACGTCTCATTATATATTTGTTCTTTCTGTAGTCTTTTTTGCTGCATTCCTGGCCGAAATTTCGGGAGTTGAACCTATTATTGGCGCATTCGTGGCAGGATTGGCATTAAATAAGCTTATACCTTACTCATCAACACTGATGAACCGAATTGAATTTGTTGGTCAATCTATCTTTATCCCATTTTTCCTGATAAGCGTAGGAATGTTGGTTGATGTTAAAGTACTGTTACATGGCCCCACGGCTGTTATAATTGCAATTACTTTATCGGTAGTAGCTTTAATTGGCAAATGGCTGGCTGCCGCAAGTACAAGTAAAATATTCCGGTATTCCACGAATCAACGTCGCTTGATCTTTGGATTGAGTAGCTCACATGCAGCAGCAACACTTGCCGTTATTCTTGTCGGTTTTCAAACACATATTATTGATGAAAATGCTTTGAACGGAACTATTCTTTTAATCCTGGTTACCTGTTTGGCAGCTACTTTGGTTACCGAAAATGCTTCAAGAAAAATCCTAACAGCCGAAGAAGAAGATCCTGAAATTGAATACCCGGTACACTACAGCGAGCATATAATGATCCCAATTGCCAACCTGAGTAATACGGAAACATTACTTGAATTAGCTGTATTGATAAAAAACAAGAAATCAGTCAACCCCATAACTATATTATCGGTAGTACCTAATGATGAAGAAGCAGAGAAAAATCTGTTCAGGACAAAGAAAGACCTCCAACCTTTGGTAAAAATGGCTTCGGCAAATGAAACCAAGGTAAAAATCATTGCAACTATCGACCATAACATAGCAGGTGGAATTATACGTGCCTCGCGTGAAGAAATGACTGATACAATTATGATTGGCTGGCCTCACAAATCGGGTTTAATTGAGCGGTTTATTGAGACCAAAGCTGCGCTAATTATTTCGAGAACCAGTAAAGCCGTTTATATATGCCAGATTCTTAAACCATTAGTTGGGCATAACAAAATCGTACTTTCATGCCCTCCACTTGCCGAGCTCGAACCAGGTTTCGAAATATGGTTACCGAAAATACACAGCTTAGCCAAAGAATTAAGCCTAAATATATTTTGCTACTGCAATGCCGAAACACAAAAAGCAATTGGTGAATACTTTAAACATCATCGCCAAAAGCTTGGCTTTATGTTTACTACCGAATACGATTTAGAAGACCTGCAATTACTGCAAAGTAAAGTTGCACCTAATGATTTGCTGATTTATATTGCTGCCCGCCGTACATCAGTATCATACGACAATTGTATGGAAAATATTCAGGATAAACTTGATCGCAACTTTCATTCGAACAGCAAGATAATCATCTATCCACGCACACACCATATCGACAGTAAATTCAGCGAATACGGCGATATAAATACTGAATCGCTCAACCAAAGTTTGGAACGGTTCCAGAAAATCGGTAAAGATATTGGTAACCTATTGAAGCGGGACCATACAAAAAACCAATAGTAATTCGCTTACAGCCCGCCTACTGCCCCCGAAAAATTTAATAAATTGAGAACAACATTCTTATAACTTCTACCAATAGGCAATTCCTTATTTTGGATTTCAATGGTATTGGCGGTAAATGCTTCGATCTTACTAACCGAAATGATATATGATTTATGTATCCTCAGAAATTGCTCGCCGGGAAGTTTCTCTTCCATTTGGGTAAGACTGGTTTTTACGATTACTTTTCGTTTATCGGTGTGAATCTGTACATATTCACTCAACCCTTCAATGTACTTTATTTCTGAAAGATAGATTTTTACGACTTTTTTATTTTCCTTGACATAAATAAAAGCTTCATCAATACCTTTATCTGATTGACTTGCAACTAATTGAACATCATCTTGGAACATCAGATAATATTTATTCACCGATTTCAAGAATCGTTCAAATGTTATTGGTTTTAAAAGATAATCAACAACATCAAGCTCAAAACCATCCAGGGCATATTCCCGATAAGCAGTTGTAACAATTACTTTAGGGGCATGTTTTAAAGTTTTTAGAAACTCAATTCCAGTTATTTGTGGCATTTGAATATCCATAAACATTAAATCAACAGGCTTTGCCCGTAAAATATTTAATGCTTTCATGGCATCACTACACTCTGCTACAATTTCAAAGTTTTCGAGTTTTGCTACATACCCTTTGATCAGTTCCCGCGCTAAAGGTTCATCATCAACTATTAAGCATCTGGTTTTCATCTAAGTATGATTTGTTTAATTGTTTCATTTGTCTTCTGTTTTGAAAAAAAATTACAATAGTACCAATACCAATTTACATCATCTATTCCAGGTCGTCACCGATAAGTTCATCCACAAAATATTGTGAATTCAAAGGTTCTCCGGTTGCCTTTTCAACAAGCTTTTCCCACGGATATAAATCGCCATATTTAAACAAATTGTCAACCAGATATTTCCCTACAGCTTTATTATTCTGGATGGGAAATGCCTTTTCATTTAATACTTTTTCATTAACAGCATGTTTCAGTTGAGCCGCAAAAACATCGGCCACAACGTAATTCTGAATACTGCACGATAAATTTGAAAAATACTTTGTAGTCGCCCAAAAACAGGTTCCTTTGTCTTTGGGATAATTAATCCCGAGGTATTTCAAATTTAGGTTATGCCAAAGTAAATCCAAATCCTGATCAGGAGAAGCATAAATTTCCCTTTCAAATTCAGCCAAAACCATCCGTTTCCGAATGTTATACAGTTGATCGACCCGTCTAAATTGACTGCAGATCATTGCAACCCGGTGTTTTGTTTTTTCGTCAAGCGATACTTCATCATTCAACCAAAAAGTATCAAATGTCATATTCCCAAAATAACAGGCAATACCTTCAGCAATGAATAAACTGGGTCCTTTTAACAAATAAGGAACATCCTCCGAAATATTTTTATAATGCACAACGTGGCCTCCCTCATGCATAATTTTACATAGTCCATCAAATGAATTCGGAATTTTACCAACCATACGGATATCGCTATTGAAATCGATAACGATCGTAGCATTAGTATTACCCTTCTTGAGTTCGCTTTTTTCAATTTCATTTTGTATAGGGAGTCCTATACCTTCAAAGAAACCCGAGGCCCGCTTTACCGGATCGGTCTGAGACATAACTGAATCGAGTGTCTGGATAAAACTTTGGGGTAAATAACTGTTTCTAACACTAGTGTAGTGCCACGAGTGGAGTTCCTGAACGGAAATACCAAATTGCTTAGCCAACTTTTTGTCGATTACCTCTTTTACTTCAAAAAACCAAGTTCTGGTTTTCAATTCAATTTCTGTAACCAATGATTTTATTTTTTCAGGCGACTGGTCTCTTTCTTCAAGCAATAGATGATAATAATCGGGAAAACCAAATTTAGCAGCTATCTTGTTCCTTTCTTTTACCAGATTGATTATTTCAGGAGCGATTAGCTTACCATTTTGTTGATATGCTCTTGCTATTTTTTCCAAAACACTACTATCGGTGGTATTCTGCCGTATTGAATCAATTTTCCAGGGACCATATACTTTTCCATCAATCTCCAATTTTAATGACGATGCTGCATGCGACAATTTAACCTCGCTCTCAAGAAATTTTTTGTATTTCTTCGCTTCTATTTGCGACCCCCTAAAAGTATGATACAAATAGATTAACTGTCTGTAAAGCAACGTATCGGTTATTAAACCTGAATTTTTCAGTTTTTGCAGGAGTTCAAAGTCTTCTTCACTGGAAAACACATTTTT
Organism: uncultured Prolixibacteraceae bacterium; assembly: GCA_937915865.1. GTDB lineage: Bacteria > Bacteroidota > Bacteroidia > Bacteroidales > Prolixibacteraceae > Aquipluma. Next base: position 20,551 of record CALGIG010000044.1, on the reverse strand, counting down.
TGTGATTGTTGAAAAATGATCGGGGTTAAAATCATCCAAACCACTTTGGGTCGATTTATTGAAATTCAACTCCATATCGATCAGCTTCTTGTAATCCGACTCTTGTCCTGAAACCGAAGCATTCCACCAGGCGAGCGAGATTTCCTTGTAATAATTGCTTATTAAACCGGTGTGCCGGTCAAGATAGTGGCGCAGTATCGATTCAGCCTGTTTTTTCTGGTTGAAACAGCTCTGAACAATCATTAACAAAGCAAGTATAAGAAACACCTTCCTCATCGTAACCGGCCTTTAAATATTATGCTTATGAAGTACCAAACGAACACGAAAAACACAGTCGTCTTTTCTTATTTCCAGAAAATGATTCTTGGGATAAAGCAATTCCAGCCTTCTTTTTATGTTGGCCAAACCAACGCCTCCCTCTTTGGCCTTCCCCGAATACATCAAACGAGGAACGCTATTGGATGCTTCAAATTCAAAACGATTACCTGATACCTTAATGTTTAACTTGATCCATGGCGAATCTGGATCGTTGCTGCATCCATGTTTAAAACAATTTTCAACAAAGGTATAAAGCATCATTGGCGGAATCAGAAATTCAGGATTATCAATTTCCTTTTTTATCCTAATCGAAAGTCGGTCTGAATATCTTAATTCTTCAAGCTGAATATAATCACCAATGAGCTTAATTTCCTTTGAAACAGGAACTTCAATCGAATTACACTCATATAGCACATAATGAAAAAGGTCAGATATTTTAGAAATAACTTCCGGAGTTTTATCGCTTTTTTGCAAAGCCAAAACATAAAGATTATTGAATGTATTGAACAGGAAATGAGGATTTAACTGGGCTTTTAAAACCTGAAGCTCCGAAGCCAGTTGTTTTCGCTCGGCTTCGCTGGCCAAAGTCTGGCTATTCAGCCAGTTCTTATAATATTTAAACATTGCAAATACAATGGCTGGCCCAACCGTCCAAAAAACATTTATTACAAAAATCTCGCTACTGAACCATTTATTCGGATAAAGTATCTCAGGAATAAACAGTGCAAAATAAACATATCGACTAACTACTATGCGCAATAAAGCAGTTAAGCAGGTAAAAAAAACCAACGCCATGCAAAACAGGATATATCTCCCTTTCAATAGTAAACCAGGAATAAAAAGATAGATCACACCATACGTATAAAGCAAAAATAATGGCAGTTGGACCAAAAAATTCATCAGATAAAACTGGTACGGAAAGTTTTGCTGATAACTAAAAATAAACGAACCAGCAAAAACAAACACCACCCAAAATAGTATATGAAGAACCGGGCGTTTATTAAAGAAACGATTGATTGTTTTTATTAACATACTCATGAAATTACTCTTACAAATTTACGCACACTACTCTTAATTTCAGATAATTGCATTTAAATAACGAACAAAATACGCTCGAAAATCTAAATTAATCAACCTAACATGTCTCAGATTTTAAATAAAAATAGGTAAAAACCTGTCGGTATGGTGGAAGCATGAACAAACTTCAAGTTTCGAATAGTTAAAGTTCGAAAAATAAAAGTATACGTCGTTTATATCCTTAATAGCGGCATTGAACCGGAGATTCGTGTATTTGAGACGGAGATACTCTTAAATCTTAATTGCCAAGGAGTATTTTACATATAATAAAATCCCCAAACTTAACGTTCGGGGATTTTGCTTATAACCTAAGGTTCTGAAAAACTCTATTGTATCTTCCAAAATTCTTTTACAGTTGGCTTAAATATTGATCTTTTACCAGCGAAGGAAAATAACAAGCAATTAAACCTAGTAATTCAGTCTCTGTTTTCGGGTTTTGGGTTATTACTCTTTGCGAGTAAAAATCAGTATTGTCCATAAGTTTGCTGATTGCATCAGACGAAATAGTTTGATATTCTTTACTGATTCGTTTTACTCCAAAAACATGATGATCACACACATACATCACCTCAAAGTTATTGGTTCGAACAATAAAATTCATACATTTTTTTGTTTTTTGAATACCAATCAAAACCGGCGATTCGCTGTTCGAATAAGTTAACTCATAAGTTTTTACAGCATCATTCCCGATTGTTAGTTCTTTGGACGACTGACTAATTTGGTAATCGCCTAATTCGGTCAACGACTGGCCACTGAGTACAGTAGCTTCTTTGGTTTTTGCAGTTGAAGTAAAGCCAACCAGCATCAAACACAGCATTAACATTCCAATTCTAGTTTTCATGTTTCTTAGTTTTTGGTTATTGTTTTAATTCGATAAAGTAAATTTATCTCATAACCATCTACTATTTTTCGGAAATCAGCAAATGGAAATATACAGATTGGGAATGGATAAAAACAGAGTATCAACGCCGTTGACAATACGAAATACATCTCTTTAAAAAAAATAGCAAGTAACTGGTCAATAGTTAATTATTAAACTTAAAACAGCAATCAGCCAATATTACAGACAAAATTGTGATTCAAATATCAAAAAAGGAGAATAACGATAGAAAGGGAATAAGACTAAAAAAGGCCTCCGTTTCCGAAGGCCTATAGGTTTTAAACTGATTCTCCTAAAGGAGAAAATAATCTGATAAATGTAATTAACCGTTGATTCAGGCAGCTTTCATTTTAAACGCGCTTTTTAGAATATCGGGATATATATCGGCGAAATTCTCATAACACCATTCCTTCAAGCTCGAAATTTCTGAATCATTAACCCAATTAATACACTTGGTTAATTCTTTCCGAAACAGCTCACGGCTAAAGCTAACTTTCGGTAAAATAACTTTTGCGTACTCAATCATAGTTCCTCTGTTTTAAGTGTTCGTCTTCGTTGCTCTAATTTATTAAAACTCTCATGTGAAAAATATGCCACAAAACAGGATTAACACTACTTAACAGTTTATAACAATTAATCAAGATCAAATAATTCTGAAATTCAGACCTTTACATCTTCATTTCTAAATCCTGTTTCAAAACATGTAGTTCCACATACTAAAACCGATACAAAAGAACTCTTTGCTGATTACGATTTAGTTGCAATTGAATGAATAAACCCTGAAATCTTTTGTACCAGTTTTCCGTCTCCTTCGAGGCATTTTACAAAAGCTGAACCAATGATGGCGCCGCTGGCAAACTGGCAGGCTTCGGCAAATGTTTCAGCGTTGGATATGCCAAAACCGATAAGCCGCGGATTTTTCAGGTTTTTCGAACGGATTCGCCCGAAGTATTCTTTCTGAAACTGATTCACACTTGTTTTGGCGCCGGTGGTGGCATTGCTCGACACCATATAAATAAAGCCGGTCGACTTTTCGTCGATTTCGCGCAACCGCTCGTCGTCGGTCTGAGGTGTGATCAGGAAAATGTTGTGCAGATTGCTGGCTTCGAAAATAGCTTTGTAATCTTCTTCGTAAACCGATGGTGGAAGATCGGGAATAATCAGCCCGTCGATACCAATTTCGTTACACTTTTGGCAAAAAGCCTCAACACCATACTGAATCACCGGATTCAGGTAGCCCATCAAAATAAGCGGTATATCAACCGACTGGCGAATGTTATGAAGCTGCTCAAACAGCTTTTTCACACTCATGCCGTTTTGCAGGGCAACTAAACTGCTTTGCTGAATTACCGGTCCATCTGCCACAGGATCGGAAAATGGCATTCCTATTTCAATCAGATCGACACCGTTTTTTACCAACTCCTCAATAATGGTTCTCGTATCGTTCAACTCGGGATAACCCGCCGTGAAATACACAGACAAAATCCCTTCTTTTTTCTCCTGAAAGAGCTTATTTATTCTGTTGTTCATAATTTTAGAAGTAAAGCCCCCTCTAAATCTCCCCCGAAGGGTTAGACTTAAAGACGGCAGATATTTCAATTTTTTCTTTTTTCACAATAACTTGAGAACTTACCTTTTTATCCCCCTCCTTCGGAGGGGTTAGGGGAGGCTTCAATACCCCAAATAATTCAAATACGTTTCCATGTCCTTGTCTCCGCGGCCCGAGATGTTCACCACCGTTATATCTTCAGGCTTCAGACTGATTTTTTCCAGTCCTGCCAAAGCATGAGCCGATTCGAGCGCAGGAATAATTCCTTCTTTCTGAGTCAGCAACATGACAGCTTTCAACACTTCTTCGTCGGTAGCCCAGATGTATTTGGCACGGTCGGTTTTGTGCAAATTAGCGTGCATCGGTCCAATTCCCGGATAATCCAATCCGGCAGAAATCGAATATGCTTCGTTAATTTGACCGTCCTCGTCCTGCAAAACATAGGAGCGGAAACTGTGCAAAACGCCCACGGTTCCTTTGGTAATGGTAGCCGCTGTTTCGTGTGTGTCCACACCTTTTCCGGCAGCTTCAACGCCAATCAGTTCCACATCTTCATCGTCAATAAAATGATAAAAAGCACCGGCGGCATTGCTTCCTCCACCAACACAAGCCACCACACGGGTAGGTTTTTCTCTCCCAGCCTGCTCGTCGAGCTGCCAGCGGATTTCTTCAGAAATGACACTCTGAAACCGTGCAACCATGTCGGGATAAGGATGCGGCCCCATGGTCGATCCAATGATGTAAAATGTGTCAACCGGGTTGTTGATCCAGTCGCGCATCGCGCCGTTGGTGGCGTCTTTCAGCGTTTTGCTGCCTGATTCAACCGGAACAACTTCTGCACCCAACATCCGCATTTTTTTCACGTTCGGGGCCTGCCTTTCCACATCGATAGCGCCCATGTAAACGATACATTTCATACCCATCAACGCGCAAACGGTGGCTGTTGCCAAGCCGTGCTGGCCAGCGCCAGTCTCGGCAATAATGCGGGTTTTGCCCAACTCTTTTGCCAAAAGTATTTGCCCGATGGTATTATTTATTTTGTGCGAACCGGTATGGTTGCAATCTTCACGCTTCAGGTAAATGTGCGACTGATAGTGTTCCGACATACGTTTGGCGTAATACAACGGCGAAGGACGCCCCACATAGTTTTTCAGTAAACTTATATAATCTTGCCTGAAATTGTACGAATTAATGATTCGCATATAATTAGTACGGAGCTCTTCGATGTTGGGGCGCATCATTTCGGGAATGTATGCCCCGCCAAACTCACCATAGTAACCTTTTTCGTTAACCTGATAACTCATTTTATATAGACTTTTAGATATTAGATATTAGATTTCAGACTTTTCCCGTCTGATGGTTTCAATAAAACTTCTGACTTTTTCCACATCTTTCAAGGCAGAAGCGATTTCAAAGCCGCTATTCACATCCAGTCCGCGCCATCGGGGATGTTCGAAGTTCCGGATGGCTTCCAGGTCATCGGGACCAATACCGCCACTCAGGAAAAATGGCACCGAACCGGTATAATTTTTCAGCAACTCCCAGTTAAATTTCTGCCCGGTTCCACCCGGCAAGTGACCTTTAGTGTCGAACAGAAAATAATCACAAACTTCGGAATATCCTGAAAGTTGGTCAAATTCAAACGAATTGTCTACCGAAAACGCTTTGAAAACGGTTAAGCCTGAAACCTTGATTTGTTTACAATATTCCGGGGATTCGCTGCCATGCAATTGTGCTACCTGAAAACCCAACCTTTTACAGATTTCAATCACTTTTTCCGGAAGCTCATTGACGAAAACTCCCACCTTTTGGATGGCCTCAGGAATGGCTTTTAATTGCTTCGAAGAAAAGTCTTTCCCAACAAAACGGGCGCTTTTCATGTAAAAAATGAATCCCAGAAAGTCGGGCAAAGCCGTTGCCACATCCGAAATATTTTCAGGATCGCGCATTCCGCAAACTTTAATTTTTAAAGCCTCCATCCTAACCTTCCCCCGAGAGGGGAAGGAATTATCGGTAACTCTTAAATGTTCGTTCTTTTTCATGTCGTATTTTAGTGAGCGTGTGACTTGGAGTCACCCGCTTACTATCAGTTTCCTACTTCAATTGTTGAATAAATTCTTTACACGCTTTCGCCGGATTGTCGGTTTTCATGAAGGTTTCGCCGATCAGGAAACCGCGAAAACCAGCATCACGCAATTTACTAATGGCCACCGGATCAGAAATACCACTTTCCGAAATTTTCACAAACTGGCTTGGAATCAATTTGCTTAGCCGAACAGAAGTTTCCACATCCACTTTAAATGTGCGTAAATCGCGGTTGTTCACGCCCACAATGTCCACCTGCGGATTTAGTTTTTCCAGTTCCTCTTCGTTGTGCACTTCTATCAGCACTTCCAGTCCCAGTTCTTTGGCTTTCAGGGTTAATTCCAGAAGCAATTCTTTCGTGAGACTTTCGGCGATAAGCAAAATCACATCGGCACCATGCGCTTTGGCTTCATAGACTTGGTACGGATCGAGCATGAAATCTTTACGCAGAATGGGTGCTTCAGGATTGGCAAACCGCGCTTTGGCCAGGTTTTCAATCGAGCCACCAAAATATTCTTCATCGGTGAGCACCGAAAGTCCGCTTACCCCAGCTAACACATAACCGCGTGTAACTTCAGCCACCTCCGCTTTGTCGTTAATTATTCCTTTCGATGGCGATTTCGGTTTAAACTCGGCAATTATGCCACTCGAACCTTCAGTCAGCAAAGCAGTTTTCAACGAGTTGCACTTCCGGCCAAAATAGGGCGAGGCCATTAAATGTTCTTGTGGAAATAGTTTTTTCGAAATTGCTATTTCCTGTCGTTTGGTTTCGTTTATCTGATCGAGTATAGTTAAAGCCTCCCCCGTCCCCTCCTTCGGAGGGGAGGAAAAACCAGAATTTGAAAATTTGTCGTTCATAATTAATACAGTTAATGTTCGAAACCACTGTCCAAAAGTCTCCCCATCGGGGAGATTTAGAGGGGCTTCTTCTATTTGTTTAAATCCATCAATTTAATTAATACACTTAACGCTTTGCCTGATACCAACGATTCGCTTGCTTCGACCACGCAGTCGGCCAGTGGCTTTTCAGGCGAAATACACTGAATACCCAGCGCGGCGTTGGCAATCACCACATTTCGCTGTGCCTCAGTTCCATCTCCTTCCAGTATATTTTTAAAAATCTTTGCAGCATCTTCTACCGAATTTCCGCCGGAAAGTTCCTCCTGACCCACCGTTTTAAACCCGAAATCAGACGGTGAAATGCTGTCTTCAGTTTGGTTTGAGACATAGCGGGCCTCACCGGTCAGTGAAATCTCGTCATAACCATCGAGGCTATGAACAATCAGGTAGTTTTGGTTGCTGTCTGCAAAAACATGATGATAGAGGTCCATAATTTCGAGATCAGAAACACCAACTAATTGGTTCTGCGGTCTCGATGGATTGATAATCGGCCCCATCATGTTGAACAGCGTTTTCACTTTCAGTGCCTTACGAACTGGTCCAACATGCTTCATCGCAGGATGAAACAAAGGCGCATGAAGAAAGCAAATCCCGGCCTCCTCTAGTTCTTTCCTGAGTTTATCGGTATTATTGCTGAACTTGTAGCCAAAATACTCGAACATATTGGATGCACCGCTCACCGACGACAATCCGTAATTGCCATGTTTGGTAACTTTGTAGCCGGCACCGGCCAAAACGAAGCAGCTCAGAGTCGAAATATTGAATGTGTTTTTCCCGTCGCCACCAGTCCCAACAACATCGATGGAGTTGAATTCTGACAAATCGACCGCGATGCTTAAATCGAGCATCGCCTGACGAAAGCCGGATAATTCCTCAGCTTTAATCTTCCGCATTCTGAAAACCGTCAGGAACGCAGCAATTTCAGCTTCCGAGAACTGGCCTTCACCAACGCGTGTCAGTATTGCCCGAGCCTCTTCTTTGGTCAATGTATTTCCTGCAAACAGGTAATTTAATGTATCTTTCATAAAAAGCCCCCTTCTAATTCCCCCAAAGGGGGAAAGATTGGAAAACATTATAATTTCTACTAATTATTTTTCTGTGCCTCTTGCTCCCCTCCTTCAGGGGAGGCTTTCCTCAACCAGTTGGCAATCATTTGTTCGCCCAGCGGCGTAAGTACCGATTCGGGATGAAACTGAACGCCTTCCACATCGTACTCGGTGTGTTTCATCGACATAATCAGGCCTTTATCGTCGTAGCTGGTAACTTTCAGGCACGAAGGTAAGCCTTCCTGATTAACAATCCATGAATGATAACGCCCAACCATAAAAGTTTCGGGCAAACCGTCGAAAAGGACAGTATCAACTTCAGTTTTGGAAACCGGCGTGGCAATACCATGTAGAACGTTGTTCATGTTGGTTAATGTTCCGCCAAAAGCTTCGCCAATGGCCTGATGCCCAAGACAAACACCCAACATGCTTTTTTTCGGAGCAAACTCCCGAATAATCGGCAGCAAAAGTCCTGCTTCCTCAGGAATACCCGGACCAGGCGAAAGCACAATTTTATCGTATTTCTCCAGATCGGAAAGCTCCAATTCGTCGTTGCGGACCACATCAACCGGTTCGCCTGAAATCTTTTTGATGGCGTGAACCAAGTTGTATGTAAACGAATCGTAATTATCTATGACTACTATACGACAGCCTCCCCCAACCCCTCCCAAGGAGGGGAGTTTGGATTTGCTCATTTCAATATCGCTATATTCTTTTTTCATTGTTTTGTCTTTAATGCCTTTAATTAAATTGATTGTCAGTTGCCTAAATTAGTTGCTCCTTTTTCTCCCTCTCCTTCGGAGGGGGGCGGGGGGAGGCTCCCTTTTTTTACTGAATCTCTTTTGCTATTTCAATCGCTTTTTTCAAGGCGGCAAGCTTGTTGTTCACCTCCTGAAGTTCGCTTTCCTCGTCAGACGAAGCCACAATTCCGGCGCCTGCCTGGTAAAACAAACGGTTGTTTCTACTAAGGAACGAGCGGATCATGATAGCATGATTCAATGTCCGGTCAAAGCCAAGGTAGCCAATGGCTCCACCGTAATAACTGCGGCGCTGATTTTCGTACCGATCGATCAACTGCATTGCCTTATGTTTGGGCGCTCCGGAAAGCGTCCCGGCGGGGAATGAATCACCCAAAACGGTTACCAAATTGGCATCTTCGGGTAATTTTCCTGATACTTCGGAAACCAGGTGAATAACGTGTGAAAAATACTGGACTTCGCGAAAACTATCGACCACTACATCGCTGGCATTACGACTCAGATCGTTTCGGGCCAAATCAACCAGCATTACATGTTCGGCATTTTCCTTTGGGTCGGCGCACAACCTTTCGGCCAGTTTTCGATCGTCGTCATCGTTACCAGTGCGCCTAAAAGTCCCGGCAATTGGGTTAATGATAGCCCGGCCTTTTTTAATGCGCAACGAAGCTTCAGGACTTGAACCGAAAATACGGTAATCGCCATAATCAAAGAAATACAGGTAAGGAGAAGGATTCACTGTACGCAAAGCACGGTACAAGTGAAAATCGTCGCCAGAAAATCCCTGTGAGAACTGGCGTGAGAGTACAATCTGGAACACATCGCCTCGAAAGCAGTGTTCTTTCCCCTTGGCCACCATGTATTTGTATTGCTCATCGGTAATGTTAGAAACCTCGTCGCCCAGCGGAGTGAAAGTCGTTGACTGGAAAGTAAGGTTCCGAAGCAACGATTCGATTTGCGTCATCTCTGCCTGCTCACCATCCATCAGGTTTTCAACCAGGTAAATCAAGTTTTTGTGGTGATCAATTGCAACAATATACTTATAGAAACAATAACGAATTTCAGGAATCGCATAAGTTTCCTTCTTTTCCGCATTGATTTCTATCTTCTCGAAATAGCGGATACCATCGTAGCAAAGGTAACCAAACAAACCATTAGCCGGAGCTTCCGCCACATCACCTTCCAACTGGAAAGCCTTATAAAACTGGTCGAGTTGCTGATCAACCGAATTGGTTTTGCTTACCTGAATCTGTTCTTTCGGGCGACCAATACAATCAATGTCAATTTGGCCCTCGTTCACAGTGAAACAAGCCAATGGCTTGATGCACACGAATGAATAGGCATTTTCGTTACCATGATAATCGGAGCTTTCCAATAAAATTGTCTTGGGAAATAACTCCCGAAATTTCATATAAACGCTAACCGGTGTAAGAATGTCGCCCAGGATTTTCTTTACGTTGACTTTTACTTTAATTTTTTCCATATTTAATGTTTTAAGCCCCTCCAAACCTCCCCGAGGGGGAGGTTAAAAAGTGGTGCTATTATATTTCGTTATTTTCATTCGTTTTCTCCATCAAATCCTGTTCTTGCGGTTCTTACCCCCCTCCTTCAGAGGGGTTGGGGAGGCCACAAAAAAAAACGGCTTACCGTGTACCGATAAGCCGCTTTTTTTAGTTGTTCTCAATTTGAGTCATAGCGCTACATCCCTCCACGGTCCTGTGAAAAGTTTCTGCGCCACCACCAATTTGTTAACATTATACTATTCATATCAAGGTTCATTATAATAAAAAAGCCTGCTTCTTTCGAGGAACAGGCCAATATCTTTAAAAAATACAAATATGGCTTTTAACTCCTCGATTTACCAAGAAGACCCCACCACAGGTGCCATACTGTATTTGTATTTTTAGTCATCATTAAAATTTTCTGATAGCAAAAAAATGAAAAGATTATCAAAATAACAAGTGATCATTAAAAAAAAATGATTTTTTTCAACAACACACTCTGTTCCAACAATCTATTGAGCCAGAGTAAACCTGAAACTAACTCCAAAATTGGTTGTAGATGTAACATACGAACCAACATAAGGCGTATTCAAAACTCTATCATAGAATAAACGAAGCTGAAAACGGTCACTTAATCGATAATCAGCACTTGTTTTTAGAGTAACAGCGCCTTGCCCTGCAGTAAGCTGTTCATCACCCTCTATTACTTTCCGTAATACCGTTTTATTTTTCCTGAACGACAAATCAGCCCTGATATTCAAATCGTTAGAAAAAGATTTTTGCGATTTTTTAGTTTTTATGATCAAATCCATCTTTGTAAACCGATAACCAAGACCAAACACCATTTCATTACTCAGAATTTCAGTTAGCTGGCTATTCGAAAAACTTAGCGCCAGGTTCCGGGTGGTCTTCATTTCAATCCGGGTCTCAAAATCGTTAATCCAAGTCATATCCAACCCAATGAGTGGGCTGAATTGTTCTGAAATACTTACCGAACTTATGTCGTTTTTAGGAATAAAATCGCCAAGTTCATTTCGTGCATAACTGTAACCATCACCATAAGCATTAGTGTCGTAATCGAGATTTGAAGTAAATGAACCAATGTTGTAGCTCGACCGATAAGAATGACTAAAGCTCAAAGACTTAAAGTACTTTTTAAGCCAGGGCGACTGAGAAACAACACCGTCATAAGTGATTCGCCAATTCGGGCGCAAATATTTAAGCGATGGGAAAGGATCAAGTGAAACCTTGTAAGGCGATTGACCAGTATAAGCAGCTATAAACGCCGGAATCAATACTTGTTGAGAGGTAGCTCCATAACCTACCGGATATTTAGGGAAAACATCTGAAGGTGTTGTCGCTTCATTATCCGGATACTGAGCTGCTGCATTAGGAATACGCGTTTGTGATAAACGTTGAGCTATTATAATGCGGTAATCTTTCAGGTTCTGGAATGCCTTGGAGGCCGGTGTATTTTCTTTATTTCCCATTTTACTGAAAGCTGTTCTCATTGTATTAATCGACATCGTAAAGTTCCCCTTTACCGACCTGTTTTGCGGATCAAAATGATTTGTTTCTGCATTATAGTTATAAAACTCACTGGCTTTTTCAGAATAAGTTCTTACAGCATTAACATCAATTCGTAAATCGGGGAAAGGCTCAACATTTGCCCTGAAGCTATAAGTTTCGCTGTGAGTCATTATGTAGGGAGAGTTAAGCGTTGTATCGCGGGTTATCCATCCTTTTGCAGCCGCCTTCATTGCAAAATCTTTGTCCTGCCAACCAAGCAAAAAAGGTATTCCGGGAGCAGTAGTCTGGTCGGTTAAATCGCTGAACATATTCTGATCGGGTGTATATTTGCCCATACCAAATAACCGGGGCTTAGGCATAAATCCCGGCAATACCGAACCATCAGTTGTAGAATAACTAATTGAAAAACTTCTCACAGCCATTAAAGCACGTGCCGAGTATTGAATCAGTTTTTCTCCCAGATCGCGGTTAACTTCAATTTTACCCTTAACAAGAACTTTAACCCCTGCTGCGTTTTTGTTAGCAGTGAATGTTACTCTATTTTCATTTACAATATCAACTTTACCATCGATTTTGGAACCATCTTTTGCCAAAGCAATAACTTCTACTTTCTCGGTTTTTAGCTTATGGAATATCGATTTGGGAGTATTTGCCTTCAACCTAACATTTTCTGATTGGAATGTTACCTCTTTTATTTTAGGGGTATTTTTTTCTTTTTGAGGCTGCTGGTTCGTTGGTCTTTGTGATTGTTGCTGGCGATTTTGCCCACCTTGCCCCTGACGATTCTGACTCATTCGCTGCATTCGGGAACTAGTACCATATTTCTGATTTATTGCCCTCAAAAATGGAACCTTATTGTATAAAGAAACCAGGTTTAATTGTCCATTTAACTGAAGCTGTCTGGAATTTTCAATTGTATTTCCAAGCACAACAGATGAATTGGTTATTGCTCCTGCTTCCCAATCGTACATGGCCTGGTAACGGGCCGAAAGAGAAGTCCAGTCGAGTAAAGGAAGTTTATGAATTGGGACCATGTAATTGGCATTAATTACATGATGGTATAAAACAGGCCTTCCTAAATGAAGCAAATTAGTGAGAATTGAATCGCGTTTCCAGGTATAATCATCATCATTGCGATTAATCCTTCCTTCTGGTTCATCAATTTTGGAGGTCATTTGCGAAGAAAAATCAAAGTCAAAACTTCGGGTCAGGTTATATCGAAGGTCAAAATACCTGTTCAGTTTAAAATCTTTATCGAATGTTCTTGGAATAATCACATCCGGGTTCGAAACATTCCTGGTCTGAATTTCATTGTAATGCCTGTAAAAATCGACCCGGAATGATATCTGTGAAGGCATTGGATAAAAATTAAAATCTTTAATCAAGTTAAATGCTTTACCCTTGATTACTTTAGAATTACGGAATGGTTCAACCGGCTCAGGACGATTATTGAAGTTATAGCTAAATAACCCTCGATAAATTTTGTCAACATTCGATTCCACATTAATGCTTCTTTTAAAAACTTCTGAATATGAATAAGTTAATGAAAAATTAGTGGGATCATATATTTTGGGCTTTCCTGATTTACTGGTCTTGTCAACTTTAACATTGGTGAAGTTTATACTTTTCCTGATCACAACATCCTGAGCTACACTTTTTATCGAATCCCTTTCAGCTTTGGTCTTAGCTTCAGCCAACGACTGTTTCATCGTAATATCCGGATCGGTAGGGTTATATTTAGGATTAGTAACACTTTTCGAATAACCTATATACATAGGTATCTTAACCTGTGCTTTTTCAGGAAAGAATTTACCCAATTCGAGGTTAGCTGATAAATCAAACTGGGTTATATCGTTCTTCGACCGTTCGTTAACCTTTGAATCAATACTTCCAAAACCTGCGCTTCGGGCCATCCCTGCAACAGTAATTGAACCCAGGTCGGCTAGTCGGGCCGATATTCTACCCTGAGCTGCCCATCCCCCGCTTTCATCAAAATCAGTCAAACGTAACTCGTTAACCCAGGCTTCCACCGACCTTGGAGCATGTACGTTGGCATCCTTTTTATTATACCTGATCCCAATCATCATTACTTCAACATTTCCAAGATTTGGATTACCCATCACCGAAACAAGTCGTGTACCGTCGGCTACAGAGTATAGTTCTGTTAAACTTGCAGTCGGATTCGCTTTACGCATCTCCTCATTACGCTTAAGTTTCAGATCGGTAAAGGTTTCGAGGGCCAAATTCAGCCTATTATCATCAGGCCATACTGCGTATCTGTCGGATTCGTTCTCACTGCTGTAACTTCCATTAGGATCGGTAAGTTTGAGTGGAATTTCGTATTCGTAATAGTTGTAATTGTAGTCAGATCCAATTCTTACAAACAACGATAAATCGTCATCATTTAACGGGTAACCTTCTATTTCTTCAGCATGAACATCCATTTTAATCCGTTTATAATTTCGGAAATCCATGCTCATACTTTTATATGCCGCTTTGGCGTCGCCTTCTCCTAAATCAATCACTCGTAAAACCATCGACTGCTCGTTTAATTGACGCAACTGGGTATTATTAGGGTCAATTTCACGATCAACCCCGGGAGGCAGAACATAATGGATTGGACTGCGACTTGAGTTTTCTTCAATATTAACGGCTGAAAGATCAAATTGTGTATTTGCTGTGCTTGTGGTAAGTTTTCCATCAACATCCTTTGTATACTTACGCCAGTCGGCCCTAATAAGATCGAGTGTTGCAAAACGCAAAACAGTAGGATCTTTAAATCCTTTCATGAACATCCTCATGAAGCGGATTGATTTAAAATCGGAAATTGATCCAAATACAGCATCCGGACTTTTAACCGGAACTTTAAATTGGTACCAGGTAACATCAACCAGCGAATCGTTTTTCAGCTTATAATCATGAATTGTTCTTGTATCGGCTATATTGTTTTTCCCAACTACCATATCCTCACGTCGAAGACTAATTCGATATTGATAATATCTTTCATTTTCATTCAGTGTATTGTCTCCATTAATATCTTCTACATCAGGTGCAGTTGAGGCAGTTGTTGAATACGATTCAGGCGACATTTCCGAAGTTGGAGAGTTTCCTTCAGGACCATTGAAATTTTTATACCGCTCTAAAATTCCAAGCTTCTGTTCATCATAATCAGTTCCTCTAAAGTAATGGTAATCGTCCGACGACGGGTCTTTCATTGCTTTTTCCAGCGCATCCTGGTTAAGTATACTTTTCAATGATTCGAGGTAACTTTTATGAAATGATTGTTCGTCATCGTCATTCAGCCCGTCAAATCCCAAATCCTGGTATTTGCGGCTTTGTGTGCTGTTGTCGAATTCATTTACAGTTGATTGCAAAGTAGAAACACGCCCCCAGGCAGTTGAATCAACATTTGCAACTTCTGATGTGGTAGGTAATCCGTTTTCGAAACCTTTCCTTGAATCTTTCAAGACATCCTCTGAAATATCGCCAAGGTTAAAGTATAAATCACCTCCTTTTGTTTTTTTATCCGGGTCATTAATAAAAGGGTCCATCATCCAGAATTCAATGTACTCAATATTTGCAGCCTCAAAATCGCTGGTTTCAACTTTACGCATAATACCTCCCCAACGCGACTCCGGATCGCGAAGAGAACCATCAGTATTTATCCCTTTCGAATAAGACGATGGATTAGTGTCATAATTATACGGGCCTCGTTCTGAAGGATAGAATGCCAAATCCAAAAGAGGGATATTCGTTGGCTGACCAACAACTTCTTCTTTATCCGGGAATAACTCTGATTCATAGACTTCGCGAACCAGGTTGTTGGATTGAAGAATAGGATTATTTTTTATATATGCAGGAGTTGTTGATGTATTTCTCAGGAACAGAGGATCAACAACATACCAGGCCAATTTTGCACGATTGTAACCATAAGCAAGATCATCGTTGAGTTCTGCCTCTGGAAACATGTTTTGTTTTTGTGGTGTACTGGCTAAAACCCAGGCCGAACGGGTTTTTAGGTCGATTGAAACTTTCGTCGCCTCGAAATCGTCGATATAAACTGTCCCGCTTTTATTAATAACCTTGGAGTGCCCTGGAATAAGTTTTGCCATTTCACCTTCGAAAGCAATTGATGATGTTTCTTTGGTAGAGTAAAATGGAAGTTTATCGAGTAATTTTGTCAGCAACCTCGACTGATTGTTATACGAGGCATCCAGTCCCAGCATGGTATTTGAAATAGGATCTTCGCCATAATTAACCTTCTGTGTCAATGGCCTTTCCTGCATGTGCATAACTGTTGCCCCAAGTGCAAACTGATTATTGAAAGCATAGTTGGCATGAGCTCCAACCATGGTTTTTCGTTGCATACTGAATAAATCCTGGCTCTCGGTTGAAACTGCTATTGCCGTACCCGATTCCAATAATCCGGTATTTATAATTTTTACAATTCCTGAAGTATAATCAACAGTATAGTCAATGTTTTCGGTAAGAGTTATACCACCAGCAGTAACTTTTACTGACCCTTGTGCAAGGTTTTGTGATCCCACTGAAATTTCGTTGCTTGCAGCGCCGGTGTACGAACCTTTTAAAATAAACTTATTATGTTCTGCATCTTGTTCTGCCACAGTTTTGGTCGAATCGTACAAGGTGTAAAACACATATTTTTTTATCAGTGCCGGATCAACAATCGAATCGGCTAAATTGCGTCCAAAGGGTTCAAGAACCGGGAAAATAATCCGACCTGCTGATGAATTAACTGTTACTCCTTCAACATAGTCGAAAACTCCATCCTTCCCAAGGTCGTTTTGCGAATTAAGTTTATCCAGGTTCAACACATTAAGTAAAATATGATCGGATAACCTCCCTTCTGGTAAATAATTAATATTTGTTCCTTTCTGATCGTTGTGATACAATACATCGAAAACAAAATTGTCTTTGGTCAGTTGATACGCATCAAGGTTGTAAACATTCTTCATCATCAACTTCCATGTGGGTATCTTAGGCGATAAGTTTGTCCCTTTCAACAATTTAAGTATCAATGTTTGAGGAGTAGTAATTCCATCAGTCGAAAATTCTCCCACCTGATAGGTTTTGCCATCGGCAGTGTAATTAAAGGCAACTGCAAGTATCTCGTCCGAATTTAATGCCGAACGCAGAGAAATATAACCCAGAGTTGTATTGATGGTATATTCTGATTCGCTTAGTAAACGCGCCTGTTCAATTTTCTCAAAGTCCTGCCCCCCGATAAAATTCGACGAAGTAAGTGGCGCCATTGTTTTACTGATTTTTGCAACTTCCCTTATTCCGGAATAATTGGTCTTTATTTCCTGGTATAATTTATTGGCATCATTAAACGGGTAAACACTTTCAGGATATTTTAGCCCTGAATTTCCCTGGAAAGCACCAACTTTATTATAAATATTCGGATCGTGTTCTCCAAGGTCCATCAAAGCCAGTATGTTTCTTGACGAAGTGAAGTTGTTTGATTTATTGGTAACCCAAACTTCAATCTTATTAATTGTAATCGAAGAGCTTACTATTGGTAAGTTTTTCAATGCCTCGTTGTAGTGATCGCGAAAATATTGAGAAAGAAAGAAGTGGCGATTAGCATCATATTCTGATGCTTTTATTTCAAATGTTTTCTTCTGGGCGCCACCCTCTGAATTAATAACCTTTGTCTCACCTTTGTTTTGCGAGAATATGGTCGTCAGGTTTAATTTACCGAATTGCATTTCTGTCTTCACTCCAAAAAGGTTCGATCCTCCGGTAATTAACGATCCGTTCAGAGGCAACGAAACATTCCCTGCCTCAACCTTTTTTATGATTTGGTCCTCATCTCCTGTATAGGCAAGGTTCATTTTATTTTCATAGTCGAAAGTAGCTTCGGTGTTATAATTAACGCGCATCTCCATTTTATCGCCAATTTTGCCCATCACGTTCATTTGAATTTTCTGGTCGAAATCGAACGTTGGAACTTTGCGTAAGCGCTCTGATACCGAAGGATTTTGAGTATAGTTAACCTGGTAACCGAAACTAACTTCAACATAACCCTGGGGCCGGATATCAATAGTATTTCCACCAAATATTTTATTGAATGCTTCGCTTTTAACAGTTAACTTTGGAATAAAACCACCTCTTTCCTCAATCGACTTTACTCGGCTCTGACTGCGCCAATAATTCTGAACTGCCTGCTCAAAATCGTATTTTTGAAATTCTTTTTTTGTCATCGTTTTAAGCAAACGATAATCGAGACTCCCAACATTCTCAGTAAAATTATACTCACCGGTAGTGGGATCGTATTCAATTTTCGACTTGATGTTCGATGGATTTTTGAGGTACAATTTTGAACTATCCTTTTTATTGGGATATGCAAAAGCTGGCTCATCACTAAAGGGATAATGCAAAACACCTGTAGTATCTATTTCAGAACTTATTTCGTTTGACTTTTCGGAGACCGCCGAAGTACCTGGTTGTTTTTTTGACCCGCTATTTATTTTAAATAAGGTTGTTGTATCTGTTTTTACCGTAATCCCCGAATTTTTTATTTTTTCAACCCCTTTAGAAAGTATGTCGCCCACCTTCTTTTTTAAATTTTTGGTGGTATCGTTTTTCTCAGAATTACCCGCAAAATTCAAACCTGATTTCTGATCCAAAACTGTCTTTTTCAGATTTCTTTGGCTGGCAGCATTTGGAGTATCAACAGGAACCGATAGTTGGTTAAGTAAACCGTAATTTTTCGCCTTTGTTTTCGAAATGGATGGATTACCTGCAAGCGAACAAAAAACAATTATACTAAGAAATAGAAGTATATATCTGCCAAATTTTTTCAATTCAAGATCTTTTTCTGTTAAAGGCTTTTAAGCGCTAGTTTGATTACATTTTCAACTGAAAGATTTGGTTGAGCGGTCAGAATTTTATCCAATTCCTTTTCGACCGGTTTTTTTGCAAATCCCAGCATTACTAAAGCAGATAACGCTTCAATTCGTATTGTATTGTCTGTTGGAGCTACAATTTGTTCACCAATTGGCGACTTTACTATTTTATCTTTTAAATCAATGATTACCCGCTGAGCTGTTTTGACCCCAATACCTTTTATGCTCTTAAGCAAATTAACATTTTCATTTAAAATAGCATTACTAATCTCATCAGGAGAAAGTGACGAAAACATCATTATCGCTGTATTCGAACCAATTCCATTCACTGAAATTAACAATCGGAATAATTCTCTTTCCAACTCATCAGCAAAACCATAGAGCAAATGTGCATCCTCCCTGATTACTTCGTGCACAAATATTTTTGCCGATTCTTTCCCGTTTAACTGGGTGTAGGTATTCAACGATATATTGATAAAATAACCGATTGCATTTGTTTCAAGAACAAGATGCGATGGTTTCAGATTAATTATGTTCCCCCTGATGTATTCGAACATATACAATATTGATTTAAATCTCTTCGTCGATTGCCTCAAAATCAATCGACTCATCAACCTGATTTTGATTGATTTCGTATTTCTTCAATGGATTTTTGGTGATCTCCCGGTAAAGCGCCCTGTTTTTGTGAATATCTATAGCCAAATACAACGATTCGCGAAATGAATCAGCCGAGGCTTTATCTTCACCTGCAATATCGTAGGCCGTTCCATGAGCCGGAGAGGTTCGGATTACAGGTAACCCGGCCGTATAATTAACGCCTCTGTCGAACGAAGCCATCTTGAATGGGATTAAACCCTGATCGTGGTACATTGCCAAAATGGCATCAAACTTCGAAAAATCACCCGACCCAAAGAAACCATCAGCCGGATAAGGTCCAACGGCAATAATACCCTCATCTTTGGCCCGCTGAATGGCTGGAATAATAATTTCATTCTCTTCACGTCCAAGCAATCCATTGTCGCCTGCATGGGGGTTTAAACCCAATACAGCAATACGTGGGCGTTTTACAAAAAAATCTTTTTCGAGCGATTGGTTAATAATTCTAAGTTTATTCAAAATTGCTCCTTTAGTTATTTTTGAAGAAACTTCTGAAATTGGGGCATGACCAACAACAACTCCTACTTTCATCGATTCGCTAACCATAAGCATCACATAATCGCGTGTTTTGAATTGCTCGGCAAGATATTCGGTGTGCCCTGGAAAATTGAATTTTTCAGATTGGATATTATCTTTATTTATCGGTGCAGTAATTAATGCTTCGATCTCCCCTTTTTTCAGATCTTCAACTGCTCTTTCCAATGCCATATATGAAGCTTCGCCAGCCATTTCGCTCGAACGGCCTAATTCTACACGAATATTTTCATCGATACAATTAATGATGTTGGCCTTTCGCGGATCGGCTTCACTTGCAGTACGTATATGGTTGAAATTAAAATTTTCAATATTAAGCGCTTTCTTGTGATAAGCTGCAACTTTGGGCGAACCATAAACAATAGGAATACACATCTCAAGAATCCTCGGTTCCATCAGAGTCTTGATTATCACTTCGTATCCAATTCCATTAATGTCGCCTTGCGAAATTCCTATAATTATTTTGTCGTGCTTCATTTTTTTTTGATTCTCTTAATGAGGAGTTTTCATTTTTTTTAGATGCGCAAATTTAATCGATTATTTCAGACTATTTTAAACAACATCGACTTACTGCCTCAAGAATTCATTTTTAATTGCCGAAATTTAGTGTTCAGCATTAAATTATCAGAAAATAATAAGCACCAGCAAAATTAACAGCATCAGCATAAAAAGAATGAACTGGTTACGAACAAACAATCCAAGCAATAATAAAACTTCAATTTCTTCTGTATTTCCGGTATAAACCTCAATTGTTCCCCTATCCTTCGACAAAAATTCGTGGCTTTGATAGGTTTTAACATTTTTTAACGTTTTTGTTAGGTTTCCTTTTTCTGTTTTCAGGAATTA
>CALGIG010000043.1 GCA_937915865.1 uncultured Prolixibacteraceae bacterium | reverse complement strand
CGTTTACGAAGATCTAAAATGCTTCTTTTCAGTGACATAGAATTTGTTTTTGATTAATTAACTTGTTGTGAAAAGCAATTACTTTTCGAGCGGTCAAAATTATTATTTTTTTATTGTCTGAATAGATTTCGGCTCTTATTTGGGGCGAAAACTCCTGAAAAAGGGATGAAAGTGTCGAAAAATCGAACTTAATACCTTGTTGTTCTTAAGTAGCAGCCCGACGATAAAGAAAGAATGCTAGAATCCCATACATGATATTGGGTATCCACATCGCCAGCCAGGGTGATAATATACTACTGGTAGCAAAAACTGTAGTAACCTGCATAAAAAGTATATACGAAAAACTAAGCAAAAGACCCAATCCCAAATGAAATCCAATGCCACCCTTTATCTTTCTGGAAGCCAGGGAAACGCCAATAATAGTAAGGATAAAAGCGGAAAAAGGCCCTGATACGCGCCGATGTTTCTCTATCTCATACTCAATAGTATTCACGCCCCGAAGCCTAAGGTTATCAATCGATTTGTTCAAAACGGGCAGGGTCATGGTTTCAACCACAAAAGCAATTACTTTGTAGTCTTCAGGAACCATGTTCAAAGTTGTATCCTTGTCGCTTCCGCGTATTATCTTTTCTTTATACCCATCAATTGATCGGATGTAATAATCGTGCACCACCCATTTCTTTTTTTCACGGTCCCATTTTACATATTCCGACGAAAGCTTTGAAACCAGTTTGTGACCTTCAAACTTTTCGATGGTAAATTTATAACCCACATCATTCGAAGTATTATAGGCCGTCATGTATACAAAAACTCCAGGTTCGATCTGACGATGGATATTTTTTTCACTTTCCGAGCTTCGCGCCCTAATATATGTTTGCTTAAAGTCGTTTTTCTTTTTGGTTGCCGGAGGAATAACATAATTTCCAAGCAAATACGAGAAAACAGCAATTACAGTGGCTCCAACCAAATACGGACGCATTAATCGTTTGTAAGAAACGCCGCTACTTAGAATAGCAATAATCTCGGTATTATAGGCAAGTTTCGAAGTAAAGTAAATTACTGCAATAAACGTAAACAAGCCACTAAACAAATTAGCAAAGTAGGGTACAAAATTCAGATAGTAATCAAAAACTATTGCTTTAATAGGTACATCTTTTGACAAAAAATCATCAATGTTTTCCGAAATATCAAAAACAATAGAGATGCTAATGATTAAGGCTATGGCATAGAAAAAAGTTCCTAAAAACTTTTTAATGATATAGTAATCAATTTTATGCAGCATACTTGTTCAAGTCAAAAGTTATAAGTCAAAAGTCAAAAGTCAAAAGTTATAAGTAACACCATCCTCACATTTCAAGAATTAAAGTCGAACCGAAAATTGTCTGATCATCTCTTCTTTCCACGGCTTAAATGTATTGTCCAGAATATGTTTTCGAGCCTCTTTTACAAGCCAAAGGTAAAATGCAAGATTGTGCTGACTGGCTATTTGCGCACCCAGCATTTCGCCGGAAATAATAAGGTGACGAAGAAAAGCACGGCTGTAATGATGATCGACAAACGAAGTTCCATCCGCATCAACCGGCGAAAAATCGCTGGCCCATTTTTTATTACGCATGTTCATTATTCCTTTACTTGTAAACAGCATTCCGTTTCGTCCGTTCCTGGTAGGCATCACACAATCGAACATATCGATTCCCCGGTCAATTCCTTCCAATATATTTATTGGTGTGCCAACACCCATTAAATAACGCGGACGATCAGTAGGGAGTATTTCATTCACAACTTCAATCATGGCATACATATCTTTTTCAGGCTCACCAACCGAAAGACCGCCAATAGCATATCCGTCAGCATTATATTGCAAAACATTCTTAGCAGACCGTTCCCTCAAATCAGGATAAACAGCGCCCTGAACAATGGGGAAAAGCGACTGCGAATATCCATATTTGGGCGAAGTTTTCAAAAACTGGTTCCAGCAACGGTTGAGCCAACGCTCGGTCATTTCCATCGATTTACGTGCATATTCATATTCGGCATCTCCCGGAGTACATTCATCGAATGCCATCATAATATCAGCGCCAATAGTCCGCTGTGTATCCATAACATTTTCAGGAGTAAACAAATGCGAAGACCCATCGATATGCGATTGAAATTTAGCACCTTCTTCAGTAAGTTTTCGAATATCTCCAAGAGAAAAAACCTGGTAACCACCACTATCGGTCAAAATTGGACCATCCCAACCGTTAAATTTATGCAATCCCCCGGCCTGCTCTATAACAGGCAATCCGGGACGAAGATATAAGTGATAAGTATTCCCAAGAATAATCTGAGCGCCAATATCTTCTTTCAGGTCTCGTTTATGGATACCTTTCACTGAACCTGCGGTACCAACGGGCATAAAAATAGGAGTTTCAATAATTCCATGCCCGGTAGTTAATAAACCCGCTCTTGCCTTACTATCAGAAGATGTATGTTTTAATTCAAAGTGCATCAAGCTGAATTTTGAGAGCCCAAAGATAGGGATAAAAGTGTAACACGGCGAAATACAGTTGTGCGATAACTGTTAAATCTACCTAAAAAGAGGAACAATTTAATCGGTAGGTTTATTAATTTTGTCCAATCAAACATCGTTTGAAAATTATAATATTAACCAAGGACTTTCATCGTGGAAATTATCAGATTCGAATTACTCAAAATCAGCGACATAATACTTATTTCAGCGTTAATTGGTGTTTTCATTATTCAGATTTTTTATATAATCCGCTATTTTAAACTTGTCCGACATTCAGACGGCGAACCCAATGAAAAACCAACCCAGGTTACCATTATTGTAAGTGTAAGAAACGAGGAAGAACATATTCATGCGATTGTTGAGAAGTTTAATATGCAACAATTCGAAAATTACCAGGTTTTAGTAATTAACTATTGTTCGGAAGATAATACAGGGGGCATTTTGAGTTATCTTGCCGAAAACAACCCACGATTAAAAGTAACAAGTTTAAGTCAGGAAACACGATTTTCTGAAAAACAAGCCATAAATATAGGAATGAAGGGGGCATCGTCGCCCTGGATTATTTTGTTGACATCGGCAACTGGCGAACTTAAACCCGAATGGCTTACAAATATGTGTAATTTACTTACTCCTGAAACTGATATTTTAGTTGCATATACAAATGTTGAACGTGCCAAAGGTTTTAGAAACCTGATTTGCAGGCTTGAACGATTCCAACAATTTTTGATTAGCGGGGCATGGACCTTGGCCGGTTCGCCCTTTGTATTCAACGAAAACAATGTGCTTTTCAAAAAATCTATGTACTTTGATACATTAGGATTCAGGCACAAACTCAATCGTAACTTTGCCAATCTGGAGTTGATTTTCAATGAAAATATTAAAAACGGCAAAGTTGTGATAACCACTAACCCCGATTTAGCCATTCGTGAGAAAATTGACGACGACCGTGGCGACCATATCCGTTTGCTTAAAAAAGGTGTACAAATCAGGCAAAGTTTGTCCCTGCCCAAAAAAATTGGTTTATTCCTCGACGATTTTACCCGAATCATTTTTCCAGCACTGGCAGCAACAGTTATTATTCTTCATCCGGAATATTGGATTACTTTCTCAGTTTTCCCATTTATTTTACTGATTTTGTTGGCTATTATGATTAAAATGCTCATAAATAGGCTGAACGAACGAAAAATATTCTTATCTTCGTTAGTGTACATTCTAATTAAACCCCTAATTAATTGGTGGTTTTTTTGGTCTATGTATATTATTCACCGAAGAAGCCGATGGAACTAAATCCTGAATTATCAAACAAAGCACAGTTTGACATTTTACTGGTTGAAGCAGCGCTTGCCGGCGAAGAGAAAGCCTTTGCCAAATTGATGAGCCGTTATAAGGATGC
>CALGIG010000042.1 GCA_937915865.1 uncultured Prolixibacteraceae bacterium | reverse complement strand
TTCCCTATTTGCCCGGTTCCGATTCAAATATTTTCAAGGGAGTATCTGTATTTATTGGGATTTTGTTTTCGTTTGGCTCATCATCGGTCATTACAAACATGGTGGCTGGTATTGTTATAACCTATATGCGACCATTTAAGATTGGCGACCGAATTAAAATTGGCGATGTGACTGGCGATGTAGTAGAAAAAACGCTTTTGGTTACAAGAGTAAGAACTATTAAAAACGAAGTTATTACCATTCCCAATTCGTCAGTACTTAACGGCAATACCACAAATTACAGTATCGAAGCAATGGAAAAAGGATTAATCATTCACACCACTGTAACTATTGGATATGATGTACCTTGGAAAAATATGCATCAGGCTTTAATTGATGCTGCAATGAGAACTGATTTAATTCTTGACGAGCCAAAACCTTTTGTTTTGCAAACGAGCCTTGACGATTTTTATGTTTCATACCAGATTAACGCATATATAAGGGAAACAGGAAAACAAGCTTTAATTTATTCAAATTTGCACCAAAATATTCAAGATGTTTGTAACGAAATGGGTATTGAAATTCTTTCGCCACATTATCGTGCAGCAAGAGACGGAAATATGACAACAATACCATCTGATTATTTGCAAAAGGACTATAAAGCGCCAAGTTTCAATGTAAAGCTTGATCATACAACAAACAAATAACACATCTACTTAAAAATAGTATGGAAGAATTAATTCAAAAATTTCTTTTTAATCCAACCGTTGGGAAAATTGTAACCGTTTTTGTAGGTATTGGAATAATATGGGTCATAGTAAAATCAATTCAACGTAATTTTTTATCAAAGATTAGAGGCAATGATAATCGCTATAGAGCGAAGAAGTTTAGCAGTTTTATAGGATTCATTCTCACTGTCATACTAATCTCAATTGTTTATAGCGATAAATTGGGTGGTTTAACAGTAGCTTTTGGCGTTGCAGGCGCAGGAATTGCTTTTGCATTGCAGGAGGTGATTGCCTCTTTTGCCGGGTGGTTGGCAATAATGTTTGGTGGTTTTTATAAAACAGGCGATAGGGTGCAGTTAGGCGGAATAAAAGGCGATGTCATGGACATTGGTGTCTTGAGGACAACTATCATGGAGACAGGGCAATGGGTTGATGGCGATTTATATAATGGTCGAATTGTATTGGTAGCAAATAGTTTCGTTTTTAAGGAACCTGTTTACAATTATTCTGGCGATTTTCCTTTTCTTTGGGATGAAATAAAAGTTCCCATCCAATACGGTAGCAACTACGAAAAAACCAACCAAATTCTGCTAAAAATAGGAAAAGAAACAACTGGCGATTTATCTGAAAAATCAAAAGAGAAATGGGATTTTCTTCAAAATAAATATCGACTAGAAAATGCACAGACTGAACCAATGGTATCATTAATTGCAAATGACAACTGGGTAGAGTACACACTTCGCTATGTTGTAGATTACAAAAGAAGAAGAACAACTAAAACAGAATTATTTACGAAGATTTTAAACACAATTGAAGCGACTAAAGGTGAGATTAAGTTTGCATCAGCCACTTTCCATTTGGTTGAAGCGCCTGAAATTAAGGTTAAGATTAACCCCTGACCCAATTGCAGGCACATTACTAAAGCTACCAACCCTTAAAAAAACAAAGCTTCATCAAAAGAAGACGATGTAGCCATCCTTACTGTCCATATTTAGAAATGTGACATTGATGTGACAGAATAAATTTCTACTCGTTGTTATGGCGGTTTAGATAATTGATTCTATTCTTTGGGCTATGAATTAATTATTGAATATTGTTTCCTATTTTTAATGAAAATTCTGATTATGAGCACCACCGTTAAGCGCAAAGCCATTCGCTTTTACAGCGATCCTAAAAGAGTAATTGTACGGTTCTTTTTCCCTGGACCAGAATCAAGAGTTCAATCGGTCATTCAGAAAGTAACAGGAATGCCAGAAGAAGCTGCCGCGTTGACTTTAAGACATGTGTTGCGTGATTTTTCAGGACGACACCGCAACATTTCACGAATATTTCAGAATCATTTTGACAGGACACGAGAAATTATGAATGGTAGAAGTGGCGATTTAAATGTACTGTCAGTTTCAAAAAAGTTATTGATCGGTGCTTTTTTTTCGTCGGAATATTCAATTGAATCAGCAGCTTTTTTTAATCCCTCTATTGTTGAAGATCCGGATCAGACAGGACTTCAGGATAACCAAAAACGAGTGATTATAAGTTTCAGGGCAACGGGAGAAGGGCATATTTCATCGATAGCCTTCCGTGGCGGAATTCTCGATGCTGATAACAATCTCGAATTAATGCCAACCGGAAAGATTGTTGATGAGCCAGAGACGGTTTATAATTTTATTTACAACAAGGATTTTTTTTCGAAAAAGCTTTGCGAAATATATGGCGTTTGCGAAATACCTTCAGACGATTCTCCACTTGGACATGTATATAGCAAATTAAAACATGAATTTGATTACAATGAACTGTACCGGGCTATTGATCAAACCAAGAAAGAGATGAATTTGGATGATCAACAATTACATCAATTAAAATTAATTAGCTGGCTAGGCGAATCATATTACCGAATTACCTTTTCACTTGATACTGGAATTTCCGACCGCGTTATCTTTCCTATTGCTGCTGCCGAAAGTAACGGAATAGAAGATGCCCGGTTTGTAAAATTTACAGAAGAAGATGGCATTACTCGTTATTGCGCAACTTACACAGCCTATAATGGAGTGAGCATCATGCCAATGTTGTTGGAAACCAAAGATTTCTACAACTTTACCATTAAGCCTATTCATGGAGAGTATGCTCAAAATAAAGGAATGGCCTTATTCCCAAGAAAAATTGGGGGAAAATACGTCATGTTATCCCGGATTGATGGCATCAACAATTACATCATGTTTTCAGACACGATTAACCTTTGGGATGAAGCAGTTGAACTTCAAATACCCAAGTTCCCGTGGGAATTTATCCAGGTTGGCAACTGTGGTTCACCCATTGAAACAGAATATGGTTGGTTAGTCATCACTCATGGGGTTGGACCAGTGCGCAGATATGCCATCAGTGCCATTTTGCTTGATTTGGATGATCCCACTAAATTAATTGGACAACTAAGCGAACCGCTTCTACTGCCTAACGAGGAAGAACGTGATGGATATGTTCCCAATGTGGTTTATTCCTGCGGTTCAATCATCAATAATAATGAATTGGTTTTACCTTATGCGATGTCAGACACAACATCAACCTATGCCACATTTTCATTAAAAGAAATACTCACGAACCTGCTCCCTTCAGATATAAAGAAAGGCCGGCCAAGTGCAGAAAAAAGCAAAGCAAGAATATTGGTTATTGATGATGAAGTGACTAACCAAAGAGACATTGGCAAAATATTAAAGAAAGATGGATATGATGTAGAGATTGCTCCCGATGGAGTTGTTGCGCTAATGCAAATTGCAAAGGAAAAATTTGATTTAATACTTTGTGATATTTCAATGCCAAACCTTGATGGTTACCGGATGCTTGAATATATGAATAATAATGCAATAGCAATACCTTTGATATTCTTGTCCGATCTCACTGACTCAGCCAATAAAGCAAAAGGGTTAAGAATGGGCGCTGCTGAATATATTCAAAAACCGGTAGATAAAAACTTGTTATTACTTTTAGTCGACAAAGTATTAAGATCAAGAATGAAGACTGAAGAATGATTCTGCAACTAAATAGGATAATAGGTAGGCAATGTTACTTTCAGCACCCTGATTCCGGTTAATATTAGCTTCCTCTATTCCATCGTTGCACCCTGCCGACTCGGAGTCAAACAAGGTAATATCGAGATCGTTTTTACCAAAGAACCAATCGAATGAAAGGTGCAGTTTGTCAATATACTCTTTGTTCCCTGTTGCCTCCCATGCACTCTGATAAAGAATTACCATAGCCATAGCATCAATCGGTTGCTGTGCAAAAAAATCATAATCCTGATCCAGCCGCAACCATTTACGGTTACCTATCAACGACAACCATTCTTCCCGAAAACATTTCGATTCAAGAAAAATCCGGCTCTCCTCAGCTATTTGCAAATATCTTTCCTCTCCTGAAATTTCGAACGAACGATAAAGAGCTGAAGGTAGTAAGCCATTGTCATAAGTCAAAGTATCTTCAAACCAGTTCCAGTTGTCTCTTTTATGCCTCAAATATATTTCACACAACTGATCAGAGACCATCTGTAAGAGCCTCAAGTATCTTTCCTGATCTGGAAATCGCTTTACATAGTGGTAAAGACCAAAAATACAATTGGCATACCCTCTGGCATAACTCAATTTTCCATACTGAGGTATGGCATGCTCAAATAATTCCAATCCCAAATGAAAATATGAATTGGTGGGCGCAAAGCGAATTAAATAACCAAGAGCCCAAATTATTCTTCCATAAGCATCGTCCGATTTGGCATCAAGTAATGTACGCTCATAAGTCATGTAGTTTGTAAAACTGCCATCTCGCCTCTGCATATAAGTTAAATAAGCTAAGTATTTGTCTAAGAGATCAAGATAGACCTGTTCGTTTTCTCTATTCCAGGCCTTAACACAAACAATAATTGCCCGTGAGTTATCATCAAGACAATAGCCAGCTTTGTAATACGGCACACTTGTTCTTGCATGTTGGAGTAACCCGGTATCATCGGTGAGCCTTTTCAAATGAGAAATATCGAATTCAGGATAATGAATTTCAAGGTCTTGCTTCATTAAGTATTCGGCTGAATTCATTTGATTGATTACCGATTCAAACTGATTTAAATAGTCTTTTCCGATCAATGGCCATGAAATGTTTTTGCCATACTCAAAAGCTTTTTGTTGAAGCTGTGTCATCGTTTTTGGATTGTCCAACAGATTATTTACGATTTCAGCAAGTTGAACAAAATTTCCAAAATCAAAAAGAATTCCTCGTCCATCAGCCAGCAATTGCTCGGCATGCCAGTATGGTGTTGAAACCACAGCACAACCGCCGCTAACCGCGTAACTTAATGTTCCGCTTGTAATCTGGGCTTTATTCAAGTATGGAGTAACATAAATGTCAGCTCTTTTCAGGTAAGCCATCAATTCTAACTCACTCACATATTCATTAATAAAAATAACATTTTCGTTTAGATTTAAACAATTAATCATTGATATCAGGTACTCGCGGTATTCTTCACCAGCATTCTGAACCACATGTGGATGTGTTTTCCCCAGAATAACATACAAAACATTGGGATGCTCTGAGACAATTGCGGGCAAAGCTCTTATCACCGTTTCAATTCCTTTACTCCTGCCAATCAATCCGAAAGTGAGCATTATTTTTCGTCTCTCCCAATTTTTCGGAATATTTAAAGTCTGGGTTTCCAGAATATTGAAGTCGGGTACTCCATGTTCAATGCAAACAATTTTCTCCTGACGAATGTGATAGATATTGGTTAAAAATTTTATTGCCAGAGAATTCATAATTACAACCCGGCTTGAATATGCAGCAATTTTCCGAAGAACTTCATATTGGTGGAAATTTGGTTTTTCCAAAACAGTGTGAAAGGTGGAAACAACCGGAATCTTCAATCGTCGAAGTAATGTCAGGAGCAGAACGCCACTATCTCCTCCGTAAATACCATATTCATGCTGTAACAAAAATAGTTCAGCCCCTGATTCATTGATGTAGTTCGCCATTCGTATGTAGGCAGGTTTATCATTTGCTGGTATTGTATTTTTTACAATTGGTGGATAGGAATAGGTTTTTCCTCCATCATTCATAGCTATTACTTCAAGTTCGATTTCAATCGAGTGAATCTCTGCGGCATTCAAAATCGACCTTACTAGATTTTCAGTAAACGTAGCAATTCCACACTGGCGTGGAGGATAATTACCTAAGCAAATTATTTTCATACAATTCTATTGGAATTTTATTTTGAAAATTGAATCTATGATCAGAATTATTAAGCTAAAAATCAATCGCCTGAATTACTAAAATGCAGATGTTGAGTTCTCTGCGCATGTCTGATTTGCCTATTATTTTAGTCAAATATAGCTGGAAAAAATTTAGTTCAATTGAATCAACCTGTCTAAAATTGATGGGAAAAAACTAACGAATTTAAATTAGGTAAAATTATTTCTATTTATAAACACCATTATTTGTTCCTTCAACCATGACTTTTTTCCATCTCCATAATTTCTTCCGGTCAACTACAACAGCAGTGGAGATTAGTGAAAAATTTGATGAGAAACGTTGTAAAAGCTTTTTAACAAAGTTGGCAAACCGTTTTGTTGCTTTAATACCAACCGGATTTAATTCGTAGTTATTCCAGTAAGTTTCCAGCTTACCGCGCTTCTTCCATCTGCGACGGTAAACCTTTAAATAAACAGGCTTTCCTTTTGCAGGAAAGGTTTGCAACTCTATAGGATTGAGAAATCCATCCTTGATTATGCCAGTTTCACCAGTAAGTTGAGTGGGGATCAATCCAGATAACTCATTAAACCGTATCTCAACATAATCTTGGTAATTATTTATTTCTACAATTTCAAAATGCTCCACAAGATCTATCGGAAAATACACCATTGATAATTCATGTAAAAGCAATTTTGATTCCATAAAACTTCTTAATAAAATATTTTAGCACATCAAATATAGCTATTAGAAATTCAATTTAAAAAGTATAAATTTAAGTTGTCAGAATAAGGGTCAGGTAGAAACATTTCGGGCGAAGATTAGATCTAAAAGAAGATACTTTAATCTTGCAAAAGTAGTTGTTTTGACGAGGAAGATATTCGTTATTTCTTTACCTTTTGGACAAATTTTTACACATTTTGGGAAGTTAACAATACTCAGTAAGATTATTTTTAATATTCGAAAACCCTTTAAACAAATTAATATATGGAAACAGGCGATCAGGTTGGCAAAATTGCAGAACAAAAGGATGTAACCCAAAACAAAGTCCTCCGATTTATCTTCAAAAATAAATTATCAGTTTTTCTACTTTTGGTAGCTGCATTTATTTTTATTTGGTACCAAATAAAAATTATCACCATTGAAAAAAATAATGAAAAAGTTAAAACGCAGTTGTCAGCCAAATTTGAATTTCAGATAGATAGTTTGAAAATCCGAAATATTAATTTGACCGCCAAAGTTTTTTCATGGGCAGTTCGAAGTGAAATGATGCGGGGTAATTCTGAGGAAGTAAATCTTTTTTTCAAAGAGTTTGTTAAAGAGCCGGGAATATTGAAGGTTAGGTTCGTGAACACTGAAAATTCGATTGTCGAGATAGCGACTGACAAAAAAGTCGAAGGTCAGGTCTTAAAAAACAATGAATTTCTGGGAGTTGATAATCTGGCGACTTTTAAAGACAGTTTAGGTTTCTGCGTAGTTACTCCAATTATGGGATTAAATAAAAAATTGGGAGTTTTGATTATTGATATGCAGAAGTAGCGCTGGACGGTATTATAAAAAATAAAACGTTAAAGATGACTTATACGAACATTAAAAAAACGATTATGAAAACAATCATTTACTTTGTTATGATGGCTTTGACGGTTTCATTGGTTGCATGTTCAACTACCGTTAAATTTCCGGTGTCTCAAATTGCCCCTGCAGCAGACGGAAAGGTAATGATAAAAAAAGATAAGAACAACAATTATCAGATTGGCGTTAAAATCAAGTACCTGGCTAATGCAGACAGACTGAACCCGCCAAAGGAACACTATATTGCATGGATCATAACAAACAGCGGAAAAACTGTAAATATTGGTATGTTAGCCAGTGACAAAAAAAATAATGCATCTTTACAAGGATTGACTTCCTTTAAACCTGACCAAATTTTTATCACTGCTGAAAATGAAAATAATGCAAGCTGGCCCAGCAGTCAGGAAATATTTCGTATTGAAAATTTGAATTTGAAATAGGATATCAATCCAACCTCATTCAAGAATGGATTGCAATTTACTCATTTAAAGATGCATAGTTGTGAAAAAGTTTGATACGGAAGTCCGGCTAGCCCGTGAAATGACTACGCTAGATGCGACACTGATAGGGGTTGGCGCCATGATTGGCGCAGGTATATTTGTCCTGATTGGAATTGCGGCCGGTGTCGCTGGTCCTGGCCTGATTCTTACCTTCATTTTGAACGGAATAATTGCTTTACTCACAGCAATGTCTTACGCAGAGCTTGGTTCCTGCTACCACGATGCCGGTGGTGGTTATTTGTGGGTTAAAGAAGGTCTTCCCAAGTGGAACGGATTTCTTTCGGGCTGGATGAGCTGGTTTGCGCATGCAGTGGCCTGCGCGCTCTATGCGCTTGGATTTGGAGCCTATTTCGAGCATGTCTTACACGAATTCAATATCCTGATGCCACATTGGGGGTTTTTCTCCCCTCAGAAGATATTGGCTGTGGCAACAGCCCTTTTGTTTGGATATATTAATTTCCGCGGTGCCTCCGAAACCGGAAAAATAGGCAACCTGGTTACCATTGCTAAAATCATTATCCTGTTCATATTCATTGGATTTGGGCTTGAATTGATACTTCGGAACGGAGATTGGCAAACTACCTTCAGCCCGTTTCTTCCAAACGGGACGGGGGGTGTCTTTAAAGCGATGGGTTTGACATTCATAGCCTTTCAGGGTTTTGAGGTCATTGCGCAAAGTTCGGAGGAAATAAAAAATCCGCGAAAAAATATTCCAAGGGCAGTTTTTCTGTCACTGGTTATTGTGGTTCCAATATATATTATGGTTGCTATTGTGGCTTTAGGAACCGTTCAACCACCGGCAGGCGTTACCCGGTGGGATTTTCTGGCACAGCAGAAGGAAATTGCACTGGTGAATGTAGCACGAAATTTCTTTATTGGAGGAGGTGTTTTGATCCTAATAGGTGGTTTAATCTCTACCATATCTGCGCTAAATGCCACCATTTATTCGTCGTCAAGGGTAGCTTTTGCCATGGGCCGCGACCGTAATTTCCCGACATTCTTTAGCAAAGTTCACCCCACGAAATTCACGCCGCATTGGGCCATTATGGTTTCGTTGGTTATTATTGTCGTTATGGCCGTTTCGCTGCCCATCGAAGATGTGGCGAGCGCCGCCGACATCATGTTTTTGCTTTTGTTTTTACAGGTTAACCTGGCTATGATTAACCTGCGCAAAAAAAGACAGGACCTGGACCGGGGTTTTAAAGTGCCCTTGTTTCCCTACCTGTCGATCGCAGGAATCCTGATGCTGCTTTTTCTGGCGATTTACATGTTTAATTACAGTATCACAGCGTGGATTGTAACAATCATCTGGACGTCTCTCGGCCTTTTTGTTTACCGGTTTTATGCATCGTCCAGGGAAGTGGAACACACCCGGAAAGTACGCACGCTGGAACAAATTTCGAAAAAGGAATACAACCTGCTGGTTTATCTTTCAGATCAGTCGAATCTGCCGGGATTAACCAGAATCGCCTGTGCCATTGCAAAGAAACACAATGCCAACCTCATCTTTCTGTATATAAACGAATTGCTGGAAGGACATAAACTGGAAGAAGGCAAAAACATCAAATCATCCGGAAATGAGTTGCTTCTTCAGGCTCAAAATCTTGCAGAAGAAGCAGGAATTTTGTCAAAATCAATTCTGAAGATATCTCACCGCATCTCGAAAGGATTGATCGATACAGCGATCGAGGAAAACTGCAACTTTATTCTGACCGACCGACGAAAAGGCTCTAACTTTGTCCAGAAGTATTTCTATTCGGTCATCGATTCAACGCTTCAGAAATCGACGACTGAAGTGGCTATTCTGCATGGCCAGCTCAATGTTGAGCGAATCAGGAAAATAATTATTCCATACGGAGGAAATTCGCACACACAATTGGCTGCTGAAATTGCTCCTGCCCTGTCGGAATACTTTGGGGCAAAAGTTACTTTAGCTGTTGTTATGAATCCCGAGATGGCAGAAAATGAACGAACCCAAAGGCTTGATCAGGTTAATCAGTTCATTCAGGAAAATGAGCTGAACATTCAATTGAAGACAGTTTCTGACCCGGATATCCTACAGGGACTACTTAAATTGTCGCGTGGGTATGATTTGATGGTTATGGGTGGAAAGTCTGGGGATTTTCTGGAGCTGTTATTTTCGAAATCATTGGTTCGTGAAATTACCGAGCAGGTTGAATGCCCGGTTTTATGGCTGAAAGAGTTTGAAGAGCAGGAATCGTTCTTCCTTTCTTTGTTTAAATCTCAAAAAAAATAACGGAGGCAAACTATGGAAACAAAAATTCAGGATCAGTTTTTCACTTTGGCCGACAGCATTGTGGCATATTTACCGAGTTTACTGGCAGGCTTTATTTTATTGTTGATAGGCTGGTTTGCTGGTTGGTTTGTCAAGCGGCTTTTAATCCAAATTTCACTGCTTTTACGTGTCGACCGTTTTTTGATGCGATCCAGGTGGGCCGATGACTTCACCCGGGCTGATGTACGCCATGGTGTTTATAATTTTATTGGGAATATCGGTTATGCCCTCATATTCCTTCTTTTTCTGGACAACGCACTAATTGCCTGGAAACTGACCATTTTATCAGATTTGCTGAGCAAAGGAATCCTGTACATGCCTAAAATAATTATTGCAGTGGCAATTTTTGCCATTGGATGGCTTTTGGCATTGTGGGCAGAACGATCGGTCGAATCGGCCTTAAAACGGGAAAGAATCCAACGTGCTTCGTTTATCTCGAAATTTGTAAAAATGATTATTTTGCTATTCTTCTCGGCGATCGCATTGGTCGAGCTCGAAGTGGCCCAAATCATTGTAATCATCGGATTTTCAACTATTTTGGTGACAATAAGCGCAATTTCGGTCATACTTACCGCAGTTGGTGGAAAGAGCTTTATCAAACAGGTTGGAGAAAAATTTGGAAATGAACAACCCTCAGAAGAGTGATTGATCGGCATGCCGATCGAAATAAATTTGGTGCCAGCTATATGTTGAAAGCCGGTACCTCCAGCAATAATAAAACTAAATGAAAGAATTTTTTAATTACAAAGTCCTTCAGCTTGGGAATTTTGACCTCGATGTTTCGACCATTTTTAAACTTGGTTTTTTGGTCATTTTTGTTATAGTCTCATTGTATGGGATAAAAAAAGCAATTTACAGGGCTTCGAGAATCGATATCGCGAAAAAATATGCCATCTACAGTCTGATTAAGTATGTGTTGTTAGTTGTCACCGTTTTTGCTGGTTTTCAGATTCTGGAATTTGATATAACCATATTACTTGGAGGGTCAGCTGCACTGTTGGTTGGCTTTGGTCTTGGTATTCAGAGCCTGTTCAGCGATTTTGTTTCCGGAATAATCCTGCTCATTGATTCGACTGTCAAAGTGAATGATGTTATTGATATTGATGGACTGATATGCAGGGTTCAGGAAATAAATCTCCGAACAACGACCGTGCTCACCCGCGACGACAAATACATCATCGTGCCCAATGCCGACCTGACACGCAACCAAATTATTAACTGGACTCACAGCGATTTAGCTTCCCGTTTTGAAGTCAGCGTAGGTGTCGATTATTCGTCTGACGTCAACAAGGTAATGACTATCCTTCAGGAAGCCATTGAACAACAGGATGGTATTCTGAAAAATCCTCCGCCGTTTGTTCGATTCACCGATTTTGGTGATTCGTCGCTTGATTTCTCAGTTTTTTTCTGGTCTGAAGAAGTTTTCAGGGTTGAGAACATGAAAAGTGAAATCAGGGTACGAATATTCAACCTATTTAGTAAGAACGGAATACAAATTCCTTTTCCACAGCGGGTTGTTCATCTTCGGCAACAAATCGAACAATAGGGTTTCGGCCTGTTCCAAAATGAAATCATTTGATATTTTCTATTTTGAAAAACTACTGTTATAAACAGTCTTTCCACATTTCCGTTATTTAATAAAACAATTCACTAATCAATTACAGAAACAATAACATAATATAACATGGAACAAAATATTCAAAATATTGAATTAACTTACTTAACCATAGCTGATTATCCCGAATTTAAAGAATCCATGATTCAAGCGTATCATAATATGCCCGAATCATATTGGAAAGAACACCACATAAAAAAGCTGGTTACTGTATTTCCTGAAGGGCAGGTGGTTCTAAAAGTCAATAATCAAATTGCCGCCTGCGCACTATCGATCATTGTTGATTACGATAACACACTCAGTGTCCATTCGTACCGTGAAATTACCGGCAATTATACATTCGACACCCATACAAAAAAAGGTAACATCCTGTATGGCATTGAAGTATTTGTAAAGCCCGAATTTAGAGGCCTGAGGTTGGGTAGAAGGCTTTACGACTATCGAAAAGAATTGTGCGAAAAACTGAATCTGAAGGGAATCATTTTTGGAGGAAGAATTCCCAATTACCACAAATATGCGGCAGAATTAACGCCGAAGGAATATATCCGGAAAGTAAAAGACCGTGAAATTCACGATCCGGTTCTGAATTTTCAGCTGGCTAACGATTTTCACCCCGTGAAAGTACTGAAAGGATACCTTGAAGGGGACGAAGTTTCGAAAGAAAACGCAGTATTATTGCAATGGGACAACATCTACTACGAAAAGCCGGGAAAAATAGGAACCACTGCAAAAAAAATTGTCAGACTTGGTCTGGTTCAGTGGCAAATGAGACCTTATAAAGACGTGACAGAACTGATGCAGCAGGCTGAATACTTTATCGATGCACTTAGTTCATATAAAAGTGATTTTGCATTGTTTCCGGAATTCTTCAATGCTCCCTTAATGGCTGAATACAACCACCTGACTGAAGCCGAATCGATCAGAAAATTAGCTGAATTTACCGATCAGCTAGTTCGTGAATTTTCGAATTTATCGATCTCCTATAACATCAACATCATCACGGGAAGTATGCCCCAGCTAGAAGGTGAAATGCTCCACAACGTTGGCTACTTGTGCCGGCGCGACGGTACCATCGAAAAATATGAGAAGCTCCATGTTACACCTGATGAAGAAAAAGTATGGGGGATGAAAGGAGGAAATGAAATTCGCACTTTAAATACCGATTGTGGCAAGATTGGTGTGCTGATTTGTTACGATGTCGAATTTCCTGAACTGAGCCGCCTGCTTGCCGATGATGGGATGGATATTTTGTTTGTACCCTTTCTCACCGACACCCAAAATGGCTACTCCCGTGTTAGGTATTGTGCTCAGGCGAGAGCTATTGAAAATGAGTGCTTTGTAGCGATTGCCGGAAGTGTAGGTAACCTGCCTAAAGTTCACAACATGGACATTCAGTATGCTCAATCCATGGTGTTCACACCTTGTGATTTTTCATTTCCCACCAACGGCATCAAGTCGGAAGCAACACCCAATACAGAAATGATTCTGATTTCAGATGTCGATATCGACCTATTAAGGGAACTTCACAACTACGGCGCAGTTAAAAACCTGAAAGACAGGAGAAAAGACATTTTTGAACTTCGGAGAGTTATTTATAATAGGGATTAATATTTTGAGGAGGATTTAAAAGACTTTTTTTGCGAAATTAATGAATAGTTAGGAGCAATAACTTTACTTTAAAGCTTGACTCAAAAATCGGGTAATCTTATGAAGTAATTTATAAAACTATAAAGGAGAACAAGTTTTTGTCTGACTATGAAAAAGGAATGACATTTCAGAAAGTTTCTTTTTACTGCATTTTAAGGTGTCGGTAATCCATTATTCAATTATAACATTGTTTGTTTGTATTATCATGCAGTTTATATTAATGCAGGAATGTCGTTTCTGGTTTTTTAAAAAAAATAATTTGAATTTTGGGATTAAATAACTAAGTCAGAACTCCACTGTCAGCAAGACCGTTCCGTAGGAGAAGCGCCCGCTTTCGGGCACCAAGAGTAATACTTTATCATTTACTTTCAGCCGTCCTGAATTACACAAGTCATCCAAAGCTGCAAAGATGGAAGCCGAAGCGATGTTGCCAATTTCGGTGAGGTTGGTAAACCATTTTTGTGTTCCAAGGTCGATATTCCGGGCTTCTATTTCTTCTGCCAGTTTGCCGTGGAAGAACATCGAAGAAACATGGGGAATAACATAATTGATTTCTGAAGGGTTTACCTGGTGCCTTTCCAGGCAAAGCTGGATGTGATCTACCCAGTAACGAATAATGTTGGGTTTCAGCAGCCGGATATCTTGCTTGACCGTAAAAACAGAGCGGTTGATCAATTTCTGGCTTTCAAATTCTTTCCAACTGATAAGTTCTCCGTCATCCCGGAGTTCTGCACCCATAAACATACAGGTTGGCAACTCATTGGCATACGAGGTCATTTCAATCCATTCAATCTTGAGCGATAATCCACTTTCATTCTTTTTGTCCGATAATAATACCGCACTGGCGCCGTCACTGAGCATAAACCGAAGAAAATCCTTTTCAAAAGCCATATAGGGATCTGTTCCAACCTGTGAACAATGTTCGTACTCTTCTTCATAGTTTTTCGACAACAGTGTAGGCGAAGCCAGTTCCGAAGTGGAGCAGATTGCTTTTGAAGACATTCCGGATAAAACCGAAAGATAGCTGATTTTTAAAGCCTGAAGACAGGTAAGGCAGACCCCGGAAGCGGAATACAATTCCATTGGCTTGTTTTTCATCAGACCGTGTACCATTGACGCGTGTGAAGGCAGTAACTGGTCCGGGTTGCCGGAAGCACAAGCCATCATGTCAATGTCTCCCGGGATTATTTCGTCCGGGAAGAGCTTTTTAATCGAAAGAAAGGCCAGTTCCGCATTGGTGTGCGTGATTTTCTGATGTTCATTCACAGCGTAATACCGGCATTTGATCCCATTTTGCTTGAGGACAATTCGTCTTACCCTGGACGGTTTCGAATTGATTAAACCAAGGAAACGTTCCATATCATCGTTGTAAACAGGGAGATTGGGCAGGAATTTACTGACGGAAGTGATGTAAACATTTGCTTTCATAACAATAAATAATACTGTTTGGTATGTAAAAATAAATAATTTTTACATATATTGTTATGAAAATGCTAAATTTTTACTTTGATCTGGTTATAAATATTTTGATATATAGCCATTAGTTCTTCCGTATTTAGCCCGTAAGACAGGCTCCTGTCAAAGGCAAGGCCTAAGAAACAGCTTCGAAAAAGTGTGGCATAATGTCTAGTATCTACTGCTTTTATTTCTTTGTTTTGTATCGCCCGGCTGATTACGTTTTCCCATAGGTTTAGTTCATCCAAAGAATAGCGTGTCATTGTTTCAGCAAAGTCCGGGTAGATGCGCGAAGCCTGCATATATAACGAGAAATACCCCTTGTAAATATTGACCACTGACAGGGATAGCATTTTCGACATAGTCATATTTACTCCATTGATGTACAGATAAATAAACTGTTCAAGGGAAACATTATCGTCTGCTTTGAATTTCTCGGAAGGATTCTGCATCTTAATAATGTAAGTGGTGATTACTTCATTAAACAACTCTTCCTTGTTTTTAAAAAAATAGAAGATTGCTCCCCTTGTTTTTCCAACGGCCTTCTCCAGATCGGAGATACTTACTTTTTCAAAATTGTGGTTTAAAAATAATTTAAAGGCTTCTTCAATGATTCGTTCTTTTGTAGTCATAACGGTAATTGTATAGTACTGCAAACTTACGCAAAAACGTTGATTTATTGGTTAAATCCGAATAAGTTTGTCAAACGGTGATGTTTGCGTTGTTAAAATAAAATTGTCGGAACTGTATTGTTTTATTAAATTTTTTATAAATTTGCATACCGTATATATGGTATGTATTAAGACCATGTAAAACACTTGCTTTTGCTAAGTGACTAACCTCTGGTATGCTTTTTTGCACCGGATTTGATCTGTTTTGACGGCTGAACAGATTACTCCCCCTATAGTTTCTGCCGGATTTTTTCAGGTATTTTTTTGATTTTTAATCTCGTTTGTATTTGACTGGATTATTTGTATTTCCAGGTTAAGCGATTCAGAAAAAGGGTTTTGAAAAGGAATTTTCTTTGAAGCCAGTTCGGTTGCAAGTTATCGTTTGCAAACTGCTTGGTTGAAGAAGGATTATTGTGCGTTTTTTTAAAACTCTTTGGATTGGCACACAACAGGAAATATACGACCAGTAAAGATCAGCTGAACCTGATCAGTATCAATTCTACAGGTGGGAAGAAATGGTATGTCTTTTACCTGCGCCCACGAACAGAAAACAGGGTTTGCAGGATGCTCACCAAACTTGGTTACGAGGTTTTCCTGCCGGTAGTCCCAATCATCAGGATATGGAAAAACCGTCAGAAGCAGAGATTACTGCTGCCCCTTTTCCCCAACTACCTGTTTGTTTATACTTACGGGCACGAACTCTACCACATCAAACACTTACCGCATGTTGTTTACTTCGTTTCTTCAGGTGGAAAACCGTCAACGGTATCTGAAAAAGAAATTGAAGGGATCCGGCGGGTGCTGGGTTTGGAATGCCCGGTTACTGTTGAAAGGAAATTTTTCAAGGGAGAACGGGTGCGGATTATGTCCGGGCCCCTGGCAGGATATGAAGGGATACTGGACAGGCAACATAACAGAACCCGGTTTGGCATCCGGTTAAAGGCAATTAGCCACACGATATTTATCGATATCACCCGGTCTGAACTGGAAAAGCTTTAGTTCCGGGAATAAATCCGGGAGATAATCCACCCATGTTTTTAAATCTATATGACTATGGAAAAATACGGCTTATATGATGTTATTTTTAAATTGACGCCGATGCCTAAAAAGCTCACCGACCAGCAGTATGTCAATGAACTTATGGCTGCAATTGATGAGCGACTGAACGAAACAGACCACCGGCACCGGAGCCTGTTGCTCAATGCGGGACACACTTCTGACTACATGTACTTTGTCGGAAAGGGGATTGTCCGGGGTTTTTATTATGAGGACCGAACCAGCAGGGAAATGACCTCAATACTCTGGGATGCGCAAAGTATTGTCTGTGACCCGGTCAGTTTTTTCCAGCGCAAAGCTTCTGACATCAATATTGAAGTGATGCCAGGGAGTTTGTTGCTTTCAATATCCTATATTCAGC
This sequence comes from uncultured Prolixibacteraceae bacterium, assembly GCA_937915865.1. Classification (GTDB taxonomy): domain Bacteria; phylum Bacteroidota; class Bacteroidia; order Bacteroidales; family Prolixibacteraceae; genus Aquipluma. The sequence goes on along the minus strand of CALGIG010000042.1, from coordinate 28,716 downwards.
TTCAGGATATTTTTAAAGCATTCCCGGAAACCGAGATTTTTGCCCGTTGTGTATCGTTGCAATATGCTTATTTCTTTGTACAACGTACCCGTCAACTGGCGGGAGTCCCGCCCTGGGAAAGGTACCTGCATTTGTTGTCTGCCCATCCCGGAATAGAATTGAAAGTCTCAAAAGAGGTTATTGCTTCCTACCTGAATATTACCCCTCAGACACTCAGTAAAATGATCCGTCAGAGAGGGCATCCCTAAGTTTTACAAATGCTTGTTCCGGTATTTTGCTTTCAAAGTTCAGTGAAATTTTATCCCGGATTCAGAATTTTCTGAACCCAGGTTCATTCATTTGTTAAGCATTTTTCGGAAGAAAGAAAGTGGTCTGAACTAGTTTTGGTATTGCATCAAAACAGAAGTTCAGTCATGGTAAAACTCCTTTTCAAATACCGGTTACTGTTTGTTCAGGTTACCAGTTCCCTGTACATCCTGCTTTTTGTGTATGCCTCAATTAGCAAACTGTTGGAATTTGAAAATTTCCAGGTGCAACTGGCGCAGTCGCCTCTACTTAGCGCTTATGCCGGAACAATAGCGCCACTGGTAATTTTTACTGAATTATTCATTGTCTTGCTGCTTTGCCTGAAGAAAACCCGGCTTATCGGTCTGTATGGTTCTTTCTTTTTGATGGTTGCCTTTACCGTTTATATCTACCTGATACTGAACTACAGCGACTTTATCCCGTGTTCCTGTGGCGGCATCATTGAAAAACTGGGCTGGACAGAGCATCTGATTTTTAATATCGTCTTCGCTGTAATGGCTCTGGCTGCTATCCTCATTTTAGAAAAAGAAAAAGACACCAAAACCCGCATGATCTTGGTTAAATGCGTATTGCCCTCGCTGACATCTGCAGGTATTGTTGCCATACTGTTTTTATCGTCCGAGTACATGATAAAAAAAGAAAACAACTTTATCCGACGTTTTGGGCAACACCCCATACGAGATGAAAAGGCTTATGACCTGGGTGTCAACTCTTATTATTTTGCCGGGATGTTCGGTGGAAAAATTTACCTCGGTAATGTGACCACACCGCTCATGCTTACGAGCATCGATACCGCCCTGACCACAAAAAAGACTGTTAAAATCAAGATTGATCCGGCAGGACATCCGTTCAATATGATACAGCTAAAGGTATTACAGCCTTATTTTTACGTGTACGACGGTAATGTTCCGGTTATTTACCGGGGACTGTTAGGCGATTCACTGGCTTATACGATCAGTTTTGAAGATTGCTATTTTTCTCAACTGGAGGTCATCGACTCGTTGAATTTTGTTTTCAGGGCCCAAAGCAGCAAGACCAAATCCCAGGTGCTGGGAAAACTGTCCTTAAACCACAATCCGAAAGTGACGCTTCACGAAAAGCTGCTGGAAAAACAGGTGGATGGCATGTTTGACACTGACGGGCAGTTGCTCCGCGATGACAGGACCGGAACGCTTGCTTATATCTATGCCTACCGCAATGAGTTCCTTGTTATGGATAAGAGCCTTGATCTTTTGAAAAAACTTCACACGATTGACACCATATCCAGGGCGCAGGTACAGGTACGGTTGCTTGCTGACGGAAGCCACCGGATGGATGCACCTCCGTTACTGGTAAATAAAAAATCGGCGGTATATGGACAGGTGCTGTTTAACCAGTCCAACCTCATGGGAAAATTCGAATCCCGCGAGATGTGGCAACACGCGGCTATTGTTGACATGTACCGGACCGGTAAACAGGAATATCTGGGCAGTTTTTATGTACTGAACCGCGGAGAAAACACAATGTCCCGGATGTTTGCCACGGACAGGCATTTATTTGTTTTGTCGGGCAATGAAATCGTGCGTTACCGCTTTGCGCCAGCGGTGAAGCAGTATTTCAAAACAGGAGAAGCCGAAAACCTGGACAAGAGTAGGCAACCATTTTAATTTTCCCATTATGAAAAGGTCAAAAAGTGTTTTTTTACCGGCTGTTGTTGTGCTGGCAGGCATCGGTGCCGCTTTTGCAACTCATGGGGCGAAAGCATCGCAGGCTTCAGAAACCGGGTATTATTTCGATAGCTCTTCAGAAGAGTGTATTCCAAAGGCCATGTGCAGCAGCACTCCGGGCAATACCTGTACCTGGAAAGATGCATCGAACGTTACCCACAACCTGAGCAGGTTAAGCGGGACTGATTGCAGCGTTCAATTGTCCAAACCTTAACAAAGAGGGGAAAGGATGTCCTACCGGGCATCCTTCCTGTTTATCCCTCGTTTAATCCATCCACATTCAGTATTTTCTTTCAGAAAAAAATCAAACCAATCCAGTATCCGGCAGGTCAGGTCGACCTGTGCGTGCTTCTGCTCCAAACTGTGCCTTTCCCCTTTGTAAAACAGGGCAACGACATCTTTCCCGTTTCGTCGCAGGGCATTGTAAAAAGCCATCGTGTGGTCAGCCGTTACATTTTGATCTTCCTTTCCTGACCACAGTAATACCGGGGCATTCACATTCTCTGCGTGATAAACCGGGTTGTTCTTAAAATAGAGACTTTTATCTGCAGAAAAAGGTTTTCCAAATTTATACATATTTGTTTCAACCCGCACATAATCGGGAGCATAGAAATTATAATTAAAGCTGTTGGCATCCCAGATGATGTCGCTGTGACCAGAGCCGGAAACGTAAGCGGCAAACCGGTTGGAACGGGTGGCGATGTAATCGGTTTCGTACCCTCCAAAGGAGTGGCCGATCAAACCAATCTTACTTTTATCAATCAGCGGATTGTGAGCCAACGCATCCAGCGCATGGTTCACGCAATCCAGCGCATCCAGCCCCGGACCCGCCTTCCCCTGTATGACAATGTCGGGCAAATACACGAAATATCCTTTTTCAAGAAACAGCCGGATGTTAAAGCCCAGGCTCTCGTAATATGAGGGGTATGGGTACAGGTTGGCCTGTTGGTTTTGTTTTTCGTAGATATGTACCACCATGGGATACTTTTCTGAGGGGCTATAACCCAGTGGGTAATACAAAATCCCTTTCAGAGGAATGCTGTCACTGTTGGTGTAGCGAACGATCTCCTGCTTCTGAAACAAAATGGCTGTATCTTGTTTGTTACTCTGGTACACCACCCTTTCTGTTTCCTTTTCACTCTGTTTGCCCAAATCTTTATAAACAAGACGTGGTGGCAGGTAATAATCTTCTTCCAGCCAGGAGAAACGGGTAAACGACCGGTTGTAGTTCAGCGACCGGATGCGCTTGGTGGTTGGCGGAATGATAACTTCTGTTTTCCCATTGGACCATAGGCAGTACCCTGTTTTGTTCGTCTCTGCATCATACAGGCAGATTACCAGTGGTTCCGACAGGTTTACCTGTTGTTTGGCAAAAGCGCTCTTCCCGGTAACGAAGCCTTCCCACTGGCCGTTTGCAATGCTGGTTTGATATTCTTTGAAAGTGACTAAGGGGGTAAGGGTCGCTGTTTTTATTTCGTAATACCACACCGCCCCTGCTCCTTCAAAGGTCACCCCCTGGTTATCTGTTGTGAACCAGGGCGAGCCCAGTTCCTTCCCTTCAATGAGCTTTTTAGTTCCTGAAGGGAAATGATACAGGTTCCAACCGCCACGCGTGGGTGAAAGCCCGTAGTCCCCGTTTCCGGACAGGTAGAATTCCGGTGCGATGGTATCCAAAAGAGAATAGCTGTTTTCTTTCAGGTCATACAGGTACAACTGCAAGGGGGGATTTTCTGCACTGTAATCCTGCAAACCAATAGGGTCAAAGCTTAAAAAATACCGGTTGTTGCCCGTACTGATGCTAACCGGCAGGTGATCAGTTCCTATCCGCCGGATAAAATGGGTACAGGGTTCCCAGGCGTATGTCTGCACATCGACGGGAGGATATAACTTTTTTTCCAGCCGGTTGTCGTTGCCGTACCAGATATCTACCGCCGACGTGTCCTGTTTTTCCTTATTGATCCATAGTTTTAAAAAGTATAGGTTTCCTTCCCTGACGGTTTCAAAAAAACATCTCTGGAAGGCAAGCGGTAACACGTCTTTTAACATGTAAGTTGTTTTGGTTTCCAAATCAAGATAGAGGACTTCCCGGTAGTTGCTTTCGAGGCTTTGCTCAGAGATTATTATTCCATGTTCCCCCGGACCGATGTTCAGGGACAGGATTTTGCGGGCAGAACCATACACTTTTTCTTTTACGCTATCGGTTAAGAGGATAACTTCAGATTCCGTCTTTTCATTTTGAGTAACCGCATAAATATGATCCTCTTCAGATAAATAAACCCGGTTTACGTGATCTGCTACATTTAGAAGTTCGCCGTTTCCGTCATGCAATTCCAGCCGGTTCTGTTCTCCCGGGGAGTAATGCAGCACAAACTGCCTTTTATTTTTTAGTACCTGTATGCTGTTTACCCCTTTGTAAATGATACTTGTTTGTTTTTCCAGGTTGAGTAATTCGGTTTGCTGCCCGCCGGAGAGTAACAGGTGGGTATTCCCGACAAATGCCAGTTCCCTGACGTTAAGCCTGTACGCAACTATTTTGTTTTTACCGGAAGCGGCAAGGTTAAACAGAATGATGGTGTCTTTATCCAGGTCGCTTTTATCCTGGATGGGTATCCTGCTTCGTTTGCGCAAAGCAAGCCAGTTGCCGTCTTCATTCATTACCGGTATTTCAATACTATGAAAAGATTCATAGCCGGTCACAGGCGTACGGACCTGCTTGTCCTGCGCTGCCAAATTCCGGCCTGCCATAAGCAGCAGGCACGGGAAAAACAAGAATGGTAAGGAATATAAAGACTTCGGTTTCATCGTTAATAACCGGTGTTTTGCGGGGACAGGTTGGTATTGAGCAGCAACTCTTTTTGCGGAAGCGGCCAGAACTGTTTATAATCCTGCCAGTTGGGTTTTACAGCGCTTAAATCATTGAGCCGTCCCCAGCGTTTCAGGTCAAAAAAGCGGAGCCCTGACTCGGCAAAGAATTCGCGCCGTTTCTCCGCCAGAAGCTCGCTGTTAAAAGCCTCTCCGGTAAGTGAAGCCAAAGCGGTCAGGCCCGCCCGTTGCCGGGTCGCATTCAGGTAAGGCAATGCTTCATCCAGCCGGTTTTGTCTGGCCAGGGCTTCCGCCATTATAAAATAAACCTCTTCCAAACGGAAGACAACAGCGTATTCGTTGGTATTGTCTCCGGGCAGGTTCTTGTACTTGCAGGGCCTGTACCATTCCTGCCCTTCGAAAGTTTCCAAAGCCATCCAGTGTGTTTTGCGCAGATCGTTTTCGGCAAACGTGTGAAGCAGGTCTTGTGAAACGACAAAAGAGTTTGGCGTTGAACCGGTAAAATAATAAAAAGAGGCATCCGGAACGGCATCCCCGCTGTTCTGCGGTTGTAATTGCCAGAGGATGTGGGTTCCCGAAGAGTGAAACACCTCGTCCAGGTCAGGCTGAAACTGGTACAAAGGAGATTGCAGGATGCTTTTGGCAGCCTGTTCTGCCAGCGGCCATTCCTGCCGAAGGATATAAACACGGGCCAGTAGCAATTGCGCTGCCTTGCGGTTGGGATAAATCCGCTCCGTGTCGCGGTAATCATCTGTCATAAGCGAAGTGGCTTCTTCCAGATCGGCCTTTAACTGTTCCAGCACGGCTGCGGCACTGGTCTTGCTTAGCTTGCTGTTGTACTCATAGTCCAGGCTGGCTGTATAAGGAATGTCGCCAAAAAGTTGCTGCAGGTATAAGTAGATCAGCGAACGAACAAAAAGTGCTTCGCCTTTGATATGGTTTCTATCGCTTTCTGCCAGGGTTGTGGAGTGTTCAGCCCCATAAATAATTGAATTGGCATAGTACACCTGCTGGTAAGCGGTATTCCAGATTGTTTCAATGTTCGAATTGGTTTTCTGCTGCAGGTTGTTGGATATATCCACGACCCCGTTCTGGTCGTAATAATAGCAATCCAGGTCGTCGGCATAAGCTCCCAGCAGAACGCCTGCGCCGTAGTAACTGCCCCCGGTTATTAGCGACTGGTCGCGCAACCCGGCATATAAGCCAACCAGCGCCGCATGGGCTGTTTGCAGGTCTTCAAATACCTGCTCCGTACCAATCTGGTTGGTTGGGTAATCAACTTCCACCAGTTTTTCACAGGAGGCAATAAGCAATACCCCTAACAATGACAGGAAATATATTTTTAACTTATTCATGTGTATCAATTTTAAAAGTTAAGCTGGAGACCGAAAGACCAGGTTTTTAAAGGGGGCAAAAAGCCGATGGTAACAAACTCGGGGTCAATGCCGAAGTAGTTGGTTATTGTCCAGAGGTTCTGGCCTTGCACATAAACCCGAATGTTCTGGATGTATTGGTTAACCGGCAACCGATAGGAAAACTGTACGTTTTTCAGCCGGATATATGAAGCATCGCTGACTGCCCTGGTGCTGTTCATCAGGTAGCCGTGAAGCAGTCCTTTCTGAGAATTGGCCCCGGAGCTGTAGGGCATGTACTGCCCGCCGGGATTGGCTTCTGACCATACGTTTAATACTTCAACCGGTTGATTGTACTTCGTTCCGGGGGTAGGTGTCAAACTGTTGTAGTTCCATTGATTTTGACTGACGAACTGGAACAGGAAAGAAAATTCCAGGTTTTTGTATGCCAGCCGGTTGTTCCAGCCACCGAAATATTTGACACCAATATTCTTAATTACCTGATTGTCTTCCGGCGAAGTAATGTTACCGTCGTTGTTGTAATCTGTAAACCGGTACAGCCCAGTGTTGGGGTCAATGCCCTCGTAATTGTATATTTTCACTATGGACGTGGGATGGCCCACCACGTATTGGTTGGCATACGTGGAACCTTCCAGTCCGGGAAAAGACACCAGTTTATTTTTGGGGAAGCTGATATTCAGACTGCTGTTCCATTGGAATTTTTCAGTTTTTACCGGAACAGCGCTGAGCTCAAACTCCAGTCCGGTGTTTTCCACTGTGGCAGGTAAATTGGCCTGTATGCTGATAAAACCGGTGGTTCTCGGCAGGGGGATGCCCACCAGTTGGTTGCCTGAACGGTTGCGGTACCAGGCAGCATTGAACATGACACGGTTATTTAAAAAGCCCAGTTCCAAAGCTGCTTCCAGCTTGGTGGTTTTCTCCCAGCTAAAGGACGGGTTGTACAGCCTGGAAGGATACAGGGAGGTGCTGCCCCCGTAACTGGTACTGCTCACCGTATAGGTGTCGAGGTACTGGTAATCGCCAATCAGGTCGCTGCCGGTAAGCCCGTAGCTACCCCTGAGCTTCCCTGAACTTAGAAAGCTCCACCGTTCTTTGACAAAACTTTCTTCGGAGAAGAGCCAGGCTGCACCGATAGCCCCGAAGCTGGCAAACCGGTTATCGGGCCCGAAGCGGCTGGAACCGTCCCTGCGCCCGGTAAAGTTGATGATGTACCTGTTTTTATACTGGTAGTTTATGCGCCCGAACAGGGCTGCATATTTATATTGTGTCAGCACATCGCTGTCCACCCAGACATTGTTGGCTGCCGAGAGGTTGGTGATCAGGGCGTTGCTTTCAAAGCCCGAGCCCAGCACCCGCATTTCCGTATTCTTTGTTCGCTGGTAAGTACTTCCGGCGAGCAAGTCTATTTCGTGGTCGCCAGCCCGATATTTGTAGTTTAACTGGGGCTCCAGCAGATACGAATACCGCTGGTTCTGACTTTTGTAAGCCGTTGAACTGGACGGAGTAATCCCGTAGGACGGGTTGTACATGGTGCTGGGATAAAGCAGCAAATCTTCAAAAGCCTGGTAGCTTATTCCGCCGTTCAGCTTGATATACAACGATGGTAGTAGCTCGTAACGCAGGTTGAGATTGATGTTAAACGTTTTGCTGCCGTAGGAATAGGTGCCGTTGTAGGCGGCCACCGGGTTGGTAAAGGTGTTGTTTTCCCAGTTCAGGCTACCATTGGCATTGTATAAGGCGGGGGCATTGGGGCTGAGTAGTAACGATTGTTTGGTGATGTCGGTTTGAACCAGGTTATTGGACTGGTCGGAAAACAGGCCGGTAGCATCCAGTGTAAACTTGTTATCGGCGGAGCGATGGTTCAGGCTCGCGGACAGGTTATCTGTCTTGTACCTGAAACCGTTGCCAAACACGGTAGTTTGTTCGTTGTGGCTGCCGCTTATAAGGAAACTGGTTTGTGGGCTGCCCCCGCTGATAGAAAGCTGGATGGTTTTATTTTCTGCGGTATGGCCGATCAGCTCGTCCTGCCAGTTGGTGTAACGGTCCTGTGACCAGACACCGTTAACATCGTAAGCTTTGGACGGGTATTTGGTGATGCGGTCGTTGGTATACCCCTGACGGCGCATGTCCAGGTATTGCTGCGTGTTCATCATTTCCATCCGGTTGGTTACCCGGCTGATCCCGTAGCTACTGTTGACACTAAAAGCTGTTTTGCCTGCGGCTTTCCCTTTTTTGGTGGTAACAAGGATCACCCCGTTGGCCCCACGCGAACCGTAAATGGCCGTGGCATCGGCATCTTTCAGGATTTCGATGCTTTCGATATCGTTGGGATTGATGGCATTGAGCGGGTTAATCTCGCCGTTGGAAGGGAACGTTATTCCGGACAAAACCGAACCGGCATTGGCCGAAACCGGTACGCCATCAACGATGTACATGGGATAGTTACCATCGGCGCGTAAACTGTTAATCCCGCGGATTTGTATGTTGTAGCCACCGCCGGGAACACCGCTGTTCTGGGTGATGCTGACCCCGGCCATACGGCCCTGTACAGACGAAAGCACATTACTCACCGGCTGGTCTTCAATTTCTTTGGCCGTTATTTTGGCAATACTACCGGTGCGTTCACGCTCTTTGACCGCGTAGTACCCGGCATTGACGGTTACTTCGGAAAGGGCCTTGACGTCTTCCTGCAATTGAACGTCGATTTGCTGTTGGCCGTTAACGGGTATTTCCTGGGTTTTGAACCCGATAAAGGAGAAGGAAAGCACCGCATTGGGAGGTGCGCCTTTGAGCGTGTAACGCCCGTCGGCCCCGGTGGTGGTACCAGACGAGGGTGTTCCTTTAATGATAATGGTAACGCTGGGCAAAGGCTGATTTTGCGGGTCGCTTACCCAGCCGGTTACTGTAATCGTCTGGGCGTTGGCATGGGTTACAAAAAGCAGAGCGATCAAGCTACGCAGGAACAACAGCCGAAAAAGCTTCAGCGGACAGGTTTTATCTTTTTGCATGGATATTCAGTTTTGAAGTTTGGTAAATGGATTTATATGTTGGAGGGGGTTATAAAAGGCAGGCAGGATCACTATTCGGGCGATTTGATTTTATTGCGGTAAAGGATTTGGTCGTGGCACAGGAAAAATACCAGCAACATAGACGATCCAAGGCATGTGACGCTTTGTTGTAGTAACGGTTGAGCAACACTGATACGTTGTTGCAGATTCGCATAAACTCTGGAATAATCGGCAAATGCGGGGCATACAGGGGCATAATCTTCCCTGTATAGAAAGTTTTTCATAAATTGCGATGTTAATTGATGACTTTCGAATTAGTTAACGTCTAAGCCTGCTGCACGTCGCCAAACTGTTGTAGCGGGCTTTTGCTTTGTTCTTTGCTTATTTTACCAGAGGCAACTTTGATTTTTAAGTTGAAGCAAAATTTGAGTACCATCATACTTATGTGAAGGTATGATGTAAGCCGGAAAGCTGAGCCGATTTATGGTAAGCGCCTGGAATAAAAAAAGGAGGGCGCGGACTCAACTTACCGACCTGGGGTACTGGTATACCGTGCAACGATAAGAGAGCCCACGCCCGGGTCGTGAGCTTTTCATACTTATCATCTCGTTGCATAAAAATTACCAGTTTTCAGATCGAGATTCTAAGCGAATGCTTCTAATGTCTTTATTTATTGAAGTATCGCAAAATTAATATTTCGGGACTAAAATAATAAAATTAATTCAATGGTACATGTACCGTTGATAAAAAATTAAAAAATCACCCAATTTGTGAGGTAAATAATTTTGCTTTTGGCAACTAATATTGAAAAATATATAATTGATAAGGTTAGAGAAATGAGAATCACGAAAGGTTTCTCACAAATGGCTTTGTCCCAAAAAATTGGTATGAGTAGTAGTTTTGTATCTCATGTGGAATCTACAAAACGAAGAGCCAAATACAATATTAATCATCTCAATGAACTCGCAAAAATTTTTGAGTGTTCTCCCAAGGATTTTTGGCCTGATAACCCCGTTATCTAGAAATGTACAAAATCTGAAGTAAAAACAATCAGCGCGTTGGAACGTTTATCCTGTCTTTCATAATTATAAATGAATTTTCCCCCAACAAAGACTTAACTCTTCGTTCAAAATTATTGTACTTTTAATATTATAAACCTCTGGAAAACTTATCATTAATAACTTTTATTTTCTTATTTTTAACTGTGATTTATTTGAATAATAAATAAATTGCTGAAATACATCAATTATAAATCGGTGCTTATAAATCTTTTATCGGAAGGTTGATTGCAATTGGTAATAGGAAGAATATATGTAACTTGTGTATATACACTGTCGTTGTGTGCCAGCATAACGAACGTTAAACATTGTAAATGTATATCTTGCAAAAAAAAGTTGATAACTTTCTTAGAAGTAATGCACCTAGTAAAAAATAATACAAATATATTTGTATGAGCTTTTTACGGAAGCTTTTCACTCATCAAAGTAAAGTTGTATCAACACCGTATATCAAACATAGTTTAATCGAAATATATTCTCGCTTTCAGAGAATGATAGATGAGTGCCATTTTCCCAAGCGATAAAAATATATTCTACGATGAAACAAAAAACTAACGAGCATAATGTCGAGTATATTAAACGACTTGCTAAAAAAATCAAAAGAGAACAAAACATTACCCATCATCAAGCTTTAGAGATAGCTGCTGTAAATTTAGGATTCAGTAACTGGAAACATTTTTTGCGTAACGCAAGAGAAAACATTAATAATTTGTCTTCCAAAGATAACATTGCAGTTCAGCCTTTGTTGGAAAACAAAAAAAACGATCCATACAGAAATTTACTTGTAGCTGCCGTAAATAAGTTAATCGAAGAGAAACATATCTCTTTAATCTTAGAGGACGTAAATGAAGAACGGGAAAAGGGACACATTTTTCTTGAACTCTTTAAGCATAATTCTGTAATTATCTGGCGCAATATAGGTTTTGGGGAATTAAGTATTTCTGTTTGGTGGAAATATGACCACAGTAAATACCCTCAAGCTAACCTTGAGGGAAGCTATAGAGAGAGTTTTAGGTCGTCCGAACCTTTAGCGAATAAAAGTCATTATAGAAAATTTGTTGGGGTTGCTGCAAGTTGTTGGCTGGAAAGATTAACCGGTAAATATATTCAAGGTAAAAATCGAAGGGGTATTTTTGACATTTATACGCGAAAAGGTGAATTAGAAATTTTAAAAGAATTGCCTATACAAAAACCAAAAGGTTACGAGATTTCAGGACGTTTTCATTTATAATAATAAACTCGACAATTTGGGTTGACCTTTGACCTACGCTTTACTAATATTGCGTTTTGACAACTTTACGAAAAAATAAGAATACTAAGCTATACAAAAAAGGTTTAATTAAATTGGCGAGCACACAACATTTTATAAATTGCATTGTAAGTTTCGGTGTAGGTTGTCTCCTCTGATTCACGCTCGATTGACTTCGTTAGGAGGACGCTGATGCTCTTTGAAATCCACTCCGCAACATACATCAACGATTATACACTAGCATAACTGAACAGAAAGACAATTAACTAAGCATAATCTGAAATAGGGGTTAGATGGTATGATTAAAAAGAATAAAGTAAAAATAATGGTTGGTTCAACGGTGTATGGATTTGAAGACCAAATTTCTCAGATTGTTGCCCAGCTTAATACATTAGGTTATGATGTGCTCAATTCGCATTATGGCAGCATTAAAGTAAACCCGCATTTGTCAAATTTGGATAATTGCTTAAATGCCGTTGAGGAATGTGATTTGTTTCTAGGAATTATTCGTCCTTACTATGGAACAGGAAATATTGGCGACAAAAATATTACGTTCGAAGAAATAAAGAAAGCCATTGAGTTAAAAAAGCCCTATTGGTTCCTGGTGCATCGGGATGTAGTTTTTGCCCGTAATCTTTTTAAGAAAATGAAATTGAAAAGTGGTGATGAGATAATTATTGAGGACAACAGGCTTTTTGATAAACGTTGTATTGATGTGTATGAGTATGTAATTAAGAATCACGTCCCGGTTACACTTCGCAATGGTAACTGGGCTCAGGAGTTTTATCGCTTGGATGAAATGATGGTGTATATCAATGCACAGTTTACCGACAAAGATTTTATCGATGAAGTAATGAACCCACAAAAGAGCAGCAATGGAAAATAGTTTTATCATAGAGAATCTGTTGCAACAGGAGGAAAGCGTTCGATTGGAGTTTAAAGCACAACCCAATCTTGATGCCATTGCAAAGTCGATCACCTCATTTATTAATACACAAGGCGGTGATCTGGTGGTCGGTATAGACAATAATAAAAAGGTCTTGGGCATTGAGAATGCAGAACAGCAATCTATTTTAATACAGAATGCATTAGTGGATTTAATAAAACCCACTGCACCCATTTCAGTACAAGTAGTTAGCTACAAGAAAAAAGATGTTATTTTAATTAGTGTTTGGGAAGGAGCAAAAAAACCGTATCAATACAAAGGAGTTATATTCAACCGAATTGGTCAAACAACAAAAGCTACTAATCCGGAGAAACTAACCAATCTTATTTCGCAGCGGAAACAAGCAGATTTCCACTGGGAAAGGATGCCCGTATTGGGTGCTGAATTAGCAGATTTGGATTCAGCAGAAATAGAACAGACGATTAAGCTATACGCGGAATACAAGAACAGCGCTAAAATAGAGGATATAGAAGATTTTTTAATTCAGGTTGGATTACTTCAAAATGGTAATATTACGAATGCTTGTATGGTTTTGTTTGGAAAGAACCCGATACGTTTTATTCCCCAATCAAGAATCAGACTTACTCTATATCCGTCTAAGGTGTCTGGAAATCAGTTTATCGATGATAAGATATTTGAAGGAAATATTTTTAAAAATATATTATCAATTTTTGAATACTTGGAGATTATTTATGGTAAAAGCCTCATTGTTAAAGGACTTCTAAGAACAGATAAGCCCAATTACCCCATATTGGCTTTGCGCGAAGGTATATTAAATGCAATAGTACACAGGGATTACAATTCTATAAAAGGATTTCTACAAATATCTATTTATTCAGATAGAACGGAAATTAGTAATTATGGTGCTTTACCAAAAGGTATTACAGTTGCTGATTTAAAAGAGGAACATAGTTCTATTCTTCGCAATCCAGATATTGCTCAAATGTGTTTTTACAGAAGGTATATTGAAATGCTTGGAACTGGTACTTTACGAATGATTAGAGATTGTAGGTTGAATAAATTTAAGGTTCCGGTTTGGAAACAAAAAGAGAATACTACAATAGTTACTTTCCCTGATGTTGCTCATAACAGAAAAAGTGAGGATACAAGTAGGGGAATAACTGAGGGAATAAGTAAAGGAGTTATTGTTAGGATTGAGGGAATAACTGAGGGAATAACTGAGGGAATAACTGATGATGTTAAAGATAAGATTACAAAGATTCTATTAGTGCTTTATAAAGAAAGTGGAGTTAGGACCGTTGATATTGAAAGACTTATTGACATACCTGCTAAAAGTATAGAAAGATATATAAAGCAATTAAAAGATGCTGGTATGATTGAATTTAAAGGAGCTAATAGAACTGGTGGATATTATTTGACTGAGAAAGCTAAAAGTGAAATAACTAAATAACTCCGTAACTGATAATCAGGCACCAGACTGTAGCACGTGGAATGCTGTTAAAGCGATTCCTTTAACACAATCACAAATTGTGGTGACCAATTTTCACCATAAATAGCTATTAAGCAATAACTAATGGCTATGTGCTGGTTTATAAAACCCAAAGCATAATTCCGGTTATTACATTTCAATTGACACTTTTCGAAAGCAACTCCAAATATAAAAATTTCGTTGCCAGGTTGTCCAACCGGCTCAAAATAACCATTTTAGAAAACTACTCCACTTTTTGGAGAAGTGTTTATCCGCGCTATTCAGGTTCTATCTGAGCCTTTTTTTTACGGTTTATCCGTAGTCAAATGTTTCCCAATCAACAAGCACACGATATGGTTGAATACATTGCCAAACTTCGCAAACAAACCGATGAGTTGATAGACCGTATTGAGTCGTCGGAAAGCAATGCCCTGAAAAAATCAATGGAAGCATCCCTTGTTTTGGCAGAGGCATTCGACAAACTGAAGCAATTCATCCTTTCATACCAATTCAAAAATGAACTGGAAGAGATTACCTTTTTCAAAGAGATAAAACCTAAATTCTGTTACAGGCTGATTTATTACAGGAATCTGTACAATATCGAAATGAACCGACCGGCAGGTGTGGACAAGCAAAAGGAATATCTGAACGAACAATTGGATGAGATAAACAAGTATAATGTCAAACGTTTGGACTTTATTCGCTACTACCGTTCGGGCGCGACTTATCTGGATTCGTTGTATTTCGTGCGGGGTAAAACAGATACGGAACAATACCTTGAAACCTTTTACTATGAACTCGACCCAAACTTCTCAACCAACTGCGATTTCAAAGTAGCGAAAATACTGTCGAACGACATGCTTATGGTCTATCTGATGCAGGAGATCGAACGATTGAATAACAACGGTCTTCCTTCTGTTTACTTTCGCTTTCCAACAATTAAACTGACCTGGCAAGGGAGCAAAACGGAACTGATGGAACAGCTTTATTCCTGGGACTCCGCTGGTACCTTTGGGGATGTACCACTCACGCAGTTAACTGATTATATTCAAAATGTTTTCAATATCCAGCTTGATAAGAATTTATCCAGAGCATTCAGCGATATGAAGATCCGAAACGTTCCTACCCCGTTTTTAGACAAGTTGAAAGATTCACTTCTCAGGAGAATGGGCCGAAGAAAATGAACTTTATACCGAGTGTCCTTCCATTTCTTTATTGTGTTCTTTCAAAAAATAAATTCGTGTAAATCATTGAATACCAAAACACCCGAGGGAAAAATTAGAAAAACCGGTACCGACTTCCTGATCAATCCTTCCGATGAACTTTAACTTTGCTGTAAATAATTCATTTACAGTTATGTATATCGATCAAAAATATTTTGATTCGTGGATGCAACGTCTGCTCAGTCAATTCGAGTTGCTTCATAAGAAGTTGGAAAGACTTGACAAAAAGGACGTTGTTATAAATGATGAGAACCTGCTGGATAACCAGGATTTATGCCTTCTTCTGAAAGTTAGCAAACGCACCTTGCAGCGTTTTAGAAGCCTTGGGAAACTACCCTACAAAAGGATTGGCAAGAAAACTTACTATTTGGAATCTGATGTACATGAATTCATTCAGAATGGCTTCAAATCGTTTACTGATTAGCTGTAGTGTAATCAAGTTGCAATATATCAGTATTTTACAATCCGTAGTGATTTCTAAAGTCTGCCACTTCAGGAACTTTTCTTCCCAAATCAGAATTGAAATTTTTTGTAACCCCCTGATTATTTTGTGCAGTTGCAAATGCTGAACTTTCCCCAATCGTTGCCTGAATCCGACGATCCAGCGCAGCCAAGTCACTTTTAAATTTTCTGAGTTCGTCTTCCTTCCGCCACTGGCTGTTTACTACTTCCTTCAAAACCGGAATGTCAATTGCAGCTTTCTCAGAAAGTCGCACCTGATTGTCAATTAAAAATGGAATGCGTTCCAAAGCCTTCATAAAACTGGTCGCAGCCAATTTCGGGTCCTTGGCAATATGGCCATTGTTGTAACTGTATTTGATCCCGCTTTCGCCTTCCACGAAAAAACGGTTTTCTTTAAAATCAAAACCATCCTTCATGCTCGTTTCGGTCTTAACAAGAAGATGAAAACCATACAGGCTGCCAATCTTTCGGTATTCTTCATTGGTTCGGTCGCTATCGCTGATTTCATTTAATTTTAGTCCAATATCCTTTGGGTCTGAGCCTTTTACCCCATCCAACAGAACCGGGTTCAGGATGTTCCCAAACTCGTCTTTTTTAATTATACTGGTAAGCAAATCCCAGTCTCTTTGCATTCTCAAAATCGTTCCTGAACTTTTATCAATGCTTTGCTGAATATCCTCTAATCGGAATCCGGCGGATGATTTACTCCGGTTAAAAGCCTGTCGTTCGCTTTCAAGCGCTATAATCTGTTTTTCCAATTTTGCCTTTTCAAGTAAATCGGTATTGCCTGAAAGAATAGCAACATATTCGGAAAAATTCATGCCCGATTTCTCATCCATACTACCTTCGTCGATGGTTCTTTTTCCAAGGCTGTTGGTTTTTAGCTGCCTGATAAAAAGCTGCTTGTTATGCAGCAGATTAAATTTATATGAATCCAGGCTTTTCTCCACCGCATAGATAATCACATCCACCTTGTTATCGGCAAAGAATTTGGCAATCTCGTTGCCTTTCCGGATTGCTCTTCCTTCCCGCTGTTCTAAATCGGATGGTCGCCAGGGAGAATCCAAATGATGAATGGCTACTGCACGTTTCTGGGCATTAACACCAGTTCCCAACATGTCCGTCGAGCCAAACAGCACCCGGATGCGCCCTTCGTTCATCGCTTCAATCATATTTTTTCGTGCATTCTCTGTTTTGGCTTCCTGAATAAAACGTATTTCGTGAGCGGGAATGCGATGGTCTTCAACCAGCTTTCGCTTTATTTCGCTGTAAGGAGTCCACTCACCAGGCTTGTACGTTCCCAGATCAGAAAAAACAAACTGTGTTCCTTTATAATCGCTGTATTGCCTATAATACGAAGCGATCTGAGCAGCACAATGCGACGATTTATTATCCACATGGTCGTCGTAATGCGGGCTGATCATCCGCATATCCAGCGACATTTTCCGGGCGTAGTCGGTTGCAATCAGCATTTTTGCCCGTTCTTCCTGTTCTGAGAGCGGCGGCCTTCCAAGAATTGTGGCATCACCGTTTTTCGCAAAAGCTACCAATTTTTGAATAAACTGTTCTTGTTGCGGTGTTGGCGGAATGTTATGCAGGATTTCAGTTTTTTCAGGACGGTCGATGCCAATATCTTTTGCCGTCCGGTAATCGGTTATTTCGTTGTAAAAAGCTGCCAGTTCGGGCACTTTAATAAAATACCGGAAACGTTCTTTCTGAACAATTTCATTGGTTACCGAAAATTCATAGTCCGTTGTCTTTTTTGCATAAACGGCAGCCCAGGCATCGAAGGTTTTAATCTGTTGGCGTTCCATTTCTTTGGGTCGGAGGTATTTAAACAGCAGGAACAACTCGGTCAGCGAATTGGAAATGGTCGTTCCCGACAAAAAAGTCGCTCCCAAATCTTTGCCGGTTCGTTCCTGAAGAGTCCGAATAGCAAACAGCATATTCAATGCCCGCTGGCTGCCTTGCGGGTTTCCCATCCCGGCAACCCTGTCGTGACGGGTGTTGAACATCAGGTTTTTGAACCGGTGACTTTCATCCACAAACAAATGGTCAATACCCATCATTTTAAAGTCGACCACATCATCTTTCCGGTTTTCAATGGTGTAAGTGATGGATTTCAGTGTCGCTTCAAGGTTTTGTTGACGCTTTACCAAACCTTTCAGCATTCCACGGGAAACTTCTCCGCCTTGTCTTCTGACGATTTCGAGATTTTCTTCCACGCTGTCAAGTTCTGCCTGTAAAATTTGCTTTTGCACTTCTGGCGACTGTGGTATCATTCCAAACTGTTCGTGGGACAGGATAACTGCATCCCAGGAGTTATTTTTGATTTCATTGAAGATTTTCATTCGTTTGTCGGGGCTAAAGTCCTGTTTCCCCGGATACAGGATTTTAGCATGAGGGTAAGCCGTTCTGAAGGTTTGGGAGATTTCGTGGATATTGGCTTTCAGTCCGACTATCATAGGTTTATTGGCCAGTTGCAAACGTTTCATTTCATAAGCGGCACAGCACATAATCAGCGTTTTGCCGGAACCCACTTCGTGATCGCAAATACCGCCACCATTTTGTTTCAGCATCCAGACCGCATCTTTCTGGCTGGCATACAAGCTGGGGATTCCCAACGCTTTCAGGTCAAGGCCGGGAAAAGTTTGGTGCGAACCATCGTATTTTGGGCGGACATAGCAGTTGTAGGTTGAATTGTATAAACTGGCCAGGCTTTGTTTAAACGCCGGATTCTGTTCATTCAGCCAATCAGTAAAACCGTTTCGGATTTCGTCGATTTTGCTGTTTGCCAGTTGGATTGCCTCCCCGTCCCTGACTTTTACCTCTTTATCATCGACAACAATGTTCTTGGTAATGTCAGGTGTCGTATTCAGGAGGGCATGTTTCATCAGGGCAATACCGTCATACAGGCGGCTTTGCGATTTGACCGCATATTTCTCGTAGATATTAGCGTTGGTAAGCTGAGCCCTGACCGAAAATTCGTCAACAGATTCCGAATAATGAATATCGACACCCGTTTTAAACAGGTGTGAAGCGTATTGGCTGTAAATGTTTGTCGGAATCCAGCGTTCCCCAAAATTGAAATCCAGTTCTTCAAAAGGAATAGGTTGGGGAATGGCATTTTGCAATGCTTTTAGCGATTCCTGTGAAGCGGCATCATTGGGTTGCCTGGAAAGATAACGTTCAATATCCCAGACCTTTTCGACAACATTTCCGGCAATAAATTTGTCGGCCACCTCATAGTTTTGGATAAGCGGATTAAAATAGATTCTTCCGTGAAGTTCCTGAACCAGTTCTTCCCGGCTTTTATCTTCGAGCAAGGATAACACATAGTCCATTCTTACTTCGCCATACCTGTTCAGTGAAGCGGCAAGCGCTTCTTCAGAAGTTTCCACCCGCTCCAGTTCTTTGGCATTAAACGCAACCGGCTGGTGAAAAATATCGGCTTTTATCAATTCCCCATTAACACCGCGCTCCAGCGCCAATACTTCATTGGTCCCAGAATCCATCTTCAGCAATCCAAGATTTTTCGGGTCGTTCAGGTTTCCGTACTTTCGGATAAAATTGTCATAGTATCTGTTCAGCAGGTTGCGGTTTGATGCATCCTCTTTAAAACTTACAGCCTCATTGTTGTACAACTGGTGGTAAGTGTCCCTGATTTGAATAAAAAGTAAGGCTTTTGCTTCCTGCACTGGATTCAGCTTCAACTGCTCGAATGTTGCCGTTTCCCCGTCACGTTCTTTTAGAAATCCAAGCTGGTTCCGGTCTTTAACCAATGAACCGGTTTTGTGATGACTGTATAGCTCACCCATGAATGGTCTGGGTTCCGGTTTGGTGGAGATAGTTTCTTTGAGTTGTTTTCCGTTTACCGGGGTCGGTTGCGGAAATAAGTTTAATTGCTGCGCCTGGGGCTTTGCGCCATTCTTTTTTCGGGTGGAACTTTGCTGGCTACGTTCCTCCTGGCTAAAACCAAAGAGATCGTAAAGGGTTAGTACCGGTGCCGTTTGGTTTATCCTGCTCTCAATTTTGTCGGGTACAGATACTGTTATTATTTTTTTGCCGGAAGCGGTCTGCTGAAATAAATCAACATCGAGCATTTGCCCGAAATCAGCTTCAAGCATTTTGCGCATGTCTGAAGCTATTCCACGGATTCCCTGGCCATGAATAAAAATCTGCGCAGGTTTGCCATACGGGTCGGTATCAATAAACCCTTCGGTATGCACCACTCGTTGCAGGTTGTTGAAATAGTTGTTTGTGAGTATTCCACTGGACAGCCTCTCGCTTCGGACAAAATCTTTCTCTTTCGAGGTAAGGCGATTTTTTGATGAATCCTTTTGAAGAATAATCAGATCGCTGCCCACCTCGGTTCCGGCATAATCGCTGAAAAGGTTATTGGGCAACCGTACTGCCGAAACCAAACGGCTGTTGTTCATCAACCATTGGCGCACCGGTTCGTTCTGTGGTGAATTCATTACTCCCTGAGAAGTGATAAAAGCCAGGACCCCGCCTTCGCGAAGCGTTTCCATTCCTTTTAGGAAGAAATAATTATGAATGCTTCGGGAAGCCTGTTGTTTTACTTTGTCTTTGCTTTTCAAAAATGAAGCATCAAAAGTTGCCACATCGCCAAATGGGATATTCGAAGACACCATATCGAAATGATTGCTATAGCGGCTTTCGATTTCTTCAAAACCGGCAAGCCTGATTTTGTCTTTCGGGTAAAGTTTGGACAGTATTTTTCCGGTGAGCAAATCCTTTTCGAAGCCTGTTACAGAAAGCCCTTCATTTTGATTTTTAAACGCAGAGATAAATACTCCTGTCCCGGCAGAAGGGTCAAGGAAACTTCCGGGAGAAACCTGGTTTTGTTTCAACGCTTCTGCAAGAACCTGCACGATTTCAGTAGGGGTGTAAAAGGCAGACAGAATAGAGTTCTTCAGGCTGCCCATGTATTGTTTGTACTCTTGTTCCGACCGGGAATGCCACTTCAGTACATCATGTAATTCGGTTACCAAAGGAAATAACCCAACTTCTGAGTTTGGCCAGTAAGCAATATCGGACAGGCTTTCTGCCGGGTTGAGGATACATTTTAAAGCCCCGAACCCGGAATACTGTTTCAGGGCTTCCCGTTCTTCTACAGTCGGGCTACGATTTTCCTTTTCAAGCTGAAGGGCGAGTTTTATTGCCTCAATATTGGCCCTAATGTGCTTTTCTTTATTGAAGCTCATGGTCTTCCAGCCAGATTGAGATTGTACCGGTCAACTCGTTGTATAGTCCATTAAACTCTGAGCTGAAAGCAAAGTCATCGGTCAATTTGTATTTTGAGAAAACGGGTTCCACCTGTGGAAGTATTCGGATGGCAAATTCTTTGGCCAGCCCCATTGGAATAACCCTGGAGAATTCATTCCAGAGGATAGTAACCAGTGTATCGTGTTTCGAAAAGTGAAGGCCGTGATACAGGTCTTTGAGCGCCAGTTCTTCGGCTTCCTGCTGGGTATGCCCGTTCTTAATTGCTTCGGAATAAGCCTTTGAAGCAAGGTCGCTGCGGGTGTTCAGTAAGTCTGTATTTTCAGTTAATTCCGGATGACTTTCATATAAGAAGTGCAAAAGAGACAATTTAAACCAATGCAATTCCTGATAGCTGTTGTTCATGGCTGTTTGATTTTGATAATGAAAAATGAATTTGAAAAGGCGTTCAGGTTATTTGCTGAACGCCTTGGATTAGTCAGTCAGGCAGTAAGCTGCCAGGTTACATGGAATGAGCTTTCGAGTGGCTTCGTTTTTCTGCCTGTTGCTCGGTTGGGTTGACCTGTTCCCTAGCCAAAGGTTCTTTCAGGTGTTTGGTGGTTTCATCGGTTTTACCTTCTGAATTTACAGCTACCTGCGTTTTGCTGTTGTTGTCAGGAGTAACTTCAGCGCCTTTGGATTGGGCTTTGTCCGGGTTCCATTTGTAGAAATCGAGTTTCCCTTTTTCGTCGTTGATCTTCACGTAGGCATTAAACTCCTGGCCTTCCTTGTCCTTCATCCCGGTAACATAAATTGTTTCGCGCTTTTCCAGTTTTTGCTTTTGCTCTTCGGTCAGTTCTTTTTCAAGCAACGAATCAGGAATGCGGACCGGTCTTTGGTCGGTTACCTTCTGATTTTGTTCCTTCCTTGGCTCGAAACGAAAACCAATGCCCCGTTTATCAGCATCAACCTGTAACCAGGAACTGAACTCATTCCCGTTGCGGGCAGTCATGCCTTCCACAAAAACTGCACGGCCTTCAGCCAGTTCTTTTCGCTGATTCTCATTCAACTTTGCCCCTTTGATCTCCTCCGGGATGTTGATTTTATCGGCGCGGGCAGCGACCAGTTCGTTGGTCAGCTTGTCGATAGAAAGGAAGACCGGCGTTGTTTCGCCTTCTTTGTATTGCGGATTGAGAATCCGTCCGGCATTGCCGGTTTGCAACAGGTTTTTCTTGTCTTCGTCGGTTAGCGTAACTCCAAAATACGGGCGGTCTAACTCAGGTTTACTTCGAACTGCGTGAACGGCCACTTTGAAGTTTCCGTCTTCGTCTGGCCGAAAAGCCAAACGTGCATCTGTGTGAATGGTAATGTTGTCGGTTTTTAGGGTAATGGGGATTAAGTCCGGTGACTTCTGGAAATTCAACATGGGTTCCAGGTTTTTCGTGTTCTTCAGAAAGTCTTTCGTTACACCCAGCTTTTCCAGTTGTGACCAGTCCACTTTACTTTCATCAATCAGGTTTGCAGCCTTTTCCTGCTTTTCTTCCTTTTGGCGATGTTGCTCCGGTTTATTTTCGAGCTTTTCCAGTGTTGCTCTTTTAGACTCATCTTCTGGTCCATTCAGTTTTTTTTCCAAATCGGAAGCAGTCTTCTCAACTAGATTAGCGGGTGCTTTAAAGAACAGAAAGTCAGTAGGATTTTTGTATTGTCGGTGAAAATTGGTAAAGAAATTCTCCAATACATACCCGTTTTTGTCAATTTTTAAAAAACTGTCTGAATTGGCTTGTTCGGGTGGCGCTGTTTTTAACTTGCCGTTGTTATCAAAACCAACTACGGCTTTCACTTTACTCTCGTTTTTTTCTTTGACCAGTAATACCTCCTGATCGTTGATTTCTTGTTTCATGATACATTAGTTTTAATAATTTAGAAGCTAATGTATCTCCGTTTTTATTCAAATCATTGGGTTTCAGCTAATGTGGCAGTGTTTGGCGCTGATGGGGATAGGTGTGGCTTTTTAATATAATAGTGTAATTACTTTTTTTATTAGAAAGGGACTCCTTCCGGTTCCGCAATATAACCTTCGAAAAATTCCCTATTCATAACATTGGACAAAAAATCTTTTGCAGTTTTGTTTATGTTTATAAGCTGTTCTTTGTTTTTTAAGTTCAATCTTTGACAAATAAATTCTATTTGGGTTTCATCTTTCCCCAAAAGAGGAGAAACATTTATTATCCTAAGTTCGCTACGTGAATTTAATGCTTGAGAAAGTATTACGTTCACATATTCATCAGCATAAGAATAACCGATAATGGTAATTATTTTGGCATCATTCAGGCAAGAGCTTCTTAAAATTGATGAGTAGTAAAAATAAGGATCAACAGATGTCATTTTATGCTGAATGCCAAAAATTAATTCTGGGTTTGACTCTATTTTTTGACTTTTACGTAGTTTCTCATTTGCTATATACCAATCAATAGAACCATGAAGTTTATACAGGTGATAATGTTTTCCCTCATTATTATCATCAAAGTTTGATTGATGCCACTCATTTGTTTCTTTAGTAAATCCCAATTCAATAATCTTATCTTTTCCTACAATATTTTCAAAACACATATCATAGTTGAGCGTAAAAACTTTCATCAAATTTGCTACGGCTGTTGAGAGGGAAGAAAAAGATTGAAAATAATTTGCCTCCTCGTAGCTTCTGAGTCCAACCCATTCATTCAGTTGCTTTCTGATAAGCTTGTGAAACTTCTTTATGTTATCGAAATTATTCCCCGCTAAATCAAGTAAACGAATATTCCACGTCCCGATAAAAGGGTACATAATGTTACTTTCTCGCTTTTCGATTTCAGTGATGACTATCAATAACCTTTCTACATTAAATGTCTCGTTAAATTTTCCCAAAATGCCGTCTGAATAAATTATGCTGCTTTTTAAATAAAAATACAAATCTCGAAACTGTTTCCAATCCTCATCGTTTTTTATAAGATCTTCTATCTTATTTACCATTTGATTTGAAATAGGAATGCCTGCTTCTACGCTTGCGCCTGCCCCTAATAAAAACAACAAATGTTCGCCTTTTATTTCCATTTCTGTATATTTTATAAAAACCAAGGTTTATCGTTTGAAATCGAATTTTCTTCGTACCCATCAATTTTTTCAAATGCCTCAGTATATCTTGCTATAATTTGTGAGTAATAAATTGAAATGGGTATTGATTTGGCATTGAATCCTCTCCAGTTTGCTCCCGATAAATTAAGAACATCTTGCAAATATTTTCTTTCATCAAATATTCTTTGGTTACCAATATTTAAGAATTCAATATGTACCGGATTTGCAAGTCTTTTATCAACAATCTCTTTTCCGTATAATAGTCCTTCAAACCAAACTAAGTACTCATTTTTGGATAGTTTCACGAAACTACTTTCATACGGAACTAATGTATTATGAAAACTATAACCAAAATATTTGTTGTCGAGGTTTACTTTAATCGCAACAAAGTCAATGTCATTAATCTGCTTTATAGCTTCCGAGATAGCCTTTATTTCACTTTGCTTGATTTTAAATGGTAGATGTAAAACACAAGTTTTATAACTTCCCATTCGCCCATCACTTAGTATTTTTATTAAATTGATTTTTAACTTTTCAAGGTAGTGTGACTCCGTCGTTTCATCAGCTAGCACTTCTAATGTTTTATAAAGTCCGCTTGAGTCCAAACAGACGGTATAGGCAAAATATTTCGAAATTGTTCCAGTATCTTTGTCAAACTTATGCGAACTTCCTACGCCTAATATCAGACAATTGTTGTTGCTTGGTTTCACTACCCAGGGAATGCCACCCATTTTGGCAAACATCGCCAATGCAACATTTGATGTAGACCATTTTAATGAATTTTTTGTACCTAATTTTCGGTAATTGACAACCTGCAAAGCAAGATTATTCTTTATGAAATTGTATTTCAAAAAATAATAGTGTTCAGAAGCTTCCTTATCCTCCACGTCAATTTCAGAGTCTTCAATATAAATCCCTATCACTTTCTTGTCTTGATTTGCCTTTTGTAAGGCGTTTACAGTATCTACAATGTTCAGTAAATCCTCTTTAGAATAACCACTAATTTTCACTTGTTTGACATTATTTGTGCTAATTTTTATGCCAAACATTTGTTCGAGCCCTGGAAAGGTTCCTGGATTTGCTTTGCCAGTTAAGCTCAAATACAACTCATTTGCAAAAGATTTAAAACGATCATCGAAAATAAAAGCGAAAAGAATTTCTTTATCAATTTTATGGAGAGGACCATAATTTCTAATACCCTGAAATTGTGAGTTGGCGGTGTTCTTATTGCTAAAAATGTATTCTTTCTTATTTAACAGAAAAACGGATGTTTCTATTAATTCTCTTTCAATATGAATTTCTGATTTGTCTTCGGCACCAATTACTTGAATACCATTGTAAATCTCATCTAAGAAATTATTAATCATTCTGAATTTGTCTGAATAATAATTCTTATTGCTTCGTCCTTGTTTGTCAAGACTTAAACTCAATATCTGAACATCCTTATTAAAAGGAACGTCCTTGTTTTTTGAGAATCGGAAATCGATAATGAATCCAAATCTTTTCTGTTCTTCCAGATAATAAGGTGACAATGAAACTAATTGTCTTCCTTGTTGATATTCATGCACCGTGAATTCAACCTGTTTCTCTGAAAAATGCTTTTTTATTTCAAAAGGAAGTGAGCAGCCTATTTGAATTAGTTTGTCAAAAAGCTGCTTTAACAAATACCTCTTAGTTAATCCAATAGCGTAATAAGAAGAAGCTGAAAACTCGACGAACCCTTCTTTTGGATCAAAAGATACCAAATATTGACTTCGATCATCAATCTGTGCCCCGTTAGGAAGTTGGTATTGGAAAGTATTCTCTTCTTTTAAGTCGTTTTCATGTTTTAATTTTCGATAAACTTTAAAAGAAAAACTTGCTTCAGAAATAGGTAATATATTTAATCTAATATTTGCCATTCTTGAATATTTATAGCTATTAATTTCCTTAATATACAATTATCCCTTAGTTGTTTTGTCTTCAAAACTCTCCAATTCTTTATTTACCTCATTCAGCAATTGCTGTTCAGTTGGCAGGTAAAGCTTGTATTGGCTGGCAAAAATTTGCCGCTGTCCTTCAGGCAAGGTAAACCGTACAACTGCATCATTCTTGCTGGCGCAAAGCAAAATACCGATGGTCGGGTTTTCCTGTGGCAGCTTTTCAACGCGGTCGTAATAATTGACGTACATCTGCAACTGGCCAATGTCCTGATGGGTGAGTTTAGTCGTTTTGATTTCTATGATGACAAAACATTGTAACAGCCGGTTATAAAATACCAAATCCGCGAAGAATTCATCGCCCTCGATATGTATTCGTTTTTGCCTTGCCACAAAAGAAAATCCATTGCCCAACTCCAACAAGAACTCCTGCAAATGCGTAATAATGGCCGATTCCAAATCTCGTTCGTAGAAGGAAGATTCTCGTTTCAATCCCAGAAATTCCAGGAACATCGGGTCTTTGATGATCTCTTTGGCATCGGAGGGTTTTTTTTCGCTTTTGGCAACTGCTAGGACGCTTTCCTTGTTGTTACTCACCAAAAGGCGTTCGTACAAATTGCTGTAAATCTGGCGTTCCAATTGGCGAACTGTCCAGTTGTTCTTTATTGTTTCAGCAATATAGAATTCCCTTTGCTCCGGGGCGTCTAAACGTATCAGCAGCTTGTATTGGCTCCAGCTTAATTGCGAATACAGTGTATTCGTAATTGGAAAAGTGCGGTAAAACTGCCGGAACAACTCTATTTGGCGTTTCGAAAAGCCGCTTCCAAACTCCGGTTCCAATTCGCTGGCAATGTATTCAGTGAGATATTTTCCGTAATCTGCCCGGTCTTTCCCATCCTGCTCTTCTTCAAAAATACGCTTTCCAATATGCCAGTACATCAATGTCCGCTGATGGTCAATTGCACGAATCGCATTGTCCCGTGCCTGGGAAATAATGGACTTTATATCTGTTATTATTGATTGGTTTACCAGCATTATTTGGCTCAAAAGATTGAATTTTAGTTGAACGATAAATATACAAATTTACTTAGTGACATTGTGCTTTAATTGTTGACAACAAAGCTTTAAAATGATTTCACGTTCTTACTTTTTCTTTATCCTTTCCAGTTCATCCACAATTATTTGTGCTGCTTCATTTTTTATCCGCCTATAGTTGAATTCAATTTCCTCCTGCAAATGGTTTTTGCCATCCTCGTCGGTAAAATTTGTAATTACCGGAATAGGCTTGTACGCGGCGGTTTCTTTGGCTACGTTCTCATTGTCCACCACAATTTCGGCATGAAATATTTTCTGCTCAATTCGTTCGTCGAAGTTGTCAGAAATGGCCCCGACAAAAATGCCTTGTGTGAGGTTACTAATTTTTGAGGCAGGTATCAGCGTATCCATTTGGGTATTAATCGAGGTGGATTTATCCTGCCGGTTGATGGTCATCGATTGTCGTTTTTGAAGGACTTTCCCGAACCGTTCCGATAGTGTTTTTGCAGTTTCGCCAACTACCTGCCCGCTGAAGATATTACCAACCGTGTTCATCACTACTTTGGCTTCCTTGTCTCCGTAATCGCGGTTTAGCTGCGAAAAATCCTGAAATCCCAGACAAACAGCCACCTTATTGCTCCGGGCAGTGGCAATCAAATTGTCCAAACCACGGAAATAAATGGTTGGAAGCTCATCAATAATGACCGCACTTTTGAGTTGACCTTTCTTGTTTATCAGCTTTACAATCCGGGAATTGTATAACCCCAGGGCGGCGGAATAGATGTTCTGGCGGTCAGGGTTATTACCCACACAAAGAATTTTAGGTTCCTTCGGATTATTAATGTCCAGTGTGAAATCGTTGCCGGACATTACCCAGTACAGTTGCGGCGAAATCATTCGCGAGAGGGGGATTTTTGCACTGGCAATCTGTCCCTGCAATTGGTCCTGCGCACCACCTTCCCAGGCATCGATGAACGGTGAAAGATAGTTTTCCAGTTCCGGGTACGAAGTGAGAATGGTAAAAATGTCGGCATACTTCTTATTCAGAAATTCGATGGCATGGGGGAACGTGCAGTATTTCCCGTTTTTATAAATTTTCAGGTACCAGATAATAGCGGTGAGAAGGATAATCGGTGATTCCACAAAAAAGTCGCCTTGTTTTTGAATCCATGTTTTGTTCAGGTTCAGCATAATGGTGTAAGCCGATTCATAAGCATCAGCAATGTCGGTCATAAACTCTGGCGCAATGGGATTACACCGGTGGCTCCGCTCCGGGTAGTCAAAATTTATCACATAGAATCTGGGCGGATGTTCATATTTGTCCGTGTTTTTCATTAAAGTGTTGTATGCGATAACGCTCAGGTCGTCAAACTTGAAATCGTATATATACATGCTGAAACCCTTTTGAATTTGCTGTTTGATGTAATTGTTGATGATGGCATAGGATTTCCCGCTTCCCGGAGTCCCCAAAACAATGCTCGCCCGAAACGGATTAACCACATTAATCCACCCGTTGTAGGTTTTCTTTTTGTAGCTGAAGCGTGTGGGCAGGTTCACGGAATATTCATTTCCCATGAGTTGGGTTTCCTGCATAAACGATTCATTCTCCATATTAAATACATCTTCCATCAGGTTGCTTTTTATCAGTCGGCTCATCCATAACCCGGCTTTTAACAGGAAAATATACCCGATAGCCAGGGTAAGCACGTAAAAGCTGCATTTAAGAGCTATTGAGTATTGCAGTTTGATAATAAAACCGTTGAAGAAAAATAGCACAAACCCTGAAACTAGGAGCCTGTCGGACTTTGTAATTTACAGGATAATTATTATCTTGCATACATG